>NZ_CP009505.1:3008191-3609829 GCF_000970045.1 Methanosarcina sp. MTP4
ATGGGATCCACCGAATATGAAATGATCGAACTGTTTAGAAAAATAAATGTAAGCAGGCCCGTTGCCCTAACCCTTGCCTGCCTTGCAAAAGGAAGGGAAATCTCTTCCCAGAGCATTGAGGTAGTTTCGGGCCTGAGACAGCCGGAAGTCAGCGTCGCAATGCGTTACCTTCGCGAGAACGACTGGATTCACATCCGGGAAGAAAAGAAGTCAAAGGGTAAGGGCAGGCCTATCAAGCTGTACAAGCTTACGGTTCCCATGGACCGCATTGTAGGCAAGATCGAACAGGAGATCATAGCAGAAAGCAGACACGTGCTTCAAAACATCGAACGCCTCAAGAATATTGCCTGAATACTTTCAGGCTAACAGCGAAGCGCTAAAATTCAGGGCACTGTTCCGTCCCGAACCGTGCCTTGATTATCTTATCTTTAAATTTTCTTTTTTTCCGAAGACAAGAGTTTACTGCCAGGTAAACTATTGGCTAGATATTTTCTCTTCTTAATAAGGCCATCGGCAAAAGGTTTAACAGGATTTTAGAGAAAGCCGGACCTGAAAGGCAAATTCCATCAGGAAAACAGACACAAGAAAACTACAAAACAGACAAGAAAAGCTTTGAAAAATTTATAGTGGGCCCGCTGCGATTCGAACGCAGGACCTCACGGTTATCAGCCGTGCGCTCCACCAAGCTAAGCTACGGGCCCAATGTGAAAGGCTTAATCTGCCACTGTATTAAAAAAGCCTAGAGTTTCTCCTGAAAAGAGATAAGATTGTGGTGGGCCCGCTGCGATTCGAACGCAGGACCTCACGGTTATCAGCCGTGCGCTCCACCAAGCTAAGCTACGGGCCCAATGTGAAAGGCTTTTTTTGAATTATCGCAATTGAAAGGCTTTATTTGGGAAAGCATCCCAATCCGACAACACTTCTAATACGCGGATTACTATATATAACTTTTGCCCCGATTTCCGGCCCCGGGTCAGTTCATAAAATAATTTACCCACACCCCAGCCCTATTGCCGACAGTTTTATATACGATACTGTGATTTAAAGGAAATGCTCGTGGCATAATAAATACATGGGCCGGTAGATCAGGGGAAGATCGCTACCTTGGCATGGTAGAGGCCTCGGGTTCAATTCCCGACCGGTCCACTTAAAAACTTTTAATAGTCCTAAACGAATTCTTTTTTTGCTAATGCTAATCTTTAAAGCATCCCCATTCCCGTAGGGGTTCAAGGGTTCGACTCTCATTCCACCCATCTGTTTTTTTGAGAGTTTTAGTCATTATGTCCATTTATTTAGAAGGCTTTTCAAACAGAGAAGGATTTGATTCCTTTAGAGATTTCAAAAAATTTTCATCTAATTTAGCTTCATAAAGGGTTTTCACTTTCGAAAGTTGTTCGAGTGAGGTATTATTTAATGCCCCTCCAAGGTCAGCCCTTACAAGATCAGCCCATCCAAGGCTAGCCTCCTTAAGGTTAGCCCCTAAAAGGTTAGCCTCTCTAAGGTTAGCCCCTTCAAGGTTAGCCCCTACAAGGTTAGCCTCTACAAGGTTAGCCCCAAAAAGGTTAGCTCCTACAAGGTTAGCCTCTTTAAGGTTAGCCTCTTTAAGGTTAGCCCCTACAAGGTTAGCCTCTTTAAGGTCAGCCCATCCAAGGTTAGCCCCTAAAAGGTTAGCCCCTAAAAGGTTAGCCTCCTTAAGGTCAGCCCTTACAAGATCAGCACATCCAAGGCTAGCCTCTCTAAGGTTAGCCCCTAAAAGGTTAGCCTCTCTAAGGTTAGCCCCTTCAAGGTTAGCCTTTCTAAGGTTAGCCTCTTTAAGGTCAGCCCATCCAAGGTCAGCCCCTAAAAGGTGAGCCCCTTCAAGGTTAGCCTTTCTAAGGTTAGCCTCTTTAAGGTCAGCACATCCAAGGTCAGCCCCTAAAAGGTGAGCCCCTTCAAGGTGAGCCCCTCCAAGATTAGCCCCCGCTAAATAAGTATCACTCAAATCAAATAACCGAAATTCTTTCTTCTCATGTTCTCTGTTTCTTCTTCTTAAAACATCGAGTGCTGCTTGAGTATCAATTGATAATTTTTCACCTTCCGTTTTTTCATCCCCATTGATATTATTATTCAGGGAATTTTTTCGAATAAAGGCGGTCAAAATCTCCATGATGGGCCAATGGTCCTTCTCCGACTCATTTGCTATTCGTTCAAGAGCATAGATTCCACCTAATCTTAATTCTTGACCGGCACTCCCTAAATGCTCAATAGCTCTCGTAAATCTCTCTGTGATCTGCCCCTCCTGTGTTATTGCTACAGTTTTTTCAGTTGCTGTGACACGCCTGTGAGTTAAATAAAGCCCAAGCATTAGAACTACTCCGCCTAATAACTGAGCAAGAGTTGACCTGAATTTATCTTCCAGCTCGGCGGCTTTTGTGGGGTCATCCAGGGAGCCACTTAGATTTGAAACCTGCAATTGGGGGACTTTCCATAAGATGAGAATAAAAATAGCTAGAAATGAGATGAACAGAAGTAGGGGGATAATTTTTGAAACTAAATTTTTTATTGGTTTGAGCTTTTCGGATAGATTCTTCATTTCCACAAGGACCCGGTGAATTTTTTTGTATTCATATGAAACAAGAGTAACGTACTTTTACTTTTTGTTTAAAATCCTTGATCATTTTCTTCCATTCTCAAACCATTTTTTGACTTATTACTATTTCCGAAGCATAATACCCTTTTTTTCAACCATGATCAATGGCTCACGGACAAGACCAAAAATTTAATAAATCAAATATTTTATAGTATGTCCACAGTCAGAACTTTACTAATCATAAATTATATATTAAATTTTGTGGAAAAGTTGGTGATTAAATGAAAATAAAATATATTTATTCTTTCCTTGTAATTTTATGTATTCTAACTTCATTTTTGTTTATAAGTGGGTGCACCGATGAAGAATCAAATGAAGAACCAGATGAAGTAACAATAAAGTTTCCTGAAGAAAAAAAGGAAGAACTAGTCGAAATCTTAAAAACTCACTATGAAGTGAAGGATGCAAGAGTCATTTTTGTTCCAAAAACAAAAAGCTTGATGGTTGACTATTACGTTGACAATATTCCAGCTGAAACAGATCTTTATGATGATATAGTGGGCATCATAATAATATCCAAATCAATTGCGACAGAATCGGGAATAACAAACCCCAACGTGGTAGTTGGTGCATTATCACTGGATGAAACCTTATTGGGCCAAGGATATTATTATTCATCTACAGATGAAACAAATGTGGATATATTTTTACAAACTTAATATTAAAGACCTTTGAGACTTTTTAATATATTCTGGAATCGTCAAAATGTATGTTTGTTTTCCACATTCATTGACTGCAATCAATCAAAAACCCAGAAAATAATAAAAAGTCTCAAAAAAGGAGAAAAAAATTGCTGCCCATGGAAGCTAGCCAGGGTCATGGCATCCGAGTAGTCATCTGGAGTGATCCCGGCCGGGAAGGCTTCGGAAAGGGCTTTATCGGGTCCAACTCTTGCTTTCTTGTAAATTTCCATTTATTCCGTAGCTAGTTTCATACTTTTTGAATCTTTAATATTACAATTTATTACGTTTTGGTACTTTGTAAAATCGCCATTTTTCCCGTTTTCGTCATCGGTTAAATTCAGCCTCTTGTTATCTTTTTATGTTATTGCTATGATTTTCTTTACCTTTTTTTGCGTTTCATAGAGGGTTAATCGGTGAGAACTTGCATATTCCTATATGATGTGCAATAAATGACTTAACCCACGACTTTCATATATTGAAAGAAATAAAAACACATCTCAAGGAAGTTAAGGGGTTTTTCCTTCCGGTGCGTTTCTTATGGTTTTTCAGCCTGTGACTGTAGGGGCTGCATCCGCGTTAATTAGGTTCAGTAATCTTTCAGTAAGTTCTTTATTTATCTTCGCTTCATCTGCTGCCGTATATGGAAAATGGTAAACATTTTCATTCCAATATTCAAAGTATGCCAGGTCCCGCCCGTAGTCCACAGGATTGAAGGGAAGGTCCACGGGTTCTTTGCGTATCCTGTTTAAAATGTCCTGATGAAATAATGCGTTCCTGTACTGCGCAAGGCCTTTTATTTCCCATTCCCGCGGCTGTGATTCACGCGCCCGGGTTCCTGCTGCTGCCTTGATCGCTTGTAATTCTTTTTTTATGGAAGCAAGGGTAGCCATGTTTCCCCCAAAAACAGATTTTTATAATCCTCTTCGATGCCTGCCAGGAGTTCCCCCAGGTCCGGCATATCAAGCAGGTTATCAAGGTCCGGATCTTCAAGAAACAGGTTAAGGTCCTCAGCTCCGGAGGGTTCCCCGGCTTCCTGTGATCGTGTGGTATACTTTTCTATTGTCCTGGTCAGGTCTGCCAGGTCCGCCTCGAGTTCTTCCAGGAAAGCCATTAATTTTCCCCGCAATCTTCATGTATTAAGTTAAGGACCATAGCCCCCCCGAGGGGTCCGGAGGGTTCAGGGCTATAAGGTCCCTGCCACAAGTCCGCCAGGTAATCCCTGCCATTATCAGGTATGCAAATTATGGTTCCGGTCCCTGTGATCCCTGATAGGTCAGGAGTCCCGTAAGCAGGGTTGTATACAATAGTTTGGGATATGTCCCCGGAGTTCTGCAGGGTTGCGAGTCTTCGGATTTCGTTTATTTCTTTTCGGAGCTGTGATATCGAAGGCATTAGTTAGCCCCCGGGATAGGGAAGGCTGCCCGGTGTGCGCCTGGTCCTGTCTGTTCCAGGGTTTCCCGGAGTTCCTCGAGGTCTTCTTTTATTTCGCTCAGTTCAACGTCCTTTAGGATTTCGTTTGCACATCGGAGCCCCATAATAAGAGTTTGCATATACCTAATTTTGATTGCGTCCGACTGTGTAGCCGTGAATCTGCTTCCTTTAAGTCTGCTTCTTATTTCGTTTATTATTTCGTTGTTGTAGCTTAGAAGTAAATCTCGGGTTATTTGGTTTTGTTCTCTTTCGTGGCTTCCGTTGTTGCTTTTCACGTTATCCCCTAAAAGTGTTTGCTGCTTAGATGCAAAATTGCCTAGTACTATATACTACTCATAACCTTATATATTTTTGTACAAAAATGTATATTTTCTGAGATACCTTATAGATGGTTTGTAACTGTGTAAACTGCTATCCGCACTATCCGGCGTTTTTCCAACTCCTCCCCCCTAATCTTTTTTTTTTATTTTTTTTTGTGTACAAGAATGTAAAATATACCCGGATAGTACGGATAGTAGTATAAAGAGTACTTCCCGAAAGCGTTTATCTATCCGCGCAAAATGAATTGTTGAAGATAGCTAGAACTCTCCAATAAATAGACATAAAAAAACGAAAAAAAAAAAGATAATTAATTAAATTTGGCTTGTTCCCTCTTGAGTTCGAACTCTTTGATATCTGCCTTGTATTTGCTGTCCTCCTTCCATTTGTAAGGGAAGACATAAACAGGGCTTTGGATCCCCGAGTCCTTCCCGGTAAGCTTTGCCTCTGTCACGCCACATATTTTAAGGATCTTCGAAAGGGCTTCCTTTGATTGTGGTATATCATCCTCTAAGTTTTCATCATTCCCCCATTTGATGAGTATATCCAACATATCCCCTTTCAAGAAATATGTAGGATACCGGCTTCTTTCCATGTTTTTAGAAATAAACTGATATACAGGTTCCGAACATTTAGCCCACTTATCCTTAACATCTGGGCCGTCGGTCTCCTTCAAAAGTTTTCCCTCTCTGCCTATCCGGAGGGCTGCAGCAATGACGTTATGTAAAAACCCGCTTAAGTTCTCCGGGGTAAATGTTTCCTCATAGAATCTATCCCGCTTTTCAAAGCTGTTAGGAAATAGCACATATTCCCACTTATCCCAGAAAGCCTCGTCCCGCTTCACATCGTTGTTCGTGATCTTCGGAGGGGTATTACATGCGAACACAAGCACCGCCGTTATGAACGCTGAGAAAGGCTGCCGTCCTTTAACCTCCACGTCATGAGAATAAGCACCTAACAGCCTTTTTAAAGTCCCGGTTTCCTTCAATGGAAAGTTAGGGAGTTCGTCATGAATATTATGGAGTTTTCCCACTAAACGCGCCAGCTTAAACTTGTGTTCCCCGGTTGCCAGCTCATTTAATGGGACATCGCTTTTATTTTCAATCCCGAAGGTTCTATAAAGCAATTCAAGGTATGAAGACTTCCCCGCGTCCTTCCTGCCCTGCAATAAATAGCATTTCTTGTAAGGCCCGCGTCCCATTACCTGTAATAATGCCTGTGCAGGTATTTGATAAAGTACCTTTAAGTCAACTTCATCCACGTATGACCGAAGGACGTTATCTATAGGTTTGCTGCTTGCATTCGGGTTAAAGTCCGTAGGAATCTTGTAATTAAATAGCCATTTCGGGCTGAAAGGGATAAGCTCAGGCAGTCCCGTTTCAAAGTTCAGCCTTATGATCCCATTGTTAACGGGTATCATATCAGGGTGCAGATTGAAAGGATATTTCATGTGAGGGGCGTCATACCTGATATAATACATGATCTCCGCGTCTGCGCCTCTCACGCTTGCGTTGCTGCCTTTTTTCGCTGCTTTGATAGCTTTAACCGTCCGGGCAATTTCGGCTTTAACAAGGGCTTCCCCTTCCACGTATACGCCTTCTGAATAGACATATAACTGATCCTTGAAAGCCAGGGTGTTAAGTTCTCTCCTGATCTTGTCAGCTATTTCCTCATTGTAGAGAACTACCTTTTTTACGTCCCCTTCTTTCGTCCTGTGGAGTTCGTAAAGTCCATCAAATTCTAAAGGTATACCGTCTGTATTTTTTGCCTCTATCCAGTCCTTTTGTTCTGCCGTGTTGATCGCGGATTCAATCAGGGAAAGTTTTGTGGGTTCTTCCAGTTCCCCCCATGCTTTACCGCCATAACAATAAGTTTCAAGGATCCGGTTTATTGACCATTTCGGATAAGTCCCCGCTAATATCTTGATTACTTCTGATATGTCCGCAAATGTCCAATTTTCAGGGCCCTTATTAAACATATCAAAAAAAGCCGGGTTCATTAATGCGAGTTCTGCAAGGTCCGCGTTTATGTCCTCGGTGTCAACTTCCCGGTCATAAGGCACACTGTTAAACCTTTTCAAGAATTCGTTTTTTCTAATTACTGCCGGAGGGATTGTTACGGCTTCGTTCATGCCTGCGCCCCCGCTGCCCGGGTTCCTTGCCATGCATGGTATAGATTCCAATTTAGCGAGTCTATCACCTGATAAGCTGCCGGGGCTTCCACCGGGTTAATCTTGTTTTGTGCCTGTTCCCCTGACATCCATAGATTAAAAATAAGATCCTGTTCAGGGCTCGGGGTGTTCATGGTATCCGTTCGGGCCTCGAAGAGTCCAGGACCGGAAAAATCAAAAATAGATTTTTGCTTATATTTTTCGGATACGTTGCATATATATTCCATATTTAGCCCCTCTGTTGAGAGGGAAGACGATAACGAAAAACGGAGTATATAGAATGATATAACCCAAATATACGGGTAGGATAATTATATGTGTATTTGGGTACATATAACACAAATAGGACCGAGTGTTGCTCGGTTGAGTGTTTTAACTCCGTTGCCGTGGTCCAAAGTTTGGCGACTTCGAGGACTACGTGCAACACTTCGCGAATTTCAGCTTCCCCTCTCATTATCACAAAATCCCCCTTTTCCTTCTTTCTTCTTCCAGGGTTGTTTTCCCTGCTGCAACATCTGCCAGAATTTGCTGGTATTTTTCTTGTGCCCGTCTTTCAATTTCGAAATACAGTCGAAATGTTTTTGGCATCCGTTCCATAATTTCAGGGTCAATATCGAGGATTGATTCAACGGTTGCACTCATGCTGTTCCCTCTAATTTTTCTTTCAGGATGTTCTCAACAAAAGTTGCCCTTTTAGCAATCCCGCGGCTTTCTTCTATCATTTCAAAAAGGTGCGGTTCAACATTCACACAAAATTGAATTTTACGGTTTCTTTCCATACTTTCACCTTTACAATTTAAATAAATTAATTAATTAGTAAAGTGAGGGGTTTTATCATATATATATACAATAGTAAACTTCAATTTAGAATTTGTACCTGAAAATTATTCAAGCACCCACACATAGACCTAAATAGAAAATATCAAAAACCCGTAAAGAATTGATTAAAAAAGAGGTAATAAAAAAGATATTTTTTAAAAGTATATGAATATAAATGAAGAATAATGTCATTTCTGACCCAACATTTCCCTAAATCTAGCCTCAACAAGTTCCTCAATTTTTGCGTTTACTAACTTTTCCATCTTATCATCGGCAAAATCGTTTCCAGCTTCTATTTTTTCAGCCATTGCCTGATCGAGTACAAGCGAGCAACGCGAGCAAAACTTATCTTCCGACTTCAAAACGTTATCACATCTCGGGCATCTTGTTAACGTAACATGTCTTGTGTCCTCGGTTTTAAGCCCGTACTTTTCATAAATGCTATTATTGATTTCCTGATCTGTGAAATTTGCGTAAATCTTAAACATTTGAGTGCTGCCGCGACTCCACCCAGCCCGGTGTTTTACCTCCTGCTCGTTGAGTCCGTCAAGTATCCAGTTGGTAATCGCCGTGTGCCGTAGTAAGTGAGGATGAACACTTTTCTTTATGCCTGCCTTTTCTGCTGTGGTTTTTATCATTTTTCGAATCGTCTTATAACTCACAGCCTCTTGGTTTTTGTCAAGTGTAACCCATAAGGGAGCCTCGGGGTTTTCCCTGTCTGGATGTACGGCTAGCCATTGATTCAGATATCCTGAACTCCAAGTTAAAGGAATCCCCTTTGCGGGTGTTGTTTTATTAACTCCCGTTTTTGAAAGGTAGATCATGGCCCCATACTGGTTGAATTCAACGTTTTTGACCCGGCAGGATGCAAGCGCCCCCACCCTCATTCCCCCATCTGCAAGAACGGCAATTATAGCTTTGTCGCGTGGATGCCTGCCAGCTTCAAGGAGCCGGGTAAACTCGTCTTTCGTCAGGATGTCGGAAGGCTGTACGGGGCTTTCGATCGTCTTGAGCTTAAGCTCCCTAATCCACTTAGGGGGATTGCCGCCCGTGGACCAACGGAAAAATTTTTTGACTAATTTTTTATAATTTCGAATTGTGCCAGGTGACATTTTCCTTTCATCTTCAAGATGAATTAAAAGCCTATCGAAGGTTTCAGGGTCCAGCTTGTCCAAAGTCTCAGTAAAGCCCATTTCCTGAAGTCGTTGAACCGTACGAGTCGTGTAATTGAGATACCATGTGATAGTTGACTTTGCCGCCCCTTCCCGCCTCAAGGCAATTGAAAAATTTTCAATTAACTTTCGGTTTTCTTCCCCGATGTCGGCCTTTTTCAATCTCTGCTTCGCATTTATAAAGCCGGTGTCCATGCAATGAATGTCATCAACCGATTTAGTCATGTATATAAAATCTATGTTTAGGACTATAAACTTTGAGGATATAGACCCGACCGGTCCACTTTTCTTTTTAGAAGATTTTTGCATTAAAAATATCTATTTTCAAAATAATTTATTTTCCCGAAAATTAGTTTTTCCAAAAATCCGTTTTCTGGAAATTCGTTTTCTGGAAATTCGTTTTTCCAAAAGTTCAATACTTTTAAATTCATTTTTCAGTTTGCGAATCCTGAGGCTTAAATGGGGTTGAAAGATATCGAATAATAAAAAATATTTTACCCGGTTAAGACAAAAGTACTGTTAAAGCAAAATTGCAATTCCAGGTTAGAAACAATCTTAAAAACTACTAGATTAGTTAGAAGTTACTCTTTAAATATTTAGAGCCATAATTAATTACCCATGAAAAAATCCACCCTTGTGATCATCGGAATCGTTCTCTTCTCCTTCATCCTTTCCATCTACTTTTACCCCCTGGTGCCAGAGCAGATGGCCACGCACTGGGACGCCAGCGGAGAGGTGAACGGGTATATGTCGAAGTTCTGGGGGCTGTTTTTCATGCCTCTTATTATGGCCGGACTTGCCCTGTTCTTTCTGGTAGTCCCCAGGGTTGATCCCCGGAAGGCAAATATCGAGAAATTCAGGAAACATTATGAAGGTTTTATCTTCCTTATGCTCCTTTTTTTGCTTGCGGTACATGTGCAGATGCTGCTCTGGAACATCGGGATTGAGATCAGTCCGAATTCCGTGCTCCCGGTGGGAATAGGGCTGCTGTTCTATTACATAGGGATTCTTACGGAAAATGCAGAGCAGAACTGGTTTGTCGGGGTCCGGACTCCCTGGACCCTGAGCAGCGAGAGGGTGTGGAAAAGGACTAACCGGCTGGCGGGCAAACTCTTCAAGATTGCAGGGATAGCGGCGTTATTCGGCATGTTTTTCCCGGATCTGGCAGTGTATTTCATACTCGGGCCGGCGCTGCTGGCTGCCTTTGTTACGGTCGTTTACTCCTATCTTGAGTACCGGAAAGAACTAAAAGATAAAGAACTGGAAGCAGCCTGGGAATAAAAAGAAGCCTGTAAAGTACCTGATACCAGTATAAGCATCAGATATGACCCTAATTCCATCAGCACTTTTATGTAACATGCTTTCGTTTTGAATTATTGATTTTTATGACTGAGAACTCCAAAGCCGATTCTGAAAAAACCATAGAAAGCGGAGACACCATCTCCGTAGACTACGTAGGAGAACTCGATGATGGCGCGGTATTTGACACTTCTGTAAAAGAGGTCGCAGTTGAAGCCGGGATATACAACGAGCAAAGAGAATACGAGCCCCTTACCTTTACGGTGGGTGCGGGACAGATGATCAAAGGCTTCGACGAAGGCGTGGTCGGGATGAAAGTGGGGGAAGAAAAGACCCTGACAATCCCACCGGAAGATGCATATGGGGAATACAGTGAAGAACTTGCCAGGAAACTCCCTGCAGAAGCCGTGGAGTTTACCCCTGAAGTAGGGATGCAGCTGGCAACGGACACCGGACTCCGGGGCACGATAACTGAAGTTGATGAAGAAGGTTTCGTGATAGACTTCAACCACATGCTTGCAGGCAAAGCCCTGACCTTCAAGGTAACACTGGTTTCCATCACGGAGGCCTGAACGGAATGAAAACCGGGAGGGGGGTACTTATCCTCGGGTGCATCCTGATCGTGGCCTGCGTGCTCCTGGGAAGCGGCTGCACGGACACAGGAAACGACGGGCAGGCTGGAGAAACCGCCAAAGCCGGAGACACGGTCCATGTGGATTACGTGGGAAAACTCGAAGATGGCACGGTCTTTGACACTTCCATAGAAGAAGTCGCCGTCGAAGCCGGGATATACATCGAAGGAAGGGAATACAGCCCCCTGACTTTCGAGGCAGGCGCAGGCCAGATGATCACAGGCTTCGATGAAGGTGTGATAGGGATGAAAGTAGGGGAAGAAAAAACCCTGACAATCCCGCCGGAAGACGCATACGGGGAATACGATGAAGCTAATATCCAGGCAGTTCCCCTGGAAGACCTGGGCCTCCCGGAACCTCCCGTAGAGGGGCAAAAGCTCATGACAATGTACGGAACAAGGGTTACCGTACTCTCGGTCAATGAGACCCACGCCACCATTGACTTCAACCACGAACTTGCCGGAAAGACCCTTATTTTCGACATTACACTTGTTTCAATCGAATCTAGCTGAGTTCCCGGGCAGCTTCTGCATATGAAGCTGCCACATTTCTGCTGCATTTTTTGCCGGAACCCGGATCATAAAGAACGCCAGCATCCGGCTTAACAGCAGAGGGATTAAAAGCGGTTGGATTAGCAGTCGCTGGATTCGTAGCAGCTGGATTGAAAGAGGCACAAAAAAATAAAGGAGATGGAGAATAAATGGAGAATTCTCAGGCTGTTGAAACAGGCAATTACGTGCTTGTGGATTATACGGGAAAATTCGAAGACGGCAAAGTGTTCGAAACCACCGTAAAAGAGCGCGCACTCGAAGCAGGCATATACGAGGAAGCCAGGGAATACACCCCCCTCTTTTTCAGAGCTAATGCTAGCCAGGTAATCAAAGGCCTGGACAAAGGGGTTTTGGGGATGAAAGTGGGAGATGAAAAGACCCTTAAAATCCCCCCTGGAGAAGCCTACGGAGAATACAGGGACTACATGGTCCAGGAAATTCCCCTTGACAGGCTGGGACTTGAAACCCCTCCTGAAGCAGGCGAGAAAATCACAACTCCCAGCGGAAGGGAGGTAAAAGTGCTTGCTTCAACCGAAACGCACGCTACCCTGGACTTCAACCACGAACTCGCAGGCACTATCCTTATCATGGAAGTTAAACTTGTCTCGATTATAAGGTGAAACTTGTCTCGATTATAAGGTGAAACTTGTCTCGATTATTTTGAGTAAAAATAGTCCGGACTACAGGGTGACTCAGAATTTATAGGGGAATTCCAGATTTAGAAAATTACTCCGGATTTGTAAGATGATTACGGTTTATGGAGTGGTCCCAGGGTCGTTGTCCCGGGATCAAACTTCCGGAGAAAGGGGGAAGTATGGAAAAGGAAGAAAAAGTAGTAATAGTGCTGCTCCTTATGGCACTATCGTCTATCTCAGTCGCATATTTCTGCTTCGGGCTAGAATTTGCGGGTGCAGGGAAAGTGTCCGGGGGAGAGTTCAAGCAGTACAGCCCGGAGTCCGAAGTAGGGGAACGGGTGAACCTCGAAGCCGAGGTCCTGAGCAAACGCTTTACGTACACAGGAGGGCACCTGCTTTTAAAAGTAGATTACAACTCCGAGCCACTGACTGTTTTTGTTCCAAGTGATGCAGGAGTTGAAGCCCTGGATGAATCAATAAATAAAGGGGACTTTGTGAGTATAACAGGCATTGTTACTGAGTATGAAGGGGAAAGGGAGATCAAAGTGACGGATAAAACTGAGATTTTCCGAATTGACGGATAAAGCCAATATCTTCCGAATTGGCAGATAAAGCTGAGATTTTCCGAATTGGCGGATAAAGCTGAGATTTTCCGAATTGGCGGATAAAGCTGAGATTTTCCGAATTGGCGGATAAAGCTGAGATTCACCTGATAGGCGGATAAATAGGACATATCCTGAATAACCATTATCAATTACCGCTGAAAATAGTTACTAATATATTCAAAAAGAACATGTGAGGAAATATGAAGGCATGCATCATGTGCGGAGGTGCGGGGACCAGGTTAAGACCGCTGACCTTCAAGCACCCCAAACCCAGTATTCCCATTCTCAATGAACCTTCCGTCCGCCATCTTATCGAACACCTTTCAAGAGAGGGGTTCAACGAAATAGTGATGACCCTGGGGTATATGGGAGAGCGCATCGAAGAACAGCTCGGAGACGGACACATTTTCGGAGTCCATATCGATTACGTTTATGAAAAAGAAAAAATGGGGACCGCGGGTGGGGTAAAAAATGCCGAAGAATACCTAAAAAATGAGCCTTTTATCGTACTTGGGGGAGACCACGTCCTTAACCTCGACCTCAGGGAGATGTACCGCTTCCACGAAGCAAATGACGCCCCGATAACAATCGGGCTCCTTTCCATCGACGACCCGAGGGAATTCGGGATTGCCGACATGGACATCAACAACCGGATCCACCGCTTCCTTGAAAAGCCAAAGTCAGGCCAGATTTTCAGCAACCTTGCAAGCACGGGAATCTACGTTTGCGACCCCTCGATCTTTGACTGGATCCCGGAAAATACCAGGTACGATTTTGCAAAAGACCTCTTCCCGGCCATGCTTGCCGCGGATGAGAAGATTAACGGCGTGCTTGTAAGGGGAAAGTGGACCGATGTCGGGAGTTCGGCAGCCTACAGGCAGGCCCAGCGCTGGATGCTCGACGCCCTGCCCGGGACAACCATTGAAGGGCATTTCGCCGCGAAAAACGCCAGGATAAGAGGCCCTCTGAAAATAGGGAACAACGTGTCCGTAGGCTCGAATTCATCCCTTGTAGGCCCTATCGTCATAGGGGAAAACTCGGTCATAGGCGACAACGTGCTTGTTGGCCCTTACAGCGTAATCGGCTCTAACTGCGTAATCGAAGACAACGCAAAGCTCCTTTCCTCTTACCTCTTTGACCATGTCCGAATCGGAGAAAATTCCAACATCTCAGGGGCAATTGTAGCCGATGACACCATAATCGGGGAAAACTGCAGCCTGGAAAACGGAACGGTTATCGGGCATAAGGTAATCATCGGGAATAACTCAACCATCCATTCGGGAGTTAAGGTCTGGCCCGAGGTCATGATCAACAAAAACTCAAGCATAAAAGAAATTACCCTCAACCCGGATTATGACACAAGCTATGACGGGTCGTGAAAGGTCCCTATTAAAAAACCGGATTAATCTCCGGTTTTTCTGCTCCTTTCATTTTAATTCATTATGCTTCAATTTCCGTTTAATCCCGCTGCATTTCATTTCTAATCATGCAGTTTCATTTCATTCCAATTCATTCTGATTCATCCCTTTGCATTCCGTTTCTGATTTTACAGGTCCCTTTCAGGGCTAATAAGTTAAAGCGGACTTATCCAAAAATATAAATGATTGAATTTAGCTTATCATACATAAAGAAACGGGATGAATACATATCTCGGTGAAAAATACCTCATTACAGATTAATAGATTTACTAAAACGCAAAATAAAAACAGATAACCATGAACAGGTATAAAAAATGGCTGATCGCATCCCTGCTCATAAGTGCGGCATCAGTAGCCATTGTGACAGGTTTTACCTTTGATGCGGAAACAATTGAAGCCCTCAAAAGGGTAAAACCCGAATATATAATTGCTGCCGCCCTATTGCATTTTTTTTCGTACTTTGTCTGGGGCTTTCGGACCCGGGCGCTTTGCAGAGCCCTGGGCCACGAGGTAAACCTCGCCAGAGTTATTGAAATTGTCATTTCAAGCGCCTTTGCAGCCGGGATCACGCCTTCTTCCGCAGGTGGGGAACCCCTCAGGGTCCACATGCTCCACCAGAACAAAATTCCCCTGGGCAGAGCAACTGCAATCGTTTTTGGGGAAAGGTTACTTGATGCCTTTTTCATCTTTGCGTCCTTACCCTTTGCCCTTCATATTTATGGGGACATTACCTCGAACTACGAGTTTGACGCGGCTTTCCTGACTGCAAACGCTCTGGTCTTCCTTATTCTCCTGTGTTTTGTCTACAGCTTATGGAAACCCGAAAAGGTAAAAAGCGCAATCCACCGGGTGCTAAGCAAAGCGTCCCCCTTCTTCGGGAAACGCACGGACACCGCAATTTCCCATATTCTGGAGCAGGTTGACCAGGAAATAGACCATTTCCATGAAAGCATCCTGCTATTTTTCTCGGACGGGAAAAAGGGGCTTTTCTACGGCATAGCTTATACCTTCGTTTTCTGGACCGTGGAATTTTCCCTGCTGGTCCTGATCCTGATGGGCCTTTCCGAAACCCCTTCGATTCCTACCGCCTTTGCAGCCCAGGTCCTCATGGCTGTGATCATGATAGTCCCTGCAACCCCCGGAGCAAGCGGGGTCGCGGAATTCGGGGCAGCATCCCTCTTCTCAGTCTTTGTAAGCCCCTCCATCCTCGGAATCACCGTGCTTGCCTGGAGAGCCCTGACCTACTACATGAACCTCCTGGTGGGCGGCTTTGTGAGCCTGAAAGTACTAAAAGACATGGACGTGATCAAAAAGCTGATAGGAGACTCCACAGAAAGTCACAGAGTGCCTGAAAATCCCCAGGTACCCCACACTGAGCTCCCTGAAGCTCCCTGACCCTTTGACCCCTGATGCCCCCTGATCCCTTGATCCCTTTCAACATTTTTTATCAGCATTTTGCATCAAACACTTTATATCCTATCTTCGCAAAAGTTCCTACAACATGTCTTCCGGAGAACTTATTTTCGAAATCCTGAGAAAAAGCGTGCACCTGGTTTCAGTCCTTATTGTGCTTATCTACGAGTATTTCGGAAAACAGGAAGTTCTCTGGGTGCTCATGCTTTTCCTGATCTTTGTCCTGGTCCTCGACTATTTCCGGCTTGAACAGGACATGAAAATCCCCTTTTTCCATACAATGTACAGGGAAAAGGAAGGATGCAGGCTTGGAGGGCATATCTATTTTGCACTGGGAGCAGTAGCAGTCATCTGTCTTTTCTCCAGGGAAATCGCCTATGCCGCAATCCTGATGACAACCTTGGGAGACCTTGTTGCAGCCCTTATCGGAAAATTCTACGGAAAAAGAAGAGTGTTTCACACAACATTCAAAAATGACAAGTCCCTTGAAGGCTCAGGCGCCGAGCTCCTCGTAGACTTCGTTGTCGGGCTCCTTATTCTCGGAAACCCCATCGTGGCCCTGGTCATGGCCTTTTTCGCAACCCTCGCAGAAACCGCAGTCAACAAAATCGATGATAACCTGGTGGTCCCCCTCTTTTCCGGCTTTTTCGGGCAGATGACCGTGCTGGTGCTTGCCCATATCTGAAAAAGGCTGCCCAGGAAACAAGGGCTCAAAAAGAGAGGGAAGAGAACAAAAACAAAAGGGTAGGTTCGAGCAGATGTAAGAACTTATCCGGAACAGCCGGATTGCTGTCTCAGACTGTTTTTTCCGCTTGCTTGCAAGCGGCCTTCCCAAAAAGCAAAATTGAAACAGAACCAGACTGAAAGCCATCACAAGCGGGATAAAAAGGGCAAATGTCCATATTTTTTTGTTTTTAGCTGTTCTCAGTGCTTTTGGCTTGAAATTTTATTCTTGTTCTTGTTTTTAGCTGTTCTCAGCGCTTTTGTTTTTAGCTGTCCTCATTGATTTTGTTTTTAGCTGTCCTCATTGATTTTGTTTTTAGCTGTTCTCAATGCTTTTGGCTTGAAATTTTATCCTTGTTATTGTTTTTAGCTGTTCTCGTGCTTATTTCTATGAATTTTCAGGGAAAAGCCGGCCGCCTACGGCGCCCGGTGAGAATGCGGGGCATAGAGCAAATCAACAACCGTAACTCCGGCATTAACTTATCCCCACAAACCTTTTTCAATTTACTTTTCAAGTACCGGTATTCTCACCGGTCAGCTTGCTGACCGGCTTTTTCCAAAAATGAAATCTTAAAATTGAGTTCATACACAGCACTGTTTTGAATTTAAAGACCAATCAGAAAAAGGGCATCACAATATACAAAATATATATTCTGATGACTGAGATGGGCACCACAATAACCAAAAAATACATTCTAATGACTATCGAGGTCATTGGGACAACTAAAAAAGGCACCTGAATGACTGCCTAGGAACCTGAGACGTCTGACGGGAAAAGTAGAAAAAAGGATGGCAGGGGAGCAAGAGAAGAAAGAAAAGGGAAGAGCAAAAGAAGAAAGAAGAGGGAGAAAGAAAAAGAAGAAAGAAAAGGGAAGAGCAAAAAAAAGGAAAAAAAAGGAAATTATTCTCCTGCTGCTTCCTTTGCTGCCTGCACTGCCTGCAGTTTCCTGAGTCTCCTCATTTCCCTTATGCGCCTTACAATGATTTCGCTGAGATAGAGCAGGAGGGCTGCAAGGAGCACGTACATCTTCAGGCTCATTGGTTCCTGAACTTCCCGTTCGGAGTTTTGCCGGGCGTCTTTCAGGAGGAGAGCTCTTGCTTCCCTTGCGTCGTAGATATTCCCGCCGGTTGCCAGGACCAGGGGTTCAACCTCTTTATTGATCCCAACGTCCCGGAATTCAAGGGGGTAGTTTACGGCAAGGGGATAGCCGGAGATGTCGTGAAGGCCGGGAGTGTCAGGGCTTACGGTGGTCTCGTAGATGTTCCTTCCCGTAAGGGCAAGGTCCAGAGCTTCCCCATCCAGTTTAAGCTTAGGAATGCCTTCCTCGTACATTATCAGGGTAAGCTCAGCCGGGGTGCCGAGCCAGGTATCCGGCCCGTCAAGGACGGCTCCTTCTTCAGCCCGGGGGTTTCCGATAGCCCAGTTGCTCATGCCTGAAATTAGCCGCGCGTTCTTTCCGGAGTAAAGGACAGGAGCCCAGAGCCTTCCGCTTCCTTCCCCGTTGTCCGTGGAAAGGGCAGCTACCCTGCCAAGCCCGAAGCGCCAGGTGGTAAGGACAGGCTTTCCGGTAACCGTGATTATCAGGCGTTCGGCCCCGGCTTTCGGGGTAACGTCGTTGTAGCCGGTGATCATCCCGGTAACATTTCCGTCCACGTTTCGCGTTATGAAATGGTTAGGGGAATACACCAGGAGGGGGTAGGCGTCGAGTTCGAGTTCTTCTTCCTCGTCTTCTTCTTCCTCGGGGGGTTTTACTGTGGGTTCGAAATCAATGGTAGCCCGGGGATTATCTACCACCCTAGGATCTAAACTCTGGTATACCCCATCTACTTCTTTCATTAACATTTCCGCATAGAGATTCCTTCTCGAATCATACTGAGAGCTGGCGCTTGATCTTATGTGTATGAAGTAAAAGTTTACACCCATCCCTTGCAGTTCTTTCGCAATTTCAAGACTTTCCGGGTAAGAGTCTTCTATCCCACCATCTGATAGAATGATAACATCGAGTTCGCCGTCTTCACTTTCCAGTAAACTCTTTGCAGTTTCTAATCCTTCATCCAATGATGTTTCACTTTCTAAGTGTGGATTTAATTGTGAAATCTTTTCTTCAAGTAGCTGGACATTGTAGGGCAAGCCCAGATAAACAAAACCCTCGGAAACATCAACGCCTGTACTCCCAAAGGCAACTACCGCCACATCTGCATCTTTTAAGTTTTCATTTTGAATAATCCATATTGCATTGCCCAAAATATCTGCAAGTGTCCCCTTTTCAACTTCACTTATGCCTTCTGCCACATTAACATCTTTCTTTAGAGTGCTCGGAGAGACATCCAAAACCAAAATAAGACTCCTTCCTCCCTTGAACTCGGAAGGTTTCGAGATGACAGGCAGGAGGGCTTCGAGGGAAGAGTTCAGGTAGTTCCCGTAATTATATGCCCCTTCTCCACCCACAACGATCAGCCCGTTACCGTCGCTGACATAGGTCTTGATCTCTTTTACTTCCTTTTCGGAAAGGGTGTTTATGAACCTGTTATCCAGCACAAGGGCTTTGCTGTCCTCGATCTTATCTGCTCCGGGATAATCGTTAACCACCGAGACCTCGTAGAGGTTGCTCAGGACCTGGCCAAGCGGGGAATCAGGCTCGTCCGTTACGAGAGTGATTTTCGGTTTCGGGACCACGTAGAGGGCTTTGTCGAACTCGTTATTGATATCGTTCAGGTCTTCCCCGTCAGGCTCGATCTCTACCCTGAGGTTATGGGCTCCGAGAGTGCCAAAAGCCCGGGTTATCGGAATAGTCATCTCCCGGGTATCCTGGGAAAAGTGCTTGCTCTGGAAAAGTTCCCCGTCCACGTAGACCTTAAGGAAATAACTGGCAAGTCCGTCGTTAGCCTGGGAAACCAGGATTTCAAACTCGTTCTCGTTTTCCACGACAACGGTCTTGTCCCCTAGCACCTGTACGCTGAGGTCGTTTACCTCGAGTTCGGGTTCAACCATGTAAACCCGGGTATCGGTTTCCCGGGCAAATTCCAGGGCTTCCGTAAGGTCTTTGCCTGCGTTATTGTTCCCGTCGGTCACAAGCACGACCTGGCTTCCGCTGCCCGAGTACTGGAGGACAGCGTCCCCGAGGCTGGTCTTGTCTCCCGTTAGCTGGATGAAGGTGGTGGGAGTCTTTGCGGTAAGGGCTTCGTAGAGGTCTGTGCCCGTTCCTTCCTGGAAAATACCCATACTGCCGGTCTCGTCCGAGACCACGATCAGTGAAGGGTTGTCTTCACTAACGACATTCGACATCAGAGTGACAGGGGAAGCAAGGGCAAGGACCAGGAGGAAAGCGACCAGCATCCTCCATTCCACAAGCTTCGTTTTCGTATTCCGCAGGAGGTAGAACCCTGCAAGGATTACCGGGATTACCAGGAGCAGCATTTCGGGCTGTTCAAGGGAGACGTTCAAAGTTCACCCCTCCCGCGCACGATAAGGATTTCAAGTAGCAGTAGCAGGAAAAGAACTCCGATCAGGTAGTTACTGATATCTTTTTTGGCTGTATAGGTATCTGAACGCACGAGTTTGGGCTCGTCATCCGCAACAGCCCGCTGGATAAGTTCCGAGGCGTCCACGGTGGTGTCCGATTCCCGGTCATCATAAAGGTTAACGGCTATTTTTTTGCCTGCGATATTATAGATCCCGACTTCGTCAAAGAGCACGCGGTTTGCAGTCAGGGTGCGGCTTGGGGTTTGTATATCCTCGGTCTTCGAAAGGGAGCTTACAGTTCCGGTCTCCAGGTTATAATCGGCAATGTCCCCGACACCTCCGAGCCACTCAATGAGCTTTATCCAGAAGACCGGGTATTCGGGCAGGTTGTGGAAATTGTTCCAGGCCCCTTCCTGGAGTTCGTCGTTGAAACCCAGGTAAAAGACGGTGCCTTCCCCTATCTGCCAGTAACTCAGGACAGGCACCTCGTTGTCAAGGACTGCCAGGGTGGTCGAACCTGTTCTCTCAGTGGCGTTCAGGTACTTCCTGACAGAGATTTCCTCCGTCTTCACGTCCTTGGTAATACTGCTTTCCCGGACCTCCTCGACTTCCAGCCCGTCTTCAGCCTCTCCGATCCCTATGGGCTTTACAGGGAGGATCTTAATCAGGTCAACGTCGGTCTTTTCCGGAACAAAAGCCCCGCTTGCAATGAAAACCGCATTTCCTCCGCCTCTCACATAGCTTTCGATCCTTCCGACAGAACTGTTAGCTACAGGGGTTTCCTTCTGGGCAAGCACCACCAGGGTGTAGGCACTCAGGTCCGCAGGGACGTTATTCCGGACCTTGATTTCACTGTTTGGAAGCAGGGAGAGCGCGGTTTTTGAAGGCAGCTTCCCGTCATCCGTGATAAAGAGGATGTTTTGCAGGGAACTTTCCGGAATCGAGATATAGGCACTGTTGTCCGCAGGGAGGTCGTCGTCTTCCGTAAGCATTACCCTGGTAATTCCTGGGTCCAGTTCTGCAAGCTGGAACTGTTTGGTCTCCCCCGCAGGGACGGAAAGGGTAAAAGGCTTCGTGCTGCCCCCGGAAATTCCCCTGCCGGTCTCAAGTTCGACCTTTTCGGTCCGGGTATTGTAGTTCTTAACCACGCAGGTGTAGCTGTAGTCCCCGTCCGTTGCTTCGATCCAGCCGTTAATGATCCCCACGTTGTCCGCGGGCTTTCCGACTTTCACGAAATTGACCTGGATGCCGTAGGACTCTGCCAGGTTCTTAGAAGCAACAGGGTCATCCCCTTCCCAGGAAGTGAAGTCCGAGATCACGATGATCCTCCCACCTTCCTGCGACAGGAGACGCATCCCGGTGGTGACCGCCGCAGAGATGTCGGCAACCCCTGCCCCTTCCGGGACATTCTTGAGGGTGTCCTTAGCAGCCGAAGCTCCCCCGCCTTCCAGGACCAGCAGGGGCACGTTGGAAGCCAGGATGATGCTGTTTTTCTTACTGAGGTAAGTATCGGCAAGTCCCAGCGCATCTTCAAAGCGAGACTCAGTCTGCATGCTTGCCGAAGTGTCCAGGATGAGCACGGTATGTTCCCCGCTCAGGGGTTCTTCCGCAGTGTAGAAGTAGCCGGCGGCGGCAAGGGAAAGAAGGATCAGGACCAGGAGTTGGGCCAGGAAGAGAGGGTCTTTTACGATCTTCGTGATCGAAGCGTAGACCCTTTTTCGCTCCCTCTCAATTTTCAGGACAAACATGAGAGAGGGAATTGAAAGCTCCGAAGGTTTGGGCCGGAGCATGTAGAGAATGATAAGAGGGATGATGCTCAAAAGGCCGGCAAGGGCAAGAGGGTTTGCAAATGGCATTTTTCAGCGCCTCCTTCTCCTGATCGTATGGTAGAACGCATCAAAGATGGGAGTATCGCTCGTAAAGGTGTAGAACTCAGCCCCTACCTTCAGGCAGGCTTTCCTGATCCGGGCACTGTGGTCATCGAGCTTTTCCAGGTAGTTTCCCCTGAACTTTTCACTGACATAGGTCCTGATCTCTTCCCCGGTTTCCAGGTCAATAAGCTTGCTGTTCCCCTCAAGGGGAAGCTTCTTTTCGGTCGGGTCCAGCACCTGGATCAGGATGAGGTCATGGTCCGAGAGCCTGTACACGGCAGATTCCACGGCTTCGGGTTCCTCAAGGAAGTCAGAGATAAGGATGACAAGGGACCTGGACTTGATCTCCCGGCTGTACTTTGCAACACTTTCGGCAATAGAGGTCCCCCCCGTAAGCTCGAGCTCGCTCAGGTGGTCGATTGTCCGCAGGAGGTTTTTCTTTCCCCTCCTGGGCTTGCGGATGTCCACATCCTCCCCAAAAGTGGAAATGGCGAACCTGTCGTTGTATTTCGTAACCATGTAGGCATAGCCAGCCGCGAGCATGGCCGCGTATTCGAACTTCGATGTCCCGTATCCGGGGTAGTCCATGCTTTTGCTGGAATCGAGCAGGATGTGGGTTGTAAGAGTCTTTTCTTCCTCGAACTGCCGCACATAGAGTTTTTCGGTCCGGGCATAGGCTTTCCAGTCGATGTCCTTGAGCTCGTCACTATGGTCGTACTCCCGAAACCCTATGGTATCAATGCCGTGTCCGCTCCGGGTAGAGGGGCGGTTTCCTGCGTAGACCGTGGACACACGCTTCCGGACCGAGAAGGTAAAGCGGTCAAGCTGCCTGAAAAAATCCGTTTCTATTTTTTGTTTTGTGCGGGTCATTCTGGATCTTCAATCAAAAGCCGATTCCTGCCTGGATACTTCTTGCCTGGCTTCGTTCCTGCCGACTCAAAGATTTTACCGAAGGGGTCTCCCTTCATTTGACTTTCTGGAGGATTTTTTCGACTGCCTCATCGGAGGTCATCCCGCTCCGTTCGGCTTCGAAGGTAAGGATTATCCTGTGCCTGAGTACAGGGTAGGCCATGGTATCGACATCTTCCTTGCTCACAAAGTTCCTGCCTTCAATGAGGGCGCGGGCTTTTGCAGCAAGGATAAGCCCTATGGAAGCACGTGGAGAAGCCCCAAATTCGATGTTTTCTTTGTCTTTCCGGGTCATTGTCACGATAGAAAGGGCACGCTGGGTGAGTTCGTCCGAAATCGGGACCTGTCTTGTGAGTTTCTGTAAATTGAGAAGGGTGGACTTGTCCAGGCCCCTTGTAACCTGCGGGACCTCGGATTTCGTGTAGCGCTTTACGATTTCCATTTCCTCTTCAAAGGAGGGGTATTCCAGCAGGATCTTCAGGAGGAAACGGTCAAGCTGGGCTTCGGGCAGGGGATAAGTCCCTTCCATTTCAATGGGGTTCTGGGTCGCAAGGATGAAGAAAGGCCGGTCCAGCAGGTAGGTATCGTTTCCGACAGTCACCTGCTTCTCCTGCATTGCCTCGAGCAGGGCAGACTGGGTCTTCGGAGAAGCCCTGTTAATTTCGTCTGCAAGCACGATATTTGCAAAGACGGGACCCGGCTCAAACCTGAACTCCTTACCTTTTTCTTTTTCCTCAATCACGTAGGTCCCTGTGATGTCGGAGGGCATGAGATCAGGAGTACACTGGATCCTGCTGAACTTCAGGTTCATTGCCTTTGAAATAGTGGAGATCATAAGGGTTTTTGCAAGCCCCGGATTACTTTCCACCAGAGCGTGCCCTTCACAGAGGAGGGCGATCGTGATCTGCTCCACTGCCTCTTTCTGGCCTACGATGACATTCCCGATCTCCTCAAAAAAACTCTTGAAAATCCTGCCCGCGTTCTGGTAGGTCATGGAGGCCTGCTCCGAATCTGCATCATTTTCGTACATATTATGCTTCACCCTTTCTGTCGTTTTCCGTTTTTTTCCTGCGGGGGCCCTTCCCGCCCCTCAGGATAATTCATAACCTTGATGTGTTAACTTGATGTGTTAACTTAATGTGTTAACTTGATGTGTTAACTTAATGTGTTAACTTGATGTGTTAACTTGATGTGTTAACTTAATGTGTTAACTTGATGTGTTAACTTAATGTGTTAACTTGATGTGTTACAATAATGATTTTCCGGTTCTTACAATAGGAATAAATTCGTTAGCTAGTATGATAGGAACTGATTTCCTACCCGGGCAATGGGAACCCAAACTTTTAGATAAATTTGTTATCTCATTCTTCCGCAAGTTCTTCAAAGTAACTCTGGATGATGCTCCTGTACCCTTCGGGGAGGTTGTCGTAATAGGCCTGGGAAGCGATAGCTTCGGGGTCGTAGGCTGCGGACTGGATAAACTCCTCGTCCCGCTCTTCCCCCTCTTCCTGTACGGTAAAGCCCTGTCCTGCCCCTGGAGGTATTTTCAGGTCCACTTCCGTGCCCTCCACCACAATGACAGCAGGTTCCCCGAAGAGGTCTTCTCCGGGCTCTTCCTCGGAAGTCCCACCGCCGTCCTCCAGCGAGAAAAGGTCGGAATCCGAACCCGGGAAGGGGATGTCCTCGATGACCTCTTCCAGGTCCGTCGGACTGAACTCGCCCTGGTAGCCGGTCTCGGCAACATAGACAAGGACCACAACCGCACATACGATCATGAAGAAGTTTTTTGCAAGCTTCTTCCGGTTCAGGAAAGCTGAAGATTTCACGGGCTTCGAATCGAGAATAACGCTGCCAATCAGGTCCTGGACAATGATGTTGTCAAGTTCCCGGTTGTCATAAGCGGTCCTGAGCCTTTCTTTCAGCACGGGGTACTTTTCCTCAACCAGGGAAATAGCATCCTTCTTACCGGTCCTGTAATGCCTGATTGCCGTTAAAGCCAGGGACAGGACAAAGGCTAGAGAAGCCATCCCGAGCGTCTCAAAAAAGATTTCAAAGCCTAAGAAATCGTATCTTGCACCTGTATAAGGCTCAAAGACGGGGAACATGAAAAATATGTCCTGCATGTTGAAGACCGTGAAAAGGGCATACAGGATCAGGAACGCGGCAAGCAGGTCCGCCAGGAAATAGAAGCCTCTGTACCTCTTAAGGGCCGATTCGTGTTTAGTTACTATTTTTTCAATCTCGAGAGCCATCCTGCCGCCTCTAAGTACCGGGACTACGGTCCCGGTTATATAAATGTGATATGTAACTTTTAGTAATTATTAGCCTGTACTTTTAATGGTATAACTCTGTACTTTTAGTGATCTGAGCCTGTACTTTTGTGTGATATTTTATTTTAAGATAGTGGCCTATACTTTATTTACATTATTCTTTTTTTAAGTATGATACGGGCTTCTGCCTCTCTCTGGAGCTTTGTCCCCTGTCCCGGAGTCCGCGCCTTAAGCTTCCGAATTTCCTAAAGCCGGATATGAACCAAGGACTCTTAGGATATCAGCTTTTGCCTTAATATCTTCTAAGGCATCTTTTATAAGTGCATCGCTGGCAGAGCCCTCGAAATCGATGTAGAAATAATAGTCTCCAAGTTCCCTTTTGGAAGGCCGCGATTCGATCTTTGTCAGGTTGATCCCCCGCTCCGCAAAGGCCCCCAGCAAGCCGTAGAGGGATCCGGGACTGTCTTTAGCCAGGTAGGCGATCAAGGAAGTTTTGCATTGGATTCGTATCCGGTCAGATTCCTTACCCGCTCCCTTGCAGCCGGAAGGACTGCATTTTCCGGATACCTCAGCCCTCAAGACAATGAAACGGGTATGGTTTTCCTCCCGGTCCTGGATGTTGGAAAGCAAGACCTTCAACCCGTACTTTTCGGCAGCCTCGGGGGAGGCAATTGCTGCCATTTCCTCAAACTCCCCGGCAAGTCTTGCAGCATGGGAAGTGCTGCCCGTGCTCCTGAGTTCCGCGTGCGGGAAATTCACTTTCAGGAAATGCCTGCACTGGGCAAGGGCCTGGGGGTGGGAGAGGATGACCCTGATGGCTTCAGGGCTGCCTTTAGAGAGCAGGCAGTGCTCGATTTTGACCACGACCTCCCCGCTTATTACTGCTCCGTCTTCCCGGAGGAGGTCCAGGGTTACACCTACCGAACCCTCGATGGAATTTTCGATGGGAATTACCGAAATATCCGTTTTTCCTCTGGCCGCGGCAAAAAAAGCGTCCTCGATATCCTCAAAATACCGCAGTTCCGCAGCTTCCAGGCCATTGTTACGCATCCAGAGCTTTGCCGCCCTTTCCGAATATGAGCCTTCGGGCCCCAGCACGCCGATGATCATTCAGTGCCTAAAAAGGGCGGATGGTAATAATATTTTTTGATCGCAAGAAACCGACGCAACCTGAATAGCCTTATCCTGCCGTTCTTGCCCCCGCGCTTCAGCGCGGCTTTTCCAGGAAATAACGTACAGGAATAATGAAAGAAAACTTTGTTTCCATTTCTTTTCATTAATTTTACTTATTTTCACCTATTTTCACCTATAGTCACGAGCGTAATTAATGCGACAAAAAACGATGTGTAATAAAGCAATTTATGTCGCATCAAATGAAGGCGTGACTATATTTTCACTTATATTCACTTCTTTTTCTCAAGCTCTACTTTTAGGTCAACGATTTCCCCTGCCTGCCACAAAATTTCAAACTCCTCCCGGAGGTTTTTTGCAAGCCCGGCATCCCAGATTTTCACTACCGAAAGGACGCGGTCTTTATCTTTTGGATGAGGCTGGAAGAGGATTACCACACTATCGTCAACGACCCCGAAATACGAGTCAAAGTTCTGGCTGAGCCTGATGTCCAGACCTTTTTTCAGTTTCCCGAGAGTTTCTTCCCCCTGCATTGAAAACACGGGAACAAGAGCAAGGAAACGAGGGGAAATAAGAAGCCGGATTTTAACCCCCCTGTCTACGGCTTTTATGATTTCCGGAAGCAGATTGGCGACTACGGGCATCCCTAAAGCCGGAGGGATTACATTGACCGATTTTTTAACTTCCCTGTAGACGGAGGTGGCAAACTTTTTAATTTCGGATTCCGTGATGGCAGTTGTCCAGAAGACCTCGTTCATCCGCTTCTGAGGGGATACGGTTTCCAGGGCCTGTTTTGCTTCCTCGACAGAGCCTTTCAAAAGCGCCATTTCCCTTTCAAGTTCAATTTTCTTTTTCTCAAAAAAAGCATCAAGAGCGAGCTCAGGGTCTACCGCCCTGAACTTTTTGGGCCTTGAGGTCTGGACTTCCACAAACCCCTTCCCAGCCAGGGACTCGAGGACGGTATAGATCTTCCCGTAGGGCACCTCCGCATCCCTGTAGACGGAGCTTGCTTCGGATACCCCCAGTTTCAAAAGGGAGAGGTAGGCTGCAGCTTCATAGGCGTTTAGGCCGATATCCAGGAGGAGCTTTTTCTTCTGCACAGTAAATGCTGAATATTATTATGATAAGTAATTTTCGAAAAGAATTAGCAGCAGAAACTCCGATCTCCCGTTAAAGTTCCACGGGTTCGGGAAATATTCCGCTTGAACCATTCCACTTGAACCCGGAAACCGTTTTTCAATTTGATCATTTAAAAATTCCTCCGCCAGCTTGCCTGGCGGCCCTTCACGAAAAATATACAGGAGAAATAAAAAAGAAAAATTGGAAGGGATCTGACCTTCCGCAGAAGTCCACAAAAATGCCATCTATTTTCTCAATATGGTTATGAAATAAAAACCAACTCGCAATAATACAAAGAATATCGGACAAATCGGTAAATGAATGATACATTTGTGTACATCTGCGGAAAGTGAGAGGGATGTTTACACACTGTATTTATTTCTGTATATTCCTTTTTTGCTCGTGTTCTTACCGGTTCCATTCCTTACGTTTTCTCCGGCTACTTTTAATTTTTTTGTCTTTCTTATTTATTCTCTTAATTCTGGAAAGGCCGCTCACCTTCGGTGACCGGAGACAAGAACGACACGAGATACCTAATCCGGTTATACGGGGGACCAAATAAAACGTCCTCACAGACCAGATCTTAACCGTGAATAAGGCTCGGGAGTACGCTTCGCTCCCTCAAGCGGACTTTTAACCGTGGATAAGCTGCGGAAGGCAGCGAGTGCAGACCCAGCAGAGTTGCGGCTCTGCAGTACGCGGTCCGTTTCGCTCCACTTCGTTTCGCTCAAGCGGACTTTTAACCGTGGATAAGCTGCGGAAGGCAGCGAGTGCAGACCCAGCAGAGTTGCGGCTCTGCAGTACGCGGTCCGTTTCGCTCCACTTCGTTTCGCTCAAGCGGACTTTTAACCGTGGATAAGCTGCGGAAGGCAGCGAGTGCAGACCCAGCAGAGTTGCGGCTCTGCAGTACGCGGTCCGTTTCGCTCCACTTCGTTTCGCTCAAGCGGACTTTTAACCGTGGATAAGCTGCGGAAGGCAGCGAGTGCAAACCCAAAGGCTCTCCATTTTGTGCCTGAGCGGCATGAGGTAGTGGGTGTCTTCGCCTGCGCCGCAGCTGAAGCAGCGGATGGAGACGTCGGTCTGCCTTGGCTGGGCTTCGGCTTTTTCCCTGTTGAATTCAACTGTGTGCCTTTCTTCGATAGTGATTGCACCCTCGGGGCAGACTCCTATGCAAAAGCCCATGCCGTCGCAGAGTTCTTCGGATACGACTTTTGCTTTGCCATTTATGACCTGGATTGCGCCTTCGGCACAGGGGGAAACGCATTTTCCGCAGCCGGTGCATTTTTCTTCGTCAATTTTTACAATCATCCGTTTTACCATAATTTTAGACCTCTCAAAGTTTCGTAAATTAATATCAGGTTTGTAAGGACATCAGGTTTGTAAGGATAAGACTTCCAGCCCCACACTCCAAGCCAGGGGGTATTGGGACGAAGGTTGGGGTGTGTAAATCATTGATAGAGGAGTGTGGGACGAAAGTTAGCGTGAATGGTTGAAAGGAGAACAAAGGAAGGAAAAGGTGGAGGGGTAATGAGATTTTCAGTGGTGTGTGCCCTCCACAATTTCGATTCCTTCGTTCCGGATTGTTTTTCTGATGGTGTCGAGGTGCGGGCATTTGGGATAAAAGCCTTCCATCAGCATGCAGGAACTCAGGTGCACGACATCAGGTTCGTGCTTTTTGAGCGCCTTTAGCAGGCGGTAAACTCTCCGACCTGAGCAGCCCCCACATGTGAAGAAGGCAATCATCTGTGCGTTTTCATCGTAATTTTCGAAATGGGATTCCCTCTCATTGAACGCCTTGAAACATCCAACCCCGGGGCAGGCTTCTGAAACGATATCACAGCGAACGACCGCTATTTTTGTGGGTTTTAAGGTCTCTGAAGCGGGCTTTATTTCTTTGACCGTTTTGCCTCCGACCTTTTTTTCTTCACTCACTTTTTCTTCGACCATTTTATCACCGTTCCTTCTGCGGTTTTATCCGATCACTCACTGGAAATTAAGAAATAATTTACAGCATGCGTGTTTTTTCCGTCGGCCTTGGAGCTTTTACGACAAGTACCCTGAAAGTCCCATCTCCGGGATTCAGAAGACGGTGGGGGATTTTTGCAGGACTTTCTATTAGCATGTCCCGGCTGACTTCTACCTGTTCGTCCCCGATCTCAACGGCTCCGTTTCCTTCGAGCACGTAGAAAAACACGTCCACCGGCGTGATGTGTTTTTTCAGGGCTTCTCCGGGCTTGAGTTCGATATGTACCGCCTGAGCATTTTCATTATCATAAAGCATGCGGACACTCACATTGTGAGGGTTCGGTTTTTCAGGTGCTGATTTCATGTCCGTTATTTTCATGTGAATCTCTCTTCGGCCGTTTTGTATTCAGTTTTTGATTAACCTGGTTTCTCCAGATATGCCGGAATCCCGGGGAAGGTAATCCCTCCCCATGTATCAGAATGTTCAACATTTTAGTGCTCACAGTGTGTGAAAATCCTCAATATACCCAAATTTTTAAGATGTTGAATTTCTTGTTGAATTCCTTGTTAAATGTCTTAATTGTGAAAGACCCGTTGGAAGCCCCGGAAATAAAAGGAAAATGGGGCTACGGGCCTTATCGGAGGAAACAATTTAAAGTGTATTGACAGCAGTGCAAGCCTGGCACTCACAGCCCGGTCTGTTTTTTGAATTCTTCCAGGCCAATACTCTCGATGAACGAGCCAAGCCTCTTTTTTGTACCGGAATTTTGGTAGAAATTAACGATCCTGTCCACGGCTTCCAGGACTTCTTCTTCGGAAAGTTCCTTTGCTACGGGCTCGGCAAGCCTGGGTTTTGCCCCAGCAGCGCCGCCGACCATCAGGGTGTACCCTTTTGCAGTGCCCATAATCCCGACATCCTTGATCGCGGGCTCGGAACAGGAGTTAGGGCAGCCGGAAACTGCCATTTTGAACTTGGAAGGCATGGGCATCCCGTGGTACTTCTCGTCCAGTTTCAGGCCGAGACCCACTGCGTCCTGCTTGCCCTGCTTGCAGAAAGTCGTACCCGGACAGAACTTAACGCTCCTGACACAGAGCCCTATGGCAGCTCCGGGCGCCATCCCGAGGTCGGCCCAGGCAGCGTCCAGGTCTTCTTCTTTCAGCCCTACGATTGCAATCCGCTGGGCAGAAGTCGCCTTGAGGGCTGCAGCCCCGTATTTTTCCGCAACGTCAGCAAGTTTCCTGAGGACTGACGGGTCCATAATTCCGCCGGGCAGGTGGGGGGCTATTGCGTATGTTTCACGGTCTCTCTGAACGATTGCGCCTTTTTCGGGTAAATTTTGTTTCAAATTTTTTGCCTCCTCTTTTACCCTGTCGTTTTTCACCCTGCATCCGGCCGTTTTTATTCCGTTTTCGGACGTATGGCATCTTTTCGGGTAAGGAATATGATTGATCACAATATCTTGTTTACATGGTATCTTTTAGGTACTGATATATTAAAGATACTAATTTATATAGTAGACAGTTTCTACCTTCATACCATGAAAGAATGTGCTGTATATGTCAAGGACTGCACCGTGTATAAGACAATGAATATTGTAGGGAAGAGGTGGACCATTCATATCCTTCTGGAACTGTACAAAGGGGAAAAGAAGGAAAAACGCTTCAATGAGTTGAAAAGGAAGCTTGGAACCATAACCCCAAAGACTCTTTCAGAAAGGCTTACAGAGCTTGAACAGGAAGGCCTTATCGAGAAAAACCTCGACAACTCCACGAATCCCCCGAAGTCCGAGTATTTCCTGACGGAAAGCGGAATGGATTTCATAAAGATAATCATGGGCATCAAAAGATGGGGCCTGAAATGGAAGTTCAAGAACAAGGAATGTGAAAAGGCAGTCTGCAAGTATTGTGATATCTAACCGGGAAGATAAGGAAATCTGAAAGAAATAATGCAGCAGTAATGCAGCAAAAAATAAAAAATAAAAAATTCGTTTTTGGAGGAAACGAATTTTAAAAATAAAAAATGAAGGGGTTAACCTAAAAGTGAAAAAGTGATGGGAAAAAATCTTATTTTTCCCAGAGGCCTACTTCCTTTTTGAACTCTTCCAGGCCGATCTCGTCTATGATTGTTCCGAGTCTCTTCCTGTTTTCTCCGTATTCCTTGAAGAAATCAATGATCCTGTCGACAGCTTCCAGGACTTCGTCTTCAGTGAGACCCTTTGCCACGACATCTGCGAGCCTCGGTTTCAGTCCGGCAGCCCCGCCTACCATGAGAGTGTAGCCTTTTGCGGTGCCCATGACCCCGACGTCCTTAATTACGGGTTCGGAGCAGGAACTCGGGCAGCCCGAAACAGCCATTTTTAGCATGTAAGGAAGCTTTACTCCCCTGTACCTGGCTTCCAGTTTCGTCCCGAGGCCTACGGCATCCTGCTGGCCTTTCCTGCAGAAGGTCGTACCCAGGCAGATCTTGACAGCCTTTACAAAGGGTCCGGCAACCATTCCGGCGTCCATACCGAGATCTGCCCAGGCGGCGTCAATGTCCTCTTCCTGTAAGCCCACGATTGCCATCTTCTGTTCGGAGGTCATTTTCAGGGTGGCAGCCCCGTATTTCTCCGCAACATCCGCAATCTTTCTCAGGGTTGCGGGGTCAACAAGCCCTCCCGGGGTCCTTGGGGCAATTAAGTAGGTTTCTCCGTCGCGCTGGATAATAGCATTTTTTTCAGGTATTGTCTTCTTCATGGGTATCGCCTCAACATTTATTGTAAAAATATCAGGATTTACGTAAAGATTTTACTCCTGCATCCCTAATAAAGGAATTTCCGGAGAAGATATACATCCATCTTTTGTTGGGTATCCTTTTAATAGTAGTATTTTAAAGATACTTGTTTATATAAGGACAGTATCCATGTTTATACCATGAAAAACTGCACTGTTTACAAAACGATGAATATTATGGGAAAACGATGGACTATCCACATCCTTCTGGAGCTGCACAAAGGAGATAAGAAAGAAAAAGGTTTTAACGAACTTAAAAGGAAGCTCGGCGGCGTCACCCCGAGAATTCTTTCAGCCCGTCTGGTGGAACTTGAAAGTGAAGGGCTGATCATAAAGCAAACAGACCACTCCAAGGTTCCCGGCAGGTCCGAATATTTCCTTACGGAAAGCGGGGAAGACTTCATACAGGTTATCCAGGGAATCAAAAAATGGGGCACGAAGTGGAAATTCAAGAACAGCGAGTGCGACAGGTCTGTCTGCAAATACTGCGACCTTTGAATATCTCCGGGATAACAAGGAGATAAAAGGGAGAAAATTATGAGAGATGCGGGAAAAATTACGGAAAATTACGGAAAAATCTTTAATTTCACAACAGCCGCCCTCTCGCAAAAAATAGGGGAACAGGACACGGACAGGGGCATTGAAACTATTTTATATACAAAAGAGTCCTAAATTATATTGTGTATATTGTGTGTACTGAATAATGGGGAAGAATTCGCACCCTTCGGGTGAGGTCCTGCGGCAGGGGTAACAGGAACTGCAGGGAGTAAAAATCACCAGCCGGATTTTCGGGATTGCCGCATTTCCGGAAGGGCCCGGGGGAGGCCTGCCCATCTCTTCGAGCCGGAAAGAAGGGATAAGGAACTGTAAATACGAACTGCAAATATTAGTGGCAAATATTAGCGGCAAATAAACCGGGGGTTGTGAATGCACAGTGGAGATAATCTGGACTTCTTCTTTAAACCCAAAAGTATCGCCCTTATAGGAGCTTCCCCAAATCCCGAAAAGCTTTCTCACACAATCCTTGAAAGCCTCCGTGAGATCGGTTTTGAAGGAAAAACATATCTGGTAAACCCGGGCTACCGGGAGATAGAAGGGCTCAAATGTTACGCCTCGGTGGAGGAAATAGAGGATGAAATCGACATTGCCGTCTTTGCAGTCCCGGCTACGGCTGTCCTTGAAATCCTGAGAGGCACCGTTGAAAACATAAAAGGGGCGGTCATCGTCAGTTCGGGTTTCCGGGAAACCGGAGAGGAAGGAAAAAGGATGGAAGCCGAACTGAAAAGCCTTCTCAAGGAAAAAGGGATCCGGGCTATAGGCCCGAACTGCCTGGGGATCTATGATACCGTATCGAAGGTGGACACCTTCTTTATCGGGAGCGACAAGATCGAAAGGCCCCCCAGAAATGGAATTTCCGTGCTTACCCAGAGCGGGTCCTTTGCAGCCATGATAATGGACGAGATGGCAAACGAGGAAATGGGGGTTGCAAGGGTAATAAGTTACGGGAACAAAGCCGATATTGATGAAAACGACTGCCTTGAGTTCCTCGCAGCCGATGAAGCCACAAAAGTCGCGGTCCTCTATATCGAATCCGTGGGAGACGGCCGAAAGTTCCTTGATGTAGCCTCCCGCTGCGCAAGAAAAAAACCCGTTGTTGCCCTCAAGGTCGGGAAGCGGGAAACCGGGGCAAAGGCAGCCAGTTCCCATACAGGCGCCGTGAGCGGGAGGTACGAAGCCTATGAAGCCGCCTTTCGGAAAACGGGGATCATTGAAGTAGCAGGGTATGAAGAGCTGAAAGATGCCTGTAAAGTCCTGAGCAGCTACACCCCGGTCAGGGGAAAAAGAGTCCTTATCATAACCGACGGCGGAGGAATAGGGATTTCCATTGCCGATGCCTGTGAAGATGCCGGCCTTGAAGTCTCCGAACTCCCGCCTGAGGCTGTCAGCAGGCTGAAAGGAAGCCTTCCTGCATTTGCGGCAGTAAGAAACCCCATGGACCTGACAGGAAATGTAAGGGACGAGCACTACCTGGCCGCCCTGCGGGAAGCTTTCGGGGACGAATACGACATTGCCATAGTAAGCCTGCTCTGGGGACCGCCCCTGCTTTCGGAAGGAGTAGCTGAAAATATAAAGGAATTTGCCGAAAATTCCGGAAAGCCGGTTATCATCTGCTCCCCGGGAGGAAAGTTCCCCCGGAAAATGGCTTCAGCTTTTGCGGCAAACGGGATTCCTGTCTTTTTCAGCCCGGAAAGTGCAGTCAGGGCAGCGGCGGTGCTTTGCGGGCATAAAAAATGAAAAAGCTTCGAGAAATACTGATGAAAAAAATGGAAAAAATTAAAATCACACAAAACCGGGCGCAGAAGAAAAAATAGACCAGCGCCTGTATCTCATTGCACTTTTTACCCTTTCGATTGCAAGTTTTACAGCAGCTTCCCTGGGGCTGATTCCTTTTCTCTGTGACGCCTCAAGCACGAGTTCCGTGTTTTTGCGAACCTTTTCTTCTATTGACCCGAAGGCTGCACACTGGGTGGACCCCTGGTACTCGGAAGCCGCGCAGATCACGCCCCCGGCATTTGCGATGAAATCGGGGATATAGAGAATTCCTCTTTCGTGAAGGATTTTCTCCGCCCCTTCCGTGATAGGGATGTTGGCTCCCTCCACCACCAGTTTAGTGTCCAGGAGATGCACGTTGTCTTCGGTTATCACATCCGGGCGGGCGGCAGGGATCCAGATTTCACAGGGAACGCCTATGACTGCGTCCCGGTCAAGCTTTTCCCCGACAGGGTAATCGGTTACGCTTTGCCCTTCTTTTTTGAGCATGGTAAGGATCTCCACATCAAGGCCTTCGGGATTATAGACCGTTCCCCGGGAGTCGGCCACGGCAACAATCACGGCCCCTCTTTCACTGAGGAAACGGGCTGCATTTTTCCCGACAGCCCCGAAACCCTGGATAGCCACCCTTGCCCCTTTAAGCTCGAAATCGCAGTAGCGGAGAGCAACCTCCGTTGCATGGGTAACTCCCCAGCCGGTAGCCCCGATCTCGTCCAGGGGAATCCCGCCGACTTCACAGGGCAGGCCGACGACCCTGCCGATCTCGTCTTTAATACAGGCCATGCAAACCTCATCGGTCCCCATGTCAGGGGCAAAGATGTACTCGTCCGTATACCTGAGAGCAGAGGCAAGCGCCCTGAGCATCTTGCTTTTCTTCTCCTGCGGCATCTTCGGGTCCCCGTACATGACGATCTTTCCTCCCCCGTAGGGCAGATCGGAAGCGGCATTTTTCAGGGTCATGGCCCGTGCCAGCCTGAAACACTCCTCGGTACTCACATCAGGCGCCATCCGGACCCCGCCGATGGCAGGCCCCCTGGCCACATTGTCCACCACAAGCACTGCCTTCAGGTCAACCGAAGGTTCGTAAACGTGAATGATCTTAAATGGCCCAAGCTCATCAGCAAATCTGAACATGTTTTCCATAAACTATTGCCCCCCCATCGAAAACCTATGCCCGGCAGGATAAAAATTCCGGACTTAATTTCCTAAAATAAATATGGAACTGCCCATTAAAATGTTTTCCGATGATCCTTATTCGGCACCTGTAAGTATCTCCCACGAAGGAGAATCAAGGAGCCCGTTTTCGACCTCTGTTTCCATCTCAAGAAAGAGCCTGTACGGCACGGCAAAGGTGAGCATGTCGTCTCCCATAACTCTCCTGATGTGCTTCCGGGCTGCCAGGTCCGTGAATCCCAGGATAGCCCTCGGGTTTTTGGATTCTTCCTCCCTGTACAGGTAGATCCCCATCTGCTGGCAGGCTACCGCCCCGGCAGGTCTGAAAATCTCCTCTGATTTGTCCCTGACTACCCCGGCCAGAGTCGCAAGCCCCGAGAACTGGAGGGCTCCTTCGGGTTTTTCATCACTCCAGAGGATAGCCACCGGTTCAAAAGAAAGCTTGGATGAACTGGCAATTTTGCTTTCCATTCTATCACCACATGGTTGTTTACACAACAAATGACAAATAAGTTGCCTTGGCAACTATATATGGATCCTGAAGGCTGTAGAATTCCCCCCGGAACTTTTCCGCAGGAAGCAATTTAAAGTAACTCCGCTGCTTATACAACTAAGCAGACAACTCAAACCAAATCCTCCAAAAATCAATAAAAAGAGGACAATGATATGGAAAAACTGGAACCGATAGGCAAAGTAATTTCGTACATTTACAGGTACCAGCGGATTTTCCTGGACAAAGAACTGGAACCATACGGCATCGGCAGCGGGCAGTTTAGCTTTATGATGTCGCTTTACTTAAAGGACGGAGTAAAACAGGAGACCTTTGCCAGAATGTACAAAATAGACAAAGCCACCGTTGCACGAGCAATAAAAAAGCTGGAGGAAACCGGCTATGTCTACAGGAAACAGGATGCAGAAGACAAAAGAGCATACAATGTCATTTTAACTGAAAAAGGAAAGGACATAGAAGCAAAAATGAAAGAAGTAGCCATAAAGTGGAACAATATCGTGCTAGCAGGTTTCAGTGAAGAGGAAAAAAGACTTAACGCTGCGCTTTTTGAAAGGATGGAGCAGAATATAACTGAACTTTTTGATTGAAAAGCTTAGCTACATTCCTGCAACAAAAGTTAATTCTCTCCCACAAACAAAGACCCGGTTTCATATTCCTGTTCGTGTACATTTCTATGTTCGCGTGTATTTTCCCCTACTTCTTCATGCCCACTTCCGGCCCTGAATTTGCCCCTTACAAGCCAGCTCAGGCCCGCTACTGCCAGCCCAAAAGCTCCCGCAAACAGAAAGACCGTTTCAAGCCCTGAACTGGCCAGAACAAAGCCAAATACAATCGGGGAGAGGGTTTGTCCCAGGTATTTCATGGAATTGTACACCGATATTATACTGCCTTTGGAATCCTCCGGTGCAATCTGGAGGATCAGGGTATCAGCCATGATCTGGGAAAGCCCGTAGCCCATGCCGAAGAGAAGCAAAAGAAAAACGATTATGATTTTTGAGTGTACAATGCCTATCATTGCCACGGTAAGGCCCGCAAAGCCGAAACCTGCGCCTACTAGGCAAACCAGAGGATACCTTAACGCAAGAACCTTCACCCTTGACGCAATCAGAATAACCGTTATTCCCATAAGGCTTAATGCAAGCCCCGATTCCTTTGACGTATACCCGAATTCGGCCTTGAGCATGAAAGGCAGATAAAATACCAGCGCATAGAGCAGGAAAAAAACCGCAAAACTCAGGAATATGGTGTAAAAGATTTTAATGTCTAGAAATGGCTTTAAAAGTTCCGCAAAAGTCTTTTTGTTTCTGGCTCTGTTCGGTGTTCCGTTTTTCTTAATTTTACCATTTTCTCTGTTCTGTTCTCTGCCATTTTCTCTGCCCGGATTTCCACATTCCTTTCCTCTGTACTCCGGCCCTACGGACTTTGTTTCAGGAAGGCATACCGCCGCAAATAGAGCCAGGGGCAGGGTAAGGGTATAGAAAAGGAAGGGCAGGTTCCAGCTATGTGAGGCCAGCAGGCCTCCTATAAGGGGGGAAAACACCGAACCAATGGCATTTGTCATGCCCACCCTGCTTGTAGCATGCACCCTTTCAGGACCAGAGTAGAGATCCCCTATCAGCAGCATTGAGAGCAGCATCATGCCTGCAACCCCTATTCCCTGAAGGAAACGAAGGATAAGGAGGGTTTCGAGATCCGTTGCAAAATAAGCCGCAAGCCCTGTAAATCCATAGAGAACAAGGCAGAAAATAAGGATCTTTTTGCGCGGTATGCGGTCCGTAAAGGGCCCGAGGACCAGGGAAAATAGCGCTGTGGAAAAGGTTATGGCCGAAACCAACATCCCGATATTTTGCGCTGTTGTTTGCAGGGGTCCTACCATTTCCGGAAACACGGGCCCCAGCAGAGCCCCTGCCGACATCCCAAAAAAGACCGTAAGGCAGATGATAAAAAGATGGATTTTTTTGTTAGTTTTCATAATAGTACTCTCATTGTTCTGTTTTTCAAGGTCCGCGAGTCGTTTTTCAAGGCGCCTTTTATTGCAGATTCTTTCCGATCTCCCGTGCCTTTACCAGCAGCGCTTCCTGCTCAAGAATGTCGTTCATCCCTAGGGTCCCGGCCGCGGCAACCGTGCCTTTCACTTCGAACCCCACATGTGAAAAGATCCCTTCCATATACTCAAAATACTTACCGTAGGTATCCACATTGGGGTTGCCCTGGGTGTATGCGAGCACGAGCTTCTTTCCGGCCAGGGGTTTTGAACTGTCATGGACAAGGGGGTGTAAGCGGTCCACAAAAGGTTTGGCCTGGGCGCTGATTTCCCCCATGTAGACGGGAGAACCAAGCACCAGGACATCGGCTTCCTCTATTTCCCTGTAGAGTTCCTGCATATCGTCTTCAAGGATACAGGTCCCTTTCTTCAGGCAGGCGGAACAGGCCTTGCAGCCACTAAGATTCATTTTTGCGAGATTATACACGACGGACTCGGCTCCGTTTTCCGAGGCGCCTGCAAGGATTTCCTTTACGAGTTTCGCAGTGTTTCCTTTAATCCGAGGACTTCCTATCAATCCGAGAACTTTCATGAAGATTACTCCTTTTTCCAAAAGATTGTCACAGATTGTTGCGCTTGCAACTATAGATGTTAACGCGGCAGTTTGTATAAAAAAGTTGCGTATGCAACCATCGTGGATGTACAAAAAGATGAAAAATAAAGCATAAGGAACAACTTCCCCTTCAAAACCGATAGGCAAAATAATTTCGTACATTTACAGGTATCAGCGGATCTTCCTTGACAGGGAACTGGAACCATACGGCATTGGCAGCGGACAGTTTAGTTTTATGATGTCCCTTTTAAAGAAGGAGGGGGTAAGGCAGGAAGACCTTGCAAGAAAGTATAAAATGGACAAAGCCACCGCTGCACGGGCAACAAAAAAGCTGGAAAGCACAGGCTATGCGTACAGGCAGCAGGACCCGGGAGATAAAAGGGCATACAGGGTCTTCGTTACTAAGAAAGGGAGAAGTCTGGAAGAAAAAATGATGAAAATAGCCCTGAAATGGGATACCACCGTTTTTTCAGGTTTCAGTAAGGAAGAAAAGCAGTTACAAACTGCTTTTCTGGAAAGAATGGAGCAGAATGTGTCCGGGATTTATGAGTAAAACAAGAACGTTTCAACAAAACCGGATCACATGCCGTTATTCAGTCTTAACCGGCTCTTCTGCCACCAATTCTTTACTTTCTTCTTCCTGTTTACCTGATTCCACCATTTCCTGAACAGTATCCGGGACTTCCGGCTTCTCCCGGGGGGTTAGCACCCGGTCAAATTCCGGATAGAGCCGGAACTTGCCTGAAAGTTCCTCGAATACTTTATGTTTGGGACTGATGATGACTACATGCGCCGGGGGATGAATCTTCTTCAACCTGCTAATAGCCAACCCGGCGTGGTTTTTCAGTTCAACGAGTGCTGCAGAATTGCACTTTGACTTGAGGGACACTCCCATTACACTGACAAGAAGTTCGTCGGCATAGTTTGCTTCGATACTTCTGGGAGAGGCTGAAAACTGAATGTCCCCATACCGTTCCAGATCATGTAATGCTATTTTTACTTTGTCAGAGTTGTCTGCTCGGACTAATGCGAAAGATTTCATTTTTTACACACCACTAATATATTAAGGATATTCCCAATCCATATAATACTTTTCCGATAAATGCTCAGAATGAGTGTCACAATATAAATAAACTTCTAAATAAATATCGGGTTACTCTAATCAAGCAGGTAACCCCAATAAAGAAGGTAATTTTAATCAGGCTTCCATCTGTATTAAAATCTTCGAATTAAATCGAATTGAAACCGTATTATACTATGCAGGAGGAAAAGCCCCGATTTGCGAGACCCCCCTCTAAAAGGCCGGAAACCCCCCTGAAAGCATTCCGAAAGCATCGGAAGCACTCCGAAAGCACCTCTGAAAACCTCCTCTCAGAAAAAGGTATACAGAATATTTTTTTTAAAAAAGAATAATTTGCATTAAAGACCCAGCACCTTCTCCCCAAATTATTTCATTTCCTCATTAAGGAATGGTGAAAATATAACTTCAAATTTTCAGACCAGGAGTGCTCTATGGGTTTCCCGTTAAAGAACCACGGATGGACACGGATAGACACAGATTTTAAGCCATCCGTGTTCATCTGTGTTCATCCGTGGTTTATTCTCAAATTTTGAAATCCTTGATATTATATGTGACTCATTCCTAAATAGGTACCAACCAGCCACGGCGCAAGAAAAGTGGTAATAAGCACGAGAACCCACACCCTGCCCTTAAAAATATTGTAATCCGCAAGCAGCTTCCCCCAGGGATGCCCCATAACATAGTGCCCGAAGAGAAATTCAAACGCAACGGTCAACACCAGCCAGAAAGCCCCGATCAAAAGCAAATCGTTCCTGGCAAGGTCAGCATCCAGATATCCGAGAAAAAGATAGGTCAAAGCTAAAATAATGCACATGAAAGTAAATGTACTGATAACGTGCCCCGCATGTTCCCCCAATTTCGGGGTTATGAATACTTCTCTGAATGTCGCGTTCAGGATAGCTGCAATAACAAGCACAAACCACATTCCCAGAGCATAAAGAAGAATTCCCGAATCCATTTTCACCGTCCCCAGGTTATGACGATTTGCCGGAGTATTTTATCAGTGTATTCATTAGTGGGCACTATCCCATTAAACATTTTTCGACTTGTTTTTCAGGTACCGGGGTTCTCACCGGACGCCAGAGGCGTCCGGCTTTTCCAGAATAAAAATTAAGAAGACCACGTCCAAAAAGAAGAAGCAACAGCAAAAGAGATACAAACAAATTCAAAATCCAAAATTGATCGGATATAAGGTGTTGTTCCCGGAGTCCATTATCTGTTCGGGAGAGGCTTTTTGAGCAAGAGCACGGCAAATATCATCCACCTACCACTCACATAAAACCAGGCATAATCATCAAGCATAATCACCTGGATCGGAGTCTAAAACTCAAAAATTTTTTGAATTTTATTTTTTAAATCCAGGCCTGTCCTCCTCCTTCAAATCATAATCACCTCTGGCGAATTTACCGAGAATAGTTCCTATTGTTAAGGCCAGTATTGAACCAAACGCTATTAAGACACCATCAGCGGTATTCAGCTCTACAATTATCATGTAAATTCCGTACCAGAATCCAGCAAATCCGCCCAGGATAAGCGATAATCCAACAAGGCCGGCCACGGTCCTGAGTAGTATTTCAAAGAATTCCATAACGCCACCTCTTCGAGATTTGATAAATATGACATAATAACCTTGTCAGTATCAACAAATTATGTATGCCAGGACACTCAGAACGTATTGTTACATGCTGCAACGCCCCCTACAAACTCTCTTGAATCCGCAATTAATGACCTCAAAAGCAAAAATTTCGATATCTTCAGGATGATGAAACCTGAAACACAACAGTAAAAGAGATGCAAGAAATATCCAAATTTTAAACCACTGTGGAACACGAACCAAGCCGGAATCAAAAAGTGCTAGATGACCCGTGAGATAAAAACAAGTATCGCAGCCGATAATATAAACAAGGGGAAAATGGGGCTGCAAAATATGACGACATTGAAAGATTCCGTAATAATAAACCGACCACCTGAAGCCATCTTCGAATGGTTTACCCACTTTACGGAAAACTACAGGTCCTGGCACAAAGACCACGTACTTGCCAGGTGGGTCAAAGGGAAAAATTTCGAAAAAGGCTCCGTGCTTTATGCTGAAGAATACCTCGGGGGCAGACTGGAAAAATTGAGCTTTGAGATCACCAGCTGTGTACCGAATGAATTGATCGAGTATAAGGTGCTGTTCCCGGAGTCTCGGATCTGTTCGGGAGGGTCTTTTTCTATAGAGCCTTACAATGGCGGGAGTGTTTTTACTGCTACGCTTTCTTTTCGATTTGGGGGGTTGCTTTCGAAGGTTGCCGGGAAGAGGGTTGAGGGCATCAGGGTACATATGAGAGAGGAGGGGGAGAATCTGAAGATGTTGTTGGAAGAATGAGGGGATTAATCCTTTATTAAGTGGTTTGATATTACCCGAAAGGAATTTTATCCAGAAAAGTGAAAAATGTAATGCACATCTCAACTTTCAATATATATGATATCATTCTTTTCAAAAAAAATCTCCCATGATTCAAGACATTCTGTAGCCAACTTGAAAGCTTCGTACTTAGTTCGTCCTTGTTCACAACTTTCCTTCTCTTTTCTTGAAAAAGTAAATTTTGAGTTAATTATGGCAGTTGAATCGATATGTATACTGTCGGATCGGAAAATTTCATAATTTTTATTTGTTCCTTGTGTTTCCCGAAGGTTAAGATGCTTAGCACCGTTTGCTATAGATCCACAGACTTGTAAACATTGGTCATTTTTTATGTACTTTCCAACATATTCCGAATTTATTTTAGGAATTGAATCATCTTCAATCAACCAGTCCTTAACATGAAAACAGTTCATAAAAAAAGCATACATTACATCTTTAGAATATTCAAATTCATATTTTTCATTAGTGCCAATAGATATTTCTTCAAATAATAGATACCATCGTCTAGCTCTTTCAAGCTGCTCTAAAGCTTTTTTTCCATACCCCGATTTTAATCTTAATGTTCGCAGCTTACTTCCAACTTTAAAATTATCGGATCTAGAATAAGTAGATACAATTATCCCGGGGTCAGGGCAACATATTTGATCAAGTTTTCTTTTATGACCGCACGAATACTCCTGTAAATACACTTTAATTTCATCAGACTCTTCTTTAATAAGCTCTTCATTAACTCGAATTCCTTTGCCACATATTGGGCATTTATCCTCTTCATCCATAAAAATCTCAATTTACTACGTATTGTTTTAATTTTTATTTCGATACTCAATTTACTGAAGAAACATTCCCACAGTAATCTTCTTAATAATAGTCAATAGTCAATATTATATTTGTCAAGAATTTCAGTAATGTTGTCGAAACCTAATTCCTGATACGTTTTGATTTTACCTCCATAAGTCAGATTCCAACGTCTTTTCCAAGCTTTTTTAAAATAATCTTCTTTAAAATTTATAATTAACAAGTCTCTAATTATCGATTCAAAAGTCCCATTGCTCTCATACTTCATGAGAACTTCCTTATACTCCTCTGTGATCAGACCTTTCAAATCAGTCAAAGTAAAGATTTCCATATCATTCAATTCAGAGACTATTTGTGAGGTACTTGAATCTCTCAAATTTGGAAAAATGTGAGAATTATCTTCAAATTCAAGTTTTAAAAATTCGTTTAGTGAGCTTTTTTCTATTTTGACATCTAACTTACCTTCAATTTTCTTAGTAATAATGTCCTGAGAATACTCATCGATTGTTCTTGAAATAGAATCAAACTCATTATCTGCAAGTTCTAAGACTGCGGATAATGAAAAAAGACGTCTTTTAATACTTTTGGGCAAATCTCCTCTATACTTGTAGTTCCTATCATGTTCAATTTCTGCCCAAGAGTGTTCAAGAATTGTTCTTAGCTGTATTTCAAATTGTAATCCATTCAAATTTTCACAATTAGAATCTCGTGTTAACGATTCTGGAAGGACTGCAATGAAATGTTCAGATCTATATCCAAATACCTCTGGACCTAGCGTTTTTCGTTTATCATTATATTTAGTTATCGGAAATGTAATCCTAATTATATCTCGAATTTTTTCTAAATCGGAATTAACATAACATATGACCCTTATCCCTGCTAAATCTTTCATCTGATTAGGCCGATAATCTTTATTTTGTTCAATTTTATCCAAAAATTTTCTTTGAAAGCTTCTAAAACTTTTGGATCGGTATTCGATTTTTGCATAATTTATAGATCTATTATCAAGAGATTTTTGCAAAATACTTTGAGCAACTTTAGATAGTTGTTCATACAACCCTCTGCGCTCTATGTACCAATCTTCAACATTAAAATCACCCATACTTTTAAGAAAAAGTTACAATATTTAAAAGTAACTTTATTGGAGATAAATATATAAATGTATATTTCAGAAAACATAAGAAATGACAGGATTTCAAAAGCTAATCTTCATAAAATTAGTCCACAACCCCACATTTATCCCAGAGTTAATAACTATCCTTAAGATCCTAAAATTGGCATTTACTCCCAAACCATATAACCTCAAAAAGCCTAAATTCATAAACCGGGGGGTAGAACATCTGATAATTTTAGACGAGCCATACGTTTCTCAAATTCTATAGGACACCATCGTAGAACTGAACCTGCCTGTCCTGAAAAACTCAACCTCCAAACGCCTGGGTTTCAACAAAGAAATCAAGCTCCTAAAAGACGCCGAATTCATCGAACTTCTCAAAACCCGGAACCCCTGCAAAGTCTACAGCAACTCCGAAAACGCCATTGCCTGGATAGCAGACAACCTGGGCTTCACAGGCATCCCTGAAAGGATCGACCTGTTCAAAGATAAGCTCAGGTTCAGGGAACTGATGGAGCAGATCTATCCTGACTTTTCCTATCAGGGAGTGGAATTTGCAAGCCTTGATGAACTGGATATTGAGACTGTCAAAAAGCCGTTCATAATCAAACCAGCAGTCGGGTTCTTCAGTGCGGGGGTTTATAAGGTCAGCAGCGGGGAAGAATGGAAAAAGGTCCTGCCAGCCCTGAAACAGGAAATGGAAGCCATCAGAGGGCTGTTCCCGGCTCAGGTGTTCAGCTCCGGGAAATTTTTGCTTGAAGACCACATTGACGGGCCGGAACTGGCGGTGGATGCGTACTATAACAGAGAGGGAAAGCCGGTTGTCCTGAATATCCTGGAGCATTTGTTTCCGTCGGAAGATGATGTTGAAGATAAGGTCTATACGACTTCAAAAAAGACTATAGGGACCTATCTGGAAGCAGTCCGAAAACTGCTTTGGAAAATAAATGAAGTTGCGGAACTGCGGGGTATCGAGCTTCGGGATTTCCCGCTGCATCTTGAGCTGCGGGTTGATAAAAGGAACAGGCTGATACCTTTGGAAGTAAACCCGATCCGGTTTGCGGGGTGGTGTACCACCGATATTGCGTATTATGCATACGGGATCAATGTCCACAGGTATTTTTGCGAGGGGCTGGAACCCAACTGGGAAGAGATCCTCGGGGAGAAGGAAGAGAGTGGTAGGGATGAAAATGAGAATGAGGAAAGGGATGAAAATGAATATGAGAATAAGGAAAAGGACAGCAGGACTTACTGCCTTTTGATTGCTAAAAAGCCGGATGACATTGAAACGGAAGACATCGAAGCGTTTGATTACGAGGGTTTTGTTTCCCATTTCGAAAAGCCCCTGGAGCTTCGGAAGCTGGACTACAGGCAGTATCCGGTTTTTGCTTTTCTCTTTACTGAAACAAGGGACAGTGGCTGGGGAGAAATTGAGAGCTATTTGAAGTCGGATTTAAAGGAATTTATCCGGATTCGCACAGAAGGGGAAGTAGAAGAAATAGAAGAAGAAGAAGAAGAAGAAGAAGAAGAAGTACACTCTGGAAAATAAAAAGGGAATCCGGGGCTTTGGACTTTTCAGGGGAATTTTTCAATCCGGCTGTCGGGAGTGCTGTTCTTCGTCAAGCCTGTCGTAGAGCTTTTTCAAAGCCCTGCGCAGCCTGCGGACTTCTGTATCCCACAACTTTTTATCGGAAGGGAGGCAGGAGCCGAACTTCAGAGCTGCGATCTTCGCATAGTCCCTGGAAATTTTCCCGTTGCTCCAGGAAAGGCCGAAAGCCAGGTCGGTTTTTTTGATGCTGTATTTTTCGTGGACCAGGAATTCATAGAGTTCATGGACTGGCTCTGGTTCTGGTTTTGGATCTGGTTCTGGTTCTGGCTCTGGATCTGTCCCATGTTCAGGAATTTTTCCATGGTTTTCGGGAAGGCTGAGGGAAAGCCTGGTCAGGTTCCGGAGGCAGTGCAGGACTTCCTGCCTTTCTACGTAGAACTGTTCCGATTTTGCGAGTTCAAGCAGCTCCCTGAATTCAAGGAAAATGTCCGTCTGCCCGAAACCCGCGGGCAGGGATTTTCCAAGGAAGATCAGGACATGGATGCATTCGTGGAAGAGGATCTTTGAGATAAGGAACTCGATTCTTTCCTGAAGGTTCCATAACCTTTCGACAAGTTCCTCGTCCCACAACTCGTAAGGATTTACCAGGATAAGGGACCTGTAGATGATTTTTCTGGATTTTGCGGAAACGACCCGCTCCGGCTCGACGGCCAGGCCCTGCATCATCCCGAAAAACTGGACTCTCACTGCAAGCTCCCAGCAATGTTCCCAGGCTCCGGAGCGCACACATTTTACCCGGTAATACCGCCCGTCAAAATGCACCTTTTTTATTAGCCTGTAAAGGTCCCTGCTTTGTTCTTTAATAAGGGCTTTTATGTGGGGTTCCCGGTAAATGTTCAGATCAAGAGAGGGAAGCCCGGAAGGAAAAGCCGGGTAATCTGGAACCGGGAAAGAGGCCGCAGAGATATAAGAAAAAGGAGAGGGAGAAGGAACTGGGGCAGGATAGGAAGCTGCTGAGAGCGGAAATGAAGCAGGAAATGAGGAATGGACAGGTGAAGATGCAGGAGAAAACTTGCCCCAAGTTCCCTGAGCCTGCAAACCGTCTTTTTTCCTTGCTGGGACCTTATTTATTCCCAGTACCTGAGCTTCCTGCTTCAAGAATTTACCCCTCACAAATTTCAATCTTTAATCATAAGTCCGGAAGAAAACAAAAAGGGAAAACGAAAAGGAAATCCCGGTGTCAGACCCCTGTAATTGACCTGTGTTCCTCCGGTATTTATAGAATGGTTTAGTATTAATAGAAAGAAATTGTAATACTAAATCATAATTTAGTAATAATATATAACAATAATCTTCAAGTATTAAATACTTTTTTCTTAAAAACTTAAATATTTGTATCAATAAAAATAGGCATAAAAACCTTATCTCTTGGAAATGCCGGATTAAACTCTGAAGTTTCAGATTTTTACGTTTGAGAGTTTTACGTTTGAGACCTAAATTCCAAAAAACATCCGGCTCATGCGGCCTTTTTTATGAAAATAAGTGACTGTAAAGAATGAATTGAACGACTCCGGAAAAAGAGCAATCAAAGACAATAGTAAAAAATTAAAATTTGAGAAGCATTCTTAGGGCAAAAAAGAAATTAGGCCCTGATTACTCTTTCTTTCTCATGAAAACAAATGCAAGCCCAAGTATTGCAACCATTGGCAAGGCCATCGAGGGAAATTCCGGGATCTGAGTTGTTTCCCCCACAGTGGTTCTTTTTGCCTGGAACGTAAGCCTGGAGTTTTTGGGGTATTCACCCGACCATTCCAGCTTGAAATTGCCTTCAAGAGTAAAACCATTTTCAATGGACGGGCTAATATCTTTAATCCACAGGATATCATAAGCAGTAGAGCCACCCATGCAGTCAGCATCCACATAACCGGATATCGGGTTTCCGTTGAGCTTCAAATTGTAAACCTGCAATCTTGAACCTGTCACATCTGACCCTTTGGCTCTGGCACAGATGAATAGGTCCGTAAAAGTTCCACCATGAGATTTAAAAGTGAATTCCATCGGATACATGCCATCAACGATGAATGTTCCTTTTTTCTTACCGGGGTCATAATCCAGCAGGAAAGATTCTTGCTTCCCACTGACCCAGATTGCATGTCCGTGCACTGCGTTGAAGGTAAATTTTTTGTGTATATGGCGTTCAAAAGTTGGCGCTCCACCCAGATCACCATAGCGCACTTCAGAAACAAAAGCAAGGTTATCCAGGAGATTTTCCATTTCAGTATCCGTAGATAGGTGCCGGGTATTTATTGCAGAGGCTGTCGGTACCGTCATTAAAACGAAACAAAAGATTGAAAATAAAAATAAAAATTTTTTCTAAACGCCTGTTTTATTTTGAGAGATATCTCCGGATTTCATAATCAACCCCCTTTATTCAGAGAACTTAAAACTAATTTATATACAAACATCATAAGAAATTAAAATGCAATCAAGTTCAAATTAGTGTACAAATCACAGAAAACATTGTGCAAAAATTAGCACATGTAAACACACAAAACCTGTGAGAAAATTAATATTCCAGATGTAAAAAATTCGTATAAACCGGACAATATAAATTGTCAATTTATAGTATAAATAAGTAGCATGAGCAACACTTAATTAAAATAATTTTACTGGAATAGATGGTTGACATAATTTAAAATTTGTAAATTTTTTATATTAACATCATACAATTTTTGCATTTATATATGGACATAATTATTAAAAGTTGGATAAGAGCCTTTTAAAAACCCTAAAAGCCTTTTAGAAGCTTTTTAAACGCCCTTTCTGTATTCATAGCATGACACATCACACCGAGAAATAAAATAGGAATAAAAATAACAACATTTACCAGGTCCATAAATTAAGAAAATGTTAAAGGGAAAGGAAACATAAAAAGAATAAAATTTAAAAAAGAATTTTAAAACAAAGGAGCCCTGAAAACAGAGGGTCCTAAAACGGCGGGGAAAAATGGTAAACGGAGAAGCGGAAAGCAAGAAGTTCGGAGCTCATCCTCCCACGGGAAAAGCCACGGTAGGAGTCGATATCCTCCTGGGAGACCCGAAAAAAGCTGTTATTAAACTCTCAATCCCGATCATTGTTGCCATGTCGGTGCAGACCATTTACAGCCTGACCGATACTTTCTGGGTGGCGGGGCTGGGGGCGGATGCCCTGGCTGCAGTGGGTTTTGCGTTTCCTTTCTTTTTTATCCAGATGGCGCTGACCAACGGGCTCGGGATAGGAGGCGGAGCCGCAATTTCCCGCAGGATCGGGGCAAGGGATAAGGCAGGCGTGGACAACGTTGCCGTGCACACTTTTGTGATGATGGCTATACTCACGGTATTTTTTACGGCACTTGCCCTTTATCTCGTAGAAGACCTCTTCATGTACAGCGGCGCGGGAGAGGTTACGGGGCTCGGGGTGGCTTATGCAAGGGTCCTCTTTATGGGGAGTTTTGTATTCTTTTTCAGCAACTCGGCAAATTCCATCCTGAGGAGCGAAGGAGACTCGAAGCGTTCCATGCAGGCGCTGGTCATCGGTTCGGTCCTGAACATCATTTTCGATCCCATTTTCATTTACACCCTTGACCTCGGGGTGGCAGGGGCTGCCTGGGCAACGATCGTTTCCTACGCCATATCCGGGGTGCTGATGTTTTACTGGTTCTTCGTGAAAAAGGACACCTACGTCTCGTTTTCCTTCCGGGACTTCAAGTTCGACCGGGAGATTATCATGGACATTTTCAGGGTGGGCATCCCCTCCTCGGTCCAGCAGGTGGCCCTTGCCATGACCGCCCTTCTAATGAACCTCATTATTGTCGAGGTGAGCAGCACGGACGGGGTTGCCGTTTACTCCACGGGCTGGAGGGTTGCGACCATTGCAATTGCGCCCCTGGTCGGGATTGCCAGCGCCATGGTCGCCATCGGCGGGGCTGCCATCGGGGAAAATGACTATAAAAAAGCAAAAGAAGCCCACATCTATGCCACGGAAATCGGGGTCCTGGTGGAAGCCGCCATGGGGGTCGTGATCTTTTTCCTTGCCGCCGATATTGCAGCCGTCTTCACCCAGGCCGAAACAGCAGCCCGGATCGCCCCTGAACTGACAAGGCTCCTGAAAATCATGACCTTTTTCTACCCCTCGGTCGCCTTCGGGATGATCTCAGCCTCCCTCTTCCAGGGCGCAGGAAAAGGTACAAGCGCCCTTATAGCAACCCTTCTTCGGAGCCTTGTAATGACTCCCCTCTTTGCCCTGCTCTTTGCCTATGGATTCGGATGGGGGCTGCTCGGGGTCTGGTGGGGGCTGGTTGCGGGTACGGTGATCGGGTCGATGATCACTTTTGTGTGGGCGCAGGTTTATTTGAGGTGTATGATAAAGGCGGGGGAGATAGGGGGGAAGTGTTGAAAACAAAGACCAGTGGCTTTTGCCACTGCACTTAATCAAGAATATATGTTTTTGGTCAAAAACATGAATATCCGGAATTTTGAATCCGGCTCTCTCTAGTAGAGAAACGAGTCTGTCAGGCTGTCTCAAAACGAACTTAAGTTCCATAATTGGGTAAAAGTAAACTATTTTGTCCTAATTGCAGAACAAGGTCGAGTTTTGAGACATCCTTCCACGACCGTTTTTTTGTTCCAGTATCCGTTATGTAGAAACGGTATGTGGCAAGGATTGGACGGACATCCAATCCTTCTGCCGCCACATTTTATTTATTTTGTATTTCAACGTGCAGCTCCTTTCAGTTCCCCCCATCTCTGGCCGTGTAGCGAATATGTAGAATCACGTCTGCAAGATTACTGAGGTCGGAGCCCTCATTTTTGATACTCCATTTACTTATGACGCCCGCACCTTCAAAAGGCAGGTAACGGTCGTCGTTCAGATCCAACTGGAACAAACCGCTGTCATCCTTCCCGTTACTGGTGACGATGGACTGAATTGCGGCAAAGTCAGCTAGGAAGCAAGGATCATCACCCTCTCCCTTACTACCAGGTGGTGTAACCCGCAAAGAATTTTCATTCATGGTGAGCTTCAAGTTGACCGAATCATAAGGCTCTGGCTCTGGCTGCATGGTCAAGCTCACGGACTTGATCCGGCGCATGTAATGGCCAGGATGATCTCCGTCGAAGAGCACCTCTTCCAGATCCACTGTGCACAATCCTTCATCTTTCAAGACATCGACCAGTGTCTTCTCCGGATCGTCGTTGACCTTAAACGCTGTCAGCGAGATGTGCTTTGTAATCTCGTACTCTCGCCTGTTGTTCTCCAGGTAGGCGGCGTCCATCCTCCGGAGCTGGAACCTGAGCCTCTCACCGCTCAAGAGCCCCTTCTTGAGGCTGTCCCAGCTGCCGAACTGGACGAAGCTGGAGTCTTTCGCGCAGAGCTCGAACTGGTACGCCCGCTCAGCCCGCTTGGCCAGGTCGTAGGCCAGCTGGTAGGCCTGGAAGTAGACGGACGAGATCTGGGACACCATCCAGTCGTATAGCTGCTGGTTGGTGTACTTGCTGCGCATCACGCGGTCGATATCCTCCGCCATTTTGATCTGGCTCTTGTGGTTATCGCGCTCCTTTTTGGCGATCTCCAGCCGGGTATTGGCAGCCTCGATCTGGGCGTCAATCTGGTCGATCTCCTTACCCAAAAGTTCCGCCTGAGACTTCCATTCGTCTTCTTGGTCCTTCCACGAACCCAAGGTGGATACGGTGGATGCTGCAATATCGAGAGTTTGAGCGGTAAGATCAAAACCTGTTGCAATATGACCCATCGCACCTGCCCATTTGCTTCCGCCAGTAGCTTTGGTTATGGTCAGAGGGGAGGAAATTCCTGCTGCTCCAATAGTAATTTCAGGTATTGGTTCGAGAGAGGCGGCGATACTTTGTGAAATTGAAGCGAGAAATTTAGCGGAAACAGCCGAAGTTTGTAGTTCGAACGATATTTTTTCATGGTCGCTGATTTTCTGATTTTCACAGTCTTCCTTCTTCTTCTCAGCGATCATTTTACTCTTCTCTAGAGCCGTTATCATCTGCTCTGCTTCCTCCACCTGCGTCTCCCGTACGCCAAGCACCAAATTGAGCATATCCGTCTCCTGTTGGGAGTGGAGGAGAGCTATGGTCTCGGAGTCCTTCTTTTCCAGGGCCGATAAGAGGGCAGAGCCAAGGCCGATGACGTCGGAGCAAAGCTCCAGGGCCTTCTGGACCATGATACGATATCGATATTGAGGCAGGGGGACGGATACGATAGCTTTTTTCACCCCGGCCAGGCCGCCCTCGGCAGCAGCCCTCACCAAAAGGCCCGGGTCGATGGCTGGCTCGAATAGAGCTAGCGTGCGCACCTGGCCCTCGATGTTCATACAGTGTCGGATCTTGAAGAGTCGATCGTCCACGGTATCCCAGTAGCTCAGAAGCTTCTCGTTGCGGGGTATGCAGAAGAACAAGCTAGGTCCGAGGTAAAGCGGCTCGGCCGCAGGGCTCGTCCCCCCTGAGAAGCCCGCACCGCTTTGACTCAGGTTATCCTCCATTTTCACGAGAGAGTTGGAAAACTCGTCGAGCCGGGGGAGCAGCTCGTTGAAGGTCAGTTTGTGAGAGCCCTCGCCCAAATCAACCTCTTCAGGCCGCCTTCCCAATATGCTGGAGGCCATCAGGTAGATGTTGGTGGCCTCATTGACGGTCTCGATGGTGTCCTGCCGGAACAGGTTATCTCCCCAGGAGAGGAGGTTTTCCAGGTACTTCATGACCACCGTCTTCTGGTAGGCAGGGGTCCGCAGCCTAGCTATTTGATGGGGATTGAAGGGGTCGTGCCGCCAGGCGCTGATATGATTATTAATGTCAGATACAGCGTTCTTCTCTTCATCGGTGAGTTCTTCGTTGGAGGCGGAGCGGGCGATCAGCAGCATCAGGGCTGCGATGGGGTCTTCTTCAATTCTGAAGAAGGGCTTGATCTGCCAGAAACGGTCGGTATCAGGATCAGAGGACATGTCCTTGAGATCAGAGACGTCCGTAGGATCGAAGATGAAGTGGAACCACCTCTGAGCCTCTTCGAAGCGTTGCTCCTGGGTGAGCTTGGTCGCGATGTGAAGCGGCCCGTGGAAGAAGAGCTCCCAGTTGTATAAGGAGTAAGTCCCGCTGTGCGAAAAATCGATCTTCTCGACTGGATGGTTCAGCACATTATTTGTTGGCTGATACCCATTGAAAAAGTCGCGGCAGATCAGCTGGCGGCGCAGACCTATAGCATCGTTTTCCTCTTTCGGCTTCAGCATGCCATCGATCCCATACCTCTGCAGGGCTTTGATGAGATCGCCCACAAACGGGTGGTAGTGGATGTCGAACCAAAAGCCCTGCTGTTGAGTCGCCAACCCCTCAGATAAAGCCCGAAGGGACGAGGGTGTGATGATAAAGGTCCGTTGCTCCTGATTGAAGTAGAAGGGGGCGTTATAGGTAGGAACATACAGCTGATCCCTCTGCCTTGAGAAGAGCACTTTATAACTTCGGTCCGTTCTGCCCAGGAGCTTGACTTGATCCCCTAGCCAGAATGCACTGGCAGATTTTTTGCTCTCGAACCCATCATACCACGGTTCTGTTCCTTCCGGTGTTGGGATCATCTGCAATGAAGATCCGATTTCGGCAACGAAATCGTCGCCCCGATCGGTTAGCCGAAATCGATGACGAACCCTACCGTCGCGGAAAACAAGAATGGCAAGTTTGTCGGGACCGAAAATTTGAGCCTCAAAGCAGAACTCATGCTGCTGACCCTTAACTGGCACAGTTACTTCAGTTTTCACAGCATCTTTGATTTCGTAAAATTCTTCATCAACGCTCTCCGGCTGCTCGGAAGGAATGGTTTGAGTCGACAGCTTCTGACCCGACCACTGACCGTTTCTGTACTCTGTCCAGGCCAGTCTGATCTCGTAGTACTTCTCTGGGTTGGATCCTTGTGTCTGCTCCTTCTTGGGCTTCTCCATAAAGACCGGCCATATGAGATAGAGGCGTCTGTTGTGGACTACCGGGATCAGATGATCTCCCTCGATTTGGACGTCTATCTGCTTCCACGGCGTCCAGTAGCTTTCTTCAGTCATCCACTGCCGGTGGTAATAGACATGGGGATTGCCGCGGGTACGGCCGATTGTGTGCAAATTATCAAGCAGTTTCTGATGATCATTCAACGGCTTCAGATTTTCCCTAACGCACCACTCGATCTCCCTTTTGGAGAGGGCCCGGTTCCAGACGCGGAAGTTGGCGATCTGGCCTTTGAACTTACCATAATCCGCCCATGTGCCAATCCGAAGCGTTCTTAATTCTCTTACAAGATCAGCTGACGTAGAATCCGAACTGACTAGATTACCATTTAAATAAATTGCCTTAAATTGTTTATCATCCTCAACCTCTCCGCTTGAGACCAAAGCGATGTGGGTCCATTTGTCCAGATAGGGGGTATAATCCACTTCGATACGACCTGTTTCGGGATCACCGTTGCCGTAGTCCCACATCAGTTTATCGTAGTACATGTGAGCTTGAACGCGAGGATTATTCCGGCAAACTGTGTCTAATCCAAAAAAAGAAGAAACTCTATTAGAGTCAGCTTTGCTGCATTTGGCCCAAAACTCGATCGTCACCGAGCCCCCTTGCCAAACGAAATCTTCCACTTCGACGTAATCCTTATCCCCATCGAACTCCAGCGCCTTCATACCAGGAATGGGAGAATCGACGGACGTGGGACTGCCTTTAATACACCCATTATTTTTATTCGGTGTCTGATCTATAGCTCTACGGTTTTTCTCATCGAATTTCCAGTAACCGACCAGACCTGGTTCGTCACCATTTAAAGGAGGCCCAACCCAAAACAACGGCCTTTTATTTTCCTTAACGCACTCGATCTCCCTTTTGGTAAGTATTCGGTTCCAGATGCGGAAGTTGGCGATCTGGCCTTTGAACTTATCCCCAGTCCATTCTCCGATACAAAGTCCCTTTAGAGAAATGCGAGGGCCGTCTGATCCTTTGTGTAAGGCGATCAATTTCCCATCCAGATAGACGCCCATAAAATCGCCACCCACCCCCTTTGATACTAGGGCCACATGAGTCCATTTGTATAGATGGGGGCTATAGTCCACGTCGACCCGGCCATTTGCCCCAATATTTCCGTAATCCCAATACAGACAACCATCAGTCCAGGGCAAATGACATTGGAAGCGATTAGGAGTATCCTGTGCTCCGACGGAAAAGCTCGACCCTCTGTTGCCCTCCGAGTTGACTTTCACCCAGAACTCGACTGTCACCGGTCCCTCAGTTGGCCACTCAAAGTCTTTCACTTCAACATAATCGTTCTCTCCGTCAAAATCCAGCGCATTCATGCCAGGAATGGGAGAATCGACGATCTTGGGACTGCCAACATATGTTCCATCATTTGTATTCATCGACAGATCTATGGCTTCGTTCTCATCAAATTTCCACCAACCGGCCAGACCTGGTTCGTCACCATTTAAAGGAGGCAAAATGTCTTCCCCTGCTTCGTCGCCATTTAAAGGAGGTAAAATGTCTTCCCCTTCCATATGAATGCCGACGATCTCCAGGTTGGCCACCTCGTCGAGGGAGTAGAGATAGCTCTGCAGTGCTCGTTCCGCATTGGCATCGTTCATCTCACCCTGCATGAGGGCGTTCTCCAGCTCCTTGAAGATGGGGGACTTGTCGTCCCGCAGCTCGGGCTCGATCCAGTTTTCCGGGTAGAGGAATACCTTGCGGTTCGCCTCCCACACCCTGTAGTTCTTCATCCATGCCCATTCCGAAGCGTCGGCCTCGCTGAGAACCACCTCTGGCTCCAGGTTCATCAAGCACCGCTGGACGAAGAGCTGCGCCGAGCTGATGGCCTGCTTGAGCCGGGACGTTATCATGCAGGGGTTCATCTCCACGTCGATCAGCAGGCTCTCGAACATCTCGGAAGTGTCGCTGTACTCCTTCTGGTTCCCGATAAGATAAGCCGTCAACGCAGAGCGCTGCCTTTCACGCAGCCGGTTTCGAAGCTTTGCAGCGACGGTTTGCCACTCCTCCGGCTTGTAGGCCGACCTGAGGGTGTGCACGATCGCCTTCGCCTCGGACGGGGTTTTGTCGGGGTCCACCCAGAGCAAGAGCACCTCGGCGGAAGTTCCCAGACGATTCAGGATATCGAAACATTTCTTCAGGTGGACCAGCATCGTCCCGGTATCCTTGAACTTGAAGACAGGTGAACTGCCACCTAAGAGAATCTCCAGATCGTCGGAATTCCAACCAGTCAGACCTTTCAGGTCCTCGAATTTGTCAGAAATATCACGGGCAGGGTCTGAAATCAGGTCGATAAGGGCGAACACATTAGCGTTTTCTTCCGGCAGCGAGTCTCGCAGACTTAAGAGGTCCAAAAGCCTCTCCCACACCTCAAACTGCGTTTTTTCCAGCGGCTCTCCCAAGGGGGGAAGCCTGTTGAGATCGAACCACACCTTATCGCCGTGTTCGAAGATCCAGCTCAGCTCATCGGAGCTGATGCCAAATCCTTCGACGATCATCTTGGACTTGTAAAGGCGCTTATAGATCTCGAACTGAGCGCTGGTTAGTTCTTTATCCTTATCTCTCAGGTTGAGGAGGACTTCGAGCGCAGACAGCTTCTCAAGAAGACATTCGCAGGTGGTCGCGTCCAGCTTGAAGATCTCGCTGATATCTTCCATTATCTGGTCGCTCTCGTACTGATCGTACCCGTAATCTAGCAGCAGTCCGAGCAGGTACTCGTACCTAGCCTCGCCCGATGTTAGGGAACTCTCTCCTACCAACTGGTCCACATCGACTTTGAGAATTTTGAATTTTTTCTCGATGAATTTCTTCTGCGCATCCTCTGAAGGTGCATCCCTGGCACTTTCGAGGATCTTCTTTGCCGTATCCAGATATTCTGTCCTCTCCTGATCGCTTTCATCCTGCCAGAAGGCCTCCAGACGTTCAAGGGTCAGCTGTCCGTTAGGATCGTGCAGTTGACCCCTTTCGGCTTCGGTACTATGAAGCAGCAACCCGAGCAGGTACTCGTACCTGGCCTCGCCCGGTGTGAGAGCACTCTCTCCCACCAACTTGTCCACATCGACTTCGAGGATTTTGAATTTTTCCTCTATCCACCTCTTCCGCTCCTCCTCGGCATCTTCGAGGATCTTCTTTGCCGTATCCAGATTTTTTGCCCTCTCCAGATCATTCTGCCAGAAGGCCTCCAGACGTTCAAGGGTCAGCTGTCCGTTAGGATCGTCAATCTGACCCCTTTCGGCTTCGATCCTCTGAAGGTTCTCGCGCAGTTTGGAGAGGTCTTGTGCGATCATATCGTCCGATGGGGCAGGCCCACCGGGCAGCTCGCTGATGTTGCACAGCAGGTAGTCCAGGTCGGTAATATCGAACTTGGAATCGTTGATCTTGGAAACGATCTCCATGAAGCGCAGGGTGCTTTCAGGCTTCTCGAAGGGGTCCACCCCGGTAAGGGCCTTCAATGCAAGGAACTCTCTAACCGTCAACCTCAGCGCCCTGGAGAGCGACGCTATCTTGTACATCCGGGTCAGGTTTTCGAGGTTTAGCTTGGCTTCGAGGTTTAGCTCGGCTTTGGTGCCGACAAGCCGCGAGAAGTCGTCGGCTCTGATGCCCAGGGCTCCGAGCACGGCGGCCTTGTTATTTGTAATTTTTTTGTTTGCATCTTCCAGCTCGTCACGGGTTTGGTTCAGCCGGAAGATACTGATATCCACGGCCTTGTCCAGGAAGACCTTCTCGTAGAGGGAGTCGTCGCCTGCCGTGTCCATCTTTTCGGACCACCAGCTTAGGCACACAGGAACGGGCCATTCCAGCTCAGACCTCAGCCCTTCGAGCTGGGAGAGGGAGATCAACAAGCGGTCGTCCAGATCTGTTGCCGCGAACACCTTTATCGCTTTGTCAAGTTCACGTGCCGTCCAGCCGAGCTTGCGCTGCAGACGACAGAAGCGATGAAACCGGTCGAGCAGCTTGTCGTCGACGGGCCTCACCGTCGCCGAGCAGATGTCGCAGTTGTCCGTTTCCTCTCCAAAGGTTACCCTGACGGTTTTACCAGGATTGACGAAATCGGTATCAAGAACCTTAGAAAATGCCTCGTAATCGAGCCCCGCCTTTTTGAGTAGGAGGGAAAGCTTCACTTTATCTTCCTCAGAGGGGTCGAGATCCGTCTTTTCGAGCAGGTGGTAAAGTTTCACCTCTTCCTTTAAGGGGTCCTTTTCCCTCTCGAACACACCCCAGAACTCCCAGAGCTTGTGGTTAGTTTTCCCTGTGATTATCTTGAGATCCAGCGCTGTGAGGCCGAGGTGATCTGCGGCGATATTTACGGTTGTTCCAGTAGACGAAGATTGGAACGTGCGCATGATCTGATGACGGGGAACGCCAAGGTGCTCCAGAACCTCTTCCGATTGCTCGTGCCACAGATCAAAGGGCAGATCGAAGGGATATACGGCCTCTTTTAATACATCATAAGCTGCGGGGTTCAGGTGCTCAGGGTTGGTCTTGAGCTCATCAGCGGTCCAGCTTGTCTGCCAATCCAACATCGGTGCCCTATTTTCCTTAACGCACCCGATCTCTCTTTTGGAGAGGGCCCGTTCCCAAATTCGAAGGTAAGCAAGTTGACCTTTGAACGGAAACGAATGACGTAAACCGATTTTAAGGCCTTTTTTTAATTGAGGTCCATTTGATTTTTCTGATGTAGCTTCGAGTTCTCCATTGATGTAAAGCGCCATGCGGGCTTTGCCATCGATTCCGGGCAGAGGAGAGCCGTATTTCCCCGCCGATACTACGGCAAAATGGCACCATTCGTTCGAAGAAAATGTGTTTTTAGATCTAACCGCACCGTCTTTTGATCCATAGGCATCATTATAAGAAAATGAAATGTGATTATCTTCGCCGGTACAATGAACAATAAATTGGCCTTGACCTTCTCCTTCTCCTTTTTCTTCGCCCACACATAGAAGTGTGAATCTCTCTTTCTCTTCCTTTGCTTCGACACGTGCATAAAACTCGACAGTTACCGGCCCGCTATTTGACCAATCAAAGTTATCTACCTTAACGTGATTCGTTCCGTCAAATTTCAGCGCCTTCATACCAGGAATGGGCGAATCTACGATCTCGGATTTGCCTAAATATTTTCCACTATTTTTATTCGGCGTCTGATCTGTAGCTCCATTCTGCTTAAATTGCCAGTAACCAGCCAGACCTGGTTCGTCGCCAGTTAAAGGAGGCGTCCAAAACAATGGCTTTTTATTTTCCTTAACGCACCAGATCTCTCTTTTGGAGAGGGCCCGTTCCCAGATTCTAAGGTAAGCAAGTTGACCTTTGAACGGAAACGAATGACGTAAACCGATTTTAAGGCCTTTTTTTAATTGAGGTCCATTTGATTTTTCTGATGTAGCTTCGAGTTCTCCATTGATGTAAAGCGCCATGCGGGCTTTGCCATCGATTCCGGGCAGAGGAGAGCCGTATTTCCCCGCCGATACTACGGCAAAATGACACCATTCGTTCGAAGAAAATGTGTTTTTAGATCTAACCGCACCGTCTTTTGATCCATAGGCATCATTATAAGAAAATGAAATGTGATTATCTTCGCCGGTACAATGAACAATAAATTGGCCTTGACCTTCTCCTTCTCCTTTTTCTTCGCCCACACATAGAAGTGTGAATCTCTCTTTCTCTTCCTTTGCTTCGACACGTGCATAAAACTCGACAGTTACCGGTCCGCTATTTGGCCAATCAAAGTTATCTACCTTAACGTGATTCGTTCCGTCAAATTTCAGCGCCTTCATACCAGGAATGGGCGAATCTACGATCTCGGATTTGCCTAAATATTTTCCACTATTTTTATTCGGCGTCTGATCTGTAGCTCCGTTCTGCTCAAATTGCCAGTAACCAGCCAGATCTGGTTCGTCGCCAGTTAAAGGAGGAGAAACTGAATTTTCCAAAATCTCATTGACCAGATCGACGTATGGCAAGGTGGTGAGCGTATTTGTGCAGGTCAGCTCAATCTCGCCGATATCGGGCCTCCTGCGGAAGAGCACATCAAGCGCAGGTTTGCCTTTTTCAGGATGGTCTTTGAGGAAATGAAGGATGTCCACAAGGTAGGCTGCAGGGCCGTAAACCGACTCGCAGTGTTTGCATCGGCAGAGGTCCAGGGAGCCGAAGAGCTCCTCCCAATCAGGCAAATCTCTCGACACGCGAAGATCGTTGTTGAACTGTGGTGCGATACGGGAAAGGAGGGCCATTGTCGTGGCGGAGATGTGGCTTGCCTTCTCGTAAATCTTCTTTGCTTTATCAACGCCACCACATGCCTTGGCATAGTTACTCACGAACGCTGAGCTACCCACACGGTTGATGGCATGCGCTGAGTCGATTCCTTGTCTCCTCAGATTCTCTACTATAACGCCCTTCTGTGCATCAGTGGCACCCTCCGGCATCAGGCTGGACAGACGACGCGCAGAAGCGTCGGGAATGTCTGATAAATTGCTCGTCGACATTGTTTTCATCCTCAATAAATTTTAGGCACTCTTCTCCAATCCTTCCTCAATGATGGTGCCGAATCCTCTTGATTTAGAGAGGGGAATCAAAATCCTCTCTAAATCCATTTCTGAAAATTAATATAGGCAGGTGATTTTGAGCGACAGATTTCGAGTAATTGAGTTAGATAAAAAAAATAGTGTCCCACTATAAGATAGCTTTCAATGTAAAAAATGTTTAATTGTTTTGTTGATTATTATATCCATCACTGATATATTAAGAAAAATATAAATCGAAATAACTGAGCTTATGCCAAAATTTACTAAAATGCTTTAAAACGGTAAAAAAAGCTTAAGAATACTTATTTATCCAAAAAATTACATATAATGCTTTTAAATTAGTACTCCTCAAAATGCCGATTAAAAATTTTAATCATAAATACTTAATTTATGTTATATATAAATTTTAAATTGATATTTAATATGATTTTTTATCATAGAATGTATGAATATATAATTTTTTACTATGTTTGAAACTCCTATTTACCCCTATTTTACTTATTAAACGATTAATACAACATCTAATTGCTATTATACCTTTATTTAGGCATATAATTACTTTAAAAATGTTTAAAACAAATTTTTTCGGCAAATAATTTTTATTAGCCAATATTATTGGAAACTAAGGAATTCTGTGAAAAATGGCATAAGCTCAACTCGAAAATTTTCTTATTACTCAGACATTCCCATTTTCATAAGTGTAATTAAGCAAGAATAAAGATCAAAAAGGCGTCCCTATATAAAATAGATATAACCCCAAATTGCCCGTTGCTCTCTCTACAACTAACGGGAGTATGTTCGTGCCAGCTTTCTGCACATAATGCAATAATTAAAAAACAAGTATTTTCATTTGCGGATCTGAGTCTTTTCTTCCCGACTTCCCCGAATTTCAACACAGTTTCTAACAACATTGGAAATTGTTACATCTCTGCAGAATTCTGCAAGACATTCGGCTGAAATTAAGAAAACTGTATAAAAAATAACACATGATAAAATATATAAATTGATAATTACTTTTTTAGGATTATAGATGAAAGGCTTCCCGCAGCTATTTCCAAAAAAAGAACATAATTAGTCAGAGCCTTATAAAAGAAAAACTTAGCTGATGCTATTTTGATTTTCAAGAGTTAAAAAAGATCATGTGTAAGGCGACCAGAAGAAATTTTCAAAAACAAAAAAACGCAGTTGATATTTTTTGAGAAGAGCTTAAATTTTTAAAGAAAAACCCCATAATAGTTTATGGGAGATGGAGGTAAATTTTGCAATCAGAAACAGATGAAATCCTGTGCCCAAACCCGGAATGTGAATATTATCACAAGGCGGAAGGAAAAGCCATTGTAAAAAGCGGGAAATATAAGACCGGTCACCAGAGATACTATTGCAAACACTGCGGCAAATACTTCATGGAAACAATCGGTACAGCCATTTATCGCAAACATCTATCTAACGATAAAATAAGAATGATATATCGGCTCTTTCTTGAGAAAAACGGGATAAGGAGTATCGAGAGGATAACAGGGCATCACAGGGATACAATAAGTAATCTGCTAAAAGAGACGGAAAAAAATGAAAAAACAGAAGATTATCTGATAAATAAGATAGGGTTGACAGCTAAAGAATGCGATAAGCTCTGGAAACTTTTAGAGATGAAGCGAGGGAAATCCCCAAAATCCCCAAAGTTATGAGTTACAAAACTTTGTCCCTATACAAAAGTACTGAATCACAATGACAAAAATGTATAATCTCAAAAAAGATTTCTGCCAGATAGTTCAGGAACAGATTTTGTGAGATCTAATTCCCATAGGAATAGCATTTTTCCATAAATCCCCTTCTTTTTTATTTTTTTGATTTAGAAGTTGACTTCTCGTTTCCTGACAGGGACTTCTTAAAAGTAAGTATAGGAAGAGTGATCATTTTTTAGGGTTTGAAGATGTATTCGAGGTTATGATTAAGGCAGAGGATGCTGGAGGAAAATGTTGAAAGAGCCTTTCCACAATATCCCACCTGCCAACGCTCCCAAAAAAATCAAAATATATAAATACAGCGTCCAATGTTTGGTTAGAAATCAAACTGAAAACCAATCCCTATAAAATCAATCTTGATCGAAAAACAAACAGGAATCCAGGGCGCTAAAAATGCAAGAAAAAACAGCCGGAAAAATATCCGAAACCGAGGAAACCCCAGGTTTGACGGACAAGAAGACAGAGGGTGTAAAAACCCTTCACGGGGACCCTAAAAAAGCCATTATGAAACTGGCAATCCCCATGATAGTGGCTATGTCCGTGCAGACACTCTACACCCTTGTAGACACCTTCTGGGTCTCGGGCCTCGGGGCGGATGCTCTGGCAGCCATGGGTTTCATCTTTCCGTTCTTTTTTATCCAGATGGCACTGAGCAACGGGCTTGGAATTGGCGGGGGAGCCGCGATATCCCGCAGGATAGGAGCCAGGGACAAAGCCGGGGCTGACAACGTTGCCGTGCACACAATCGCCATAATGCTGCTGATTGTAGTCGTATTTACCGTACTTTCCCTTTCCTTCCTGGAAGAGATTTTCATACTCAGCGGAGCAGGCAGGACAGTGCCCCTGGCAGTTGCATATTCAAAGGTGATCTTCGGAGGCAGTATCATTGTCTTTTTCGCCAACGTTGGAAACGCGATCATTCGGAGCGAAGGGGACTCAAAAAGAGCCATGCAGGCCATGGTGATCGGATCAGTCCTGAATATCATACTCGACCCGATCTTCATATATACCCTGGAAATGGGAATTGCGGGAGCCGCCTGGGCAACCCTTATTTCTTTCGGGCTTTCCTGTGTCCTGATGCTGTACTGGCTCTTTGTCAGGAAGGACAGTTACGTCTCCTTTGACTTCCGGGGCTTCAAACCTGACCGGGGAATTGCCCGGGACATCTTCAGGGTAGGGGGCCCTGCCTCCGTGCAGCAGGTCACGATGGCTATGATGGCGCTTATCATGAACCTCATCATCGTTGCGGTCAGCAGCACCGACGGAGTTGCGGTCTATTCCACGGGCTGGAGGGTCGTAACCATTGCAATCGCACCCCTGATAGGCATTTCAATGGCTGTGGTCTCAGTATCCGGGGCTGCCTTCGGGGCGGGAGACTTCGAAAAAGCCAGGACCACCCATTCCTATGCAATAAAACTCGGGCTGATGATTGAAGCTGGAATCGCAGTCGGGACTTTTGCGCTTGCCCCCTGGATCGCAGCTGTCTTTACCCGGGCTGAAGCCGCAGCCCATATCGCTCCGGACCTGACCGCTTTCCTGAAGATAATCTGCATCTTCTACCCCACCGTATCCCTGGGAATGCTCTCGTCCTCCCTTTTCCAGGGTGCTGGCAAAGGCATGAACTCCCTTGCGGCAACCATTCTCAGGACTCTCATACTGACTCCCATCTTTGCACTGCTCTTTGCCTTCGCACTCAACATGGGACAGACCGGGGTCTGGTGGGGACTGGTAACAGGCAACGGGCTTGGTGCAATGGTTGCCTATGTCTGGGCAAGATATTACCTGAGCGGGCTTTTGAAAACCGAACATCCTACAAAGGTGGCAGCGGAGAGTACAGCCTGAGAAAAAAGCTAGAGACTGAAAAAGCTAGAGACTGAAAAAACTAGAGACTGAAAAAGCTAGAGTCTGAAAAATCCAGAGCCCGAGATAAAAACGTGGCCTGAGAAAAAAACCATGGCCAGGTAAAAAACATTTCCCTCTCATTTTAATTCTTATTTTTCAATTTAGTTTCTTACAGTCATTCTTCTTCCAAGTATTTTTTAAATTCAGTTTTATCCGATAACCCGGTTTACCAAACATTTTTTCTGGCGGAAGTGATCATATTAATCCCGGATAAGATAAAGCCAGGGGAATGAACTAAGCGGAAAAAGGGAAAAAGGAAAAACAATTTTTAAAAAAAAAACATTCTAAATTCTGTTTAAAATCATAACTTATAAATAGAATATGTACATTTTTGGTTTGAATTTGAACAATCGGCAAAACGAACAATACGATTTGTGACAATTTGGATTCGGATGGTAAGAATACAAACTACATAAGTTAAGAAGTTGGATTCAAACAACGCATAGCAAAGAGATCATAAAACAACCTACAAAACAACCTGCAAAACAGCCTGCAAAACAGCCTGCAAAACAGCCTGCAAAACAGCTTACAAAACAGCTTACAAAACACCCCATAAAACTTAACATCCGGATCCATTGCACAATATTAAAACAACAGATAACAATAAAAAACAGATATGAGGACCCATGAAACAGGAAAGAATAAAAGAGGCAGTAACACTCCAGTTTGAGCTGCTTCACATATTCCATAAGAATTTTGCAAACGTTTTTCACGAAGCCACTGGCGGTCCCTATAATTTGAACAAGAACCAGAAAAGAGCGATTATGATCATCGGAGGAAAAGAAGAAATCATCCCCTCTGCCCTTGGAAAATGCCTGGACCTCCAGAAGGGAAGCCTGACAAGCATGATCGATGCCCTGGAAAAAGAAGAACTGGTCTACAGGAGAGGGGACCCTGGAGACCGCAGGAAAACCCTGGTATCCCTTACCGAAAAAGGAAAAGAATGCAGAAACGAGCTCACCTCAGAGATCGAGTCTGCAGCCTCTGAAGTCCTTGAAAAGCTGGATGAGGAGGACATTATCAGTTACCGGGAAAGCCTGAAAACGATGATGAAGGTTTTAAAGAAGCTGGAAGAAAAGGCCTGAGCGGGAAGAAAACAAAGACGCAAAGAAGCAAAAAACTACCAGCCAGAAAATAGTAAGCAGAATTATTCCGGAGGCTTCCAATGAGCTTGAAACTCATAGATAACCTTCAGAAACTGGGGTTCACGGAAAACGAAGCCAAGACCTATGTGGGGCTTCTCAGCTTAACCGAGGCTACAGCCCGGGAAATTCATGAGATTACAAACGTCCCCAGGCCCAAAATCTACGGCGTACTGGAAAGGATGTCTAAAAAAGGGTATGTTGAGGTCAAGAAAGGAAACCCGACTTACTTCAGGGGACTTAACCCGGAACAACTTACCGAAAGGCTGAGAAAAGAATTCCTCTTTTCCCTCAATGAAACCCTGAAAGAACTAAATTCCGTCAGCTACGGGATAGAAAGCCGCTGCTCCTGACCTTGAAAAATCCATTTAGGGCAGCCCGGCCCACATGGGAAAAAACAATTGGTTTTGTCAAATGGAAGCGGACAAAAAAACTTGACGATCACAGGAAGATTTGAAAATGCACAGTGAACCAGACGAAAAAACAGATTCCGTCAGTCGTCCTGCAGAACCGAAAACAAAAGGGGTTGACATCCTCCTCGGCGACCCCAAAAAAGCCATCATCAAACTTGCAATCCCCATGATGGTCGCCATGTCCGTGCAGACAATTTACCAGCTGGTCGACACTTACTGGGTCGCCGGGCTCGGAGCCGATGCCCTGGCGGCAATGGGCTTTGTATTCCCCTTCTTTTTCATCAGCATGGCCCTCTCGAACGGGCTCGGAATCGGAGGCGGAGCTGCAATTTCCCGGAGGATCGGAGCCCGGGACAAAGAAGGGGCAGACAACGTCGCTGTGCACACGATGATAATGATGCTTATCCTCGTGCTAATTTTTTCAATACCTTCCTACATTTTCGCCCCGCAGATCTTTACCCTGGCAGGAGCCGGGAAGACTACGGCCCTTGCCGTTGCCTACGCAAGGGTCATCTTCCTCGGAAGCCTTGTGGTCTTTTTCACGAACGTAGCCAACTCCGTCCTCAGGGCTGAAGGGGACTCGAAGCGGGCCATGCAGGCCATGGTGCTCGGGGCAGGCCTGAACATAGTCCTGGACCCCATCTTTATCTATACACTGGGGCTGGGGATTGCAGGAGCAGCCTGGGCTACTCTGCCTTCCCTTGCTATATCCTCGCTCCTGATGTTCAACTGGCTCTTTTTCAGAAAGGATACCTACGTTTCCTTTGATTTCCGGGACTTCAGTTTCAAGAGGGGTATCGTAAAAGACATTTTCAGAGTAGGAGTGCCGGCTTCGGTACAGCAGATTACGATGTCCCTTACAATGATCATAATGAACCTCCTCATCGTTGTGGTCAGCGATACCGACGGAGTAGCGGTATATTCCACGGGCTGGAGGGTTGCCACCATCGCGACTGCGCCCCTGATGGGGATTGCAACAGCCGTGGTCTCGGTAACAGGGGCTTCTTTCGGAGCCCGGGCCTTTGAAAAAGCCAAAATCGCCCTTTCATACTCTATAAAGCTAGGGCTGCTCATCGAGACGGGGGTTGGCATTCTCACCTTTGCCTTTGCCCCCCGGATAGCTGCCGTCTTTACCCAGGCTGAGGCAGCAGCCCATATTGCAGAAGACCTGGAAATGTTTCTGCGGATCCTCTGCATTTTCTATCCCACAGTCGCCTTCGGGATGCTTTCCTCTTCCTTTTTCCAGGGAGCCGGAAAAGGCATCAACGCCCTCATCGCCACAATTTTGAGGACAATTATCATGACTCCCCTCTTTGCCGCCCTCTTCGCCTTCACCCTTAACATGGGCGAGCCCGGGATCTGGTGGGGGCTTATTGTGGGCAACGGGATCGGGGCAATGATCACCTATGTATGGGCAAAAATGTTCCTGAATTCAACAATAAATTCAGGACCTGCCAGGATTGCGCTTGAACACGGAGTCTGAAAATAGCTAGAATTGGCGAAATCTTTAAATATTTAAAAGTAGGTAATAAGTTGCCGTTTATCTGCTGAAAAGAAAGTCAAATCCAGCATAAAGCCTAGCATAAAGTCCAGCATAAAAATTCAACATACAAAGGTGAGCCAAAAATGAAAGAAGAAGTTAAGGAAAACACCCTGAAACCCGTCTTACATGGGGTCCTGCTAAGAGACCGCAAGTTCCTCTCTCCTGCAAAAATCAAAATTCTGGAACGCTTTGGGATCATTTCCGTCTCAAAATGCACAGCATGAACAGACGGAAATTCAGGGAACGCGGGGAGCAAACTTCTCCGCAGCTCCTAAAGCATCTTCTGCAAGAAAAACGGGATTTCCTCCATAAAATCAAAGCTGCCATAACTCTGTCTAACTCAAAAACAATCAAAACCCCCGTCCACTCCAAAAATTCACGATAAACATTCACTTACCTAACCCAAAAAACACTCCGAAAAAGAAACCAATCTGCTTAAAAAACGACACCTTAAAAAGGAATAAAAAACAAAAAAGCAATCAGACCCCCACTATTAAAAACGATCACTAAAAAACGATCACTAAAAAACGATCACTAAAAAACGATCACTAAAAAACGATCACTAAAAAACGATCACTAAAAAACCATCGTTCAATCAGAACAACTCTAAAAACTACACCACCGTTCAACCAAAAAAGAACATAAAACCAATGTTTAAAAAACGACACCGTAAAAACAAAAGCGATCTGTTTCAAAAACTGCACCCAAAAACGGAACAGAAAGCAGGAAAGAATCGGATAATTTTGGGGCCGGTTCTTTCCCCGGTATTCTATTATCTGCACCTACCTTTTTCTGAAGAGTCCCTCTCCTGAGATCCTCCTGAAAAAAATCCTTTGAACCAGACAATTTCCCCAATCAAAAAGCCATAAATCCAAACTTGCCTTCTTTTCCTTGATGATCGAATCCATCAGCTATAAAAGTTCACCAGGTACACAAGTATATCAACTACACAAGCCTGGAGTCCGAATATTTGGATTCGGAATATAACGGACAGACAGATCAGGGGACAGGATTTTGAAACTCAATGTAAAGACCGAGAACCGCATCGAATTAATAGACATCACTGCCGAAGTAAGGGAAGAAGTCAGGAAAAGCGGCATCGAACAGGGCGCGTGTATCCTGAGCACCCGGCACACAACAGCCGGGATAATAGTCAATGAAAACGAAAGCGGACTCAGGGAAGACATCCTTGAGCTTTTGAACAGGCTCGTGCCTGCAGGAGCAGGGTACCGGCATGACAGGATCGACAACAACGGGGATGCACACCTGAAAGCCGTGCTGCTAGGAGCAAGCGAAGCCCTGCCCATAACGGAAGGGAAACTGGAACTCGGGACCTGGCAGAGCATCTTTTTTGCCGAAATGGACGGGCCGAGGAACAGGACCGTGAACGTGACGCTGTTAAGCAGCAAATAAGCGAAAACCATCAGACAGCAAACGAGTTAGAAAAATAGAAACTAAAAAAAAAGATTGAAAGAGAAATCAAAAACTGAAAACAAAAGCTGGAATCAAAAACTGGAATCAAAAACTGGAATCAAAAACCGAAAACAAAAACCGAGAACAAAAGAACTGAAAAAAACCAAAAGAATTTAAGAAAAGAAAGTTCCGGACGGATTGTTACGATCACGTCTGGAAGGAACTTTCCTCTTTATTCAAAATCGTCCAGATGCAGCTGTTTCTTCCTGCACTTTTCCCCGGGGATTTCCACAGGATATTCGCCGGTGAGACAGCCAACACACATGTCATTTCTATTGCAGCCCAGAGCCCGCATAAGCCCATCGATACTCAGGTATCCCAAGGAGTCAGAGTTGATCAGGCCCTCAACCTCTTTTACGGTCTTGTACGAAGCGATCAGCTCCTGCCGGGTCGCCATGTCAATTCCAAGGTAGCAGGGGGCTATAATCGCAGGGCTTCCGATCCGCGCGTGCACTTCGGATGCCCCGACTTTCCGGACCATATCGATGATGCGCCGCGAGGTCGTGCCCCGGACAATGCTGTCGTCCACCAGGACCACTTTCTTGCCTTTGACGTTTTCCTGGATAGCATTCATCTTGAGCCTGACTGCGGTTTCACGCATTTCCTGGCCCGGCAGGATGAAGGTACGGCCTATGTAGCGGTTCTTCATCAGGCCTTCCAGGTATTCAATACCGGATTCCCGGGAATAGCCGATTGCGGACGTAATCCCCGAGTCAGGGACGGGAGAAATGATATCCGCGTCAACCGGGTGCTCTCTTGCGAGTTCCCTGCCTATGTTTTCCCGGATCTTGTAAACAAGCTTTCCGTCGATGATGGAGTCAGGCCTTGCAAAGTAGATAAACTCGAAAACGCAGTGTGCAGGATGAGGTTCATTTGAAACCTGGTGGCTTTCAAAGCCATCTTCCGTAAAGACGACGATTTCCCCTGGCCTGACATCCCGGGTAAGGGTGCCATTAAGGGTGTCCAGAGCTACGCTTTCCGAGGCAATCGCATACCCGCCGTCAACTTCCCCGAAACAAAGGGGTTTGAAGCCGAAGGGGTCCCTGACTGCGTACAGGACGCCGTCAAGCTGGATCGCCAGGGAATAAGAGCCCACAAGCCTGCGCATTACATTCCGAATCGATTCAACGGGTCCGTGCCTTATCAGTTCCTTCACAAGGAGATGCCCGATGAGTTCGGTATCGGAATCACTGACGAAAATCCTGCCCTCACATTCCAGCTCATCCTTGAGGTTCCTGGCGTTGACCAGGTTCCCGTTATGGGCAATGGCGATTGTCCCGCCTTTGAAATTAAGAATGAAGGGCTGGCAGTTTTCAATCTTTGACCCGCCGGTAGTGGAATATCGGACGTGCCCGATACCCACGTGCCCTGACAGGTGCTTTAGGGATTCCTTAGTATAAACATCCGGCACAAGTCCCATGCCCTTGATGGAATGGGGAACCGCACCGTCGTACACCACTATACCCGTGGATTCCTGCCCCCTGTGTTGGAGAGCATAGAGAGCATAGTAAAGCTTGAATGCGACGGTACTGGATTGAGGCTTGCTCTCGGGGAGAATAATACCTGCAACCCCGCATTCTTCTTTCAATATGAACCTCCGGTTCAGGTAAAAAATAGTAAAAGTGGGGTAGTCAGGTTCAATACTTGCACTTTGCCTTCCACTTATAGCTTCTCATGCGAGGCGTTTTTCCAAAACCACATGAGGTACACTGTTTTGTATGCACATTATAAGATACACTGCCGCATCTCCTGCATTTGACATGCGTGTGTTTCTGCTTTTTTCCCATTGATGCAGTACCTTTACTCATTCCTAAATCTCCTGATAAAAATCAACATATTTTAAAGTAACATCTGATTGTTCGAAGCGATTTCGTTATTCCGGATTGTTTTTTGCGGCTCGTTTTTAAAATTCCAATGCTCGCAAAGTTGAACGTTAATAGATTAAGTGCTTGATATAGATTACGGAGATACGTATACCACGTTGTCTCCTCGAATGACAACACTGCTAAACTTGCTGACGATTTCTCCGTCACGTAATTCTTCAGCGTTATCAAGCACGAGGTTCATGTGAATATCATATCCTTTAAGTTCACCTCTAAACTCACGTGCGCCTTTCAATCGAACGATTACAGGTGTATCCAATGCATTGTTTAAAATATCCAGAGGTCGGTTTGCCATCCTTAAAATCCCCTACAAATATTATAAATCGACTCATTATCTATATCAATATAAATAGTTAATCCAGACTTAAACCAATCGCTATTCTAAATGCAAGATTGCCTGCATCAAAGTTGTAAATACAATATATAAAACTATCGAAGCGGAATACTCTTATTAAAAGCATCTATTTAAAGGAAGCAGAAACATTCGCATAAAGTAAATACTCTCACAAATACCCATTCATAAATAAAAGCGTTTACGGATAAAAGCGTTCACGAATAAGCGTGCACAAAGAAACATGCTCACAAATAAGAACGTTCATGAAATAAACAAACTCGAAAATAAATATGCCCAAAAGCTCTCCCCGGAGAAACAGATCCAAAAGCCACCAAACCAAAAAACAAGAGGATTAGAATGACAGGAAAGCCCGCCACACCAGAAAAGCCCATTGTAATGACAATCGCAGGTTCGGACTCCGGAGGAGGAGCCGGGATCGCTGCTGACCTCAAGACCTTTGCAGCCCTCGGGGTGCACGGGACCTGCGCCATTACCTCGGTCACGGCCCAGAACACCACAGGAGTCCTCAATGCCTTTGACCTGGCCCCCGCCGCCGTTTCCGCCCAGATCGAAGCGGTCTGTACGGATATGGATGTCCGGTGGGTAAAGACGGGTATGCTCGCCTCTTCCGGGATCATCAGGGAGGTTGCGGCAGGGGTAAAAAAGCACGGGCTTTCCCTTGTAATCGACCCTGTGATGGCTGCCGAAGCCGGAGGTGACCTCCTCCGAAAAGAAGCCCTATCCACCCTTATCGAAGAACTACTCCCCCTTTGCAAAGTCACGACCCCGAACGCCGCCGAAGCAGGCGCAATTGCCGGGATCCCCGTCAAAACCCCGGAAGACGCAAAGGCGGCGGCAAGAAAAATCGCGGATCTGGGAGCCGGAGCAGTGGTCGTTACCGGCGGGCACCTGGACGCAACAGACCTGCTCTATGAAGCAGACAGCGGCACCTTCACCCGGGTTCCAGGGGACTTTGTCAAAGGAGGGACTCACGGCTCTGGCTGCACCTACTCTTCAGCAATGACCGCATACCTTGCCAGGGGAGAAAGCCTGGAAACAGCCACATGGGAAGCAAAAAAGTTTGTGGTACAGGCAATCCTGAAGAGCATTCCCGCAGGCAGGGGGGTGAACCCCATAAACCCCATAGGCAAGACCCTGGAAGAAATGGAGCGCTACCGGGTCCTCAGGGACGTGAAAGCTGCAGTCTCCATCCTTACTGAGAGCCCCGATTTTGCAAAACTGGTCGCCGAGGTAGGCTGCAACATAGGGATGGGTATTCCCGGCGCTGAAGCCTGCGAGGACGTCGCTGCCGTGGAGGGCAGGATAGTAAGGTACAGGAACAGGGCAATGCCCGTGGGCTGCGTGGACTTCGGGGCAAGCCAGCACGTTGCAAGGATCATTCTCGCCGCCCTCCGCTACGACCCCCGGATTAGGGCAGCCGTAAACGTCAGGTACTCCGAAAAAGTCCTTGCCGCCTGCAGGGAAATAGGACTTACGGTTTCTTCCTTTGATAGGGAAAAAGAACCTGAAAACGTAAGCTCCATGGACTGGGGCACGGCCGAGGCAATAAGGGTTTACGAGAGCGTACCTGACATGATTTATGATGAAGGCGGCGCAGGAAAAGAACCCATGGTCCGCCTGCTCGGCACTAGCGCCACGGAAGTTGCAAAACTTGCGGTGAAACTTGCCGGCAGCTTGGAATAAAAAGCCTCATGCAGGCTTTCTTATTTCCATACCCCATTTTCAACACCCGTTTTCAACAGTTTAGTATCAGAATTCTTTATTTTCGGAATCCATTTTTTATTTCTGCATTCGGTTTTATTTCCAATATTAGATTCTATTTGGCATTTTCAATATCCTACAGATTTTCGATCCTGCAGTCCTTCATTCAATTCTACAAATTATGGACCCAAAATCCAGGAGTTGCCGCTTTTTCCGGACGAAAAAAACGCCGCTCTTAACAAAGTATAGATGTATAGGACATACACCACGTCTGCCGAGGAGGTAACAATTAAATACGGCAAGGTACAAACCTGTACAAAAAAATAGCCATTCACGCATATACAGAAAAGGGATAACATGGAACAGACAAAAATAATCCTTGACGAGAACGAAATGCCAAAAAGGTGGTATAACGTTCTTCCCGACCTCCCCACCCCTCTGGAACCCCCTCTTGATCCAAAAACACGGGAAGTGATGAGTCCCGAGGCCCTGGAACCTATTTTTCCAAAGGAGCTTATCAGGCAGGAGATGAGCAGTGACAGGTACATCAACATCCCCAAAGAGGTCCTTGAAATATACAGGCTCTGGAGGCCAAGCCCTCTTTACAGGGCCCACCAGCTTGAAAAGCTCCTCAAGACCCCTGCGAAGATCTATTACAAATATGAAGGGGTAAGCCCGGCAGGCAGCCACAAGACTAACACATCCATTGCCCAGACTTATTACAACATGAAAGAGGGCACGGAAAGGATAACCACCGAAACAGGAGCAGGGCAGTGGGGAAGTGCGCTGTCCCTTGCCTGCAACTATTTCGATATCGAGTGCAAAGTCTACATGGTCCGTTCCAGTTTCTACCAGAAACCCTACCGGAAATCCCTCATAACCCTCTGGGGCGGAAACGTAGTCCCTTCCCCGAGCCCGGACACGGAATTCGGGAGATGGGTCCTGAAAGAACAGCCCGATACTCCGGGAACCCTGGGAATTGCCATAAGTGAAGCCGTGGAAGATGCCGCACTTAATGAGAACACTAAATATTCCCTCGGAAGCGTCCTGAACCATGTGGTACTGCACCAGACCATTATCGGGGAAGAGAGTAAAAAGCAGCTTGCCCAGGTGGAAACGTACCCTGACATTGTAATCGGGTGTTGCGGCGGGGGAAGTAACCTGGGGGGCATCGCTCTTGAGTACGTAAAAGACAAGCTTGAAGGCAAACATGATGCAAAAGTGATTGCAGTGGAACCCACGTCCTGTCCCACCCTTACGAAAGGAGAATACAGGTATGACTTCGGGGACACGGCTGAAATGACCCCGCTTCTCAAGATGTACACCCTCGGGCACACCCATGTCCCGCCCGCCATCCATGCAGGGGGACTTCGCTACCACGGGGACTCCCCGATCGTAAGCAAACTCCACGCCGAAGGTTTAATTGACGCCGTTTCCTACGGGCAGAAGACCGTGTTCGAAGCTGCGGTCCAGTTTGCCCGCACGGAAGGAATTGTGCCGGCTCCGGAATCTTCTCATGCCATACGCTGTGCAATCGACGAAGCTCTCAAGTGCAAGCAGACCGGGGAAGAGAAAACAATCCTCTTCAACCTGAGCGGACACGGGCACTTTGACATGGCCTCCTATGACAAATACTTCAACGGCGAAATGGAATAAACGGCTCGTAAGAAGAGAGGCGAAACATAAAAGCGGCCTGTAAAAGCAATCTGTAAAAACGACCTGAAAAAAGAAGGCAGGCCGATAAAAGGGATTTTTGAAATCGGGGCAAAGCTAAACAGGCTTCTGCCCCATGAATTTCCATTTTTAAAATCAAGTAAAAAGTCAGAAAAAGCCGCTTACTCTATCTGCTTCAGGTTCAGTATATACATCACCATCTTCGAGTTCAGCTTGCTTTCTTTTGCTACCTTTTCTGCTACCTCTTCGGCAGGAACCCCTTCGCCCTTCATGTCCTTTATTTTCTCGATTACGGAAGAGGGTACGGTGTAATATTCATTTATGTCCTTCCTGTGCCCCCAGACATCACCTTCCATTAACTCGACTTTCTGCATTTCCAGAAACATTTCGATTGATTTCGAAATAGTCCGTTTGTAGGACCTGGGAAGCTGGACGACCTCGAGTTTCGGGCAGGTCTCTACAAGCAGGAAAATGTCCTTGTTTGAAGGCCTGAACGCTAGATGGACTACCCTCTCGTTAGGGTTCAATGAGATGATCTCATCTCTTGAGCTGACAACTCTGATTTTCATTCTAATCCCCCACATATCTTCGATTAAATCAAAGACTAATAAAATTAATTGGATAACCAAGCTTAAATAATTTTCCATAATTTATCGTGAAATTCATTCAACTTACCCCATGTTATTTGAGAAAAAAAGCATTAAAAGAAGGAAGAAGTGAAATACTTCAAAATCCCAATTGAAATTGAGTGTTCCAAAGTTAAAACATTATTTAGAAAGTAGAGATAAATATAAAAAGACAGTTCTAAAAATGTCCCCGGCGGAGAATCAGGAAACTCCAGCCCACAGAAAGAACCGGAAATACAGCGCCTGCTCTTCTTAGAAGATCCTGATAAAATAGAGCCCATTCTCAATCAGATTTCACTCTCAATCAGACCTCCCAAATAAGATTTCACTCTCAATCAGACCTCCCAAATAAGATTTCACTCTCAATCAGATTTTTTACTGAGGCCGGAAGTGCCCTAAAAATGAAGGCTTTACTATGAACCCACGACGAATGAACTCACGATGCATAAACTCACTGCATATGCTTACACTTAGACAAACCAGGGTATTCATAAACAAGGATGAAACGTCCTAATTAGGAAATCCTGAATGCGGAAAAAAATCTCACGCAGAAGTTACAATCCGTATGCCTGTGCAGCTCTGATGCAACTCTACTGATGCAACTCTACTGATGCAACTCTACTGATGCGATCTGTCCGCAAGTACGACCTATTTACAGGATTACCTCTAAGATATTACTATTAAGAACGAAAGATCCCGGATTGCCCTGAAAAACTCTTTAAACCCCCCGGATGCAAAAACCCGGACCCATATCTTTCTACAAGCCCCTTTTCAGATGCAAAGAAAAAAATTATCACCTCAACCGAAAAATACCTGAACAGAAGGGTAGCTCAAGCCACATTCTTCTGGTTTAAGATGTACATGATCATATCAGTGTTCAACTTGCTTTCTCTCGAAAGTTTTTCAGCAATCATATCGTTGGATACACGGTCCGCCTTTAATTCCTGGATCTTCTCCAGTACGTTTTGGGATACATTGTAGTACTCGTTTATGTCCTTCCTGTGTCCCCAAACGTCCCCTTCGAGGAGGTTAATTTTCTGCATTTCCAGGAACATCTCAATAGATTTTGAGACTGTTCGACGATACGACTTCGGAAGCTGGATTGCTTCAATTTTCGGACATGTCTCCGCAAGCACGAAGACATCCCTGTTCGAGGGTCTGAATGCAAGGTGTACAACTTTTTCATTAGGATTCAGGGTAGGAATTTCCTCCCGTGAACTAACCACTCTAATTTTCATACTAATCCCCACTACTCCTCATTTATTTAAAATAGCAAATTTTCTTATGCGTTTACATTTTATATAAGTATCGAATGGCGTACACATTATTTAGAAGGTTTCCAGCCGAACCGCGTCCTTATAGCATCGGCATGTGCCTTTAAGCCTTCTTCCTCGGCCAGCGCGATTACAGTTTCTTTTAAGCTTTCAAGCCCAATCTTACTGATTTTCTGGATGGTAGAATATTTCATGAAGTGATTTATGTTTAGTCCGGAATAGACCCGGGCATAACCGGCAGTAGGAAGCACGTGATTGGTACCGGATGCATAGTCCCCCACAGGGACAGGGGCATAGGCTCCGACGAAAATAGATCCGGCATTTTTGATCCTGTCAAGCACGAAATCCTCATCCGAAACGATTATTTCAAGGTGTTCGGGAGCGAATTTATTGCTGAAGTCGATGCACTTTTCCAGGGAGCTCTCCGTAAGGATTGCGGCATTCTCCAGGGAAACTTTCACGATTTCACCCCTTGCGGTCTGCTTGGCCTGAACCCTTACTTCTTCGCTTACGGCTTTTGCCAGGGCTTCGGATGTCGTGACCAGCACGGAAACAGCATTCGGGTCGTGTTCTGCCTGGGCGATGATGTCCGAAGCTACCATTACAGCATCCGCAGACTCATCCGCAATAATCAACACCTCACTCGGGCCTGCCGGGAAGTCGATTTCGGCAACGTCCCTGACCTGCATCTTGGCAGCCGTCACAAAGACATTCCCCGGACCCACAATCTTGCCAACCTTCGGAACGCTCTCCGTCCCGTAAGCCATTGCCCCTACGGCCTGCACGCCGCCGAGCTTGAAGACCCTGTCCGCCCCTGCGACCTTTGCCGCTGCCAGGGTAAGAGGGTGTACCGAACCGTCAGCCCTCGGAGGAGTACATACAATCACCTGCTCAACACCTGCAACCCGGGCGGGGATCACGGTCATGAGCACTGTAGAAGGATAGGAAGCCCTGCCTCCGGGAGCATAGGCCCCCACGCTTTCAAGGGGAGTAGCTTTTTGTCCCAGCACGACCCCGGGTTTGAGTTCCATGAACCAGGTCTTCTCGGGGAGCTGGGCTTCGTGGAAAGCTTTGATATTTGAAGCTGCGGTTTTGAGGTGCTCCAGGAGCTCCGCATCGATTCCGGAAATCGCTTTTTCGAATTCCTCTTCACTGACCTCAAAATCCGTAAAATCTACCTTATCAAACTTCTTTGTATATTCCCGGACTGCTGCATCTCCCTTTTCACGCACATCCGCAAGCACGGCCGAAACGGTTTCCCCCACGTCTGCAAGCCCGGATTCCCGGGAGAGCAGTCCCTGCATTTCAGCTTTTGAAACGTCTGACAATTTTTTGAATAACATGATGATCATCTCTGAAATATAATCTGATCCCATTAAATCCCTGATCTAATTTAATATTTTCACCTCAAAACCCGATAAAACCCTTAAAATCCAGGTGAAAATGAAAAGCGAAAAAAAGGGGCTTTGTAGAAATCCTAAAATTTAGACAGTATTTGAGCGGAGGAAAGGAAGGAAAAAGGAAAAAATAAGCGAAGAAGAAGAAAGAAAAAATAGGCAAAAAGATGAGCGAAGTGGACGGAAATTCGGAATTTTTGACCGGACTTCAGGCTATCAATTCAAAAATCGTTGAAAGTTTTCTGTCCCGCCCCGGCCTTTTCTTCCCCGGCCTCCGGCAGCTGCACTTCAGCAGAGAACTCCGTGCCGGCAGCATCATCCCTTCCAAGCTGCCTGAAAATCCTTTCCGCAATCTTCGGGCCGACAACCGCAGCTACAGCCTCCGGGGCTGCCCCTGAGAGGTCTGCAAGAGACCTGAAACCCGCCTTGTAGAGTTTTCTTGCCCTGACACGCCCTATGCCCTTCATGTCGAGCAGTTCCATCAGTTCGGGGCCTGCTCCGTAGTGGACCCTCATTTCGAGTTCTGCGGCTTTCTCAGCCCCCTTCAGCTCAAGGAGCCGGGCAAGCTGGGTGACCACGTGCATGATCCACTCGGCAATATCCGCAATTGCCCGTATGTCCCCTTCCCCGACCCCGAACTTTGAACATAGCTCGTTTTCAGGCTTTTCCCGGATCCATTCCAGAAGCAGGAGCGCGGTCTTTACCTCCTGCAAAAACCACTCGTACTCTACCATATCGAAGGAGTTAGGGACTTTCACGAACTCCTCCGAATGAGTCATGGCAAAATCGTTGATCCCTTCGTAGTCCGAACTCCGCATGTAAAGCAGGCGCATGTCCGGCGTGCTGCAGATAAGGTGCAGCAGGGTAAGGTCAGTCAGGGAACCCCCTGCCCCTCTCAGGCCTTTTACGACGACTGCTGCCGAGAGGGGGTCGATATAAAGCTTTGAGACCAGTTTCCCGAACATCGTGGGGACGAGTTCTTCGGCTTCCTCGAGCATGCCCTCAAGCGTCAGGAAGTGCAGGCACTCATCCACAACCGTAGAGAGCCCAAAATTCGAGTACTGGAAAGCAAAGAAGGTCGCCTCCAGAAAGTCCATGAGCTCTTCCTTCGTATGGGCAAACCCGTTTGCAATCGTGGAAAGCACGTGGGTCCTGAGGGCATTTTCGGTCCCGAGCTTGGACCAGATCTCCTCAGCCCCGGCCTCGATATAACGCTCAAAAAGATTTCCAAGCTCCTCATTCGACTTTGCGAGAAGTACAGCTTCCCCGTAAGGGTCAAGCCTCGGCCTTCCTGCCCTGCCCGCCATCTGTTTGTACTCGAGAGCAGGTATAGGTTGCATTCCATCTTGAGAAGAATAGCGCCGGTAGCTTCGAATAACCACCCTCCGGGCAGGCAGGTTCAGCCCCGCAGCCAGGGTGGGTGTGCTTGAGATCATCTTGATCCGGCCTGCCCTGAAACCTTCTTCCACAAGCTCCCTTGAAGCCGAAGTCAACCCTGCATGGTGGAAAGCTGTCCCGGCCCGGATACAGGCTGCAAGGGTGACCGCGGTATCAGTCTCGCTGTTTTCCAGAACCTCGTCGGCAATCCCGGCAAGTACGTCCCTGTCTTCCACAGAGAGGGCCTTTTTGACTTTCGGAGCTGCTTTTTTTGCAAAACCCATGCAGTTCTTCCGGCTGCTCTCAAAAACCAGGCACTGCCCTCCTTCCCGGAGGGTATCCAGCACAAGGTTCACCGCCTCGTCCTTTGTGGGCTGTTCAATAGCCCTGTCCAGACCCTTAAAGTATAAAGTCCCGTTAAGCAAAACCCCCTCCCTAAGGTCGGTAGGCCTCCAATCACTAAGCACAAGCCCGGCATCCAGCCACGCCGCAAGCTCGTCAGCATTCCCGACAGTAGCCGAAAGCGCCAGGATCTGGCAGGAGGGGTTCATCCTCCTGAGCTTTGCGAGGGTTACTTCAAGAGTAGGCCCCCGGTTCGCCGAATCGATCAAGTGGACCTCGTCAGCCACAACAACAGAAATCTCCCGCATCCAGGCCGTATCGTTCCTCAGGAGGGAGTCCGTCTTCTCGGACGTCGCCACGATAATGTCATTTACTCCAAGCCCCTCGTCCCGCCGGTCATAGTCCCCGGTAGAAATCCCGACCCTGACCCCGAGTTTTGAAAACTCCCGGAAATGCCTGAACTTCTCGGAGGCAAGTGCCCGGAGAGGCACGATATAAAGCGCCTTTCCCCCCGAAAGTACCGCCTTTAACATGGCAAGCTCGGCAAGCAAAGTCTTTCCTGACGCCGTAGGGATTGCCGCAAGCAAGTTCCTTCCTTCAAGCAGGCCCTTTTCCACAGCTTCCGCCTGCGGAGGGTAAAGCTCCTCAATTCCGGAATCCAGGTAAAATTTCTTTACTTCATCTGGCAGGTCGAGACACTCGATTTTCATTAAAGACCAGAAACTCCCGCATCCGATAAAAAATTATTTTGAAAAAGCAATCCAGGGCAGAAATAAAAGTCCGCCCTTACAAGTCCACAGTACAATTTCACCCATAGAAAGCAAAAAAGTGAAATTTGGCAGATTACTCGGTCGCAGCATAGTAGTAGTTGCCGCTTTCCTTCTGTTCCCGGTCAAGCCTTGAACCCAGGTTGTTCACACGGGGGCGTCTGGTTTCTTCGTCCCGACGGAAAGTGATCCCGAGGTTTTCCAGGAAGCGGTTCATACCGTTCTCCATGCTGAAGGGACCGTGAGCTTCACCGTAGACCGAGGGTTCACCTTCGAAGACCAGGAGGCGCTGGCTGAGCATGTCGATCATGTAGATATCGTGGTCGACGACCATGGCTGTCTTCTGGTTGTTTTCGGCAAAGCGGTTCAGGACCCTCGTGACCATGGAGCGCTGTTCCACGTCCAGGTGGGCACTCGGCTCATCGAGGATGTAGAGGTCGGCATCCCTGGACAGGCAGGCAGCAATCGCTACCCTCTGCAATTCCCCTCCACTCAGGTCCATTAACATGTGATCATAGAGTTTTTCAAGCTGCAGGGGCTTTGCAATTTCCACTTCGTAGTAGCTGGTCCCGAACTGTCTTGAAATACCCCGCAGAAAATCCTGTACCCGCATCTGGATATCGGCTTTAATGTACTGAGGCTTGTAGGAGATCTTGACATCGATGTTGGGGTCCCCCTCATCGGGTTTGATTTCCCCGGCAAGGATTTTCACGAAAGTGGACTTCCCAATCCCGTTCGGCCCCACAATACCGAGCACTTCGCCGTCCCTGAGGTTTCCGCCGGTTGCTTTCAGGGAAAAGCCTTCCCCGTACTGTTTGGAAAAACCACCAAAAGAGACCCTGGACTCGAACTCACGAGTATCCGTAGGCGGGTGTACCTCAAACTTGATGGCCTCAGTCCTGATCCGGATGTTTTCTTCAGGGAGGAAGCCCTTAAGGTACTGGTTTATCCCCACACGCACGCTCTTTGGGTGGGTGATCACACCGAAACCGCCGGGTTCACCGTAAGCAAGGTGGATTGCGTCAGTGAGCAGGTCCAAGATCGCAAGGTCGTGTTCGACCACTAGCACGGCCTTCTCCTTTGAGAGTTCCTGGATCAAGCGGGCTACCTTGATCCTCTGGTGGATGTCCAGGTAGGGGCTGATTTCGTCAAAGAAATAGAAATGGGAGTCCCTGGCCGCACAGGCTGCAATCGCAACCCTCTGCAGTTCCCCGCCACTCAATTCCGAGATCTTGCGGTCCATTACGCCGCGGAGTTCCAGGTAGTCTACCAGTTCATTGAGTACTCCTCGTTCATCGGTCTTCCCGAGGAGCTCGGAGGTCTTGCCTTTGAAGGCTTTTGGGATCAGGTCCACGTACTGGGGCTTCTGGGAGATCCTGAACTTCCCGGAAACCACGTCCCTGAAATAATCATAAAGAGCCGTACCCGCATAGTGCTCGAGCACGGTATCCCAGTCCCCTGTCCCCTGCCCGAAGTTCGGGACCAGGGCTCCTGAAAGGATCTGGACCGAAGTACTCTTCCCTATCCCGTTAGGCCCGAGAATCCCGGTCACCTTCCCGGCCCGCGGCACAGGAAGCCCGAAAAGGGCAAAGCCGTTTGTCCCGTACCTGTGAGTGGGCTCCTGCAGAGCTTCCGGCAGCCCTATGATCATGATGGCGTCAAAGGGACACTTGTTTATGCATATCCCGCAGCCCACGCAGAGTTCTTCGGAGATGACCGGTTTTCCGTCGTCCCCGAAAACAATGGTTTCGTCCCCTGTCCGGACCCTGGGACAATACTTTTCGCACTCCTTACTGCACCTTCTGGGCTGGCACCTGTCCTTATTGAGTATTGCTATTCGCATGATTATCCCCGAAAATAACGTTTTACATGTAACGGTTTCCTAATTGATATGAGATGATTACAATTCTTGAGAGATATTACAATTCTTGAGAGATATTACAATTCTTGAGAGATATTACAATTCTTGAGAGATATTACAATTCTTGAGAGATATTACAATTCTTGAGAGATATTACAATTCTTGAGAGATATTACAATTCTTGAGAGATATTATAATTCTTGAGAGATATTACAATTCTTGAGAGATATTACAATTCTTGAGAGATATTAAAGTGTATGACTACAACGTTTATGAGCTGTTTATAAACCGCTTTGTAAGTATGTATGAATTGTTTCTGAGCGGCTAATAGCGCTCATGAAATGCCTTCCCTGCTTTATAAGTCTTTATCAAGCAGTTTAAGTCTGAAACCCCGGACTGGCCTGAACACCGAAACCTGACCAAAAACCGGAAACAATGAGAGAAGAATGATAAAAAGGCTATAAAAGGACCAGGTAAAAAGACCTTTTCCCGGGAAAAGGCCTTTTGCAGTTCAGAAAAAAGAACTTTTCAGTTCAGGAGCAAAGTCCAGGTCACAAGGAAGAAGTCCAGGACAATGAATTCCACATAAAACCAGTCCTTGAACTTGAATGCCTTCGTGTCAATCTGGAGCTGCGGGTAGATCAACCTCTGGAGGTAGTATGTAAGCACAAAGACAATCGTTAGCAGGGCATACCAGATCCTGTCTTCGCCTGCCCCGTACTGGTAGAAGACTATGAAACCGGCGACAATCCCAAGTAAAGCCGCAACTATTGTTTTTATAATTCCATCCCTGTGAGCTTTTTGCTTTTCTTCCGGGGACATTTCCTTGATAAAGCTCTTTTTCTCAGGGATTTCAGCGCTTTCTGCAGCGCCTTCCGTGGGTATTTCCATTAATTCTGTGGGTTTTGTCTCTGTAGACTTTGAACCCTTGGACCTTTGGGTTTTCTTACTCAAAGTACGTACTCTCCTGAACGGCCGTTATCTCTTGAAATCCTCAGGGATTCGGCGCGAACTTCCCTGATTTAGACAAATTCATTACTTAAAACATTACCGATCATATCTATGGATATCGAATCGATTCCTATGGAATTTAAATGTTTTGAAAACTTCGCAGGCCTGTTTCCTCCGGGATGGTAGACGAGAGTAACTTCAGGGTCAAGTTTCCGGACCATCTCCTCAAGTCCTGGGGCGTCCAGGTGGTCACTGATCCTGATTGTGGGGTAAGGGTAATCCATCCTGCAACTCAACACGTATTTCTTCAGGTGCCAGGGAAGCCTGTTAAGATCCCGGGGCGGGACTATGAACACACCTTCCTCCTGCGTACAGTCCAGTTCTGCCAGTTCCCCGGCGGCTTCGAGCATGCTCCGGGTAAGCACCCGGGCTCTCGTGTCCATCCGGATTGCCCCATCGTAGCCAAAACCCCTGAGGAGTTCCACGGCCCTCTGGGTTTTCCCAAACTCATAAGCCCCGAAGGCAACAGCCCCGTTTTCTAGAAGAGCACTTTTCAAACTATCCAGGTCATCCGTAAAATGGCAGGTAGGGTCTTCCGGGTCCCCGTAATTCGCCTCCGTGACAAGCACATCGCAGGGAGGGAGCTGGCTTGCGTCCTTGACATCCCCGGTTACCAGGATCTTCGTCCCGACATCGTTTTCCCAGTAAAAAGCCGTTGCCCCGGCAGTATGTTCCGTGGGGAAAGTCTTTATCCGGACCCCTTCAAGCTCAAACTCTTCTCCGAGCTTGAAAGTCTGTCCCTTATATTCCCTGTCATGCCTTATCTCAAGAGCTTTTGCCGTTTTTTCCGAACAGAGGGCGCGCTCCGAGAGCATCGCTGACTTGCCGTGGTGGTCGGAATGAGCGTGAGTAATCAGGTAAGCGTCGGGCTGAGGATACTTATTTGGAGTCCTTGTCGTGTCAACGGAAAACATGCGCAGCCCCCCTGCATCGTCCCTGAAACGAAGGGATACATGGGGTTTGAAATTCCCGCGGGAATTCCTCTGCCGCAGCGCCAGGACACCAAGGTCTATCAATTTTTTTGAAATCAAAACAATCCTGGAGGACATTAGCTTTAAGATATTAAAACTTTTAGCAAATACCTTTAGCAAATTGTGAAGATGCCAAAATGTTGTCCCAAAAATCACAACAGACAGACGTTGTAGAAATTATGATTTTCAAATGATGCAACTGACATTCATGGTGAAAAATAAATATTCTTAAAAGGAACAATTTTGCATGATGATGAAAAACCGGATAATCAAACTGTGAAGGAATAGATTGTAGGAATAGGTTGTTAGCTATTCAAGCATCAGGCCATCAATTATTCAAGCATTTATCCAGTAGGATTCTCTCACCTCGAAATGCTTCCTTACTTTCAAATAGTTACCTATAAACTTTGAAGTATCAAAGCTCTTTATCTCGCAATTCTCCGCGAATTCCTTCATTGATGATATGGTCTTATTGAGTTCCTCTTCTATTATTTCGGATAAAGGTGATAGATTTTCTTCCATATTTTCTGCGTTAATCTTCTCAAAATCGCTGAATTTGATAAGCTTCTTTTCAAGAGCCAGTGAAATTACCGGACTGCTATAGTCTCTTTCGATTATCTCCCTCTTCCAGGTGTTGACCGTATTGCTAAGCATTGCTACGACGTCTGCCATTTTGAAAAAGGCTATCGCTTTTCCAAGCTCTGAAGTGTCAAAGTTTTCAGAAGACATCAGGTCAAGTATGGAATGGACCGCAACCATTGTAGAGGCCGACCTGTTTTGGACAACACAGGAGAACGGATATATAACCCTGTTCTTGTTCAAAAGATATGAGAACTCCATTGATTTGGCAACATTTCGCATCGCAAGGAAAAACTCACCTCTGAAATCATAGTATCTTGGGAGGGAAATTATATGAGTGCCAAGCAGATCTGAAAAAATATCAAAGGTAATTTTTACGTACATGTTGTTACATGAACCAGGATATGATGACGTGTAAACCCCCGATGCAACTTTATCCGTATTGTAGAGCATGCTTAGCATCTCGTAGCTAAATTTCTCTCCACCATTCTTCTCTATAAGAGACGCAAAATCACACGAGTCGTCAACAGCTACGTCTACTATGCACATGCACGTCTTGAGGTCGGCAAGTCTGGAGACAATAGATGGACTCACACAGGATAAGTGCAGATACGTGTAGTTATCATATAGCCATTCGAAAAGAGCAGGCGTCCTGAGAGGGCTTGCAACGTCTCTGAAGTTCAGATAATATTTTTTCCAGAAAGTATCACTTTCTACTGTTACCATACTTATCACTCAATTTGACAGATTAATTACACGTAAAACAACATATGAACGAAATAAATAAAGTTTAAGTGATCCCCAAATATTAGCCTGATACATGTATTTCGAGGCCAGAATTTACCTCAGTCACCTCTCATTTTTTACCCCAGTTCAAAAATCCGTGACCCGGATCTTAAATTTCGCCCCTTGCCCCTTTTCAAGTTGGATACTGGCCCCGATTTGATCCACGAGGGTGTTTACTAGCTGTAAGCCCAAAGAACTGGTGTTTCTAAAATCAACGGATTCAGGAAAACCAGTTCCGTTATCTTCGACAATCAGCGTAAAATATCTGTCTGTGTAAGAATTATTTTGTATACCAGTGTCAGTAATTTTATTGCTTAAAATATCATTTGAACCCGTAACTCTCAGGCTGAGTTCTATGCGTATCTCTCCACTTTTTCCGTTTGGAAACGCATGTTTTAAGGAATTGGAAACCAGCTCGTTAACAATGATACCCAGAGGGATTGCTCTTTCCATTTCAAGGAAGAGATCTTCCATATCCAACCGTAATCGGACATTAGAAGCTCCCACTTTGTATGACCTTAAGAGATCAGCTGTCAATTTCCTTAGATATGAAGCAAAGTCAATGGTTTCCATGTCACTGGATTTGTAAAGCTCCTCATGGATGATAGACATTGATACGATTCGATCATGGCTTTCCCTAAAAGCTTTGACTATTTTTTCACGATCAAAGCCACCTGACAGCAGATTCTCACACTCCAGGTCAAGGAGGCTGGAGATTACCTGCAGGTTGTTCTTGATCCTGTGATGGATTTCTTTTTTGCGGAGTTTTTCGAGTCTTTCAAGAGCTTCCTCTGTAATTTTTATCTCAGTGATGTCCCGGATAAAACCCTGGTAAAGACAGGGTGCATCATCCGTATTGTGCACAATCTGGATGGACTCAAAAACCCAAACTCTATTCCCATCTTTACCCCTGACCCTGTATTCATGCTCAACCAGATGGTTTGCCACACTGTCCAATTTTCTTCGATTTTCAAGAAAATGGCTCAGATCTTCAGGGTCCACGAGCTGAGCCCAACGGATTTTCCCGGAAAGAAATTCTTTGCTCTCGTAGCCGGTAATTTCCTTCACGGCCCCGTGAAGCAGCATCAGGTAAAAATTGTTGTCAAGCTGAAATCCAATCCCCCTGAAATTTTGCAAATATTTGAGGAGGCATTCTTCTTTTGTCCTCAGTTTGTCCTGGGCATTCTGCCTTTCTGTTACGTCTTTGAGCAATCCTATGGCCCTGTATATACGATTATCTTCATCCTTCAGGAAAACCGAGCTGTCTTCAACGTAAATATAGCTCCCATCCTTCCTCTTGAACCTGAAATCCTGATTAAACGCTTCCCCTTTTTTTAGAGATTTCTCCAGGGCACCCCACACTCTTTCCCTGTCTTCGGGATGTATAATATCTCTGCAGGCATTCAGATCGACTTTACTAAATTCTTCTGGAGTGTAGCCAGTAAATTCCTCAATCGCTCCTGCCCACTCAATTTTACCTGTCCTCGCATCGCCATCGAAGATCAATTGCCCTGTTTGCTCAGCTATGGAAAAGAATTTTTGTTCAATTTTTTCTAACTTTGTTTGCACAAATTCATCTCCATAATAATTCCAGCTTATGATTAATATGATAAGGGCAAGTATTAAATTCTAAATGCAGGTGTTTTGATTTTTAAAATTTCATATTAATAAACATATTAGCCCACATAAAATAAAACAATTTTATTTATCATGAAACTATTTTTATGATAAATTATTTTTTATTTATTTTAATCTAATTTTTCATGAATAATATAGAACATATTACAGATAATCTAAATGACCCTTATTTAATAAAAACTTTACATTATATGATAAAAAAATAAGTAATTTTTGAAAATAATTAATATAAAAAATCTATATAAAAAACATAATTTTCCTGACCCCCAATTAAACATTCCAGACTCTCCACTATTATATAATGGTAAAAAATAATTGATATGTTGTTAAGCGAACATCTAAAAAAATCAAATTGCGGGCGGCCACCCCACCTTAAAAGGTGGGGTATGCTTCGGGCCGCCCGCTCGGTTTCTTGGGAACAGTTAAGTATCATTTAACAAGGTTTCCTTAATATAGAGTAGCATTTCCAACTCCTGTAACCATGATACCAAGAAACCTCACTTTAAAATGAAGTAACGTTTTATCGATTTAAAGGAATACAAAAAACGTGCGAGGGTTCACTTCATCCCCGACCTGAAAGATCGGGGTATTCGTGACCCTCCGCGCTCCCGTAGTAATAAACGTAGATCTTGCAAGCCTCTGGCTGGAGCAGGGAGGAAAAAGGTTTTCGTAACAGAAATTGATTAAAAAGTTGCAATCCCGGGTTCACTGAGAGCCCCGGGCGCCTTTTGTCGGGAAACAGAAATCAAAGCACTTTATCAATCTCGGCGGCCAGGACACTGCCCTGGGTTACTCCCATGTAGCGCTTAATCTCGACCCCGTCTTTCTCAATGATAAGCGTCGGAACAGCATGGATGCCGTATTTTGTAGCAAGTTCCTGGTTTTCATCCACATCGATAACTTTGAACTCGACCTTGTCCGCATACTGCTTTTCGAGTTCTTCAAGAATTGGTTTTTGCATCCTGCAAGGTCCACACCATGTTGCGGAAAAGTCTAATATCACTGGTTTCATAAAATCACCTGCATACCTTAAAGCTTCTTATTAGCTTTTGATGTTCTTCTATCGATCCACGCCTGACAGCCGGACAAAGTTCCGTACCCGTGAAGCCAGTACGGAAAGATTGCCCGGGAACCCAATCCTGAATCGTAAACGCAAGCTGTAAGATGAGATATTAAATACAGGGTCGGGGATCAATTAGTATATATTATCTCCGAGCATATATAATGCTTATCTTGGAAGTCAGAACCCTTATTATCAACATATCCGGAAAAGGAAGCCCTTCAGGCTTTTTTTAGCCGACCCGAAATATAAAAATATTCATTTGCTTTCCGGGTTTTGTCCCTGTTTTTGACTCTCTTCTTTCCTTCCTCGAGCTTTGATGACGTTTCCAAAGTACATGCAGCCTTCCATGGAAATCTTCGGCATTTCGGGAGACTCGTCGATAAGCTTGACAGCAGCTCCCCTGATAAGCACGCAGGGCACCCTTTCCCCGCCCTCCCCCATAAGGAGTTCCGCAGCCGAAACAAGGTTATCAGCCACTGCTTTGTGCGTTATATGGAGGGGTTTTCCGAAGATGTCAAAAGCACCTCTTGCATCTTCCACGGGCACGAAACCGGAAACTCCCAGCGCAAGCCCTGTGCAGCCGAGCCTCAGGGGCTGGGTCCTGCTGTCCCCGACAATAACCCCCAGCCGGCAAGAGTAACGTTCTTCGAGCCGTTTACGGATATTTTCGGCACTCTTTCGCGGGTCTTCGGGCAGGAGGACAACGTGCCCTTCCGGGGCATTGGAAGCATCGATCCCTGCGTTAGGGGCAAGAATCCCCTTCGTGATGGTAAGGGCGGCTCCGGGCACTCCTCCGAAAATTTCATCGCATTCCCGGATCACGAGTTCCATTTCCCTAGGATCAAGCTCGTATTCTTCTCCCAGAGCCACCGCTCTTTCCCCTGGCTTTATCTGCTCAAGTTCCACGACCCGATTCTCCGAAGTGGCAACCGCAGATTCGGCCAGTACGAAAATATCCCCTTCAAGGGGTTCAACGCAGGCTTCTTTCAGTGCAGCTTCCAGTATCTGCACAACATCGTCCCCGGCCCTTATAATCGGGGTCTTAATTCCGAACATCTGGATGGAATTGAGTTCTGAGTTCATTTTACTGCCTTTGAAAACCAATAATTTATCTTCAATATCCGGAACCAAAAAACGGAGTAAAAGGAGGTCCCAGCCTAAAATAAGGGAAGTTGTTGATAAATGTATCCAAAATTTCAAAAAACCATCAGGAAAAAGCAGGTCTGAAAGGAAAAAATGCAGCTAAAAAAATCAAAGGAGAAAAAGAAAAGAAAAGAAAAGAAAAGAAAAGAAAAGAAAAGAAAAGAAAAGAAAAGAAAATGAAAAGAAAATGAAAAGAAAAGAAAAGAAAATGAAAAGAAAAGAAAAAACAAAGGTGAAAACAAAAAACTAAATTAAAAAAGGGGAAAAGGAAAAAAGCGGGTAAAAACCCGACATAGGGAATTTCCAGGTTCAGGCCGGGTACATAACCGCAGTTTTCAGTTCACTGTAACAACGTTCAAAAATTTCCAGGTCAGCTTCGATTTCCCTGACATCCAAGCCGTAGTAGTCAGCAAATTCATAAACCTTTGAGTGAAAGTCGTGCTGGTAACTCAGTCCGGTATTGATTTTTGCGACCTGGGTATACTTTGAGACCCTGAATACCATCCTCGATTCTTCCAGGAGCTCAAGGCTCCGGGCAAACCCGTTTGCAACGACCATGTCCTCCCAGTTGGCAGCCCACATAGGGGTGAGCATGAAGGTCCGGTTCCCTTCAAGACTCTTCACGACCTCTATGAAAGAAGTTTTTCCTCCCAGGGTTGCGCAAACGCAGTCGTCAACAATGTTGCCTTCGCTGTCCTTCAAGGTAATAACCGGGCAGTTCAGGTGCTCGAAATCGGCTTCAATGTCCTTAAGCAGGTTTCCGCAAAGCCCGTAAAGGAGGAGCAAGCCGTCCGAAAACAGGGACATCCTGAGGATGGCATCGTATACGTTCATTTTCAGCCTTTTGTGCCTCTTATTCATGCCCACGATTTCGAGAATGTTCAGCACAAGGATCACCCCTTCAGCATTTTCCAGATGAAGTTCCCTGAAAAACCTGTGCTCATCCACATTTACGAGATTTACTTCCCTGAAGGGACAGCCGATTTTTTCAAGTTTTCGAACAATACCTCCTGAATTTTCGTTTTTAATTATGATGACCTTGCTAACCTCCCTATCATGTTCCACAAGGTGGACGATCTCATCCTCAAAAATATTGCATGATATTATACCCATTACCTGCATTGTAGCCTCCTCCCGGAGTCCCGCAGGTCCTGCGGAGAAACTCCGGATCCTCTACATCCAATCTCCTCTAAACCCAATCTTCCTTAAATTCCGATATCAACGCAACGCCTTCTGGTAGCCAGGCTAACATTAATCGACCAAAAATGCCCAATAAAAGATACGGACAGGCAAAATAAGAGTTAAAAGACGTCAGATAAAGTCTGTCCGAAAAAATTATTCTTCGGAAAAAACCCTGCTTAACAAACCATCTCCCTTACACCGGATAGATTAAGAAACAGATATACTGAGGAATCGGGAATATCAGACATGTAAGCCCAAAAACCGCAAGGAAGCCTGAAAACCGGAATGAACATTTCCAAAAGGCTTTCCTCCCCGGACACACAGAAATAATAATTATACGCTTTGCATCGGAGTCTGTGTTCTGGAAACATCAGGAATCACAGCTTGCAATTATCAGGTTTTCACATTCATTTTCTCGATGTCTGCAAAACTTAAGGCTTCGGGGGTTCCATTTTTAAGTGGCAAAAAAGCCATTTTCCACCAGGGTACATCTTAGCCGGAGAAACTTTATTTAAGACTGATGTCCTGCAGACCTGAACAAACTTCCGGTACGCTAACAGGGCCTCTATTTAGCCTTCTCTGGTAACTCCAAAGCCCGGGACAGGGTGCGAACACATTTCCCGATATCCTGCCGTTCTACTACAAATTCACCTGTAACAGTCTGCAGGTGTAAATTATAGAGTTAACAACCTCAATATGGTATATGCTGCAGAACTACTTAAAAAGAGATTAAATACATCATATGAAAACTTATATATGCAAAAACTTTTGAGGAATAGATCAAAGGTTAACAGGGATACACATGACAAATTGTCCTAATGTTAACGCCGTAAAATATAAGCCTGGAACCCAACTTTATGGAGTGGAAATACATAGATAGGGCCCTCCGACCCGAATCCTGACTTTACTTTCTTGAAGCCACATTCCACTGTGTAAAGGTTACCTTCTTGAAGCCACGGTTAACGAGGTAATGATACGGAGGCCGTACCTTCCGGAATACTTCCCGGTTTCTTAGGGGTTACTTTCGGGATTCTTCGAAGTTACTTCCGGGAAATTCCTGCCATGGAAAGCAAACGGCGAGTATTCTTATGAGACCCGATGGGCATAATGTGAACGCCACGACACAATTTTGTAAGCTCCTTTATGGTCTCGGAGGCTATGGAGAAACCTTCATCGGCAGGGTCAGAAGCGGTTTTCAGACGGGAAAGGATCTCTTCAGGGACATGTATTCCCGAGATATGTTCATTCATGTACTCAGCCATCCTCAGGGACTTAAGGGGGATGAGGCCGGCAAGGATAGGGACTTCCAGATGGGCTGTTGATTCCACAAACTCCTCAAACATTCCCACATCGTAGACTGCCTGAGTCTGGATAAAATCGGCTCCGCAACTGACCTTTTTTTCAAGTTTTATGAGCTGCAGGACCTCTTGAGGGTTTATGCCGGAAACCGCACCCATACAGAAGGAAGTACCTCCGTCCAGCCTATTTCCTGCTAAATCGATCCCTTTGTCAAGTTTTCGAACAAGCTCCAGAAGCTGTACTGAATCGAGGTCGTACACGGGTTTAGATCCCGGGTGGTCTCCGCAGGAAGGAAAGTCCCCTGTCATAACACAGACGTTCCTTAATCCGAGGGCATATGCACCCAGAAGGTCGGACTGGAGCCCGATCCTGTTCCGGTCCCTGCAGGTGAGCTGCATGATTACCTCATGCCCTTCATCAAGCAGGAGCTTGCTGAAAGCCAGGGAACTCATATGCATGATGGAACACTGGTTATCTGTGACGTTCAGGGCATCTGCAAGGCCCTTTAACTGGCTGGCGTCTTCCAGGGGGGCGGCTACATTCGTACCTTTCGGAGGAGATATTTCAGCAGTAACCAGAAATTTACTGGAATTCAGTTTTTCTCTAAAATTAAAAAGCATTAAATAAGTATATTAGAAATGAAATTATTTAAAAGCATGCTCTTTTGGGGCACGTATAACATAAAGAAGATCAAGTCTGTTAATTTTCTTCAGACGTTCGTAAATCAGAGCCCAGACGCAGTCATTTTCACTGTTAACTTCACACTTCCCTGCAACTGACCCTCCGCAGGGCCCGTTCAAAAGCCCCTTGGGACACTGGGATTTCGGGCACAGGCCACCGAACTCGCCGACCGTGCAGTCCCCGCACATAATGCACTGGTTGCTAAGAAGTTTCCCACCGCTTGATCCGCCGAGGGAAAGCGTATTATTCGAACCGTACACGGGAAGGTCAACCACATTGGCTGTAGCGGAAACACCGCTTCCGCAGCCCATTACAAGGACGCAACGGGCCTCTTTTATCTTCTCGTTTTTCTCGACAAGAGATTCATAAGACCGGATACTGCAGGCTGCAGTGGGAAGAGCCCAGCCCACTACATGCTTTCCGTGCTCTTCCAGCCGGCTGCACATGGCAAGGACTTCCGGTTCTCCTCCGGTCTTCAGCTTTGCAGCACATACATTGCATCCGATTATAAAGACATCGTCTTCATCCTTTAATATTTCAAGGATCTCTTCAAGGGGTTTTGCTGAAGTTATGATCATGTTTACCTCGAATATCGATAGTCCAGGTCACTCCTGTTTGCAATACATTCACGTAACATTCCTGCAATAAGGGGAAGGGAGCGGGCCTGTCCCTCCAGTTTCCGGGCCAGGCGTTCGAGTTGCAGAAGGGTTCCCATCACAAGGACATCTGTCGTCTCCGTTTCATGGGAAACCGCATCACGAGTAAGGGCGGCGTCGCCTCCCCGCGCAAGTAACTCCTGTTTTATAATCAGGGCCTCGGTTGTGGTGAGGTTCCTGATCCTTAGTACCAGGTGGACACTTTTGTCCCGCATCACCTGCGAGCCTACTCCGGTAGCTCCCAGCTTTCGCATTACCAGAGAAGCATCCTGAGGAGTCTTGATTTCAACCACTGAAACCTCATACCGGGCTTCCTTTACCAGGCTGGGCCGGCTCCTCAAAGCCCCTGCGACCTTCACGGCGTCCACGGTCTCGGGTACATCGTGCGTACGGATGATGTGAGCTCCCTTGTAGACCGCAATGGCTGCAGCCGCCAGGCTCCCGTAGAGCCTTTCAGGCGCGGGTTTTTCCAACACCTCTCCGATGAAGGATTTTCTTGAGAGGGCAGCTAGAAGAGGTTTTTCGAAGATTTTCAGGCGATCGAAATCGTCAAGGGTTTCAAAGTCATAGAAAGAAAGTTTTTCTTCGGTCCACCTGCCTATGGCAGGATCAAGGATCAGGCCGTTCGGGTCAATTCCCCCGGCTTCGGCAGTCCGTATAATAGAATCAAGCTCTGAGATAATCGCATCCATCCCCAGAGGGTCTCCCGGAACCTTTTCCGAAGCCATCACCACAGCAGGACAACCGTGGTCTGCTACAACCCTTATCATATCCGGGTCGATGGTAAAGCCGGAAACGTCGTTGACGAGGTCAGCCCCCCGCCTGAGAGTTTCTTCTGCGATTTCCGAAAACATCGTGTCCACGGAGATCACCGCGTCCACATTCCCATCCAGAACTTCCAGGACAGGCAAGAGCCGTTTCAGTTCTTCGGCCTTGCTGATAGGCTCTGAAAACCTCCAGGTAGAACGGGCTCCCACATCCAGGAAAGTGGCTCCGTCCTCGACCATTTTCCGGGCAATTTCGAGCACTGAGTCGGGGGCAACCACCGAACCTTTGAAGAAAGATTCGGGACTCAGGTTAATTACACCCATCACATGCGCAGGGTATTGGTCTCCAACTTTCAGACCGCAGATAGTAGTATCAACAACCATTTTTGACAACCAGATTAAATAGATTTCAATTGTAATACTCAAAGACATGCTTCCCGGAAAAAACACCTTGTTTCCGGCACCCGGCGAAGCCCGAATAGAGGAGAAAACTCAGCAGGGTTTGAAGGCCGGTAGTCCGGGCTCCTGACAGATTAGAAGTTCCGGAAAGAACATTCGGATACAACATGAAGGGGTGTGGAAATTTCAGGGGAAGCCGGGAATGGCAGGTACGGATTCTTACTATTTATGTTAATATCAGCATGTTATTATTGGCATAAATATCAGCATATATTGGTAGGAGCTTTTATCAAAAGCGAATTATAAGTCGCAATGTTAAGAATGATTTTAATCACTTCATATGAATATTTATTATTGAAGTTATGCGGAACTATGTTATAGTGGGTTTCAATAATACATAAAAATATTGATGTGTGCAATTAATTTAACACAATTAGGAAAGTCGACCCAGGAATTTCCTCCCCCGGTATCCCGGAGAAGCGAATGATAGAGAAAGAAAGTAAACGAAAAACAAGGGAAAAACAAGAAGCAAAGGAAAAAATGAGAAAAGGAAAAAATGAGAAAAGAGAAAAATGAGAAGCAAAGAAAAAGAAGAAACAGGGAAAAAACGAGAAGCAAAGGAAAAAATAAGAAAAAAAATGTGGAAAATCCCCCGGGACTGGGGGAAAAAATATCAAAAGATGGTTTTTAGAGGCTCTTTTCCGCACACATAAGCACATGTCTCATGAGCATTGCGATGGTCATTGGACCCACACCGCCGGGTACGGGGGTAATAAGTGAAGCCTTCTTGATGACGTTTTCAAAGTCCACATCTCCGTATACGCCATCTTCTTCCTTGGTGATTCCCACATCGAAAATCACAGCACCTTCTTTAACCATATCGGCCTTAATCAGGTGCTTGACCCCTACTGCAACGACAAGGATGTCGGCTTCCAGGGTGTATTTTTTCAGATCATCGGTGTAGACGTGGCAGACCGAAACCGTGGCATTCCTGTTCAGGAGCATGGCAGCCATAGGTTTTCCGACCACATTGCTGTGCCCGACAATAACCGCATTCTTTCCCTGGACCGGAACGTTGTATTCTTCCAGAGCCCGGATGACCCCATAGGGAGTGCAGGGCACAAGTCCCTCATCCCCGATCATGAGCTTGCCCATGTTATAGGGGTGGAAACCGTCTGCGTCCTTGGCAGGGTCTATGGCTTCCATTGCGCTCTGGGGAGAGAGTTGGGGAGGGAGCGGGAGCTGGAGCAGGATTGCGTGCACGTCTTTGTTTTCGTTCAGGCTTTTGATCAGGCCCAGGAGATCTCCCTGGCTGGCATCCGCGGGCAGCAGGTAGTCTTCAGCCCTGATCCCGACCCTGTCACAGGCTTTGTGCTTGAGGCGGACGTACATCTTGGAGGCGGGGTCGTCTCCTACGAGGATGGTGGCAAGCCCCGGGGTAATCCCCCTGCCACTTTCCAGGTCCTCGACCCCTGTCCTTACTTCTTCTTCGACAAGCTGTGCAAGAGCTTTTCCGTCTATGATTCTTGATTCATAGCTTTCGACTGACATGGAATGAAACACCCAAAACCTCTTAGATTAGCGGTAGACCGGGAACTGTGCGCAGAGTTCCTTCACCTTGCCGCTTATTTCCGACAGGAGCTGTTCGTTTTCAGCATTCTTGACTGCAACTTCGATATAGTCGGCAATTAGTTCCATTTCCTTTTCCTTCATACCCCTTGTGGTACAGGAAGGGGCACCGAGCCGGACTCCACTGGTGACAAAGGGACTGCGGGTTTCGAAGGGCACGGTGTTCTTGTTGGCAATGATCCCGGCTTTGCTCATGGCCGCCTCTGCGTCCTTGCCGGTAATGTCCAGGTTGTTCAGGTTGACAAGCATAAGGTGGTTGTCGGTTCCGCCGGAGACAAGGTCAAAGCCTTTTTCCTTCAGGCAGGAACAAAGAGCTGCCGCGTTCTTTACGGTCTGGACCTGGTCCTGCTTGAACTCCTCACTCATGGCTTCCTTGAAAGCCACTGCCTTGGCAGCGATAATGTGCATAAGAGGCCCGCCCTGGAGACCCGGGAAGACTGCTTTATTTATCGCCTTTGCAAGTTCCTCATCCCTGGAAATAATCATCCCGCCACGAGGACCCCGGAGGGTCTTGTGAGTGGTGGTGGTCACGAAGTCAGCATAGGGCACCGGGCTCTGGTGTACACCGGCAACTACAAGCCCTGCAATGTGGGCAATGTCTGCAAGGAGGTAAGCCCCGACTTCGTCGGCAATTTCCCTGAACTGCTTGAAATCGATCTCCCTCGGGTACGCTGAGGCCCCGCAGACGATCATGTTCGGCTTCTGTTCCTTTGCCATGTTGAGGAGTTCGGCATAGTCCAGCATCTCGGTTTCTTTATTCACACCATAGGGCACGATGTTGTAGAGCTTCCCTGAAAAGCTTACGGGACTGCCGTGGGAGAGATGCCCGCCGTGGGAAAGGTTCATGGACATTATGGTGTCGCCCGGCTGCAGCACCGAAAAGTACACTGCCATGTTGGAGCCCGAGCCTGAATGGGGCTGGACGTTGACATATTTTGCCCCGAAAATTTCCTTTGCCCTGGAGATTGCGAGGTTTTCTGCAACGTCCACGAAGTCACAGCCTCCGTAGTAACGCTTGCCTGAATACCCTTCGGCATACTTGTTGGTCATAATCGAGCCCTGGGCCTCCATAACGGCCCTGCTCGCATAATTTTCGGATGCGATCAGGTTAAGCTTGAATTCCTGACGCTCGGCTTCCTTTTCAATAGCCGCTGCAATTTCCGGATCGATTTCTTCTATGTAAGACATGACTGTCACCTGGTTAATCCATGCATTTAATATTTTCTCAAAAGCACGATTTTAAATCAAGATTTTTTTACTGGCTGTTAAACGGTTAACTTGAAATTACGAATTCTTTGATCGAGTGTTAAATTGAGTGCTTGCAATAATTGAGGCTACAACACATGAAGTTGAAGATATTGATATAGGATTGCTTGACGAGATAGGATTGGTTAACGAGATAGGATTGCTTGACGGTAAATTGCTAAATAAGGAATTCCCTGAAAAACCTATGAGCACTTTTTTTCTCGTAAAACTTTGAAATCTGGAATTTTGAACAGGCATTAAAGGCATTAAGTTCCTGAACTACTTATAATTTTGAACCACATATAACATTATGGTATCAAAGAAGACATTGAGGGAGGAATATATCCTGTTTCCGGCACCTTCCTGATTGAGCACAATTTCGATCTGACGTCTGTCTGTTTCACATTTGGAACTAAGACCCGGGGATTTTGGGACCCGAGTTATGGGCGCTGTTTATGGGATTTCCGGATATTAGTTTCAGGGCGCCAGCTTAATCCAGAGACCTTACTTTCCTGCCCTCAACTTTAAGTTTGCCCTCCGCAAAAAGCCTGACAGCTTCGGGATATATAATATGTTCCTGTTCGAGGATCCTGCCTGTAAGAGTTTCTTCCGTGTCGTCGGGAAGTACCTGCACGCAGCTCTGAAGAATAATCGGCCCCGAATCAAGCCCTTCGTCAACATAGTGGACCGTGCAGCCTGCGACTTTTACCCCGTACTCGAAAGCCTGCCTCTGGGCATGCAGCCCCTTGAACGCCGGGAGGAGGGAAGGGTGGATGTTCAAAATCCGGTCTCTATACGCGTCAATGATTTCACTGCCAAGGATCCGGAAGTAGCCCGCAAGCAGGAGCAGGTCCACATCATAATTATTCAGAAGTTTAAGGATATCCCGATCGTATCCGGATCTGTCGTACCTGCCCGGGTCAAGAAAAACAGCGTTAATTCCATGTTTCCTGGCACGTTCCAGCGCATAGGCATCGGCTTTATTGGAAATAACCAGATTAACCGCTGCATCTTTTATGTAGCCCCTTTCAATGCTATCTATAATCGCCTGGAGGTTCGAGCCCCGCCCGGAGACCAGCACTGCAATCTTTACCGTCATTGATGCCCCATAATTGAAACAGTGATATATTAGGGTTTTGGAAACCCGGGAAAATCAAAAGAAGAATCCGAAAGAAAAAAGAAGAAAAGTTTGAGGAAATAGGGGAATTTTGGAGAAAACGTGAAGACAAGAAAACGTGAAGACAAGAAAAGGCTCAACTCTCTTCCTTGCGCTCTTCTATGAAGGTCAGAAGCTCGTCCGAATCACTGATTTTCCCGAGCTCTTTTTTCTCGATAAGCACAGTGTTTTCCACGGACTTGATTTTGGCATGCCCGTTGATGATGAAAACCGACTCGGTCTTCGTGACACTTGAAATGCTGCTCATGAGGTGAGCTCTCTTGATTACCGTGGTGTTATACTCACTGACCCCGGTAAGGATTGTGGACGACTCGTCCTTTGAAATAGCCTTGAAAGGGGCCTGTGCTGTCGTAAGTATGTCGTACCCGAGCAGGGAAATCATATTGAGGACCGAGTCCTCAGGACGAGGGGAATGGGGCTGTGAGTGCTGATTGGGAACTTCAATTTCGCGCCGTGGCTCTTTTCGGGACTTCCTGCCCTCCAGGGGTTTCAGGATATCTATAGGCAGGGCTAGCTCAATCCCGAAGATATCTTCCAGCTGGAGCACTACGTCAATTGAAGCGTCCATGCCTTCCTCTTCGTACTTGCTGATGGTCCGCCTTGAGACGCCCACCATGGAAGCAAGGGATCCGAGAGACATTGAAATATCCGTACGGGCTTTTTTCAGGATGTACCCGTCAATGGAGACATAAAGCCCCCCTGGCGCTGCAGAAACCAGGGGAGGAATGTTTTCGATAAAATAATCGAAGAGCGTCTGGACGCTCAGGGAGAGGACGTCGTAGCGCATATATACAACGCTGTCCTCAAGCATCTGGTCCCTGGTCTTAGCCCCCACGACTATAGCCGATCCTCCAAGATAGTCTGCCAGGTACTTCATTTCCCGGGCAGTTGCCTCGTTCAGGCCGTCAATGTTAAATAAAACCTTACAAAGTAAGAGAGTTTTATCCTTTCTTGCAGCAATGTCAAAACTCCGCGGCCGGATATTGCAGCGCTCGGAAACTACAAAACCCGCATGAGACAATACATCAATAATTTGATGTATGAGAACTTCTTTTGTCATTGCAATAGATGTTTCTGTTTGAACATCTATATATATATTTCTATATTGAGAATAATGTTTATACCGTAAAATCGAAAAGAAGAGAGCCGGACAACCCTCCGCCAGGAAACAGCCGGGAGGGCAGGGAGGGCCCGGAGAGCCAGAAAAAGGTGCCTGAACCCCAGAAAAAATCCGGAAAAATGGAAATTCAGAAAAATGATTATCAGAATTCAGAAAAATGATTATCAGAATTCAGAAAAATGATTATCAGAATTCAGAAAAATGATTATCGGAATTCAGAAAAATGATTATCGGAATTCGGAAAAATGATTATCGGAATTCGGAAAAATGATTATCGGAGTTAGGAAAAAATGATTATCGGAGTTCGGGAAAAATGATTATCGGAATTGACGACACGGACTCAAATGAAGGGATGTGTACCACTTACCTGGGAGCCCTGCTGCTCGAAGAACTGCAGGCCTTCGGAGAAGTAGAAAAACCTCCACTCCTTGTCCGCCTGAACCCCACCATCCCCCACAAGACCCGGGGAAACGCAGCCGTAGCCCTCAGGCTGGAGACCTGCTGCCCTGAGAAAGTTATGGACCACGTCATCTCCAGAATCGAAGAATTTGCCCGGTTTGAATGTGAAAAAACAAACCCTGGAGCTGTTTTCATCCAGGAGAACGAAGGAAAACTCCTGAAACCCGTTCTCCGGGCCTTTCTGGAAAAAGCAGTCAGGGACGTTATCACAATCGAAGAGGCAAAAAACCTGATCTTGGAACTCGATATCCCCTCAAAAAGCTTCAAGAACGGGAGAGGGCTCATCGGCGCCCTTGCAGCCTGCGGGGCTATGCTGAACCGGGAAGACTGGGACCACACCTATGAACACCTGGCTTACAGGCAGCGGGAAAAGTGGGGGACCCCCCGCTCCGTGGAAAAGGAAAGCCTGGAAGAAGCCGACAGGCAGACATATCCGGAGACCTGGGACACCCTGGACCATGCAAACAGCCTTGTGGTATGCGTACCGCACTCCCCGGACCCTGTCCTCTTCGGGATCAGGGGAAAAAGCCCCGATACCGTCACAAAAGCCGCCTCCCTGGTCAGAGCTGAGCCAACCGAGCGCTTTGCAGTGTACAGGACAAACCAGGGCACTGACATGCACATCCTGCCTGCGGAGAGTGTAGAGGAAATTCGGGACATGCACTCGTACAGGGTGGAGGGCACGGTATCCGCAACTCCGAAAACAATTCACGGGGGGCACGTAATTTTCTCTCTCCGGGATAAAGCGGGAGCCGAACTTGACTGTGCGGCCTTCGAACCGACCAAGAACTTCCGGGAGCTTGTAAGGGAACTACTTCCAGGGGACAGGGTCGTGCTTTTTGGGAGCGTGAACTCCCGTACCCTGAACATAGAAAAAATAGAAATCAAAGAACTTGCCCTCCTCTACACGGAAGAAAACCCGAAATGCCCCACCTGTGGGAAACACATGAAGTCCGCAGGGCAGGGCCAGGGGTTCCGCTGCAGGAAATGCAGGACTCAGGCCCCTTCAAAAGTCAGCTGCGAAATAGAAAGGGCCCTTGAACCCGGCCTATATGAAGTTCCCCCCTGTGCGAGGAGACACCTGGCAAAGCCGCTTGTAAGGGAAAAACGCTCAGACTGCAGGATATTCCCTTCACGTTGAATAGGAAAAAAGATAGAAGTTCCGAAAAAACAGCCCGCCATTTTCGGATATCATTCTTCCGAATCCAGGCTTTTCAGCGTCCTTTTTCCTTAGTCCTTTTTCCTTAGTCCTTTTTCCTTAGTCCTTTTTCCTTAGTCCTTTTTCCTTAGTCCTTTTTCCTTAGTCCTTTTTCCTTAGTCCTTTTTTTCAGAATATTTCTCCGGCATCCGGTTTTTCAGAATCTCCTACCACTGATCCTGGTTTTGAGACCGAGTCCAAAGATCCTGATTTTGAGATCGATCCCATTTGATACTCATAGTGGTATCGAGTCCATTAGATACTGGTAGTGAAATCGGTCCCATTGATACTGGTATCGGAACCGACTCCAATGATCCCGATATCATGATAGTGTTTCATTAATCCCAATATCGGAATCTTCCTCCATGGTCCTGAATTTCCGGATTCTGTTCAGTCATCAATATCCTTCAGGACATACAGCAGGAACCTCATAAAGAAAATAAGCAGCAGCATTCCGGCAGAATAGGGGACTGCATGGGACTTCAACCATGAAAAAAATCCGCCCTCTTCGGGGCTGGCCTCATTTGTAGACTGCGCCGAGGAGTTTCTTGTGACCGGGAGAAGTTCACCACTCATTTCCGAAGGTTCAAACTGCTCGCTCAGGAGCTTCTGCGCATTTTCCCTCAACATTTTAAGTTTATAGTAAGCAGGGAGTCCACCGTCCCTAGACCCGGAATCGGGACCGGGTTCAAAGCCAGAGTCGGAGTCGGAGCCCGAACTGGCTTTCCTGGAGACCTCTACATAAGATTCGGTAAAGTTCCGGTTGCCTGCAGGGTCTTTCGCAAAGAAGGTAATATTATGGGAACCGACATCCAGGTCAAGGCTGCCTTTCAGTTCCGTGCCGTTCACAGGGGTGGAAGGAACGGCATCATCCACGCGGTACCAGATGGACCCAGGTTCGTTGATTGTTACATTGAGGTCGATTATGGATTGGTTCACATCACTGCTCTCGGTTGTATACTGCGTCCCGTTCACCGGAGAGTTTACGGTTATCAGGGGAGATTTCGTGTCAACCGAGAAAGAAACAGATGTTGAATTAGTGTTATTTCCAGAATCCCTGCCGTATGCTTTCACACAGTGGTTCCCGGGTTCAACTTCAAGAAGTGAACTGGCTGCAGACTCGTTCCACTCCGGGAAACTAAGGAAACTTGAGTCATCCAGAGTGTACCACCAGGCAGAAAGATCTTCATTTGCGAAAACCCTGAATTCAATTGAGGATTTGTTATATGCCTTATTATTTACAGGCGAAATTATGGAAATTTCGGGCCAGAGGTCTCCGGAGTCATTCACACTGAAATATACAACATTCGAGTTATAGTTGCCTGCAAGGTCCCTGGCTGAAACATTAACAGTGTGCAGACCTTCAGGGACATTAAGAAGGGGTGTTTCGGCCCTGACATCATAAGTTTCATTAAAACTCAGGAGTTCGGCCCCATCAAGCGTATAGTTCCAGACTGAAATATTTTCACTGGCCTCCACCAGAAGCAGGACCGAACTGTTATAAACAGTACTGGAATTCAAAGGGTTCTTCACGGTTAAAGCAGGGGGGATGGTATCGACCGTGAAATTCCTTGATGTGGAATTGGAATAGCCTTTATCGTTAACTCCAAACACCAGGACTTCATGCTGCCCGTCCGAAACATTGAGGATAGAGAAGGCTCCGGACTCGTTACTTTCTTCAAAGTCGCAGTATTCGGAATCATCAAGCGTGTACTCCCAATAAAGAAGGGTACCGCTTGCTGAAACATCCAGTTCGACCCTGGAATCCGAATAAAACCTGTCTTCAGGCGAATTTATGGAAATCAACGGCAAATCCTCATCAGAGGGAGAAGGATCTATTTCAACGTTGAAATCCACAGCCGTGGAATTAAGGTTGCCGCTAAGGTCGGTCCCGCTTACGCGGAACGTATAGGTTCCGTTCGCAACGTTAAGGTGGGCCTTCGCGTTAGTAGCGTCACTTTGTGAAAACTCCCCCGGTCCGGAGCCGTTTAACGTATACCACCACTCCGAGATAGCCTCGTTTGCTTTGGCAGAGACCGGGACCGGAAGCATACGATAGGTCATATTTTCGGGACTTTTCAGGATTATGACAGGAGGAGTAATATCCTGTACAAGAGGAAGGTAATCGCTTATATTGTCGGAAATATCGTAAGGCGTGTCCCCGAAACCGTCCAGGTCCATATCTTCCCCTGGATAATCCGACCAGTAGTTACCTCCAATCTCATGACCGTTGTAAATGTTGGGGCCCTGAGAGACGGAGACATTCCAAATGTTGTTTTTGCAGTCATCCACCGCATTGTGCTCGTTATCGAAAAAGTTGTTGTAGACGGTGTTATTTTCACTGTCCTCCAGGGCAAGCCCGAAGAGGGAGTTTCGGAGAACGTAACTGTCGTTTAAGACATTTTCATCCGAAGCGGTGAAGAAAATACCGTTCCCATTAAAGGAGACCCTGTTACCTGTAAGGAGGTTGTGTGGGGAGAAGCGGAGATACAGACCTCCAGAATTATTTAGCACACTGTTATTACATACCCTGTTGTTCTCGCTGTCCTCCAGGGCGAGCCCTAAAAGGGAGTTGTTGAATAGAATATTATTTTCCAGGGTATTATTGCTGCAGGAATCCTTAAGCTTGACACCTGCGGAATTTTCCGAAGCGTTATTTCCGGCAAGGAGGTTATCAGAACAGTTTTCCAGGCAGATGCCCTCAAAGCCCTGTCCCTCAATTATATTTTCCTCCAACGTATTGTTGCCGCAGGCGGTTTCCAGGCAAATGCCCCTTAGTCCGGAAGAAAGGGAATCCGAAGCGATGGTATTCCCGGACAGGGTATTCCCGGAACAGGAATATCCAAGATAAATGCCATAAAGCGAATCGTCTGCCGTATTGTTATACAGGGAATTGCTCTCACACGAAGCCTTCAGGTAAAAAGCGTACCTGTTTTCGGAGGCGTTATTCCTGCCAAGGTTGTTGCCGTTGCAGGAATTATCCAGGAAAATCCCGTACTGGCTTCCCAGAACCTCGTTGCTTTCGAGAGAGTTAGTGCTGCAACTGTCTTCAAGGCAGATGCCAAAGGAATTATTCAGGACGGCATTCGATTCGATCCTGTTCTCTCTGCAGAAGTTCTCAAGATAGACAGCCCGGAAATTGCCCGACAGCCTGTTTTCAAGAAGCGAGTTCCCGGTGCAGCCATTCTTGAGGAGCAGGCCTTCGAAACAGTCCTGAATGGTATTTCCGATCAGGGTATTGTTGGAAGAAGCTTTCAGGAAAATTCCGGAATCAGCCCCTGAAATGCTGTTATTCTCCAGGCGGCAGTTTTCTCCCTTTTCCAGGGAAACGCCCTGATAAGAAGCCTCGATAGAATTGTTAACCAGCCTGAGCCCTTTTCCATCCTCAAGGAAAATGCCTACCCCCCAGCCGTCGGTCCCGTTTACGGAAAATCTGACAATCGTAACATTGTCGGCATTTACGGAAATTACGGGAGATTCCGGATCCTGAGCCCGGATAACGGCACTCTCGTTCGAGGGAACCGCAAGAGTTAGATTCGAAGTCGAGACCCTGAGGTTTTCGACATACACCCCACCGTATACCAGGATAATGTCTCCGTCCCCGGAATTATCCAGTGCGTCCCCAATGGAAGTATAGTTTGCAGGGGCTTCCCCGTCTCCCATAACATTAAGCACGGAAGCGGAACAGGTACCCTCAAACAGCAAAGATACGAAGATAACCAGGGATACGAACAAAGCTATACTGATTGTAAACTTCACGAAAATCCGGTTCATTTTTTCTGTGTTTTGTAGCACCCGAAACACCTGCTGGAATGGAAAAAACCCTATAAACAAAAGTAAACCTGGCAAGAACCTGAATTTCAAAACCCTTCCCTGAAGCAGAGAAGTCATAAAACTTCCAAATGAAATTCAGGGCTAGATGGAATCAATCCTTTTCAGATTCACCAACTCCGAACAATAAAGAGAGGGACAGGACAATCATCCGCCATGGTTTACAAATATTAACCATATAGATTACGGAATGAATATATAAAATATGTCATTTTACCCGGACATGTATATTAAAATAAATATAAAAATCAAGAGATGTAATTTTGAAAAAATAGTACTCCACATGTAGTACTCCACACATAGAACAGAGGGCTGAAAAAATAAGGGGAAGCCATATAGAACATTTCATTAAGAAGAGCCTGAAAATCACAGGACATTTTAGGATGAGAAAGAGGTTATGAGAAAGGATTTTTGGAAAAGGGGAACCTTGAAAAAGAAGGGAGGCAGCCGGGGAAGAAATCTTCCTTGCTCACCCCTGGCGACCCATGGTAGTTAAGGGAAATGTCCAAAGAAATATCCAAAGAAATCTTCAGGAAAGTTCCGGGATAGGAGGGACATTCCTCTTATGTTCATTGCTCTGCATACGCCTGAGGACTGACTCCAACTGCTCCTCCGAAATGGAAAGCACCTCTTCAATATTTTTCGGACTCTGTTTTTCGTTCAGCATCGTGAGGACTTTATCTACTGTCCCGTAGGACATCCCGAGTTCGGCTTCGTCGGTCTGTCCTGCCCAGAGTCCGGCAGAGGGCTTTTTGCTTATAATGGACTCGGGGACCCCGAGCTTGCGGGCAAGTTCCCAGACTTCGGTTTTGTACAGGAACCCTATGGGCTCGATATCAACGCCTCCGTCCCCGTACTTCGTGTAGTAGCCAAGGAGAATCTCGGTTTTATTCCCGGTCCCCATGACCATGAGGTTCAGGCGGTTTGCATGGAAATAGAGCAGGGACATCCGGACCCTTGCCTTCAGGTTGCCCCTGGAAAGCCGGTCTGCAGATTCACTTTCAGGGACAGCAGCCATAAAAGCCGAGACAATGCTCGATATGTCAATTGTCCTGTACTCGATCCCGAGCCATTCCGCAAGGGCTTTTGCATCCTCGCGGTCCGATTCGGGGGTCAGCCCGGCTTCTGGCATGTGGATTCCCAGCACCTTATCCGCCCCGAGGGCCTTTACCGTAAGGGTTGCGGTAAGGGCAGAGTCTATGCCCCCGCTGATACCTACAACTGCCCCGGAAACTCCGGCTTTGTCTACTTTTTCCCGGATAAAATCAACAATAATATTCTGCGCTTTTTCAAGGTCCATACTCTCGATTTCCTGGATTTGCATATATGGTGAATTATAGGAGGATTATAAAATGAATTTCTGATTCTTATTCCATAATTCCGAATCTTTATTCCGGCAATTATGATCCTTATTCCGGTGATTCTAAATTATGATTCCGGTAAATTCCATACTGCGAAACCTGTAAGTATATTAATCCTGACGGAGAAGACGGAAGAGAGGGTAAACTTATTTAATAAATAGAGGGCATAGGAGAAATATAACCTATACATTATAAAACGGGTGGAGAAAAGGTCAGGAGAAAAAGAAACTAAATTAAGATCGTCAGGCAACCTTATATTGGCACGAAACTGCATCTGCAGGTAACCTTATGTTGACAGGCAACGCCCGGGAAAATAAGGCATAATTGACTATTCGGATTGAGGTATAACCGGAGCTACATCTGAAAAAGATCAGGTTTCTGAGGCGGTATCTTATGATGACGGGCATCCTTGAAATAAAAGGAGAATCTAATATAGGGAGCAAACAAAACCAGAACCGCTCAATCCGGAAAAATCGGGGAAAAATCCGGTTCTTATTCACATCACACTGTTGAAAAAAATTACAATCAAAAGATAACTATTTTTGGGATGATCCATGGAAGAAATACAGTTAAAGGTTGAAAAGGCATATCCTATCGATCTCGGAAGGGGAATAATCCGGCTTGACCCAACAGCACTTTTGAAGCTTCAGCTCTCTCCCGGTGACATTGTTGAAATCAGGGGGAAGAAAATGACCACCGCGAAAGTCTGGAGAGCGGACCGCCAGGACTGGGAGCAGGGAATCGTCCGCATTGACAATTTTATACGGCAAAACGCGGGAGTCGGAATCGGGGAAAGGGTCAGCATCAAAAAGGTAGAAGCCCCGGAAGCAAAAAAGGTTATCCTGGCGCTTCCGGAAAGCATGACCCAGGCAGGGGGACCTGAACTGCAGTTCGGGGAGCACGCAAACGAGATCATAAAGCGGCATATCCTGAAAAGACCGGTTTTCAAGGGCGACATCATTCCTATCATCAACTCGATGACCCATCCTATGACCGAGTCCCTGACCACAAGCCAGGTAATCCCGCTCGTAGCGGTTGAAACGGATCCTGCAAACGCAATCGTCCTGATCACCGAGTCCACCAGGATCGAACTCAGGAAAAAACCCGTGCAGGGCTACGAAACGGTTGCCAGGGGAGTCACCTATGAAGATATCGGAGGGCTCGGGCAAGAGATAATGCGCGTCAGGGAAATGATCGAGCTTCCCATGAAACACCCGGAACTCTTCCACCACCTGAACATCGAGCCTCCAAAAGGGGTCATCCTTTACGGTCCCCCAGGGACCGGAAAGACCCTGATCGCAAAAGCCGTGGCAAACGAATCGGGTGCCAGCTTCCACTACATCGCAGGCCCGGAAATTGTCGGGAAGTTCTACGGGGAAAGCGAGGAGAGGCTCCGGAAGATCTTTGAGGAGGCAACCCAGGAAGCCCCGTCAGTCATATTCATCGATGAAATCGATTCCATTGCCCCGAAAAGGGAAAACGTAACAGGGGAAGTGGAAAGAAGAGTCGTCGCCCAGCTTCTGACCCTCATGGACGGGATGGAAGAGCGGGGACAGGTTGTCGTGATCGGGGCTACGAACCGTGTAGATGCCATTGACCCGGCACTCCGCAGGCCCGGGCGCTTTGACAGGGAAATCCATATCGGGGTCCCGGACACCAACGACAGGTACGAGATCCTGCAGATTCACACCAGGGGAATGCCTATTGAAAGTGACGAGGATCCCGTGGAAACAGGAATTGAAACCGAAGCCGAAGTAGCCGAAGTAGCCGAAGTAGCTGGAAAACCCGAAACAGAGGCAGGGGTTGAAGAGGTTTCCGCAGAAGTCCTCAGGAAAGAAAAACAGGTAAACAAATACCTGACGTATCTTGCAGAGCGGACCCAGGGTTTTGTGGGCGCGGACCTGCTAGCCCTTGTCCAGGAAGCTGCCATGCGCTGCCTCAGGGAAAACCTTCCGGACCTGGATCTGGAAAAAGAAGCCATACCTCCCGAGAGACTGGAAAAAATAGTGGTAACCAAGAATAACTTCGAAGAGGCCCTGATGGAAACCGAGCCTTCGGCCCTGAGGGAAATCTTTGTGGAGATACCAACCGTAACCTGGGACAATGTGGGAGGGCTCGACGAAGCCAAACAGGCAATCATTGAATCCGTGGAATGGCCTATTAAACACCCGCAAAAATTCCTTAAAATGGGCATAAAAGCCCCCAAGGGAATCCTGCTCTACGGGCCCCCGGGAACCGGAAAGACCCTGATCGCCCAGGCCGTTTCCAGGGAATGTAACGCCAACTTCATCAGCGTCAAAGGCCCGGAAATGTTCTCAAAGTGGCTCGGAGAATCGGAAAAAGCGATAAGGGAGACTTTCAAGAAAGCCAGGCAGGTTGCCCCCTGCGTGATCTTCTTTGATGAAATCGACTCCATCGCTTCCATGCCAGGGATGGAATCCACGGACAGCAAGACTTCAGAAAGAGTCCTTAACCAGATCCTCACCGAGATGGACGGGCTCGAAGCCTTGAAAGACGTGGTTGTAATCGCCGCAACCAACCGCCCAAACCTGTTGGATCCGGCAATCCTGAGGCCGGGGCGCTTTGATAGGCTGGTCTATATGGGTTCACCCAACCGGAAAGGCAGGCTCAAGATCTTCGGGATTCATACCAGAGGGATACCCCTTGCATCAGACGTAAACCTTGATACCCTTGCTGACGAAACCGAAGGGTATGTGGGTGCTGACATAGAAGCGGTGTGTAGAGAAGCGGTAATGCGGGCGCTTCGCGAGAATTTCGATATTGAAGAAATCGAGATGAGACACTTCAGGGAAGGTCTTAAGAAGGTAAAGCCCACGATCACGGAGAACATCGCCCAGTATTATGAGAAGATTGAAGAACAGTTTAAGGGCGGTACGAAACCTGCCGAACCAAGTGCTTATATAGGATATAGGTAAGAATTTAAAGGAGTAAACACTAAAGAGGAAGAAGTTCTTAAAAAATATAGGCATAGATAAAATAAAATTTCATGAGTTCGAATCCAGAATTACCCCTAACCTATATCCCACATTACATTGAGGACGGAGACACGATAAAAATGTCTAAAGTATTTGCAAGGAACCTTATCTCCAACACCCAGGTGATGGCAACGGACGGAACAGAGATCGGTACGCTGACCAACATAGTATTGGAGATCAAAGCCGGACACCTCATCGACCTGATGGTCGAACCGAATATCAACCTTGATACTACCAAATACAAAAAAGAGGGCAACTACATCCTCCTGCCCTTCGATTCCGTGAGTGCCATAAAAGACTACATCATCATTGACAAGATGAGAGCCAGGGCAGGAAACTGAAAAGCAAAAACGAAAAATCAGAACCGAAAAGCATCCCGCAGGCTGAATAGTATCCTGTATGCCGGAAAGTAAAGAGCAGGCGGGAACTCATATTTTTAATATATGCAGAGGCTGCAAGGACTGCACTTGCCTGCTACGGCAGGCTCGAGATCCGATTCAGTTTACTTCGCCGCTACCCGTTCCCCGGCAGGCCGGAGGAGGGGTAACACCTTTTTATTTCGAATTTTTTTCTCAGCTTGAATTTGTTTACTTGACTTTAATTTGTTTACTGTAGGTTTTAATTGCAGTTTTTTGGAGAACTAAGGATTTCCTGAGACTTATGATCGCTTATATCCAGCCCCTGGATTCGAGGAATTCGAAGGCTTCCACCGCCCCGGCCCCGAATGTGGCTTCAGTTACGTAATCGGCAACCGTTTTAATCTCCTCATCCCCGTTTGCAACGGCGATCCCGAAACCTGCGGCTTCAAGCATTTCAACATCGTTTGCTGAATCCCCGACTGCAACAAATTCTTCAGGTTTAAAGCCCATCAGCCCTGCAAGTTTAATGAGCCCTGTGCCCTTATTGATTTTCCTGCTCTTGATGTGGACTGCGTATTTGGTGTCTATAAGCTCCACATCAAAGGGCTGTTCCTTGAGGAGCACTCTGGCCCTCTCCAGGTCAAAATTCCGGCGAAGGGCAATTTCGGTTTTCCGGTAGAAAGGATCCAGTTTTGTAAGTTCAAAGTGTTCGGAAAGAAAATCAAAAGCCTTTTCACACTCTTCAATAGTTTCCTCAAAGGTGCCGTTCACATCATAACGAACAGTAACAGCACCCCCATTTTCAGCGACCACTGCCCCACTAAGGCCGATTAGCTTCGAAGCTGTCCTGGCGTAACAGAGGATGTTGCCGGTGGCAAGGACCACGGGAACGTTTAGGGAACGTATCTTCTCCACAGCCTTCAGGTGGAGTTCCCTTTTCTCACAGGTGATCGTCCCATCGATATCAACAACGATAGCTTTGAATTTCATTGAAAAGAGATTGGCAGGGGATACTAAAACGTTTCCCCGCCTGAAATTTTTCAGGTCGTGACTTCCTTAACGAAGTTTGTGCGTCATATCTCAAGCTTCATATATCAAACTTCACCCTGCCGGACCCTTCATCACTGGTCAACCAGCCCTGTGGTCGTGACCCCAACCACGGCTTCCCCTTCAGGCAGGTTCGGAGAGTCCACAAGCCGAATGATCCTCTTTTCGCCTTTGGACTTCCTGAGATAGAGCCTGAAAGTAGCCGTGTGCCCCACGATGTGTCCTCCAACCGGCCTGGTGGGATCCCCGAAAAAGGCGTCGGGTTTTGACATGACCTGGTTGGTTACGACAACACAGGCATTGAACAGGTCTCCGAAACGGAGCAGGCCGTGCATGTGCTTGTTGAGCTTCTGCTGCCTGTCCGCAAGGGTGCCCCGTCCTACGTACTCGGCCCTGAAGTGAGCCATAAGAGAGTCAACAATAAGCAGGCGTACTGGTTTATCAGAGTCCTTGAGCTCGTTTGCAAGGTCGGTTGCGGAATCCACAAGCAGCATCTGGTGATTGGAATTGTATGCCCTGGCAACGTGAATGTTCTGCAAGAATTCTTCAGGGTTCAGTTCCAGGCCGTGTTTATCGGAAAGCCCCTGTACCATCTGGGCAATCCTCTCAGGCCGGAAGGTGTTTTCAGTATCGATGATAATGACCGAACCGTCCAGTCCTCCGTATTCCCTTGACATCTGGACGTTTACTGCAAGCTGGTGGGCCACCTGGGTCTTCCCTGAACCGAACTCCCCGTACAGTTCGGTAATGGACTGGGTCTCGACGCCCCCACCCATCATTTCATTAAATTCCGTACAGCCGGTAGAAAGCTTTCCCACCAGTTTCCGCCGCTCAAGGACAGTGTCCCCGGTCTCGAAACCTCCGATATCTGCAGCCTGCCTTGCGGCATTGATGATCTTTGCGGCCGTTGATTCCCCGATTTCGGCTGTATTGGCAAGTTCGGAAGGAGAGGCTACTGCCACTGCCTCGATAGTGTTAAATCCGGCTTCCTTGAGTTTTTCTGCAGTTGCAGGGCCAACTCCGGGCAACTCTTCCAGTAAAATTTCGCTCATTTATGAAGAACTCCTTTACAATGCACATGTTTGTGTAAGGTGCATAATGGTTGATTCCTTATTGTTTTGCAAGTATATAAAGCTGGAGGGGGCGGGGTGAAAGTATTAAGTGCCGGAGTATTCAGGGTCTTCTGACACTGAAAAACCCAGAATCAGGTAAAAAAATAAAGAACAGGAAAGTGAAGAACAGGAAAGTGAAGAACAGGAAAGTGAAGAACAGGAAAGTGAAGAACAGGAAAGTGAAGAACGAGAAAACAAAAAGATAAAGAAAATGGAAAAAGAAGTAAGTAATCATTCCCGAAGCAGCCATAAAAAAGAGATAACCGGAAGAAAAAATAGAAAACACATCTAAAAACTGCAAAAAAAACCAAAAACTTCTTTTTATTTGATATAATATCACCCATTATGCCAAAAGTCGTCGTAGGTGGTACGTTTCAATACATACACGATGGACATACCAAACTTATAAAAAAGGCTTTTGAGGTAGCCGGGGATGGAAAGGTATACATAGGGCTCACCTCGGACGAGATGCTAAGCAAAAACCACAGTATAGAAAAATATGAAAGCAGGAAGTCCCTGTTGCAGGAGTACATCGAAAACCTTCAGATTCCCAAAGAAAAATACGAAATCCAGAAACTGAACGACCCCTACGGCCCCACCATCAAAGAAGACTTTGACTTTATCATCGTCTCCCCGGAAACCTATCCTGTGGCCATTGAGATCAACCGCCTGCGTGTGGAGAGGGGCCTGAAGCCCCTGAAAATAGAATATGTAGAATACGTAATGGCAGAAGATAGGACCCCGATCTCTACCACAAGAATAGCAAAAGGAGAGATAGACAGACACGGCAGGTTGAAGAAAAAATCCTGAGATTTCAAGAATTATTTTTCACGGATTATTGCGTTTCCCGCAGAATTCCTCGGAAGGACAGATTTTTCCGACAGGATTTTCCGGCATACCTTCAATATATTCCGACAAATTTATTTTTTTAAACAGTTTGTGTTTTCAATAAATATAAATCAGGACAGGATTATAAAGAGATAACATGCCAAGAGAATTCAGCAAAAAAGACATCGAAATTTTCAACAAACTGGCCCCGGAAGCCAGGGGAGAAACTATATCCAGGGAAGCAGGACACCATTTTCCCTACATCCTTCGCCCTATCTCGCACAAGTTTGCCGAGTCTGCAGAAGATTTCAGAGAACGGCTGGAAAGACTGGACCCTGAAGAGCTGGACTACCTGGTAGGGCTGGCCCTGGAAAACAAGGAAGACGTCAGGTCCCTGGACGAAGACCTGGACGAGCTTCTGGAAGTTGTTAGCGAAAAGGTGTCCCCTGAAAGGGCAAAGGAATTAAAGGATTTCCTGGGGCTTGTCTGAGCTTCCGGAGCCCTTCAAAGCGGGAAGAAAAAGCTAAAGAAGAAAGAAGAAAACTAGCAAAAAAAGCGAAAACTCTTTTGAAAAACATGCCGCCTGAAAAACTGCTTTTCGGGACTGCGGGGATCCCCAGAAGCTCAACTGGGAGAAACAGCGCCGCAGGAATAGAGCGAGTCCGGGAACTGGGCCTGGACTGCATGGAACTTGAGTTTGTGCAGGGAGTACGCATGCGGGAGAAAGGGGCAAAAAATGTCTTTGAAGCCTCAAAAAAAGAAGGTATAGCTCTTAGCGTCCATGCCCCTTACTACATCAACCTCAACTCCCAGGAAGAAGAGAAATTGAAGGCAAGCATGGAAAGGATCTACCAGTCCGCCCGGATAGGCAGCCTTTGCGGGGCAAGGTCTGTGGTTTTACATGCAGCTTTCTACCAGAAAAGCAGCAAAGAAAGCGTCTATGCAAAAGTGGCGAAAGCGCTCGGGGAACTTACCGGAAAGCTCAGAGACGAAAAGATTCCGGCAGTCCTCCGCCCCGAGACCATGGGCAAACGCAGCCAGTTCGGGACCCTCGAAGAAGTGCTCACCCTGAGCGCGGAAATCGAAGGAGTCATGCCCTGCCTGGACTTTTCCCACCTTCATGCAAGAGAAGGAAAGGAAAATTCCTACCCCGAATTTAAGGCTATTCTTGACAGGGTCGAAGAAGAGCTTGGAAAAGAAGGGCTCTCAAACATGCACATGCACGTCTCAGGGATCGAATACGGCAAAAACGGGGAAAAGAAACACCTTGTCCTGAAAGAATCCGATTTCAACTTCACGGAGCTCCTGAAAGCCCTGAAAGAATTCAAAGTTAAAGGGCTGCTAATCTGCGAAAGCCCGAACCTTGAAGAAGATGCACTTCTCCTTAAGAAGAGCTACGAGTTAATCTAAACGATCCGGCTGCAAAACAGGAAAATAAAGAAAAAAAACCGATCTGCGAAATAAAAAGTGAATGACGGAAAAGGTCCTGCGAAATAAAAAGTTAAGTAAAAAGTGAAAAATAGAAGAGAGGTTCTAGGGCTTAAACCCTGAACTCTTCGGCAGATTCCTCTAACACTTCCAGCCAGGGAAGTTCTTCTCCCGTATTGAATGTGCCGACGTTCAACTCGATTCCACTTAATTCCACGTACTCGCGGATCCGTTTGAATGCGTGTTCCACCATGCCTCCGCCAGTCAGGATGAGGCAGCGTTTTCCACAGAGGGCGGTGAGGATAGACCTGTCAATGACGCCCGAGGTAACGTCCAGGAAGATACCGTCCTCTTCGGCCAGGATTTTACTCTTTTTGCCCATGGCCCCGACAAAGGTGACGTCCCCTTCCTCTATAATGTTCAGGATCTCAGGGTAAGAATAACTATCCGTATCATAGAGCAGGATGCCTCCTGCCTTGATGCTGCGGCGTTTCAGCTCAACGATGGCTTTGCCACCCGGATGGATGTGCAGGACTCTTGCGTTAATAGCTTCGTAGGGAGAGTTAGGAGAATATTCCCCGTAAAGGATTCCCAGGTTAAGGGTATCACCCTCTTTGATCCCGTGAGGCGCGTCCACCCACATCAACTCGGGAGGACGCAGCGCATTTACGAGTTCAGGCAGGGTCTTTGGGGACAGGTAGCCTTTTGCAAGACCTCTCCTCTCGAGTTCATGGTAAACTTCAAGGGAAGAAGGGGGACGCAAACCGGCAAGTTTCAGGAGTTCCGTTTGCCTGAAAAGTACCTCGGGTGCTCCTTCTCCGATAAGCTCGCTGTCCGACATGAGGTAAACATAATCCGACCAGCGGTATGCAAGGTCGACATCGTGAGTCGAGATGATGATCGTGCTCCCGTAATGGTTAAACTCGTTGAGGAGATCCATAATCTCGTCCGCCCCCACGGGGTCCAGGTTGGAAAGAGGCTCGTCAAGGATGATCACTTCAGGCTCCATTGCCATCACTCCTGCGATTGCAACCCGCTTCTTCTGTCCTCCGCTCAGGTGGTGGGGTGGCCTGTCCTTGAAATTGGTAAGCCCTACCTGTTCCAGCGCCCTGTTCACACAGGTCTCTAGCTTTTCTTTCGGGTAATCAAGGTTTGCAGGGCCGAAAGCCACGTCCTGATAAACGGTAGGAGCAAAGAGCTGGTCATCGGAGTTCTGGAACACGATTCCCACGGATTTCCTTATTTCCCTCAAAGATTTCGAGTTGTATTTGAAAGGTACGTCATGGAAAAGGACTTCGCCTTTCCCGGGCTTCATGGTCCCGTTAAGGAGCATGAAAAGAGTTGATTTCCCGGACCCGTTCTGCCCGACAAATGCAATCTTTTTCCCTTTATCAATCTTGATATTAATGTCCCTGAGTGCCACGTTTCCGTCTGGGTAGGAGTACGTAAGCCCTCTTGTTTCAAGAATAGTCATGTTTTTCGCCTCTCAAATGATGGACCCCCCTCTTGTAAGATAGAACAATGTGAGGGTGGATAAGAAATATGCGGACGTTAGCAGCAGTTCAGGCGGTTTGACAGGCCTTCTGGTTTCAAACATTGTCATTTTTCCGTCATAACATCTTGAGTTCATGGATACGAAGAGTTTTTCACCCTGGTCCCAGGACCGGATGAAAAGCGTGCTTCCAAGCATCCCGAAAGAGCGGAAGGACTTTTTGAAATCCCCGTAGCCGAGCCTGACAGTCTGTGCAAACTTTATTTGGACTGCCATGTCCAGGAAAACAAAGATATAACGATAAATCAGCATGGAAAGTTCGACCACGGACTCGGGCAAGCGGGATTTTTTAAGGACCGAGAACAGCTCGATCATTGGGGTGGTCAGAGCCAGGAAGTAAAGGCAGCACATCCCGCTAACAGACCTTGAAAGCACCAGCATCGCAAGTTCCAGACCATCTGTCCGGACAGCCAGGGGATAGCCCGCAAGCCTGAAAGAATAGAGTTCAGCCCCCATGCCTGAGAAAAAAGCGATGATCAAAACCCCCACCACTGCAAAGCCCATTGGAGCCAGAAGGAGTTTGAGATAGAAACGGAGCGGGGTTTTCCCGAGAAAAACCGTTGCAAAACTCATGCAAAGCGCTATGAAAAAAGGCGGGACTGGAGAATAGGCCGAGACTCCCGCAAGCAGACCGAAAGCTACGATTGTCAGTTTAAGATAGTTATTCCGGTACCTTAGAGGGCTCATAAGAGCATAGTCATCAAGTATGTTTGTCATTAGGTAACCCGTTACTGATGAATTAGGACTAAGAAGTAAAAATAAAAGGCAAAAGATAAAAACTTTCCTTTTACGAATGAAAAGGAAAGCTCAGTTGCCAACATTATGAACGAGTTTCACGATCCCGGTTTTTGCCTTTGTAAGTGACTTCACCTTCATAAAGGTTTTTTGCCCTGTAATACCCAAGGAAGTAACCGATGATCCCTGCCCCGATGGCTGCCTGAAGCCCGAAGAGAAGGCTTTCGATCTCACCGCTTGGAGGCTCCCAGATGGGTTCTGCGATAGGCACATAGGTTCCGCCTGTGATTTCCTCAATAACACCCTCAGCTTCTCCGTCAGCTCCACCGTATTCGGCATCTGTCGTTGAGGACATGTAAACGAACTGGACTGTAAAGACCAGGACAATGGCAAGTACTATAAGTTCGAGTTTCCGGCTCATGAACTAAGCCCCCTGAGTTTGCAGACAATCGATTCTTCGACTACTTTAAGCTCCACGAGGACGTCGCTCTTAACGTTAATCACATATTTGAAAAGCAGCGCCGTAACCGCTCCTTCCATTATTGCCAGAGGGACCTGCGTTACTGCAAAGACAGTAGCAAACCTTCCGAAAGAAGCGACAAAACCACCTGTCGGGTCAGGGAAAGCCAGGGCAAGTTCCACGGAAGTGACCACATAAGTTGCCCAGTCCCCAAGCGTGGCAGCCAGGAAGACTACAAGGAAGAAGTTCAGCTTGGCTTTCATCCCTGCCTTATAGACCAGGTATGCCACCACAGGACCCACAATACCCATGGAAAAGACATTAGCCCCCAGGGTAGTCAGCCCGCCGTGGGCAAGGAAGAGGGCCTGATAGAGGAGCACGATTGTCCCGAGAACTGCAGAAATTGCAGGCCCGAAGATGATTGCTGCGAGTCCCGTCCCCGTCGGGTGAGAACAGCTTCCCGTAACCGAAGGCAGTTTCAGGGAAGAGAGCACAAAGATAAATGCACCCGCAACAGCCAGAAGAGGCAATATCTCGCGTTTTTCGTTTACCAGTTTGTTCATTTTATAGATCCCGAATGCGATCACCGGAATTGAGATCGCAAACCAGATCTGCCACCAGGGCGTAGGTAAAAAACCTTCCATCACGTGCATTAAATCACCATTTTGATAAAAGTATATGATCGAACAATTGCAAGTAAATCAAGTAAATATTATTGACAATAAGACAAGTAAAGTAGCGCGAATAATATATAAATAGGTTACGCCGTTAACAACCCGAAGCAAAAACAATGCCATAAGAGCCAATAAGAGAATAGTTTGGAATATATATAGACAAAATAAAATAGAAGTCAATAAGGAAAGCAAGTAAATTTGATTCGAAAATGAATAAAAGCAAAGAATATTATGCAAATTATGCATAAACAATAAAAAAATATAGAAACAGCTTGGATCCCCAAAAGAGAAAGGAAGGCTGACTAAAGAATTGAAAAAAACAACAGTGAGGAGAAAAATAAAAAAGAAAAAAATGGAGGTTATATCCGCAGATTGAGATCGTTTTTGAACCCGGAAGAAAGGTTCAGGATGGCAGAGCGTTTTAAAAGCAAAGCAAATCAATTTAACTTGTTTTTACAATTAAACATTGAACATCATGATACATAAAGATTTCTATTGATATCGTAGACTGAGTATTCTTTGCAAGAACCTAAAGTCACAGGGAAAAAGTAATGAATTCGAAATAAACTTCACTTGATTTAGGAAACGAAAAGGAAAAAATTAAAAAAGAAAGGAAAAGGGAAAAGAGAAGAAAAGAGTCTTTGAAAATTTACCAACCGAAAAGTCAGCCGGGAAAGTAAGCCGATAATAACGAGAGGCTGGGGTTAAGGAAAACGGTAAAATAAGCAAGGGCAGCGTAGCGCCCTAACTTTCCTGCAAATACCAGGACAGAAAATAACAAAAAGGGAAGGTTCATCAGCCCCGCAGCCATGGTGATAACGTCCCCTATCCCCGGCACCCAGGTTAAGAGGAGGGTGTATACCCCGTATTTCTTAAAGAGGCGTTCACTCTTAGCAAGTTTCTCTTCCGAAGGAGAAAAGTACTTATCGAGAGCACCACGGCCTTTCAGCCCGATGTAATATGTAGTGCAAGCCCCGAGAAAATTCCCTATTGTCGCCACCATAACGACAAAAAAAGGATTGAAACCCTGGTAGACAAGCGCAACTAAAAATGCTTCTGCCCCGAAAGGAAGAATCGTAGAAGCCAGGAAGCTCAGGACAAAAAGATTTATGTAAGCGTATTCGGCGATTAAATCGTACAAAAACTCAAGCATGGTATCGGCCAATATCAGGGATTTGCGACTCTTGCATTTTTCAGGTTCTTACATTCTACCTCATATCCTATTTATATTCGTTTGTAGCTGATTACTTATTCTTTTTATCAGGCTCATTATTCATTCATAGCTGTAATTTTGCAACGTAGTCAAAAAACGATAAAAAAGCGCGGAAAAGAAGCAAATTAACTGAAAAAAACCAAAATAAGGAAAAAAGGAAGAAGGAAGAAAAAAATTACAAATCCTTCTAACTCATCACTTTCTGAATCCATCAGTTCTTTCCGAATCCATCAGTTCATTCCGAATCAATCATTTCGTTCTGATCCATCAGTCATTTCCTTTTCGTCTCCGAAGCACCACGAACACCGTAAGCAGTATTCCCAGAGTCAGCGCAACGCCTAGGAAGGGAGTCTTTTCCGTGACATCGTAACTTCCGCCAAGGTCCCCGATTTCAACCATATACGTTCCGGGCTCTTCTTCCATGTGGGAGAATTCGAGAGTCGTGCTTTCCCCGGCATCCAGGCTTACTGTTTCGGAATCCACGGCTTCGCCGTTGACAAGCAATTCCACGGTACTTTCGTCTTTGGCGTTTCCGGTGTTTTCAACCTGCACTGTAACCATAACAGACGCCCCGGCTTCAACGGAAGCAGGCTCGATAGTAAGGTTTGTGAACACGAATTCGGCTCTGTGCTCCAGCACCTCTATGACCGCTTCCCCGTCTTCATATCCGGCTTTAGAAGCGTTAATTTTGTAAGTTCCCGGAGTGGTCACCCAGTAGGAAACAATACCTGCTTCATTCGTCTGTTCCCCGACATTCTCTCCTCCAAGGAAGACATCAGCCCCGGACACCGGTTTGTCGCCAATGGAATCCGTAACCTTTATGCTTATGGTATCCCCTTCCCGGATGGGGTCTGGAGAGACTTCGATTTCCAGTTTCCTGGAACCTTCTGCCAGGACATCCACCTCTTTGCTTCCGGAGACATATCCGCCCTTTTCCGCAGAAACCGTGAAGCTGCCTTCGGTGTCAGGCGTATACCCGAGGCTTCCTTCATCTCCGGTGCGCCCTATACTCTCACCCTCAAAGAACAGCTCGACATCCCCGACTGCAACACCTCTTGCGGTAACCAGAATTTCAACCTCTTCTCCGACCACCAGGGTATCGGGCATGTCAATATCCAGCTGTCCCCCATCGCCTTTAACAACCTCAACAAAGGGATAGAAGCGAAGCTCTGACGAATCGGCAACCCTGAATTTGACATTTTCCATAAGGTCAATGGTGTCGTCCCTTGAAAGCGAGATTGAGTCCTCGTTTTCCATTGTGATCCCGGAAGAAGAAACAGAGCTTAATTCCATCTCTCCGAAGGAATCCCCTTCCTCAAGCTCAAGGTAATCGTCCGAGATCTGGAAAATTCCTTCCACGAATATGGCATCAACTTCCGTCCCCCTGAACACGGTACTTACATGGACCGCAATCATCGGGACATCATCGGCACCCCCTATGTCGGCTTCGTAAACATAGTCCCCGTTGGAACTTACAATGCCCGTATCCACCAGGTCCCCGTCTTTGTAAAGTTCAAAAAGCACGCTGTTCCCGTTGACATCGATTTCCGCTGCCTTGAGGGAATAGCCATTTTCGAGGATCAGGGAGGAACCGGTGAAAAGCGACTTTTTATCGTCCTCGTCAATCAGGACCTTTGAAAGGATGCTGTCCGAAAGCACACTCACGCGGTCCGAATCCCCGAAGGCGTCTTCAGGGTACCCGGCAAAGTACTTTTCGGCAAGGAAACCGATGACTTCATAGCCTCCCCAGTCTTCCCGCTCAAACTCCACGAGTTCCGGTTTTGTGGAGTAGACAAGCATCTCGTCATCAATCGACCGCCCGTCAAGTTCTTTGATGACAAGTCTTTCGGTTGAGACGTCTTCGTCAATATTATAGTAGAAACCTTCAAAGTTGAAAGGCGTCCAGACCGTCGTATTGAAAATTTCATCATAGACCGTACCCCTCAACTCGTAAACCCCGGGCTCGGAGGCCTCTACCTCAAGGGCAAAACGGAGTTCATCGGCATCAGCCACCACAAAACCAAGCCTGCCCATAAGCTCGACAGTATCCCCCTTGCTAAGGGAAATGGAATCTTCATTTTCCATCCTGATTCCCGAGCTTGAAATAGAACCTACTTCGAGTTCCCCGAACTCATCTCCTCCCTCGATTTTAACGTATTCGTCCGATACCTGGAATATTCCCTCGACAAATACTGCAGTGGTCTCCCTTCCGGTAAAAATCTCGGAGAAGTGAACAGCAATAAGTGGGACGTCTTCCGTGTCCCCGAGGTCGGTTTCATAAACATAGTCATCATTAGAAGAAAGGAAGGAGTCTTCGATAACGTCCCCATCCTTTTCAAGCTGGACCCAGACCTTGTCCCCGCTGATGTCGACTTCAACAATGTTCAGGGAATAGCCTTCGGAAAGCAAAAGAGAAGACCCTGCATAAAGGGAACGTTTCTCATCGTCATCAAGCAGGACCTTCGAAAGCTGTCCGTCCGAAATAACGCTGATGTCATCGTTTACAAAGTCGGTATTTTCAGTATATCCTGCAAAGTAGCGCTCTGCCATGAACCCTATGACCTGGTACGAACCCCAGCCCCCATATTCGAATTCCGTTTCTATGGGCTTTGTGAAATACTGCAGATTTCCATCCTCAATGACCCTGCTGCCTTCCTCAAGCTGAACGGTCAGGTTTTCCGAGCCTTCCCCGGTATCCAGGTCATAATAGAAACCCGAATATGTCTGCGGTGTCCAGGTATATTTAAGGCTCTGGTTTGCATTTTCGTCCCACACGCGGTCTCCAGAATCTGAAGCTGCGGCTGCAGTTCCGAGAAGCAGCCCTATCGTTAAAAATACGCATAAAATTTTAAAATAATTTTTTAGCCCCAATTTAAGCCTCCTTTATGTTTTTAACGTCGAAATTGCGGAAGAATTTCCCAAAATAAAAATTACTTCCGCTAGCATGTAAATATATTACAATTGTTTTTTCCAGTATATGCATTTTCTGCACCTCCAAAAATCAGAGTAATTTACAGGCCACATTTGCCTGAAAACCCATTCTTGAAAAAACAGAATCATGAAGAAAACTCCTGAGGAAAAAATAGGGAAGGGATACAAGACGAGTTAAAAAAGAAAGAAGGAGAAAAGAAAAAAAGAAAAGCGACTTAAAAAAGTAAACGAGGAGAAAAGAAAAAAATGAAAATGAATTAAAAAAGGAAAGGAGGAGAAGGAGAAGAAGAAAGAGAGGAAGAAAGAGAGGAAGAAAGAGAAGAAGAAAGAGAAGAAGAAAGAGAAGAAGAAAGAGAGGAAGAAAGAGAAGAAGAAAGAGAAGAAGAAAGAGAAGGAGAAGAAGAAAGGAAAGAAGAAAAAACGGAAAAAAGAGAAAATGACCTTTTTCCGCTCAATCTTTTAAAAGCCGCTTATACAGGACAAACCAGGGGTTGTCCAGGAAACCGATGATGTTCTTGCTTATCAACTGCCCTATGAGTAGCGGGATTACGGGCATCACCCCGTAGAAAGCTACAAAGACAAAGATGAGGGAGTCCAGAGTCAGGTTAATGATGTCGCTTGCCCCTGAGCGGAGCCAGATGTAGGGGTTGAGCATGGTGTCGTGCTTGAAATTATTTTCCCTTTTGGCAAAGCGCTTTTTGAGGCTTGCAAAGACCCAGGCGTCAAGGTTCGAGCAGACCAGGAAGGAAAGCCAGCTTGCAATGGTAATCCTGACACTCAACCCGAAGAGACTCATCCAGGCATCCTCAAGCTCGAAAAACGGAGCAGGGCTGAGGGTTGTTGCCATGCCTATGAAGAGCACGAAAAGCACCTGGGTCGCAAAGGCTATTAGAATGGAAAGGTGCGTCCTGCGCTCCCCGTAAACTTCGTTGATCATGTCCACCACCTGGGCAATGAAAGGATAGATGAAGACTGCCGCGGGGGCGAAGAAAGAATAAAACCCAAGGTCGAAGACTATTATTCGCGTAGCCATCACCTGGGATGCCAGGAGGTAGACCACATAAAAAGCGGTGAGCACGGTAAAGCCATTCTCAGGAAGTTTTTTGATAATGTAAACCGATGCAAAGGTGGCAATTGTTAAGCTGACGACCCAGTATAACCAGACAAGCATTTTTCGATCACAACCATGTTTTTGAAAGCAGAGGAACATGTGGGCTGGAGTAAGTATGGGGGATGAAAGACAAACGAGTTGAAATAATTAAGAAATTTCCGGATTAAGGTGCTGTAAATGTCATTCATTTTATTTAAATTGTGCAGGAATCTTCAGACCCCATCCCAGTATGCCAGAAAGAATCTTGAGAGAGCATGAATTTCGGAAGCAAGGGAGTGCCCGAAAATAACCCAACGTATCCGGAAATGCCCGAAAATAACTCAAAGTATCCAGATACCTGGAGATACCCGGAAATACAAAAAAACATCCCTTCTCCGAAAACTCTTGCCGGGAAGCCCACAAATTATAAGTTCAAAAACACAACTTTGAACTATACAAAATGGAAAAGCAAATGGAAAAAACAAATGGAAAAAAATATGGAGCCAACCCTGGTATGGAAACACAAAACATCATCCCTGAAAATTTGAAACTTGCAGTTCTTGACAGAATAAAGCCTTCGCAGGCTGAAAGAGAAAGGCTCCTGGCTGTCCAGAAAGAACTGGTCGTAAAAGTAAATAAGGCTGCGGAGCAGCTTGGTGCACCTGACGTTTTTGCAAAAATTGTGGGATCAGCCGCCCGGGGGACCTGGATTTCGGGGACACATGACATCGATGTCTTCATCAGCTTCCCGGAGGAGACTGCCAGGGAAGACCTTGAAACCCAGGGCATGGCAATAGCAAGGGATATTGCAAAAGGTGCGGAACACGCCGAAGACCGCCATGCCGAACATCCCTACCTGAACATCAGGTTCAAAGGCTTTGATATCGACCTGGTCCCCTGTTTCAGAGTCGCTTCGGCATGCCGGATCAAATCAGCAGTGGACAGGACGCCTTTTCACAACGAGTTTGTCAAGGTCCGTATAGGAGGGCTGGAAGACGATGTGCTCCTCATGAAACAGTTCATGCGCGGAGCCGGGGTCTACGGCTCGGAACTGAGGACCCAGGGCTTTTCAGGCTACCTGACCGAACTCCTGGTCATCCACTACGGCTCCTTTGAAAGTGCTGTCCAGGCAGCCGGGTCCTGGAAACCGGGAAAAAAGATAGATCTCATGAAGCATGCCGAAATCGAGCACGAAGAGCCCCTGGTAATGGTCGACCCGACGGACCCCAAGCGAAACGTGGCTGCGGCGCTCTCCCTTGACAAATTCTGTATGTTCATCGACCATTGCAGAGAGTTTCTCAAAAACCCGGCCCTGAACTTCTTTTTCCCCGAACCCCCCTCTCCGGTCGGAGACGCAGAAATCCTTGAAAAAATGGAAATGCGGGGGAGCGGCCAGCTTGCCGTTGTCTTCAAAACCCCGGACGTCGTGGAAGACGTGCTCTACCCGCAACTCTACAAGACAGAACAGGCCGCTTCATCCCTTCTGGAAGGGCACGGGTTTTCCGTCATCAAGACCGGGGTCTGGGCCGGAAGACAGGAAACCGTCATCATGCTCGAACTTATCTCAAACACTCTTCCCAACGTCAAAAAACACATCGGACCCCCGGTCTGGGTCCCGGGACATGCCGAGCAGTTCAAAGCAAAGTATGAAAACGCAGAAGATGTCTTTGCGGGCTATATTGAAGACGGGAAGTACGTCTTTGAAATCCGCCGCAAGTACCCCCTGGCAGCCGAACTCCTCAAAGAACAGCTCAGTTCCCACTCCCTTGGAAAACACATCCAGAAAAGCATAAATAGGGGAATTGAAGTCCTGGAAAACGCAGAGGTCCGGAGCTTAAAAGACCCGGGTTTCAGGGTGTTTTTAAGGAACTGGCTTTGAAAAGCCATCTCCCAAAAAATAATTCCAGAAAGAAATCATACTCAACAGAGTGTTTCAAAAAAGGGGAATCTAACCCCAAAAAAGGGGAATTTAACCCTCAAAAAAAGGGGAATCTAACCCCAAAAAAGGGGAATTTAACCCTCAAAAAAGGGGGAATCTAACCCTCAAAAAAGGGGGAATCTAACCCTCAAAAAAGGGGGAATCTAACCCTCAAAAAAGGGGAATCTAACCCCAAAAAAGGGGAATTTAACCCTCAAAAAAGGGGGAATCTAACCCTCAAAAAAGGGGGAATCTAACCCTCAAAAAAGGGGAACAAAACCCTCGACCCTCTTCTGGTAGAAAAGGTACTGCTGGGCGTAACCGCAATAAGGCCCGAAATATTCCCTGCCCCAGTCCCCCATCCGGCTCAGATTCTTACAGTTTTCAAAGTACTCGTCATCAATGTGGTAGTGCTGGATGATCTGCCGGATGTGGGTATCCACGGGGAAAGCTTCCATTTTTTCAAAGGCAAAAAGCAGGATACAATCCGAAACCTTTTCCCCGATGCCCCGGAGCCTCATCAACCGCTCCCGGGCATATTTGTATTCAAGCCTGTAAAGGATGTCAAAGTCCAGTTCCCCGGAAAGCACCTCCTCGGCAGCGGCTTTTATCCTCTCGGTCCTGAACCCCAGTTTGCATTTATCAAGCAGGGAGAGGTCGGCATTTGCAAGAGCTGCCGGGTCAGGGAAACTGTAATACCCGTCTTCAAGTTCTTCCCCGAAAAACCTGCTCAGGAGGTAGATCCTTTTCTGGATCGTGGGGATACTCGACGCCGTGGCAAGCATGTAGGAAATCAGGCATTCCCAGGGGTCCTGCCTGATCAGGCGAAGTCCGCAGTACCTTTTGATCGCCCTGTCGATGAGCAGGTCTTTGTTAACGCTTCTGTAGATCGAATGTAGGTCGTCATCCAGACGAAAATAATTCACAAAAAACTCAGGTGAAAACTTCGAGTCTATGAGAATTTCCCCGCAGGCTTCTTCCTGGGAGAGGCGGATAACCTGTCCTCCCACAACACCCGTCCACCAGTCCCCTTCCCGGTTCCAGCGGAAGACCTGCCCGCAGTCCAGGGTATAGTTCAGGTCGAACAGCTCGGGCTTAAGCCTGTACATCCAGTTCGAGCCTCCTTAAAAAAACCCCTGCCGTAAGCGTATCGCCCAGGCCCACGGTGGTCACGGGGGATTTCGAAAGCAGTGTAGGAAGCATGCACAGCATATATACCCCCCGAAAAGCAAAAGCCCCGTTTCCGGCAGCTTCCCCTCCGAAGGCTTCAAGGAAGCGGCTCAACTCCCCCCTTCCCAGTTCGCTTTCCTGAAGTTTCGAAACTCCTGTTTCCACAAAGTCCCGTCCGTCCAGCCTGCCCGTAGCTGCATATGTGCCTGCACATTTGACCCCGAACTCCAGGGCCTCGATTTCGTTTTCAACCTCCCGGGAATAAAAAGGCCTTCTGATAAGTTCAGGCCTTTCCGGGCAGCCGCAGGCAGAAGACCCGGTATCGTCCCACCTGACCGCAGCCAGTACGAACTCCCTCGTATGGACAACAAGTTTTTGCAGCCTGTGAAGAGAAGCCAGGCAGGAAGCGGCTTTTCCCACAGCTTCCGCATTCATCCGGAGGAGCCCTTCAACCGGTATTCCGTGCATTTCGTGGAAGCTTGCAAGTTCATCCTCGTTCATTCCCAGGCTGTCAACTATCCCGGCAAACTTCGAAAAGACAGTGCAGGCAAGTTTCCGATTTCCAAAATGCCCGAACTCCAGGTGGACCCTGAGCCTTTCGTTCCCGGCTTTCCAGGCCAGGACACGAGAAAGGACCTGTTCAACAATTTCCAGGTAGCTGCCCCCGTCAGGATACTCCTCGAGCAGGAGATGGAAACCAGAAATCAAAGCGCCGTCCATCTCCCCGGCATGCTGCAGGGCGTAGGCATCAAAGTCAGGATTGATGAAAAGCCTGAAGTTAAGCTGGTCACAGGTCGCTATGAAACGGTTTTCCCTGGGGACTGTGAACTGCTTCCCGTAAATGGAAAAGCTCTCACCTTCCGAAAAATCAAAGACGAAGTGGATAGGGTCCTGCTCGGGGGCAGAGGCATCAACTTTAATCTCGTCAACTTGACTCTTGACTTCAGCCTCCCCAGGACCCTCCAAAGAAGATATACCGGGGAAATACACACTTTTCCTGGAAAACAAAGAGAGCTGGGTCTTTGAAGGGACGGCAACATTCGGGACAACCAGCGAAGCCCCGAGTTCGGAGATGGTGTTGGCCATGATCCCGGCATTACCCCCCATCCTCACCAGGGACTTTTCGAAATAGAGGCCTTTCAGGAACTCGAATACCGAAGGATTGAAAACCAGCCATTCTGCCCCAAACCCGTTTTTCATGCAATAGGCAAGCCCTGCCGCAAAATCGGATTTCGAATCAATCCTGCCGGGTGGCGAATCTATTTTTTCCAGGATCTCGGAGCTTTCGAAGAACTCCAGCAGTTCGGAAAGCTCGGCCCCTCCCATCCTGTACACCGAATCGATGTTAACGTTGTAGCCGCAGAGTATTTTCATCTAAACAAACCCTCATTAATCGGTTTTTCAGGTAAGGGAATTTTCTTTCAGCTAAGGGAATTTTCATTTATAGTCCCGAAAGCAAATATTTACACTTACATTATAACCACGGAAGACACGGAAAGCACGGAAGGATTGTGCCCCAATTTCCTTTATTCCGTGTTTTCTGTGCTTTCTGTGGTTAAACTTTAACTTGAGATTGGTGAAGGAATTGTGAAAGAATTGTGAAAGAATTGTGAAAGAATTGTGAAGGAATTGTGAAGGAATTGTGAAGGAATTGTGGAGGAATTTGGGCCCTTGACTATAGTTAAGGGAATTTACTTTCCGGCCCATTTTTGCTTCATCTTAGCGAGCATGGCCACAAAGGCTCCTGCGGAAATCGCATCTCCGATTCCCACGGTGGCCCTGGGCTTACTGACCACTTTTGAAGGGACAATGACAGCGTCGTGTTTCACGCCGTAGATGTAGCCGTACTCGAATTCATCCGGGGAGCAGAGTTTCCTGCCAACGCAGTAAAGCTTGAAATTTTCCAGGTCTTCGAGCCCTTTTTCCGAAACAGGGACTTCCAGCCCGGCTTCGGCTTCATCCAGTGTCTCTATTTTTCCCTCGAGGGCCTGAGTTGCTGCAAGGGAGGAGGCAAAGAGCAGGGAGTCCCTGTGCTCTTTCAGAGTAAGAGGATGGCCTTTTGCAAGAGCACATATGTAAAAGCCAAGGCAGTGCACATGGACGCGCTCAAGGGCGAGGTCTTCGAGCAGCCGGACAGCTCCCTGGTAAAGCGCCATGATCCCATTTTCCCCTTTCCGGATCACTGCATAAGAGAGCTCTTCGTGCCCGAGCACGTTCAGGGCGTTTGCCACCTCCACGGTGTCCAGGCCCAGGGAATGGACGTGCCCGGCAACGATATCTTCCAGGATGGCTTTCCTTATTACCCTGTTCTGGATGGACGTAAGCTCGACATGAATGCGCAGTTCGGGGTTAAGGGACTTCAGTTTCTCAATTGCCCTGACGGATTTTGCCACGTAGTCCTTATACGTGGTCCCGTCCTCGTATTCCTCCTTGATCATCTGGTAGCCCGAGAGCATCGCCCCGTCAACAGGGCCAAGGGAGTCAAGCTGTTCGTAAATCTCCTTATCCATGTCCAGACGAAGCCATTTCGGGCGCGAAGAGATTATCAGGCGGTTATCCCTGGGGACCTTGAAAGTGTTTCCTCCGCAGCTCACGCCCAGGTCTTTAGAATACTCGAGAATCCAGTTGACTTTGGAGTCTATTTCCGGTTTATAAGCCTCAAGAGGGTGTTTCAGGAAGACTTTCCCTCCCTCTACCTTCGGATGGAGGAGACTTTCCGAGGGGGCAAAGTAGCCTGCCTGTTCTTCCGAGAGCCAGGGCACGTAAGCGACAACCTTTTTCAGGCCCAGGTGAACCAGAAGGTTTGCAATAATCCCGGCCTGCCCCCCCATGCGGGCATAGTCAAAGCCCAGGTGTCCCTTTAACCATTCATGGGTTTCCGCAGTATATGTCGGGACCTCGGCGGCTTTCCCGTCCCGCATTGAAATCATCAGGCGAGCGAGGAAATCGAGAGGTTCTTTGATCTCCCTCGGGTATGCGGAAATCTTCTCCTGGATTTCGGCATCTTCGAAAAGCTCGAGCAGCTTTGCAAGGTCTTCTTCTTTCAAATGTTTGATAGCATCAATATTGCTGTTGTAGGCAACAAAGATCCCATCCAGATAAGGAAGAGCTTCCTTTACGCTGTAAAATGCATCCCTGTGGCGCTGATCCCATTCTGCTAGGTCCACTTAGCAAAAACCCCCTGGAGAATTAAATGAAACAATAGAAAGACTAAAGAGCCTTTTCACGCAGCAAAGGCAATAAAAAGGGCTCTTTAATCTATTAGTCCCTTCATTAAGTTTATTTTTCTTTCAGGTTAATCTATTTTCATTTTATATAACATTGCCCGAACCCGGGGAGCCGACTCATTTCTGCGGCCCATTAAGGCCATCAGGTGGTATATTCGGCATTGATCCGGACATAGTCGTACGTGAGGTCACAGCCCCAGGCGGTTGCCGATTCCTCCCCCATTCCCAGGTCAAGGGTTATGACGATTTCCTCAGCTGCCATGATCTTTTTCAGGAGCCCGAGGTCTGCAAAGCCGGAGATATCACCCGCTTTCACAAGCTCGACTTCCTCTCCCCCGCCTATGAAGGAAAGGGAAAGTTTGTCCTGCTCAAGTTCGGCTCCCGAGTACCCGGCAGCAGCCACGACCCTGCCCCAGTTAGGGTCTTTTCCGAAAATCGCAGTCTTCACAAGGGGAGACCGGACTATGGCTTTTGCAGCCAGCCTGGCGTCTTCATACTCTTTCGCACCCGTTACCCTGGCTTCGACCAGTTTTGTAGCACCTTCCCCGTCTTTTGCCATCTTTTTTGCAAGCTCGGTGAGCACGTAAAGGAGCCCCTCCTCAAACTCGTCCAGGCATTCCAGACAGGGCTTAACTCGAGACATGCAAGTGGAGGTAAATAGCACCATGTCATTCGTACTGGTGTCCCCGTCCACAACGACCATATTGAAACTTTTTTCCACGGCCTTGTGGAGCGCCGCTTCCAGTACGTCGGCAGGCACGTTAGCATCAGTGTAGGCAAAGCAAAGCATTGTCCCCATGTTGGGCTCGATCATCCCGGAACCTTTTGCAATCGCCCCTATCCTGATCCCGCAGTCAAGTTCTACGGCAGCTTCCTTTGGAACCTTATCCGTGGTCATGATTGCCTTTGCAGCCGCCTGGCTGCAGCCGGGGGAACTTCCCATAGCCCCAAGCACTGCAGGAAGCTGCTTTTCGATCAGCCCCAGGTCAAGCCTCTTTCCGATTACCCCTGTGGACGCAACGGCAACCAGTTCGGGGTCAAGGTCAAGTTTTCCGGCAAGCATCGAAGCCATTTCCATTGCGTCAAGGTAGCCATCGTCCCCGGTAAAAGCATTTGCATTCCCGCTGTTCACGATCACGGCAGAGAGACGCTTTTTGGTTTCGGTTCGTTGCCTTGTCAAAAGCACCGGAGCCGCAACGACCCTGTTCCTGGTAAAGACACCCGCAACCGGCCCTTCCGCAAGAATGGCTACAAGCCCCGTCTTTCCTTCCTTGATCCCGTTTGCGGACACGCCCTGGACCGCACAGATACCACCATCTATTTTCTTCATGGAAAACCCCCTGTCCAATCTCCCTTCAGTTCAATAATTATCATATTATAATTCAATTTGGACATCAGATCCATTAGCACATCAGATCCATTCACAAATCAGATCCATTCACAAATCAGATCCATTCACAAATCAGATCCATTCACAAATCAGATCCATTCACAAATCAGATCCATTCACAAATCAGATCCATTCACAAATCAGATCCATTCACAAATCAGATTCACTAGCATATTAGTCTATGGCACTCAGATTTTTGAAATTCCCTGGATTATATCCCCGCGGGTGACAATGCCAACAACGCGTTCTTCTTCAACAACAGGAAGCCTGTTGATCCTGTGCCGGATCATAAGCTCGGAAGCTTCCTCCACGGACGCTTCGGAAGAGATAGTGTAAACGTCCTTCTTCATAATCTCCCCGACCTGCCTTGTGCCAATGTCCGAGAGCATTTTCTTGGTCTCCTCCCAGCTAAGGAGTTCCCTGATCGGGACCTCGATCACCTCAAAGGGACTCGGGAGCCAGAGCCCTCCGTGTTCGGGGAGAACCAGGAGTTTGAGCAGATCGGCTTCACTCACGATTCCCACAAGCTTTTCGTTCTCAATGACCGGAGCCCCGCTAATATCGTGTTCTTTCAAGATTTTTGCGGTGTCGCGGACACTGTCTTCAGGCTTACAGAAGACCACATCCGGATTCATGACATCTTTTACCTTCATCTAACTACCCCTGAAATGGATTCCATTCTTTATTTTTATACGTCACCAGTTATATGTTCTCGCCTGCCCTGCGGTCTGCAGACCTCTCAATTCAGATGTTTCAGCACAGTACAATAACTGTCAGCACAGTACATAACTGTCAGTTCAGACATTCAATACAATAACATTAGCACAGACAGGAAGCTGCCTGGACAACACCGTGTTTAATTTACGGTGCAGTTGCAGGTATCCAGAGCCCGCGGGTCTCTTCAAGCCCGAACATCAGATTCATATTCTGGATTGCCTGTCCTGATGCCCCTTTTACCAGATTGTCAATTGCCGAGAGCACTACCACACGGTTGTTTTCCGCATCCGCCTCAAAGCCAATGTCACAGAAGTTCGAACCCCGAACTGCAGTGAGGGACGGGACTCCCGGGAGCCGCACAAAGGGTTTGTCCCTGTAAAACTCCTCATAAAGCGCCTGTACATCCCCTGTTGAAAGGGGCTCTTTAGTAAAGATATGGGCGGTTGTGAGGATGCCCCTGATAGTGGGGATCACATGAGGAGTGAAACTGATGTTCCTGAGCTTTCCGTCGAGCCGGTTCAGTTCCTGGACAATTTCTACCCTGTGCCTGTGTGCGGTGAGCTTGTAAGGGATTATATTTTCCGCAATGTTGGGATAGTGGGAAGTTCCCGAAGGGCTTATGCCCGCTCCTGAAACTCCGGTTTTGGAGTCGAAAATTGCCATGTCTATAAGCCCTGCTGCCGCAAGGGGGGCTGCCGAGAGGATCGCACCCGTAGGAAAACAACCCGGGTTTGCAACCAGGTCTTCTTTTGCAGCCTCAGGGTGAAGTTCCACAAGTCCGTAGACAGCAGTTCTCGGGTCGGCATGAGTAAGGTCGTAAACTTTTTCGAATACCGAAGTCTCAAGCCTGTAATCAGCGCTCAGGTCTATTACTTTCGTATTGTCATCGAGCAGTTCGGGGACGTAGTTCATCGCAGTCCCGTGGGGCACCGCCACAAACACAACATCACAGCGTGCCCTTATCTCTTCAGGGTCCGGGTTTTCATACCTGAGATCCAGAAAGCCTTCAAGGTGCCTGTGGGTACTTGCTACGGGTTTTCCTGCAAGACTCCGGGAAGTGGCAAGCTCCGGTTTAACGTCAGGGTGATTAACCAGTAAGCGTAAGAGTTCTCCTCCCGTATATCCGGAAGCTCCTATAATTCCTGCCTTGATCATGGTCTTCACTCACCTGTGTAATGTGTGAACCATATGATTAAACTTGTTATTGGAAAAGACAGCTGAGAGAGGACCAAAAGCCCCTTTGGGACAATAAACGGTTCAGAGAGTTGAAACTAATTTGAACAGATTGCTTTCGAAATAAATTAACCGCGGAACTTGAAAAAATAATTATCAACTAAAAATTGAAAACATTAAAAAAATAAAAAAATAAAAAATACAATCTTATTAAGGCGAAATCGTGACATGAACAGGCACATAGAGGTCCTGATAGCTTACAAGTGTTCCAAAATTGCAGTCAACAACTTCTATGATGACTTCGTCCCTTGACCCGAATTCTATGGGTGGGAGCCCCACTTCATTCAGGTTAAGGAGTTTTGAATCTCCCACCTCAAGGTCTCCAAGTGAAGAAGCATCAAGCAAATAACTTTTCCCGTTAACATACAGGAAAACTCCCAGAGACCTGCTGTCGAATTCCAGGCAGTCCCCGCCCATATGCCTGAACTCCATCGTACTTTCATTAACAAAGAAAATGTCAAGATTTACTGTCGGACAGGGTTCCCCGAAGTATCCATTAAATCCCGGGAAAACTACTGCAGTGAAAAGAGCAGCCAGGATTAAAATAATTATCATAGATATAAAAGATCCAAAGACCTGGCCCCAAGCTCTGGAATTCTTAAATAGCTTTTCTATAAAAAACACACAACACCACCATTTCTGAATAAGTGTTAATATATTCAGGCAACACATTTAAAATTTTTTGTGCGTGGGGAGAAAGATATAACATTTAAACATATTTAATATTTGAATGTTATAAAAATCAGCAAACTATTTCACGAACCATCCCCTTTCCTTTTCAGGAAATCCCGTGAAAAAAATACCTTAAAAAGTGGCGGAGGAAAAAAACTTGAACGAAAAAAAAACAATTTACCTTGCAGGCCCCCTTTTCACCCAGGCGGAACTTGAATTCAACCGGAAATTAAGGGATATGCTCCTTAAGAAAGGCTTTGCAGTCTTTTTGCCCCAGGAAGATGCCGAAGACGCAAAAAAAGAGCATGAACGCCAGAACCAGAAATATATTTTCCAGCGCTGTGTGGAAGGAGTGGACGATTCGGACTTCGTGGTCGCAGTCCTTGACGGTGTGGATGTGGACTCGGGCACGGCCTGGGAAATCGGCTACGCTTACGCAAAAGGCAAAGCAATAATTGGGCTCCGGACCGATTTCAGAGAACTTTCTAACGGTATAGTAAACCTGATGATTGAAGTATCTGCAGACACCCTGGCCAGGAATGAGGAAGAACTGCTGGAAACGGTCGAAAAATTCCTGTAAACTTACCTTCATTAAACGGACCGTTTACAAATCCGGACACCGGAAACTTCTCATTTGCTTAATTTTTGACCTTTGATTCGTTTTACCCTTTATCTCTTTTCATTTTGTTCATTTATATTAGCAGATATCCGTTAGTATCGGCGCCCTTTCCATTATTAGATCAAGAAAGGTATTAAAAAGAGAAGAGAGAATTAACGCCGATAACAGTCATATAAATGACTTTCTATTTTGAATTTCCCATAAAATCATTTCATTTCCCAAAATTAGGATGACTCGAAGAGTCCATAATTATAGATATAATTTCAAATTGCGAAGCCATAATCTATAATGATTTTTAATTTAAAAAATGCTTATATGGAATGTGTGACATATTAACTATTGGAGGTTAAGAAAATGACCTTTCCGAAAGGATACTCTTTCATGAAAGTGGAAACTTCTCAGGGAACTGAAGTGCACGTGTCCCAGTTCGGTGAACTGGTGAGAGTTGTACCCTGCGATTCCCGAGGGGAATCAACCAAGAATTGTATGAGGCTGGCAAGGAACTATGCCAACGACTTGATTCACAAAATCGAGTCAACATAATATATAAGTAAAAATTAAAGGGAACATAAAAAAAGATAAAAAAGTTATCCGACTTTTCTTTTTGTTTCGGATTTCTTACCATTAACTCCTTTTTTGAAAGCCCAGGTGTTTTTGAGTTTTTAGATGATTTAGTGATTTAACCGAAGGTTTGAATTATCCAGTCGAATCATGTTGAATTTGTATATCCTGGTGAATTTGTCTATTTTTTAACAAGCCGGGACCGAACTTTCCCTTTTATAAATAGCCAATATGCCTTCAGTTCATCTGCTTCCCCAATCCATAAATATATCTGAGTGTAATTTTAATTTTAGAATAATAAAAAAATAGTAAATAAAAATCGGGGACGAGTAGGATTGATCAGAACTTGCAGAGAGAGCGAACTTGAAGACCTTGTAAGGATATGGTATGAAGCATCCGTACTTTCGCATGCCTTTATGCCCGCGGAGTTCTGGGCGGAACAGAGGGGTGCAATGAAAGATACCTATCTGCCTGCTGTAGAAAACTGGGTTTTTGAGGAAGATGAGGAAGTTCAGGGTTTCATTTCCCTGATCAACGGAAGAATATGCGCCCTCTTTGTCAAACCCGGAATGCAGGGGAAAGGGATAGGAACAGCACTTATCAAACATGCTAAAACCCTGAAAGGAAACCTTTCTCTTAAAGTATACCTGGAAAACGGAAATGCCCTTCATTTTTACGAAAAATGCGGTTTTGTGCCCGTTTCCGAAGAAACGGACGAATACACCGGGTTCAAACAGCTTTTGATGAAACTGGAAGAGAAGAGGCAGCCAGGGGAGCCACAACTCCTTTCCAGAACCGAAGAACTTACGGGTTTTTGACCCGATTTTTTGCCCCTTACAGTGGCCCGAACTGAACAGGGTCTGATCGAATTTTCAGCAGGGAAAAAAGAAACCTTGCACCTGATTACCAAAAAACCCGGTCCTGCGGCTATTTCAAAAACTGAGCCTCAATAATTAAACAGTTTTCACCGAAAAGTTTAAATAGTAAGAATACTAACTATAGGATAGTAACTGAATGGCATAACCACCATATAGTAACCCCCAGCAGTAACTGTATGGTAGTATCCACCAGTTAACTCATAAAAGCGACCTACAAGATACAGATCGAAGGCGGGATTACCGTCTTCAAAAAAAGTCCGCTTCCGCAAGGACGCGGATAAAAAGTTCCAAACTCCCATGCCATCGTGCCTGCGAAAACGGAAAAATGACATTAATTTCAGTAACGAATCTCCATCCCTCGGCTGAAGCTCTCCGTTTTCACAGGCAGCCTCCTGTGGCAAGGAAAAAAACGGCATCAAAAATAACCTTACATTCACCCAAATTCAACGAAAAACTGCGATTAAAAGAAAATCCAGAAATCAAATCATCCAGAAATCAAATCATCCAGAAATCAAACACAGAGGACATCGTAAATGAAACTGCCAATCAAAAGAACACCACGTGACGTATACACCTGGGACCCGTTTGATGAGATCAGAAAAATGCAGGAATATATGGACCAGATGTTCAGGACTTTCCCGGCTCTTGAAAACAGGGTAGGCGGAGATGTCTTATCCCCCCTCACAGATGTGATGGAGGAGGATGACAGAGTGGTCGTCACGACTGACATGCCAGGTATTGAGAAAGAAGGCATCGAACTGAGCCTGAAAGACAATGCCCTGGTAATCAGTGCAGGCCACGGAAAAGAAGAGGATAGCGAAAAGGAAGGCTACATCCGAAAAGAGCGCACCTACACCCGCTACCACCGGGAAATCCTCCTTCCGGAAGGCGTAAGCGAAGAAGGGGCAAGCGCCAAACTTCACAACGGGGTCTTAACAGTCACTCTCCCGAAACTGAAAAAAGAAGCCGGAAAGAAGATCCGGATCGAGTGAGAAGCGACTGCTATAACCAGAGGTACTGCTAAGAAAATTGCTGCCTCAAAAACCACAACACGATGAAAACGATAGATCCGATAAGGCCAGGTAAAACAGTACCGATAAAACCACCAAAACCACTAAAACCACATCTGCCGAAAGGACTTGCAGGTTATCAAACCTGCGGGCCAACCTTCCCGACGATTAACCCTTCATACTCAAATCCGGCACTAACTTCGATTTCGATCCACTGAATTCAATCCACTACAAAAACGGCACACCACTAAAAACGATCAAAAACGTGTCAGACCCACTGAATTCAATCCACCACTAAAAGCAATCCACCACTAAAAGCAATCCACCACTAAAAGCAATTCACCACTAAAAGCAATCCACCACTGAATTCAATCCACTACAAAAAGCAACTCAAACCTCAAATCGTCAAGAAAAGATAAAGCCATCGAAAAACTCCTGTGCTAAAAAACGGATTTTCCTCCTACCATTTCCTCCTACCTTTTTTCTCTATTTTTTATTTTTTTTGTGTATCCACTTTTTTGGTGCTTCCTCAATATAGTTAAGACCCCAAATTTCTTTCACCAATCACAAGTGAAAGTTTAACCACAGAAAGCACGGAAAACACGGAATAAAGAAAATAGAAGCACAATCCTTCCGTGCTTTCGGTGTCTTCCGTGTTATAATGTAAGTGTAAATATTTACGTTCAGGACTATAGTTTACTGTATTTTCAATATAATACTCAATGGTTTCAAAAACTGAACTATCAGATCCTTCTCCAAGATGCTGTTTTACAGATATGTGGATTTTAAGCCTGCCGAGCAAGGAGGACAGCGAATGAATTTTTCCGCATGCTGAATTCAGGAAAAGGTTGGAAATGTGAGATGGATGTTGACCAGGTTTAAACTGTAATTTATATGTATTCTACCACCCTTTCAGGTATTTTCGTATTCAGGATGAAGTCTCTTCTTATTCTGGAAATTAAGAGTGCCAATAGCAAAAATATATATTATCCTAATCGTTCTATTTTTCTACATGGATGAATTAATTAAAAAACTTTTGAAGACAAGAGATGTTTGCAAAAGGCGTTCAATATTAGAGAAGGAAGGAATAGATAAAGATGAAATTGAAGAAATATTGAACCTAGTTCATTTACAAATTAAAGGCAAGCTAAAATTCCCTCGAGCAAATTTAATGAAATTTAGCAGGGAAGGGCTTGCTCAGGCTTCTTCTAAGTATTTGGCTGAATACAGAACCTGGAAAATAAGAAATAAACTGGATGAAGTTCCGAATTGTTTAGACGTTTGTTGCGGTATTGGAGGGGATTCAATTGCAATGGCGACCAGATGGAAAGTTGTTGCAGTTGAAAAGGATAAAGATACAATTGATATGGCAAAACACAATATGAGAGTATATAACTTAGAAAAAAACATTGATTTTGTTCAGGGAGATATTAATAAGTTAATTGAAGATAGGAATTTCCTTGACAAAGTAAGGAATGTAAATTGTATCTTTTTTGATCCTGCTAGAAGGGCTAAAGAAGGGCGGACTGTAAAAGTTGAAGAATATGCACCCCCGTTATCTTTTGTTGAGAAACTTCAGGCAATTTCACCAAATATTTGTGTAAAGATATCTCCCGGGACAGACCTGTATAGAATCAAATACGATTGTGATATCGAAGTCGTGTCTTACAAAGGGGAAGTTAAAGAAGTAATGTTGTGGTTTGGAAATTTTAAAGAAAAACCTGAAAGCAATCAAATCTTAGCAAGCAAATTGCCCGAAAAAATTACACTGATAAAAGACAAAAGTAAACTTAACGTCCTTCAATCCGAACCTAAAAAATATTTATATGAACCCGACCCTGCATTTATTAAAGCACATCTAATTGATGATTTGGCTAAAGAATTCGGGTTAAACCTTATAGATACTAAGATCGCGTATTTAACAGGAAATGAAAAAATAGAAACTCCTCTTCTTAATCGCTATTCGGTCAAAAGAGTGTTAAATCCAGCGTTCGAAAAAATCAATAGTAGTTTGTCTGAACTAAATATTGGAAGACTAGATTTTAAAGCAAGAGGAGTGAAGGTTGATTTGCATAATATCCATAGAAAAATTCGTGGAAAAGGAAGAAATGAAGGACTTGTAATATTTACTAAGGTTAATAGAGAAAATCAAGCAATTATTTGTATGTATGATAGATAATAAGAGTGACTTCTTCTCTTTTTTCCCATATTTGGCATGTAGATATGAAAATTTAAACATTTTTGGTGCTCATCCATTAATCGGTTGATATTTTCCGGAACCTCAAAATATTGCATATCCCTTGCTTCTTATAAATTAGAGGAATGCTCGTCTGTTCAGAAAAATCACTCACATGCCAGAAAACCGTTTTTCAATTAAATGCCATAGGAATGCTTCCGCCAGCTTGCCTGGAGGCCCTCACCAAAAAAACAAAAAAGAGATATGAAAAAACAATATCTATAGACCACATTTACTTCCTTTTATGCACTCTTACCTGTTTTTCGCGCTGCTTCTATATTTTGCCCTCTTTTTCCAACTTCTTTTATACATTTCTTCCGAATACCTTTTTGCCTATTTTCTCATTTTTTATTCTGTCTACTCTTTATTCTGTAAAAGCCGGCCGCCTTCGGCATCTGGAGACAAGAACGACATGAGATGGCTAATTCCGGTTGTCCTGACAACAATCAAGGATTCAGATCCAGCCGTATTTTTTATTCAAAAAATCCAGTAAAAGGAGGAGGATTTTAGCTTCTTTCGGGCTCTTCGACCTTTTTCATCACCACGAAACCTGCCAGGAGCATGAGAAGGGCACAGGCGTAAAATGGGGTGACGAAGGTCATGTACCCGGCAAGGAAACCCCCGAATATGGGGCCGATGGCCATCCCCGCGGCCTGGGCTGTGGTGATGATGCTGAGTTTCGAACTGGTGAAGGAACCGTTGGAAAGGTCGGCTGCAAGAGCCATAGCAGGGGTGTCGATGGAAGCTACGAGGACGCCCTGGAGAGCCCGGGCGAAAATGAGCTGGTTTACGCTCGTGACATAACCCATGACCACGACCAGGGGAATGCTCAGGAAAAGCCCGCTTACGATCAGTTTCTTCCTCCCGATCCTGTCAGAGAGACTCCCGAGCGGGGTCTGGAAAAGGAGCCTTGCAAAGATGTAGGCTGAAACGGCAACCCCAAGGGAAAGCTCGGAAGCTTCCAGCCGGACCTCGTATTCGGGGAGAAGAGCGACTATCATCATGATCCCCACCATCATCATAAGCATGGCCCCTGCAAGGGAATAGATGGAAACAAGCCCGTTTCCGCTGCTTTCTTCGAGAACCGGCTCCCCGGGTCCCCGGGTCTCTTTCACAAAAAGATTTACCAGCACTAAGCTCACAATGCCCAGGAAAGCGCAGAAATGAAAACCCGCTTCAAAACCGTAATAACTGGCAATTGCCCCCCCTACGATTGGCCCGAGTCCGAACCCGACTCCCCGGATAGTGGTATAGATCCCGACAGCTCTTCCCCGGTTCTCGGGAGAAGATATGTGAGTGACCATTGCAATGACTGCGGGAATGGTTGCCCCTACGGTTATGCCCTGGAGCAGGCGGATGAAGAGCAACTGCTCATAGCCGGTCACATGGGAATAGAGAAAAGAAAAAAACGTATACCCGACCAGCCCGAAGAGAATAAAAGGCCTCCGGCGGTCAATTTTATCAGAAAAACGCCCAATCAGGGGCTGGGTAATCGCACTGAAAAGCCCGAAAACCGCAGTCACAAGCCCGGCTTTTGCGACCAGGGGAAGCCCGGTAAAAAACGATGACCCAAGGTCAGCTATATACAGGGGGATAAGGGCAACCAGCATTCCCGAACCCAGGTCCTCGCAGAACCTGGAAAGGGACAGGACGTAGAGTTCCGGACTTATGTCTTCAAAAGAATTCCGGTAGATTTTTCGCTGCGGGAAACAGGTTTTCATTCTTATTCTCGGGTTTATTTATAAAGTCTGTAAGATTTAACTGTTATATCATGGGGTATAAAAGATTATATTTTGAAGCTAGTTTAATAGTCATCGATTTTGTTCTAATTACGTTGATGATAATAAAAAATTGAAAAATGGTAAAGTGGGCGTTAACCTTATGTGCACAAATTCTTTTTGGGTGCAGGAGATAATCTATCAGGACCATCCCAAAATCGGAAATTTTTTTATTTAGTAAAACACCATATAGAAATCATGACAGAGGGGTCCAGAAATATTGGCACTCAAATTTTAGTAGGTGTTGTTGTCATAGTTGCGGCGAGTTTAGTTGTTGAACTAATTAATGCACCCCAAATTATTCCAGTAGAAGATAACTATGGTAATATTGTACCAGAAACTATCACATTTAATACCAACGGGGAAGTTTCAGATGGATTTTCATTAATGCTCAGAAATACTGGAGACGATGATGGGAATATCTATGTGAAAATAAGATCTGATGAAATACTCTCAAGAACTGATAATAGAGAGAACTTTGAAACAACTAGTGAAAAAATCTACTTCGTAGAAAGAAAACAAAACGCACGGTTTAATTTTGACTTGAAATTGAATGAAAATGCAGAAAACATTGATAACTTCACCATAACTGTAACTTGTGGTTGGACTAAAATAATGAATGGAAAAACTCTTAACAGTCACGACACGGGCACTCAAGTTTTCATGTATAAAAAAGTAAGTAATTCTTGGGAAAGAAATAGCAAATATGTACTATCATGATTAAGCTGTGGAGAAATTGCATGATCTTTTTTCGATATTCTGCTCGGATCCTGGCTAGACCCCCCTTTCCAAATACTCCAGAATCCCATTTCATGCCGTCCCAGAGGCTCTGTGGGAGGGGTGAGTGTTAAAGTCTTAATTTTAGAAGAAACTGTAATGGAAACAAGTTCCAGTGAATATAAGGCTTGGTTATTTGTTAACTATGAAATGCAAAATTATAATCCTAGTTGTGTTTTTATATAATTAACTGCTCCAAATAACATAGGTATCTTGCTAACATTCTGCAATAGTATGCCACTCTCTTGGATAAAATTTTTTACTAATGATATATCAGAGTTAACTTTTTCAAGTTCATCTAATGCTCTCTTAATTGTATTTTTGATTTTTACTTTTTCACTTGTTTCAACATCTAAGTCATCTACATTTTCAATTACCTTGCTCAGAGTAATAATAAGTTCATTTTTATGTTCACTATTTAACTGTATAGTAGTCCCTGTTGAATTTGATACAAATGAATTGTTCCCATAATTATTTCCCACATGACCATAATTATTTCCTATGTATGTCACATTAATATCCTCTTTTTTTGATAGGCCTTCCTTGAGAATCCATATATCTTTGCTAACAATAAATTTGTATGTCCCCCCAAATTTCTTAAATATGAAATAAAAATCAATTTTATCATTAGAGCTAATATTTTGGATTTCCTTCTCAAGATCATCTTCAATGTAAATATGGTACGTTTTGTAATTTTCAATTTCTACTTCTTTATTGAATAAACATTTATCATTATAGTTTATAAATAAATTACAGTTAGATAATGAACCATAACCATCATTAACAAAAGATATTTTTCCATCTTTTATTGTCACATCTGTTATTAATGGAAAAAACAAATAGCCATATTTCTCAAAAAGAAGCTCATCATAATTATTCGGTTTTAAATTAGTTTTGTATGGTAAATATCGTTCCACATTATCATTGGAATAAACCATTTGTACAACATCTTTAATTTTAAAATCTGTATAATGTTGATACACACGATTCAATTTTGATATAATTGAACCAATATCATCAGGCTCATATTCAGACTCAATTAAAAGTTTTGTATACTTTTCCTCCAATAAATCTAAAATATCAACATCATAATTTTCTATAAATGTTATGGAAACAATCGACTTCAAATCTTTTCCAACAACAATATTTCCAGTTGGAGTAGATAAGTCAACCTCTTCAATTAATCTATTATTGACAATTATCCACACACAATTGTAAAATAATCGCATCCAAACGCTATTTAATTCATCCACTCTTCCAGCATAATTTTTTACAATCAATTTCATTGTAGTTTTCATGAATAAATATGATAGGCATATTGTTGAATTCTCGATAGTCCAGTTCATTAACCGAACATAAAAATCGATATCTTTATTTGCTACATTTGACATTTTTTCAATAATTAAGCTCCTATAATCAGAGTTTGAAATGTTATTAGAAACGATTTCATCTAATTCTAGAGCTAAATCATCTAAAGCAAGCCCCTTGTATCGATCTTCAAGCATTCTTTGAAAAATACATGAGATTTCATCAATTTCAGTCAATGGGGACACCAGATAAAATATCTAACGATGTTTGATTGTGAGCAATTTTATGCTTTGTAGGCAAGCAGTAAAGCTCCTTACTAACAATCTCATCATATATCTTTCTTGCATATTCATAGAACTTAATCTCAATTTCATCATCTGAATCTAAGTCAATCCATGAAAGTTTAGGAAATTCTAATTCAATCTTACCTTTGCCATTAATTTCAAATTTTATTTCATATTCTTTTCCTAAATCATCATGCCCAGAGACTATACTTGATTTGAAACCTGTTATAATTATATTATTAGTTTCCTTAAGCTCTTTTATTCTTACAGCATTGGGATCCAATATATTATGAGTTTCAGATTTATAGTCTGCTTGTTGAGTTGTTCCAAAACCCAGTTCTTTTACAGGATTAAAACTTATCTCAAATAAATTATTTTCAAATTTATCAAAACATAATTTTCTTAATTCCCATTCATTAAATCCCAATTGTTTTGGTTGAGAGCTTGTTAAAAAATATTTATATTGTGAAAAAAGACGCTCATTTTTAATACTTCCCCCATTGAAGACAAGTAAATTAAGATAGTTATTTTCGTCTGGAAAATTATCTACATGTAGAGTAGATACGATTAAATTTTTTATTTTGAAGGAATTCCTTGATAAATATTCTTTTGTTTGAGGGTCAAATGCAGCACTTGAATGACGTCGATCGCCCATTTTAGCAAATAACAGATGAATACTTTTTTGATTTTTTTTGACGTCAATACATCCAAATTCACGTCCACTTTTCAGTAAGTTTTTTTTGAAGTGTTGACTCATTTTATCTGAATCAAATGAGTACTTAGTTTCATATCTAAGAATTGATAATTTTTTATGTGCATTGATATCAAAAGATGCATTATCAGGTTCCCATTCAAAAGGTAAATCTGCTTCAAAAGTCATATAAACACAACATATTGCATTTTTATAACATTATGTGTCCAATTAATAAAAAGTTTAGTAGTGATAATATCGTTTTTTTAAGTCCAAACCCTGAAGGTTTCTACTACGGTAGGTATTAAATAGAGAAAGTTTTTGGGCTTTTTGGCCTACTTGAAGAAGCGCTTTGGCTTAATGAATAATTTGGTGCATTATTCCCCGAGAGTGGATAGGACAAACCACTTCTTACGATGTAAGCAAGCAAGCCAAGCAGAAGGTTGCGAAACTTTCCAAAAAAACCGCAAGGGAGCGAACAAAACCGAATCAAATACAACCGGAAAAAATAGTCTTTTTCAGATCTCTTTTTATTTTGCTGAGGGCCGCCAGGCAAGCTGGCGGAGGCATCCATTAACATCTAATTGAAAAACGGTTTCCGGGCTAAAGGAAATAATCCAGATATGTTTTCTCCTGCGCGGCACGGAAAGAAGGAGCTTAAGGCCCTATTCTTATTACTTAATATAATATCAACCGAATACAAATGGACCATCAACATTTCCTTTACCTGGGAAAATTGGATAAGCTTTTTCAATATATGTTAGGTTCACAACCTCATTTAGATTATTTCAACCCTGAGATTTTAGGGAAATTCGGAATTCCCAATTTAATTTATTTTTATTTACAGGTAAGAAATTACATCTGACCATCGCTTCTTTAAACTGCTTATTTGTGATAAAGAAACCATCTGGTGCTTGTTCAAAAAGAATTTTAAGTGCATAACTTGTGTAATTTTTATTTGGTGTTTTTTGTGGGAGTATATTTAACATTATCCAATTATCCATGGCTTTTTTTTCAATGTCCGTTAATTCGTATTCACCCATTTTACTCACTCCTGTCTTTCATAATTTATCACTAAAGTACCACTGAGCTATGCCTTGATTTCCTTTACTTGTGAATTTGTTAAAAGACCTAAACTAATTCCTACAATGATACCAAATAAAAACAATAAGATCTCCATCTGAAACATCTATTTGAGACACACTTAGACCAAATGTGCTTTTAGTTTTAATAGCTATAATTGTACTTATCTATCAAATTATGGACTCAGTACCAAAATCCAGCGATAAATGTAAAATTAAAAATCATTGGATTTTCTAATTGGTTACAATTCTTGTGATAAGACTTATGGATCAAGGTCTTTTGATTTCGAATATTGATTTTGATTAAAGACTTGATTCTTCTTGCGAATTCAGAATTTCAATCAAGAAATGCAAAAATCACTAGATTTTGGAACAGAGTCAAATTATGCACTTCATAATAAAAATGCATTTAGATTTGTGTTTCATAATAAAAGTTGCGCTGGAGCACCCCGCTGCAAGCAACGGGGTATTCGACTGAAATAAATAAACACACTAAAAAATATTCCAAAAAAAATGAAAAAAATCGGAATCTTCAGCTAGATTCCTTATGCAGGGTTGAGACTTAAAATAATAAAATATATTAAAATCCTGAACCGTCTGGTATTCCATCTCCTGAGTTTGGTGCTGGACCTTTAAAGTCTATTACTGGATTTGGATCTCCATTATGGATTGGATTATCCATTCCTGAACCGTCTGGCATTCCATCTCCTGAGTTTGGTGCTGCTGCCATAGCATTGCAACTTAATCCAATTAAGATTAGTAATCCCATTAAAATTGCAATTTTTCTCATTTTAAATCACCAATAATATTTTGTATGAGTTGGCATATTTAGCTTTCCCTAATTTGTTCGTATGAAATTAATCCACAATTGATGATGTATCTGTAGTTGTAATATTCACCACTGCATAAGGAGTTCTGACCTGTGCTGAGTTCTATATTCCCCATCCTTCTAGCCTTTCCCTTAAATGAGCATTCAAGCTAAACGGTTTATCCGCTTCAGCATTCTTCTTCATGTAATGGAGTGTACCTTTTGAGAACCCCATTTTCTTCCACTCAGTATAAGATACACTCTTAGAAAACCCCAACTGTTTCCAATCAGAATAAGGGATATTGAGCCTAATTACCTACATAAAACCCAAAACCTGCGAGGGTGCAAACAAAACCGAACCAAATACAACCGGAAAAATATTCATTTTCAGAAATCTTTTTCATTTCTTTTTGCTGAGGGCCGCCAGGCAAGCTGGCGGAGGCACCCGTTAACATCTAATTGAAAAACGGACTCCGAGCTAAAGGAAATATTCCAGATATGCTTTCTCCTGCGCGGCATGGAAAAAAATCCAGAAGCTGACGCAGCCGAAAATTCAGAACTTCTCCTCGAACACTTCTCCCCCGGATTCCTTTTCCTTGAAGATCTGCCCTTCAAACCAGTAGACTTCGGCTCCAGTAAGCCAGGCGTCGGGGGACAGGCCGGCTTTCATGCAGGTATGGCTCAGGAAATCGAGGGCATCGAAGTTGTTTTCCGGGGCGACCTGGGGTAGCAAAAGGCCCTGATAAAAGCCCTGCTTGACGATAAGCCCATGCCTTCCGATCTCGATCAGTTCGGGAAGCTCCTCGGGGATGGCATCTATTTTTTCCGGGGGCGTCAGGACAGTTACCTCTACGACAATTTCCTTCATCTCGGCTTTTCCGACTGGAGGGAACCTGGGGTCCCGGGTTGCTGCCGATATTGCGGAATCGACAATTGCCTCTTTAAGCGGGGAATCCGGGTACGGGTGTCCTATACAGCCCCTTAGCAGCCCGTGTTCGGTAAGCGTGACGAATACTCCCCTCTGTTCTTCGAAGACGGGCGAGAGGTCAAAGTCCCCCAGCGGAGGTTCAAAGTCTTCTTTTCCTGTTCCTTCAAAGTACGATTCGATGGTTGCCCTTGCAAGTTTAACTGCAGTCTTTCCTTCTGTTTCCGTAAGCATGTATGAACCAACACCCCTTGTTTGAAAATCAATAACATCAAAACATCAAAACATCAAAACATCATAACATCAAAACATCAAAACGTCAATAACATCAAAACATCAATAACACCAACAACATCAATAAATAAATAAATAAATAAATAAATAAGTAAGTAAGTAAAAAGTAAGTAAAAATTACGGAAAAAATATTCACAAAATCGTCATAGTTCTTTGGCTTCCTGGTATTTCAGGGCAGCGGCTTTCAGGGCTTCGACCCCGGGCAGGTTTTCGCCTGCAAGGTAATCGATACAGGCCCCTCCACCCGTGCTGATGTGGGAGAAACGGTCCCCCAGGCCCAGGTGAGTGACTTCTGCGGAAATGTGCCCGCCTCCTATGATGGAAAAATCGGACTTCACCGCAGCCTTGATGATCTCATGGGTCCCAAGGGCAAAATTCTCGATTTCCGAGACCCCCGCAGGCCCGTTCAGGACAACGGTTTTTGCATTTTCGATTTCATTGGAAAATTCCACAATGGTTTCCAGCCCAAGATCGTTGATCGGGAGGGAGTCGGGGCCAAGTTCTGAGACCTGCACCTCAACCCTTTTCTTTCCGTCATTAAGGGCCACATCCTTTGGAAGCCCGATCCGGTCCTCGAATTTTGCAAGTAATTCCCTTGCCAGATCTATCTGGGGTTCGTAGCCCTGGGACCTTATAAACTCCAGGTTGATTTTCCCTATGTTCACCCCGGAAGCCTCAAGGGCCACGTTTGCAACCACGCCGGTGAAAAGAACCCTGTCCGCCCCGCCGCTGGAAAGCACGTTTTTAGCCACTTTGAGGGAATCGTCCACCTTTGCCCCTCCCAGCACGAAGATGCAGGGCCTCTCCCCGCCTTTTATCCCCCTGTCCAGGGAAGTTATCTCCTTTTCCATTACCCTGCCCGCACCTGTCGGAAGGACTTCGGTAAAGCCTACCACGGAGAGGTGAGACCTGTGGGCTACCGCAAAAGCATCGTTCAGGAAAATATCCACAAAAGGTGCCAGTTTCTTTACCAGGTATGTCTCCGCATGTTCGGCCGCAGACCTGGAAAGGGTCTCTTCGGAATAGAACCTGACATTCTCGAGCATGAGGACATCCCCGTCTTCCATGGAAGCGATATGGGTCTTTGCAAAGGTCCCGAAGATATCGTCCACATATCGGACCTCCCTGCCCAGGTGCTTGCTCATCAGGTGGGCATGGGGCTTCATGACGGTGAAGTCCTGTTTCCCCGGCCTGCTCTGGTGCGCGAGCAGGACGACTTTCGCAGTTTCAAGATCCTTCAGGGTGGCAATATGGCTCCTTATCCGCATATCGTCCAGGATGTTCCCATCCGGATCCATGGGAGAGTTCAGGTCAACCCTTACAAGAATTGTCTTTCCGTCTATGTCAAAGTCATCGATTGTAAGAAAGTCTCTGGAAGTCATGTACCCTCAGCACGCCTTTGTGAATAATTAATAAAAGTCAAGATATTTATCTACGTTTTTTGTTTGCTCAGCACTGTTTACCTTTGTCTAAGGATTTTTTCCATAAATAAGTTTGTTCTAATTTAAAGCTCACGAGAGGGAGATCGATTTTATACAAGACCTTTAGAAAAAATAAAAAAATAGAGGAATGTCCGGGAAAGAAGCTTACGGGAGCTGCTTATATATCATCAGGAAAAATGCTAAAGCAGGTGGAAAGCCATGGCAGCCGTGGAAAAAAACAATGAAGATTCTGAAGAAAAAGCTGGTTTTGGAAAAGGAGCCGGTTTCGAAAAAAAAGCTGGGTTTGAAAAAGAGGTTCGGGAACTTGTGGAGACCGGATATTCGGGCGTCGAAGAAGCCATTCTTGCCTGTAAAAACTGCCCCCTCCATGAAACCGCAACCAACAAGGTAATAGGGAAAGGCTCTCGAACCCCTAAAGTGCTCTTCATAGGGGAAGCTCCCGGAAAAAACGAGGACGAAAAAGGAATCCCTTTCTGCGGAAGAGCCGGAAAAGAGCTTGACAAAATGCTGGAATATATGAAGCTTTCGGAGGAAGACTGGGCCGTGATCAACACCCTCAAATGCCGCCCCCCGGAAAACAGGAACCCGAAAAAAAGCGAGCTTGAAGCCTGCAAACCCTTCCTGGCCGCTCAGATTACCCTTCTCGACCCAAAAGTCGTAATCCTCCTGGGAAACACCGCCGAAAAAGCCTACTGCCCCGGGAAAAAAATGGAATGGGGGGTCCCCGAAAAAATTGACGGAAGGAAGGTACTGAAAATCTACCACCCAGCAGCCCTCATTTACACCCGCTCAAGGATAGAAACCCAGCACGCCCTTATAGACAAAAACAGAGGGCTCTGGGAGTGACAAGTGACAGGATAACAGAAGAAACAGGATAACAGAAGAAACAGGACAACAGAAGAAACAGGATAACAGAAGTGAAGGGAGCGACTATAGTCAAGTACCCTAATTATTTCACCAATCTCAATTTAAAGTTTAACCACAGAAAGCCCGGAAAACACGGAATAAAGGAAATAGGGGCACAATCCTTCCGTGCTTTCCGTGTCTTCCGTGGTTATAAAGCAAGTGTAAATATTTAAGTTCGGGACTATACTCGAAGGACGGGGTTTCGGAAACAGGCATTTGTTCCGGCATTATTTGTCCGGGATTTATTGTTCACAAATTATAAATAAAGCGATCCAGCTATTATTATTTGGAATTTATTCTGGAATTCCTTTGGAGGGGGGATGAAGAATGGCAATGGTAAAAATGTCTCCTGACGTGTTTTCATGTTCGGACGATCAGGGAAACATGGATATCGAAATCGACCTACCGGGAGTCGAGAAAGAAAGCATCGAGTTCAAGATGGTCGAAGACGGGTTCTTTATCAGGGCAAAAAGGGAAGAAACCGGGGTTGAATACGTAGGAACCTACGCTTTCTGCTGCCCGGTTATCCCGGAAAAAGCTGTGGCAAAATACTCAAACGGAAAACTCATAGTGACAGCTCCGTACAGGGAAGCCCCGGATACCGTGGACATTAAGATTGATTGAGACTAAAAGGAGTGGGACTAAAAGAGCGGGATTAAAAGAATGGGATTAAAAGAGTGAGAATAATCTGAAAATGGGGGAAAGGAATGTATCCTGTAATTGATTATAAAAAATGCACCGGAGCCCTCGCCTGCTACGAGGTCTGCCCAGCTGACGTTTTTGATGCGAGAGAGAAAGAGGAAGTGAAGAGAGCAATAGTGACCCGTCCCGACGACTGCATCGAATGTGAACAGTGCGTGGATGCCTGTCCGGAAGACGCCATTGAACTTGTTGAAGACTGAAATTACGGGAAAAAATCTATTGAAAATCTATTGGAAACCTATTGGAAACCTATTGGAAACCTATTGGAAACCTATTGGAAACCTATTGGAAACCTATTGGAAATCCATTGAAGCTCTTAACAAATATCGAGAAAGTAAATAAAAATTGGGGGTAAGAAATGTATCCGAAAATCGATTACGACAAATGTGTGGGGTCACTTGAGTGCTACGACGTCTGTCCAACAGACGTATATGATGTGAAAGAAACGGAAGATGGGAAGAGGGCAGTAGTAGCCCGGCCCGACGACTGTACCGAATGTGAGCAGTGCATAGACGTCTGCCCGACAGATGCCATTGAACTGGTGGATTGAAACGGGCGCGAAGGTGCCCTATTTTTCCCATTTAGTTCTGTTTTTATTATTTTTATTCCCGCTATATTTTCCGGACTTGTTTTCACCGGACGTTTTTTAAACAGAGTGATCTGAAAATAAGATAGAAACAGAGTGATCTGAAAATAAGATAGAAACAGAGTGATCTGAAAATAAGATAGAAACAGAGTGATCTGAAAGTGAGATGGGAGTAAACAGAGTGATTTGAAAGTAAGATGGAAGTAAACTGGAAGAAAGTCCGAAAGAAGTAGGAAGGAAGCTGCAAGAAAGCCGTAAGAAAAGGGGAAAATGGGGGAAGTGGGAAAGCAATGGACCTGCCTGCTGCACTGACACTCTTTATAATCTCTACTGCTGTTATAGGGGTAGCGGGGACCCGGCTGGGCAGGACCGCTGACCAGCTTGCAGACCTTACGGGCCTGGGAGAAGCAATGGTAGGAGGAATACTCCTCGGGGCGATTACCTCCCTTTCAGGAATTATAACCTCAATTACTGCCGCTGCCCAGAACCACCCGGAACTTGCGGTCAGCAATGCCATCGGGGGAATCCTTGCCCAGACAACCTTTCTTGCCCTTGCCGACATCAGCTACAGGAAAGCAAACCTGGAACATGCAGCAGCGTCCTACACCAGCCTGATGCAGGGAATGCTCCTGATAATCCTGCTCTCCTTCATCCTTCTCTTAGCCTTTTCTCCTGAAGTTTCGGTTATAGGCATCCATCCGGCCTCGGTCCTTGTGATACTCGCATATGTTGCCGGGATCCGGCTTATCTGGAAAGCGAAGGCGAGGAAGATGTGGGCTCCGAAACATACGGCCTTTACCGTTGAAGACAGGGTCCGCTACTTCGAAAGCGAGACCCTGAGCAAAAAGAGCGTTTCGGCAAAGTTCCTGATACTCGCAGCTGCCGTAGCTGTAGCAGGTTACATGGTTGCACAAACGGGTATCGTCATTGCCGAGGAAACCAGGCTTTCGGAAACCATCGTAGGGGGGCTTTTTACGGCAGTATCCACCTCGCTTCCGGAACTTATAGTCACCTTTTCGGCAGTTCGGGAAGGAGCCCTGACCCTTGCCGTAAGCAACATCGTTGGAGGAAATACCTTTGACGTGCTCACCGTGGCTCTCGTGGACTTTGCCTACTCGGAAGGCTCCGTATACCACGTCTTTACCGGAAGCCAGACTTTCATAATCACCCTGACCCTGATCTTGAGTGCGATCCTGGTCATGGGGCTCCTGGACAGGGAAAGACACGGCATAGGAGGGATAGGCTGGGAAAGCTTTCTGATACTCGTCCTTTTTGTGGGGGGCTACTTTGTCCTGATTTTTACCTGAGCCGATTAAAGACTTACCTGAGCCAATATAAGGCTTAATTCTGATAAGGCTTAATTCCAAACCATTCCTGGCTGACGAAGTTCACCTCTGGCAAAGTTCACCCCTAATTTCCTCAAGAGAGTGAAAGGTTGAAGAATATTCATTTGTTTTTGCCCGGGGAAGCAGTAAAATTGGCTGCTCCGAAAAAGCGTAGACCTTAATTTTACGGCCTTTACAGCTCCATTTTACCTTCCGGACCGTTATCAGGCCAGCTTCTTCCAGCGCGTCAAGGTTGTATTTAAGGGTGTTCAGGCGAAGATCGAGTTCTGCTGCAAGCTCGCTTGCAGACATCTGTTTTTCCCGGAGATGTTTGAGGATCTGCATTGAAAGGGGCCTTGAAAGAGCCCTTGCAAGCAGTGGAACATCCTCAGGCAGTGATAATACCTGCACTGGTATCAAATCTTCAGTTATTTCCAAATCTTTCAACCTCCTTTCCAGTTTCCGGAAGCAAAAAACCCAAAAAAATTACAATTTTTTCATTGTATCTCAATTTTCATTGTATCTCAATTTAAAACGTTAATTTGCTTTTCATTGTGATACAGGTCCACAAGTCCCGACACCATGAAGTGAACGATCCTGTACTTTTGTCAGTGGACTTATCCGGTTCCTTTCCGGGAGCGACAGATGAAGAAAAATCAGAAACGGAAACATTTTCGAAAACAAGACTTCCCGGGTCAGATTCATCTACTCCGCAGATGATTTCCTCAAGTGTAAGCTCTCCAAATTTGTCCCCGATATTGAGAGTTCTGGCATTTGCATAGTCAATAAGCCAGATGCCGTTGATCCAAACGATTCTTTTTTCCGTACCCACGAATGCCTGCCTGACATGGACTTTCATGACAACGATATCGTTTTCTCCCTGAACATTGTCAAGGGAAACAGTCCATGTCTTATTGTTCTCGGAATCAACTGAGATATTCTGGTAATCAACTGAGATATTCTGGTCGGCAACATGTTGTCCGTCCCTGGTGAATTCGAGCCAGACCTTCCCACTATCAATATTATCAGTAATCTGCCTGGCTTCGAGAGCGTAGCCACGACCAAGATCAAGTTTTTCACCTTTTTCAAGGGTGTACGTTTCGTTACTGTCAAGAACCAATTCGGCAAGCTTGTCAACGCGTGCGTTCCAGATATCATCGTTGTTGGCGAACAACGGAACATACTTCTCGCCAAATAAATCGATTACTGGATATTGTTCATTGGACCAGCTCCCGCATTCATAATTGGTGCCCACAACATTACAAATGAGGGTTCTACTGCTAACAGTATCTTCTGAACTTACAGTATCTACCGCATTTACAGTGTCTGCTGCAATCACGGTGTCTGCCGCACTTACAGTGCCTGTTGCAATTGCAATTAAAAAAGTAAGAGCAGCCAGTGAAACGACTGTATATTTCTTCATATTCTTGTTTCCTCCTTATTCCTGCAAATAGCAGGATGTTGAACATAGCCTCCGGATTAATCAGTCCGGGGCACTTTAATTTTTCAAAGTTTTTAATTTTACAAATTTTCATGAAAGTTTAGAGTGATATTCAAAATCTGGCATAGCCTCCGCTAATATTTGACCAGTATCGATAAAAAACCTAGAAAATGATACAAAGTACCTCGCCAGGGTTCCGGATGTTTGCAATTATTGCCAGACTAATAAAATCTTGAAATGATCTCGCTTCGAAACTTGTTTCATTCAATCCATTTTATCACAAACTAAACCCCCTGATTAAAAAGAGGGAGAAGAGGGAGAAGAGGAAAAAGAGGAAGAAGAAGAGACATTCACCTCCCCATCGTCCTCGAATTTTCCAAGTGCTTCTTCCGCGGCAGTCCTGACGTTCCGATATTCATCCATGTCCGTGCTGATCCGGCGCAGGCCTTCGACAGCTTCGGGCCCTCCAAGCTCCCCGAGAGCCCGGACCTCCGCCACCCGGACATCCCTTTCCCTTTCGGTTTCGAGCGCCATGAGAAGGGGACTAACAGCTCTTTCGTCCCCAAGTTTTCCAAGGCCCACAGCAGCACTTCGCCTGACCCTGTAGCTTTCATCCCCAAGCAGAGAAATCAGAGGATCAATCGCCCTGAGGTCTCCGATTTCTACAAGGGAACCCACAACTTTCTCTCTTACAAACCAGTCCTCGTCTTCAAGAAGGGGAATAAGGGAGTCAAAAGCCTCGGGACCTCCAATTTCACCCAGAGCTCTAACGGCAGCAACCTTGAGGTTCTGATTCTTATCCTGAAGGAGTTCTTCAAGGGGAGGTACTGCTTCCTTGCTTCCGATCCCTCCAAGAGAGCGAGCAGCAGCTTCCTGTACTTCGGTTTCACTGTCCTCAAGGGCATTGATCAGGGGCTGTTCTGCCGGGGCGGCTTCTTCAGGCTCAAGAAGGCCCAGGTAAAAAGCGGCTTCCCTTCTTACCTCGGGAGTCCTGTCATCCAGCATTTCAAGCAGGAAGGGAAGAGCAGCAGGGTCCCGGAGATTCCCAAGTGCTATTATGGCGTTGGTTCGGGTTGTGGGGTTCCTGCTGTCCAGCAGCGCAGTGAGCTTTCCAAAAACCTGTTCACTTTCAAAGCGGCTAAGGGTGTAGGCTGCCGAAGTTCCGAGCTTTTCATCAGCTAACAGGTCAAGAAAAGGATCAATAGTCCTCGGATCTCCGATTCCTTCAAGGGAATGCATAGCTTCACGGCGTACATCGTCATTATCACTATCCAGAATTTCGGCAAGAGGTTCGACAGCCCTGGGATCACCCAGTCGCCCAAGCGCAACCACAGTATAGAGAACCACCTTTTCGTCTTCATCCTCCAGGAGCCCGATTAGAGGCTCAACGGCTTTTGTGTCTCCAATCAAACCAAGCGAATAAGATGCATTCTTACGGACCTCCGGAGAAGGATCGTCGAGAATCTCCAGAAGAGGGGGCGCAGCTTTTTGAGCCCTTATTTCCCCGAGAGCATGAGCAGCAAGGCTTCGCACCTGGGGATCATCGTCTTTTAATGCTTTAATTAGTGAATCCACTGCGGGTTCCCCGATATCGACAAGTCCGTCAACTGAGGCATAACTGATACTCGGGTCCTCATCCCCAAGCCCCCGGACCAGTTTCTCCACCCTGGCCTCAAGAGGGTCCTGGCCAAGGCAACCGGCACAGGTCCCTGCAAGCAAAATCAAGAGAAGCAAAAGTTTTGCATGCCCACAACTGAGAAGTTCACATCGCTTAATCATACGCATCACCTGCCTCCTCTCCCGGAGGGAGCAGCAATTCGGCAGAAACTACCTGGTCCTGCCACGTGGAAGTTACATTAATCCTGAAGCGGTCCTCACTTCCTCCGATTACAACATTCTGGACAGGCATATATGATTCTCCGAAGGGTTTTCCATGGGCGATTTCCACAATTGCATAGGGATAGTCCGGCCAGGTCCACAGAGCACTCTTATCATTTCCTCTCACATCGTAGGTCCTTGAAGATGTAAAGACCGTCTTCCCGGTAAGTTCGTTTATCACGGTCAGGTTTGTGGACACATCCCGCGCGGAGCTTAGCCCGTGGTTGATAAGGTAGCCGTATATCCCGTAAACATCAGAGCTTCCCATACGCTCCTTTTCATACTCCAGTTCCAGAAGGAGCTCAGGGGGAGGGACCTCCACAACCAGCGAGGCCTTATCGAGCAGCCTGGAATCCTCAGAAACCTTAACCTCGACTTCATATTCTCCCGGAAGCTTATAGCCAAGCATTACACTGACCGTATTATTTCCGGGGAGAAGTTTAACGGGCTTCTGAAGCGAGACAAGCTCGGCACTCCACAGAGACTCCGATTCATTGGAAATGATCAGCCTTGAGGTCGAATAGCTTTCCCCGTTCTCATCCACAAAAGCATTTTCTACCTCGAGCCATACGTCCACGGGTTCTGAGCCGTTGTTCAGAAGCACAATGTCCAGCTGTCCCCGGCTTCCGACTCCAACAGGAGGAGCATTCATATCCACGATATGCACATCAGCCCCTGTTCCGTAATACCAGAAGAGCCCCAGTGCCAGTATAAGGATGGCAAATAGAAGCGTAACTATAACATTTTTCTTCATTTCAGCTCCCCCTTCGTCCCTGCACCGGCCTTAAGTTCATCAGCTAGCGAAATGCAGTTGGTAAGCCCATATTTTTTCTTGTCTATTATGCCCCTCCGTTCCAGGTTCATGAGCACGCGGGAAACCTTGGCCTTGGAAAAATCAAGGGAATTGACCAGTTCGTTCTGGAGAATCCTTCCCCCTCTTTGCACAATAAGTTCAACGGCTTTCCTTTCGTCTCCTTCAAGGGCCCGTAAAAGAACGTCTGTAGGGTCAACTTTATCCAAAGCAGGCCGGAGTTCCTCAGGGGAATTTTCAGGAGAATTATCAGGGGAAACTTCAAAATTCCCCATTGGAACTGCCTCTGCTGCAAGATTGACTGCCGTTCCCTGCCCCGCAGGCTCCGGCAAAAGAGAAACAGACCCGGAAAGACCCAGATAATGCAGAACCTGAGCCAGAGCCAGACCCCCTAAAAACCCGGAAAAAAGGAGAATATACGCTTCTTTTACGGTATACACATACGGGATATCCACAACCTTGAATGTGTCTCCTTCAAGCTGGATCACCACCGGAGAATCTTCAAGCAGAAGATTGACGGCAACAGTGCTCGAAAGAAGAAGGATACCCACAGCCAGCACGAATCTTTTCCTTTCCTGGGTCGTACAATCACCTCATTTTCTACCCTCTGTATGTACGAAACAATTGTTATAATTTTACTGTGACCAGAGGCTAAAACGTCTCAGAATTCCGAGACCACCGGCAAATGATGACGAAAACTTCCCCGGACCATCATATTTGAAAATTGGAGTATCTGAAGGAGACGAATGGAAAATATTCCGGAAACAGTGAATCGGTCGCCCTACGTTCCGTCATCGATGCTTTTGAGAAAAGAAAAAAGAGAAAAGAGACACATTTTTCAATTTGCTTTCAAGGTAGCGGCGCTCTCACCGGTCAGCTTGCTGACCGGCCTTTTCCACAAAGTATATTGGAATAACCAAAAAAGTGTATCCAGATGACTGAAAAGTACATCAAGATGACTGAAAAGTGCATACAGATGACTGAAAAGTACATACAGATGACTGAAAAATATAATTGAATAACTTAAAAACGGTAGGGTGTAAATAAAACAGGAAGAAATACAGTTTGAAAATTGCTCAATTCTTCATATCTCTTTTTTATTTCTTTTTGGGGAGGCGCCGCCAGGCAAGCTGGCGGGAATTCCTACATATCCAGGGCATAAAAACGGTTTACAGGATCAATGGAAGTGCTTCTCAAGCAGGCTGGCGGGCAACTTCTATATTATCAAAACTGAAAAACGGTTTGAGGGGTCAACGGAAGTGCTTCTCAAGCAGGCTGGCGGAAAACTCCTGTATCGCCCGGAATGAAAAACGGTTTGTGGGGTTAAATGAAAGCATTCTCGGGCAGGCTGGTGAAAGTATTCCAACATCGTTTAGACTGAAATCAGTCCGTTTTCAGAACAAGCCGCATGTCCACAGCCAGAGCGCCCTTTCCTTTATCTAAAACTATCATAGGGTTGATTTCGAACTCCTCGATCTCCGGGAAGTCGCAGACCAGCCGGGAAATTCTGAGGATGGAATCTACCAGGGCATCGATATCGCTGGGTTTCGCCCCGCGGACTCCTGCAAGCAGCGGATAGGTCTTGATGCCGGTTATCAGGTCCCGGGCTTCGGGCTCGGAAAGGGGGGCAATGGCAAACCTGACGTCTTTCAGGATCTCAACGTAAATCCCGCCGAGCCCGAACATGAGCATGGGCCCGAAGGTCGGGTCGCGGACCATGCCGATGATCACTTCCCTGCCCTCTGAGAGCATCTGCTGGAGCTGGACTCCTTCGAGGACGGCATAGGGCTTTTCTTTCGGGATTTTTTCCATCATGTCCTCATAGGCGGCTTTCACTTCCCCGGCGTTTTCCAGGGAGAGCCTGATCCCTCCGACGTCGGACTTGTGGGAGATCTGGGGAGACACGATTTTCATAACAAGAGGATAGCCGATATTTTCAGCTTCCCGAATTGTATCTTCCAGGGTCTCCGTGAATGCGCTGCCAATTGTCGGGACACCATAGGCTTTCAGGATCTCCAGGGACTCGAGGCCCAGAATATACTGTCCCTTCACCCTGGCGGCTTCGAGGATACCTGCAACGGTTTCCCTGTCAACATCTAATTCGGGAAAGGGGGAATTTTGCTCCATGATCATGTCTAATCGTGAGATAGTGTTTTCCTGAGATAGCGTTTTTTTGATAAAGGGTTGTCTTTGATCAATATAAATAGCTCGGTTTTGATCCTGGTTTAAAGAGTTGTCAAGTTAAATGGTGTGAAAGAACGGAGGAAGGATCGAAACGAAATTCAGAAACAGACCATTACGGGTCCGGAACACAGGCTTCGGAAACAGAGAACAGAAAATAGAACAGAAAATAGAACAGAAAATAGAACAGAAAATAGAACAGAAAATAGAACAGAAAATAGAACAGAAAATAGAACAGAAAATAGAACAGAAAATAGAACAGAAAATAGAACAGAAAATAGAACAGAAAACAGAACAGAAAACAGAACAGAGAACAGAATAGAAAACAGAATAGAAAACAGAATAGAAAACAGAATAGAAAACAGAATAGAAAACAGAACAGAAAACACTCCGCTGAAACCTGGAAAAAAGATAGGAAAAAGGCAAAGGAGAAAACTCCTTTACCATTCCAAGTTTACAATTCAGACAGATATTGAAGCGCCTAATTTTTCATCGATGGCGACCAGTTCTTTGGTTTCCCTTGCGATAGCAAGTTCTTCGTTGGTCGGGATGACAAGGACCCTTACGGAGGCTTCAGGTGTGCTGATGTCGATTTCTTCGCCTCTGATCTTGTTCTTCTCATCATCGATGCTGATTCCAAGACCTTCAAGATCGGAGAGGATTCTCTTCCTGATGCTTGCGCTGTTTTCTCCGATACCTGCGGTGAAGACCACTGCATCAGCACCGTTAAGTACGGCTGAGTACTCTCCGATGAACTTCTTGACCTTGTAGGCAAAGATTTCCAGGGAGAGTTCGGCTCTCTTGTTTCCTTTGGAAGCAGCTTCATCCAGGTCCCTGAAGTCGTTGCTCAGGCCGGAAACACCAAGGACACCCGATTTCTTGTTCATCATGGTGTCGATTTCCCTGGTAGTCATGCCTTCCTTTTCCATGAGGAAGGGAACGACTGCCGGGTCGATGGAACCGCACCTTGTACCCATTGCCAGGCCTTCGAGAGGAGTGAAGCCCATGCTGGTCTCAACAGACACGCCGCCGTTTACTGCGGTGATGCTTGAACCGTTTCCGAGATGGCAGGTAATGATCTTTACTTCAGACTCGGGTTTGCCAAGCATGGCAGCGGCTCTCATGGCCACGTACTTGTGAGACGTGCCGTGGAAACCGTACTTCCTGACCGCATAATTCTCATAGAATTCGTAGGGCAGGGCATACATGTAAGCATAGGCAGGCATTGTCTGGTGGAATGCGGTGTCGAAGACAGCAACCATGGGGGTACCGGGCATGATATCTTCACAGGCTGTGATTCCCATCATGTTTGGTGGGTTGTGGAGAGGTGCCAGTTCGAAACAGTCCTTTATAGCCTGCTTGACATCCTCATTGATCACAGCCGAGGAGGTGAAGTTCTCGCCGCCGTGCACGACCCTGTGCCCTACGGCACTGATTTCGGACATGCTGGAGATGACACCTAATTCAGCGTCGGTGAGGGCCTTGATAACTTCCTCAAGGGCGACCTTGTGGTCAGGAAGGTCAGTCTGCACCTCGTATTTCTTCCCATCAGACCTCTTCTGGGTCAGGAACGAGTTGTCGATGCCGATCCTCTCGCAGAGACCAACTGCAAGAGCGGATTCATCCGTCATATCAATTAACTGATATTTTAGGGATGAACTCCCTGCGTTTATTACCAGTATTTTCATCTTAAAACCCCAAGTTCAATCCATTTGTTTCCAGTTTAATCAACTGGGCTCCGGTCACATCTTCAGTTTCCGGGTAGATTATACTATGTATGGTTTTTGATAAAACAATTGCGATTATTTATCCTGTGCAGCTGACTGGACACATGTGATGGCAACGGCCCCTACTATATCCTCGTCACTGCAGCCTCTTGAAAGGTCATTGATAGGCTTGGCCAGTCCCTGGGTGATAGGACCGTAGGCTTCAGCCTTGGCAAGTCTCTGGGCGATCTTGTATGCGATGTTTCCGCAGTTCAGGTCAGGGAAAATGAAGACGTTAGCCTGACCGGCAACAGGGCTGCCCGGGCACTTCTTGGCTCCAACGGCTGGAACGACTGCCGCATCCACCTGGAGTTCCCCGTCGATCAGGAGATCGGGTGCCATTTCTTTTGCAAGCTTTGTTGAAGCAATCGTCTTTTCGGTCAGGGGGCTCTTGGCGCTTCCGTAGGTGGAATAGGAAAGCATTGCGACTTTGGGCTCGTCCTGAACCAGCAGTTCGAATGTCTTGGCAGAGATGATTGCAATGTTTGCAACGTCTTCCACACTGGGCATTTCGACCATGCCGGAGTCGGCAAAGAGGAAGGTTCCTTCGGACCCGTATTCGCAGTCAGGCACTGAGATGATGAAGAAAGCAGATGCGAGGGCAGCATCGGGGGCGGTCTTCACGATCTGGAGGGCAGGCCTGAGGGTGTCAGAAGAGGAGTGGGACGCACCGGCTACCATACCGTTTGCTTCATCCAGCTTGACCATCATAACGCCGAAGTACATGTAGTCCTTCATGACTTCTGCTGCGTTTTCCATTGAGATTCCCTTGTGCTTGCGCAGCTCGTAGAAGGCATTAATGTACTTGTCTTTGTTCTCGTATGTTTCGGGGTCTATGATTGTAATTCCTGAAAGGTCCAGGTCACCTGCCAGTTCCTTTATGGCGGCTTCCTTGCCTATAAGAATGATCTTGGCAACACCACGCTCAGTTGCCTTTACGGCAGCCTGGATTGTTCTGATATCTTCAGATTCGGGGAGAACGATTGTCTTGTTAAGTATTTTTGCTCTTTCGCTGATTTTGTCTAAGAATTTAGCCAATCAACCAACCTCCTATATATTTAGAGTAATTTAAATTACCTGAGTTTTGGTATATAAAATTACGTAAAATGCATAGAGAGATATATAAAAATAATAAATATATATTTCTGGATGGCGACATGGGGGTATATATACCACTACCAGGCGTTTTTCCTTAAAATACATGAAGATTTACAGTTACTTTTACTGAAAAGACACGGGAGTTTAAAAAGATTATTACTGAAAATATATGATAAATTAATATAAAAGAATTCCGAAATGATATCGATGAAAATTTTAGGCATTTCAGGAAGTCCTCGAAAGGGACAGAACTGTGAAAAAATGATTGGAACCGTCCTAAAGCTTGCAGAAGAAAGGGGCTTTGAAACCGATAGCGTTTTTCTCTCTAGCTCAAAGATTGCCCCCTGCACGGCTTGCGGGGCCTGCCGGGAAAAAGACTGCTGCGTGATCGAAGATGATATGGAAAATGTTTATGAAAAAATGAGAGAAGCTGACGGCATAATCGTTGCCGCTCCCGTGTATATGGGAAATTACCCTGCCCAACTCAAAGCCCTTTTTGACCGCAGCGTACTTCTCCGGCGCAAAAACTTTGCCCTCAAAAACAAAGTAGGGGCTGCCCTTTCCGTAGGAGGGTCAAGAAACGGCGGACAGGAAAAAACAATACAGTCCATCCATGACTGGATGCATATCCACGGGATGATCATTGTAGGAGACGACGCCCACTTCGGAGGCATTGCCTGGAACCCCGTCGAAGAAGACACAGTGGGAATGCAGACGGTCCGGAATACCGCAGCAAAGCTCTGCGATGTCCTTGAAATTATAGAGAAGAAATGAATCTAATGACAATCAATACTAACAGTAATAATAATAATAATAATAATAATAATAATAATAATAATAATAATAATAATAATAGTAATAATGATGATGATGATGTCAAAGAGATAAAAGTCCGCGGAAAATAAAAATACAAAAGGAATAAATATAAAAGAAGAGAGGGGGATAGCATCAAGAAGATAGAGATGTTGAAACAAAACATCAAATTAAATTAAAAAAGGATAGGTTTAAATAAATAGGGAAAATCCTTTCATCTTAAGAAGGTATTTAAGGCAGAATTAAGCCCTGGAAACCCTGATATTATTTTTCCTGAAAAACGAGCTTACCGAGAAAAGAGCGAAGCATAAAAGTCCTAAAGAGGCGCACGTATTTGGAAGACGGTCCGGAGTCCAAGTTCAGGTTCCATAATGTATCGGAATACCATAAACTAACAGAGCACATAGCCCAGCGCTTCGACACGGAATCCACCAGGGTAAATTCTTTTGCCATCGTGATCGGCATCCTGACAGGGCTTGTAATCGGACTGTACGACCGCGCTCTCCGATACAGCAGTATCTTTTTTGGGATTTCGGAAGACCTCCCGACTCATGACTACACAAATTACGGGATTATCCTGGTGCCTGCGGTAGGAGGCCTGATCGTAGGGCTGATATCTCATTTCATGATCAAACAACATTATGGCGTAGAAGGCCTGATCGAGACCGTTACCCTCCGGGGAGCCAAGATCAAGCCCCTATACGCCTTTCTGGAAGTATTCACCTCTATAATCACAATCGGTTCCGGGGGGTCCCTCGGAAAGGAGGCCCCGGGTATACTGGCAGGCTCAGGGATCGGGGCACTGGTAGGAAGGCTGGCAAAAAGTTCGGAAAGGCAGCTTCGGATCCTGCTTGGCTGCGGGGCTTCCGGAGGGATTGCAGCTGCATTCAATGCCCCCCTTGCAGGCGTTGTCTTCGTTGTAGAAGTAATTTACGGGGAACTTGAAACAAAAACCTTCATTCCTATCGTGATTTCCTCAGTCTTCGCTACCCTGATCTCCAGCACCGTTTTCGGGATAAAACCGATCCAGATCTCCCACTATGAGCTTGTGAACCCCTACCAGGAACTTATTTTATACCTGGTGCTCGGCCTGCTTGCGGGAATTGTCGCTACCGTCCTGATCCGGACTCTCTATTTTACGAAGGAGATATTTGGGAAAATGCCCCTTCACCCCGCTTTCAAACCCGCCTTTGGGGGGCTTGGCGTGGGCATCATAGGCTTTTTTTACCCGGAGGTTTTCGGGCTTGGTTATTCGGTTATCACCGCAGCCCTTGAAAACCAGTTTACCCTGGACCTCCTTCTCATTCTGCTGGTCCTGAAAATCCTTGCATTTTCCCTGACAATGGGCTCCGGCGGGTCGGGAGGTTCCATCGTCCCGTCCCTGTTCAGCGGGGCAATGCTCGGAGGCGCTTTCGGGACTGCTGCAAACATGCTCTTCCCCGGAATCCCAGCCGAACCGGGAGCCTATGCCCTTGTAGGCATGGCCGCAGTCTTTGCCGGAACGGCGAGGGCTCCCCTTACCGCCATCCTGATCCTTTTCGAAATCACCCGGGACTACAACATGATCCTCCCGCTTATGTTTGCCTGCGTACTCAGCAACGTGATGTCCAATGCGCTGCACCCCGAGTCCATCTTCACGGAAGAACTCCGCAAAAAAGGCTTCAAGATCCGCAAAGGCAGGGAAATCGACATCATGGTCTCCATGCTGGTGAAGGATGCGATGGTCAAGCACGTCCAGACTGTTTCCGAAGACAAGAACGTGGGTACCCTGATCGCCCTCATGCAGGCCAGCCGCCACGCAGGTTTCCCAGTCCTGGATTCCAGAGGCAAACTCGCCGGGATCGTGACCCTCTCGGACCTCCGCAGCAAGGTTGAGTACGGGGAACTCGAAAAGAAGATAGGGGATATCTCCAGCCGGGAAGTGGAAGTTGCCTACCCCGACGAAACCCTTGACGTCGTCCTCAAACGCCTGGCAGTCCGGGAAATAGGCAGGCTTCCCGTTGTTGACCGCGAAGACAAAAGCAAACTCATTGGCCTCATCACCCGCAGCGACGTAGTAAATTCCTACAACAAGAAAGTCGTCGAAAAGGTCCGGGACACGAACGAAAGGCAGTAAAACTCAAAGGTCCGGGACGCGAAAGAAAAGCAGTACCACAAAGTCAGGGTATGAAAGGTCCGGAATATAGGCCAAAAGCGGTAAACTAAAAAAGGTATCCGGATAAAAAGAGGTTAATGCAAAGGGCGAGTTGTGGCGACTCTTTGTAAAATAGTGGGTGCCTTATGTCTCTAAAAGAGAATGTTCCGGGTGGAGAGCTGGAGAAGTACCTGAAGGGCTTAATCTTAGATGACGGTACGAATGAAACGGGGAAGTATTATACGTCACATTCGGTCAGGGAAATATTTCCAATCCACCGCCGTCTTTTTGAAGAAAACGTATGCCTGACCCATGAATTCAATATCCCTCAAATCATAGAAAAAGAAAAAAACCTGATCATTTATGGAGAAGCAGGTTCGGGAAAGACGATAACCCTTAAATGGCTGGGGACCTCCTATGCCAGGAGCTGCCTTGAGAAAAGGGAAAGATTCGTCCCTATTTACGTAGCCCTTGATTCCTATATAAAAAGCTCTTTTTACGATTACGTAAGGACGACAGCAAAACAAAAAGGAATATCAGAACCCTGTTTTAAGAAACTGCTTGAAGGAAAAGCCCTGCTGCTTTTCGACGGGCTTGACCTGCTTACACCTTCCGAGAATTTTGATCCGTTTGAGGAAATTTCCGATTTCATCTCCGAGTACGAAGACTGCAAATACGTAATTGCTTCAAGGCCCGGAGATTTTGCCAGCATAAAAACTACGTTTGGGGCTTTCAAACTTGAAAAGCTGACAGATGAAAATATCCAGGAATTCATAGAAAAACACATAGAGGACAAGGAACAGGCAAAAACCCTGGCAACCAGGACCCTGAAAGAAGCCCGATCAAAGCCATTTATCCGAAATCCCCTGATGCTTTACCTCTGGCTTAAAATTGCAACAGCTAAGAAAGGGACGGTTCAGAAAGGAGTCCCTTCCAGCCGGGCTGAAATTTACCGGATTTTCATTTCAGAACTCTTCGGAGATTGGAAAAAAAGAGAAAATTCTCTGAACTCTGGAAATATGCACTCCGGCATATGCCCCGGAAGAAAAAGTAATGAAAGGACGGAATTTGAAAAAGCCGAACCTGAAAGTATAGAATTTGAAAGGACAGGATCTGAAAGTATAGAATTTGAAAGGACAGGATCTGAAAGTATAGAATTTGAAAGGACAGAAATTGAAAATGTTCTTACGGACCTGGCTTTCAAGCTCCAGTGTGAGAATAAAGTTTCATGCGACCACCTTTATGCCCTTGATGTAGCGGAGAAATATGCAAAAGCCGGGGTCTCCGGCAGGGCTGGGGCCAGAGAGCTGATTCAGGCCTGTACTGAGATGGGGCTCCTTTCCAGAAAAAATTCCGGGATAAAAATCGGAATTAACCGGGCTTTTCAGGAATATTTTGCAGCTTTAAAGCTGAAAACGTATTTTGGAAACGGAAAGGACATCTCGGAAGCATTCAGGCACCCGGGATGGGAAAACGTTGTCGTATTAGCTTCAGAAATGCTTGAATCTGCCGATGAACTGGTAGATTCCATAATTTTAAGCGGGGATTTATGGCTTGCCTCAAAATGCGCCGGGAAAGCCGGACCCGAAACAAAGGAAAAGGTATGCTCATTGCTTGCCGGGAAACTTGACAGCCCATTTACAGTGGAAAAAATAAAGGTCATCCAGAGCCTTGAAAACCTTGGAAGCTGCGGGATTGACGCGGCTGCCGGGGCACTTCATGATGAAGAGACCCTTGTGCGAAGGGAAGCGGTGAGGGTACTGGGGGAGACAAAATCAGAAGCAGCCCTTCCCCCGCTCACGGGTGCCCTTGGAGACGAGGACTATTCGGTTCGACGGGAAGCAGTAAGGGCTCTGGGAATAATAGGGTCCGAGAGAGCTGTCGAACTGCTCAGGAACGCATTTGAGGATGAAAACCGGGCTGTCCGCCTGGCAGCTACTGAAGCCCTGGCGCAGGTCGAATCCGAAAGAGCCTTCGAAATCCTTGTCAGCGCACTTACGTCGGACGATGATTTCGTTCGGCTGGGGGCTGTGGGAGCCCTTGGGCGGGCAAAAGCCGGAAAAGCCGCAGACTCCCTTATAAAGGCATTTCAAGAAGGGGACAATTTTGTGCGGCTTGGAGCTGCCGAGGCCCTGGGCCGGATGAAATCCGAAAAAGCTATCGAAATCCTCATAGAAGCCCTGAAAGACGAAGACAAGTTAGTGCGGTGGATCGCGGCAAAAGCCCTGGGGGAAATAGAATCCGAAGGAACTCACGAGCTCCTGATAGGAGCCCTCGTGGATGAAAATCACTGCGTCCGGAGAGAAGCGGCAAAAGCACTCGGGATGATAAGCCCGGAATCCGAAAAAGCCCTTGATTCCCTTATCTCGGCGCTCACCGATGAAGCTGAGTCCGTAAGGAAGGAAGCCTCTGAAGCCCTGGGACAGATAGGAGCCGAAAAAGCTGTTGAACCCCTGATAAGCTTACTCTCGGATGAGGACCAGTCAGTCCGAATGGAAGCCGCAAGGGCTCTTGGAATGATAGAATGCGGAAAAGCCGTTGACCCGCTTCTTCTCGCCCTGGGAGATGAAAGCCGTTTCGTCCGGAAGGGAGCCGCAAAGTCCCTCGGGAAGCTGGAATTCGAAAAAACCATCGAACCCCTGATTTGCACCTTTGAATCCGGGGACAATTTTGTGAAGCGGGAAGTAGTAAAAATCCTGGCCCGGATAGAATTAGCCGGGATAACGGATGGGACATCAGAAGTAATGTTTGAAGAGAGATCAGAAGAAAAAAGGACAGAAGAGAAAACAGAAGAAAAGAGGACACAGAATGGGAATCACATATCGAAGGAGATATCGCACCGGATCCTGGATACTCTGATTAATGCCCTTAAAGACGAGGATGAATTTGTGCGCAGGGAGGCAGCAAAAGCCCTCGGGAATATATCTGAATACGAATCTGAAAATGTCTCCGAAACCAAAGCCGAAAACGAATACGAAACCGAATACGAAACCGAAGCTGAAAAATTCCTTCAGCCTCTTATTAATGCCCTTAAAGACGAAGATGAAGAGGTCCGGAGGCTTGCATCCGAAACCCTGGGCAACCTGGACTCCGAAAAAGCTCTTTACCCCCTGATAGATGCCCTTCAGTCCGAAGACGGAATGGTCCGAAGGCTTGCAGCCGAGGCTCTTGGCCGAATAAAGTCCGAAAAAGCCCTCCAGCCCCTGATAGAACTCACCCTTGGCGACAACGTCGATTTTGTACGGGGAGAAGCTGCAAGAGCCCTTGGAAAAATAAAGTCAGAAAAGGCCATCAAACCCCTCATTACCGCACTCACGGATGAAAATAACGGGGGCCGCTGGGGAGCCGCCGAAGCCCTCGGAAGGTTGAAGGCAGAAAATGCAATCGATTCTCTCATCAATGCCCTTTATGATTATGATGATTTTACAAGGCTGGCGGCTGCAAGAGCCCTTGGAAGAATGAAACCGAAAAAAGCAATTGAACCCCTCCTTGACGTGCTTTATGACTGGAACCGCTTTGTAAAAGCAGAAGCTGCCAGCGCCCTCAGCGAGATCTGCACGAAGGACGATGAAGCCCTGTTGAAAGATTTACTTGTATCGGAAGACAAATTTACGGCAAACCTTGCTTTTGAGATCCTGGAAGGAATTGAAACAAGGGAAAAAACAAAAGCCAGATTGTTCCAGCAAATGAGTGAATAAACATTGGAAATTCATTGAAAAGAAGTTGAAAAAAAGTTGAAAAAAAGTTGAAAAAAAGGAGCCAGAAAAATGGAAACGAATCTCAGGAAAAACTTTCTCAACGCCCTTCAGGGAAAAACTGTCGACAGGGTACCCGCCCTCTCAGTCACCCAGACCGGAACCGTCGAACTGATGGACCTGACCGGAGCCTCCTGGCCTGAAGCCCATTCAGACCCGGAAAAGATGGCAGCACTTGCCCTTGCAGGCCACGAGATCGCAGGGCTCGAAGCCGTACGCTACCCCTACTGCCTGACCGTGCTTGCCGAAGCCATGGGCTGCGAAATCCGTATGGGCACAAAAGGCATCCAGCCCTCAGTCCTTTCCCACCCCTTCTCGAAAAGCCCGGAAGGCCTTGAAGTCCCCGAAGACCTGCTCGAAAGGGGAAGAATCCCTGCCCTTCTGGAGGCAACCGAAATTCTGAGAGCCCGGACCGGAGGAGAAGCAGGAAAAGAAGAGGTTCCCCTGATAGCAGGCATGGAAGGCCCTTCAACCGTGTTTTCCCATATTGCGGGAATAAACGATTACCTTGTATGGTTCATGAAAAAACCCGATTACGTTGCCCGGTTCATGGAGGTCTGCACGGATATCTGTATCGAGTATGCAAATGCCCTTTTTGAGCAGGGGGCGGACGTACTTTGCGTACCCGACGGGGGGCTTGTGGCCACGGACCTGATGCCACCGAAGTCCCTGGACCTTTTGAAACCCAGCTTCACGCGCCTTTGCGAAGAAACCCGGGGGCCTGTAATCCTCCACATCTGCGGAGACGTTGAAAGGTCCCTCCATTCCCTCTCAGAATGCGGCTTCGACGCCATCAGCATCGAAGAAAAAGTCAGCATAAAAGCCGCAAAAGCCGCAATAGAAGACCGGGCAAGGTTAATCGGAAACATCGCCCCCTCCAGCACCCTCCTCTTCGGGACCCCCGACGATGTGAAAGCGGAAGCAAAACAGTGCCTCTCGGACGGCGTGGACATCCTCGCCCCTGGATGCGGAATAGCCCCTATGACCCCACTTGCGAATATGCGGGCGATTGTAGAAGCAAGGGACGAGTGGTATGAAGAGAAGGAGTGAAAGAAAAAGGTGGAAGCCGGAAGCCCGAAAAACTTCTGTATTCCATCGGTCTGATGAACAGGGCAACCGTAATGCCTTATCCAGTCGTTATTTCACGCTCGCTTGCGAGCGGCCTTTCCCATAAAAAAGGCAAAGACGCATATACACGAGTAAAAGCGCCACCTTCGAAGTTCAAAAAGTGAATGGAAAAAACAGGGTTCAGCCATCAAAAGCACAGCAATAAACAGGGCAACCTTACTAGCCGCCTCCCGTCGTTTTGTCCCCTTGCTGGCGAGCGGCATTTCCCGCAAAAGATAGAAAGAATTAACTTAGATGGTTTCAGTAAGGAGGTTAATCAGGAAGAGCTGAATCAGATTCGTATAAGGCGAATATTTGAAGTTTACGCCGGTCATTTAAGCTCCCATGAAATTATATTTTTTTCGAGGTGCCAAATGAAAAACACAAACGAAGAAAGCTTACAGGCATGGGAAGCAAACGCTGACTATTGGGACAGCAAAATGGGCGATAACTCCAACTATTTTCATTGTCATCTTGTGCGTCCAAATACCGAAAAATTGCTGGATATTAAATACGGAGATTTTGTTTTAGATATTGCCTGTGGAAACGGCAACTTTTCGCAAAGACTTGCCAAAAACGGAGCTATAGTTGTTGCGTTTGATTACAGCACCAAATTGATTGAACACGCAAAAAAGCGCAGATCAGATGTTTTGGATAAGGTGGAGTTTTGTGTTTGCGATGCTACCGATTATAACCAGCTTCTTAAGTTGAAAAGAAAAACGCCGTTTAACAAAGCGGTATCCAATATGGCAATCATGGACATTTCAGATATCGAGCCATTGTTCAAAGCCGTATATGATATGTTATCCGATGACGGCATTTTCGTGTTCTCTACTCATCACCCGTGTTTTACGCATCCAGAAGGAAAATATCTTACTCCGTGCTTACATAAGGGCGAAGCTTTAAGAGGACAACCGCTTTTACAGAATTATTACCACAGGTCATTGCAAAAGATCTTAAACCTTGCATTTAACAGGGGTTTTGTGCTTGATAAATTTTTTGAAGTTGCAGATGATGATGCGGAAATGCCAATATTAATGACCGTTCGTTTGATAAAGTTACAAAAATAAGCTAATGTTTGGACCAGTAAACCGGGCAAGCTTCCCAAATAATTGAAAAGTTGCAAATACAAACTTTACCTACAAACCGATAGATGCGCGAACTACTCCTCCCTGCCAGCCAAATGCTGTCGAGAAAGGAGCTTCCGGGTTCATTTCATTCCCTTTTGAGAACAGATCCCCAGGCTCATCTCAGAAGTTCCGTATCCTCATGCGAATATGCCAGCGCACAGCAGCAAAGAATTTTCAGCTCCTTTTCACCGGAATTCCTGATCTAGTTGTGGAAATACTGGCCGCCTGTGGATTCGGCTATGGTGGTGAGCAGAGAGGTGCCACATCGCTGCCGAGGCCGATGGTGTAGACGGTGATGTTGTTGGCGATTGCCTGCTGGGTATAGTAATCGCTGTAGGAACCCTGGCCGTCGGTAAGCAGGATTATCATCCAGACGCTTTCGGAATCCCCGGAATTGATCAGGTGGCTGTTTGCGGTACTCATGCTGGCGCCGATGTTCGTTCCGCCTGAGGCATCGAGGCTGTTGATGGAAAAAAACAGGATTCAGCCAGCAAAAGCACACCAAGAAAAATGGCAACCAGATGCACTTCATGCCTCTAATAAATAAACAGGGTAACCGGAATGCCTTATCCCGTCGTTATTTCACGCTCGCTTGCGAGCGGCATTTCCCATAAAAAAGGCAAAGACAAAAGAAGTAAGAAAAAACATCATCAGTGGCATTCCAAAATAGGATAAAACACTTTGACAGCATCGAAATGTCCAGGTTCTGCATTTTGCTCAAATTACTAGAAAATGGCGTTTATATGAAGTCAACGTCTTTTATTTCTATTTAAAATTCGGGAAAAGCCGGTCAGCAAGCTGACCGGTGAGAACGCTGGTACCTGAAAGCAATCAGAAACAAAAGTAATTATGTCAATTGAAATCAGCCGAAAAACGCAATTCTGGAAAAACATATGCAGAAATCACAACGTGAGTCCATATAATAAGGATTCTTTACAAATTACGATCCCAGCAGTTCCGTATCCTCATGCGAATAAGCCGGCGCACAGCAGCAGAGAATCTTCAGCTCCTTTTCACATGTATTCCTGATCCTGTGTGGGGTCCCTAGCGGGATGCAGATTGTGCCCCCTACCTCGACTTCGAATTCTTCCGAACCGAGGGTTATTATCCCGCTGCCTTCGGTGATATGATAGATTTCTTCAGCCACCGTATGTTTGTGAAGCAGGGTTTCCCCTCCGACAGGCACCGTGGCTTCGGCGATACTCTGTTTTGAGTTGCCGTGGACAGCAGGGTGCATGAGTTCGCGGATGATTGAGTTGTCTTTCGTGGTGTAGGCTTCGACTTTTTCGTATTCGGTTTTTAGCGGCATTCGGAATTACTGAAAATTGGTAACTATATAGCTATTTTCCTTTTCAAAGAGAGGGAAAAGGGGAAAAGAAAAGGGAAAAAAAGGAGAAAAAGAGAGGGTCAAAGAGGGGACTGCAAGAAATCCTCCTGCAAAAAATCTGAGAGTAGCAGGGGGCAGTCCGGGATCTGCTCGGCGTCCAGCATAAGCAAATTAAGGTAGTAAGGCCCCCCACCTGTAATTTCTATAGGGGTTGGATCGACGAATTCAAGGATGTCGCCAGGGTTTTCGATATAAGAACTCTCTAGATCAGGGTTATTCAGGTCGTCTTCGCAGGGGAGGCCTATAGCGTAGATTGTGGAATCCAGAAGGTCTTCGGTGCCTGCATCCAGAATGAGTCCGAAAAAGGAATACTCTCCATGGGGAAGATCGAGCATGTAATCAGTGCTCATATCAAGCTCGGAGAGTAAAAGGTTCTGGGTGCTTTCTCCGTACACCATCAAAAGCAGCACTTTATCATTACTGCTATCTTCGGAAAGGAGTTCCTGGACCGGGTCAGGCAGGAAAAGGCTCCCGAAAACGAACTCAAACTCATCGTAAGGAGAAGCTGTAAAATCGTTTCTTACGTACAACAGGCCGTCCTCGTTCGAAAGCGAATAACTCAAATTACCCTGAAGGTCGATTATCGGATGCTTTCTTGCAGAAGCATCCCTCCAGAACTTATTGAGAGCTTTGTCTGCTATCCGTGTCAACATGTGTATACATTGCCCGATACTGATACCAATATTTTCCAGCACTAAAAACCCCCCCATGCTGTGAGCAATTTACCTTATGTCACGAGTTTTGCCTCATCCTTTTTTCAGTGATCTCATGCCGTAAGTCTTCCGCCTCATACAGTGAGTCATTTTTCAGTCAAAGGAAGAACGGGCACAAAAACCCATTTATCAAAAAAGGTAACATGGCATTATTTATCAAATAATATATAAATTGTATCATATAAATGTATAGCCCATGAAAAAAAGAAATTCAATAATTTAGAATGCCAGATAACAAAAGGTACAGGTGATAAAAGGTACAGGTGAAAAGAAATAAAATGACTGCTTGCACCTTCACCTGATCAGTTTCCCCAGGAAATACCCCGGGGTCGCGTCCGTGATCTCCACCTCAGCGTACTGTCCGGGTTTAAGGTCCGAGCCGCTGATAACCACGGGCCTGTACGAGTCCGTGCGGGCGAGAACGTCCCCGATACTCGTGTATTTCGAGACAAAAACCCTGCCTTTCCAGCCAAGCATTTCCTTTTTGGACTCGAGCTTGATCTGCTCGCAGACTTTGTGAAGGGTATGGGAACGCTGCACGGAAATCCTGGAATCAAGGTTCCGGAAAGAGAAAGCTTTCGTGTGGGGGCGGGGGGAATAACGGGAAATATTGACTTTTTCGGGGCAGTATTTTTCCACCCAGGTTACGGTTTCCTTGAAGTCCTCGTCACTTTCGTCACAGAAACCAACGATGATGTCGGTGAAAAGGGAAAGGTCTTCGAAACGGTCCCGGAATTTCGTGATGATGATGTCCACGTTTTCCATCCTGTGCAGGCGGTTCATGCGCTTGAGCACGGAGTGAGAAGCGGACTGAATTGGGATGTGGAGAAGTTTGAAGATTTTGTCGGAATCAAAGGCGTCCACCAGGTCGTCGAGGATCGGGAGGACGGAAAAAGGGTTCATCATGCCTACCCTGACCTTGAAGTCGCCGGGGATTTCCGAGATCAACCGGAGGAGTTCGGGAAGCTTGAACCCGGTGTCCATGCCGTACTGGCTGTCGTCCTGGGAGGTGAGCCAGACTTCCCGGCAGCCTTCGGCAACGGCTGCGCGGATATCTTCGACTATGGCTTCCGGCGGGAAGGACCGGAGCTTTCCCCGGGCATGCCGGACTATGCAGTAAGAACAGGCAAAATTACAGCCCTGGGAGATCTGGCAGATGTGTATGTTCGGGTTGGAACGTTTGTGGGGAACGCTCAAAAAGCCGACAGGATCGGGGGTCCTGATTTCAAGCCTCTCTGCCGGGATTCCTGTCTTTTTCCTTGATTCAAGGGTAGAGAGCAGGTCGCCAAGGCGGGAAACCGCGTTTATCCCCAGGATGTGGGCCTCGGGGTTGACGTGCAGAATGTCTTCTAACTGGACCTCGGGCATGCAGCCGGAAACGATGACTTCCATGCCCTGCTCGCCCATGGTCCTGATTTTATAGAGGATCTTCTGCTCGGTGGTGTACTTGACCGTACAGGAATTGCAGATATAGACCTCTGCCTCATCAGCCGACCCTGACTCCAGCAGCTCATGCCCAAGCCTCTCCACAGTTGCCTTCATGATCTCGGCCGAAGCCAGGCTTGCAGAACAGCCAAAACTTTCAAGAAATACCTTCATATTTTAACTCGGAATTTTTTGTTCTGCCTTCGTTTTTCTGGTTATTAACCTTTTGCCAGATTATTAACCTTTTTTCGGATTCTTTAGAAAATCCAAGAATTGAAAGCAAAGTAAAAGTGGAGCGAAAATTGAGAAAAAACGGGAAAAAAATGGGAAAACGCAGATGAATTCCTTTGAATAACAAGTAAAAACAAGATCGGAAAATTGAAAATAGGAAAAATGAAAAAAAAGGAATTACAGGTAGAGCGGAGTCTCCTGCTTGTCCTTTATGTAGATACTGTCGGTGAACTTGACAACTCCGGAAGCGCCCATGGAAATCGTGTGCACCCTGGCATCCCCGCCGCCGAAGAGGTTGACTTCACGCAGGAAGTGGCCGGGAGTGACGGCTGTTGCGGAAAAGATAACGTCTTTGCCAGGGACCAGCTTATCCGTGTCCAGGATTTCGTTAAGGCTTTCGAGGGTTATGCCCATCTTCTCAAGCCTTGGGAGCTTTTCTTCAATTTCCTCATCGATCTTTTCTTTGGCTTTGCCGTTTGCAACCGTGGGCAGGACAAGCCTTCCAAGGATCTTTCCGCCCAGGACCTTGATTGCGGCTGCCGTGAGCACGGCTTCACCCGAGCCGCCTGCGCCCATGACAACGTGGATACCCGAGCCGCGGACTGCGGTTGCAACCCCGGGCATCAGGTCTCCGTCCGAAACAAGCTTCACCCTGGCTCCGGCTTCCCGGAGCTCCGTGATCTTCTGGGCGTGCCGGGGACGGTCAAGGATTACGACCACGAGCTCGTCGATGCTCCTCCCGAGAGCTTTTGCAACGATCTCAAGGTTGTGGCTGACAGGGGCGTCCAGATCGATATTTTCACCGGGATGCTCTTTTTCATAATTTACCACATCAGGCCCTACAACGATTTTGTCTATGTAGATATCCGGGCCATGGAAAATCCCGCCCCTTTCTGCCATTGCCATGACAGCAACGGAACCCGGAGCCCCGTCCGCAGTAAGGTTAGTCCCTTCCAGGGGGTCGACGGCAATGTCCACTTCGAGATTTCCCTTGCCTGTCCCCAATTCTTCCCCTATGTAGAGCATGGGGGCTTCGTCCCTTTCTCCTTCCCCTATCTTGATCATGCCCTTCATGTCAAGCTTGTTCAGCATCCTCCGCATGGATGCGACCGCCACCTGGTCGGCAAAATGCTTGTCTCCGCGCCCCATCTGGTAGGCTGCGGCAATGGCAGCGGCTTCCGTCACCTGGACGAGCCTCGGCAGTAACTCACACTCAATAGGGCCAGCACACTCAATCATTTCTTCTACAGTTTTCGGATGAGGCATGATAATCGTCTCTATTTTCCTGCTTCCTGCTAATAAATTCGTATTCTAAAGTAGAATTAATTTTTGGTGATCAAAAACTCTTTTTATACGGATGTTCTTTGCCTTTTTATGTGATCTGTTGACACGATAGTATATTAATGAATCTGTTGCCCGGAAAGAAAACATAGAACAAACTGAAACAGCAAAGAAAAATTTATAAATATATTAATTAATCTTTGGGAAACAACCCACCCACCAATTCATTCCCATACAATTCATTCCCATACAATTCATTCCCATACAATTCATTCTCATACAATTCATTCTCATACAATTCATTCCCACTCAATTCATCCCCAAGGTGGAAAAACGATGAAAATTCACTGCCTCCAGCACATTGAAACCGAGACACTTGGAAACATTACAACCTGGATAGAAGAAAAAAACCATGAGCTCACTAAAACCCTGCTTTACGAAGAAGGGCACACATTCCCGGACCCCGGAGATATCGACCTGCTTCTGATAATGGGCGGCACCATGAGTGTTTACCAGGAAGAAGAACATCCCTGGTTAAGGCCAGAAAAGGATTTTGTCAGGAAAACAATCGAAGCAGGCAAACCCATACTGGGGAGCTGTTTCGGCGCTCAGATGCTTGCGGAAGTCCTGGGCGGGAAAGTCAGTAGAAACCGGTTCAAGGAAATCGGCTGGCACAGGGTCAGATCCACTGTGAACGAAAAAGGAAATGAACATTTTACTGAAGACTGCCCTCCTATTTCAGAGCTTCCTGCAGACATGCCCCCGAAATTTACCGCCTTCATGTGGCATGGAGATACTTTTGAAATCCCGGCAGGAGCAGCCAGGCTCTTCGAAAGCGAGGCCTGCCCGAACCAGGGCTTCATCTACAGTGGGAATGTGCTTGGCCTGCAGTTCCATCCGGAAGCTGACGAGCAGTGGATAAAAAACCTGATCGAAGATTCAGGACACGAGATCGTGGAAGGAAAATACATCCGGACTGAAGAGGAGATGCTCGGACAGGAGGAATTCCTTGAAGGCTCCAGGGCCCTGGCTTTTGCAGTGATGGACTGGTTCGAGAAAAAGAGTGTAAAATCCAACGCCGGGAAAACCCCGGGAATAAAAGCCCTCACAGAATAAAACCGGGTAAAATAGAAAGGGAAAAATAAGCAAGGGAAAAAATCCGCTTAAGAATTCATTTCAACAGGTCTGCCAGGGCCACCCTTTCAAGCACAAGCTCAGGGATTTTATCTTCCCCGGCGGCTTCGATTTCCGCGTCCGTAATCCCGAACAGGGCAAGGACCCCTTCCCTTTTGGCATCGGAGTAGGCGAGCATTTCGGAACACGGCTTTTCATCGATTATCTTCTGAATTTCAGAAAAAGCCAAAAGCAAGTTTTCCCTTTTCCCGAGCAGCACGAATGCAGCTCTGTTTTTTCCTTCATGCAGCCCAATTGCAAAACTCTTTTCGATCTGCCTTTCCCCGGCTGCATAACGCATGATCTCGACTCCCGGGTCCTTTGCCACATTAGTTCCCGCAGCCACTGCCCGAAGAGCCTTTCCGACCGCAAAATGAAGATGCCTCTCCCCTGCAAGCAATTCCGCATTCAGGCCCTGGATGATAACCCCATGGGCAGAGGAGACGGTGTTCATTGTTTTCAGGAATTCCCGAAGGGAAGGGATCTGCACTGTCCCGCAGATGACCTGGATTTCCTTTTGCATTTCCATACTTCTGCCAATAGCCCGGGCTTACAATAAGGATTTCGGTAGGGAAATACTCAGGATAAAAAAGAACACCCTCGTTTTTTAGAAAGGGTGATGAAACACTAAACATTTGAGAGCAACCTCAACCACTTTCAGACCGAGTGCCACCAGCAAAAGAAGAATCAACAGGTTGAGGATGATCTGGCCGATTTTGGTACGAAACCCTGCCAGTTCATACATCTATATACCCATATATAATTACGTGGTGAGAAGTATATAACCGTTTGGAAATTTTCATACATTTCCAATTAATTCTATGGGAAAAAATATTAAAAATGCAATAAATTTAGTTAATTTTCGAACATTTTTATGGAACAGGGAAAGCAAAAAGAGAATTAGCAGGAGACTGCCGGGCTTAATCCGGATAGGCTCTTTGCCAGCTCCCGACATACAACTTATAACAAATTATATGCAACATCTGAGTATCATGCAGTAATTAATTCATCCTTATTTCTCGTTGAACTCTGATTTATCGTTGAACTCTGATTTATCGTTGAGCCCTTTATTTCTCGTTGAGTTCTTATTTCTCGTTGAGTTCTTATTTCTCGTTGAGCTCTTATTTCTCGTTGAACTCTCACTTCTTATTGATCACTTCAACAAAATTCCTGTCCGAAAGGTCCTCTTTCCCTGACCAGAAGATTGACTTATAGTACTTCCAGACTTTGGGATCGAGTTCAAGGATTCCCACATGGATCACGAATTCAAACAGGAACCAGTAGGTTGCGACCAGGTGCCCGATACGGATCAGGCCCAGAGCCGAAACGTCCAGGTAAGGGGCAAAGATCCCGGCAATCGAGATGATCCACTGAGCTATAGGAAGCCCGAGGAGGGACCAGTTAAGGTTGTAGAGAACGATTCCCGTGGCGGCGATTAGAAGAATTGCAGAGCTTTCGAAGAGGATCAGGAGCTTGAGCAGCGGGTGAAGTTTCGTAACGTAATGTTCCTCCTGAGCATCATAAACCGTAAATGCCGGATACTCCCCTTTGCCGAAAAAATTGAGTATGATGCCTTTCAGGCGTTCGGCATCCTCGGGCCCGAAGATGTAACTTTCGATAAAATGGCTCAACCTGTCGTTCAGGGCGCAGACCTCTCCCCTGCACGAAAAAACATTGTAAGGAACAAGGATCCAGTTCGCTGCCAGGAAGAAAGGAACTGCAATCATATGCAGCCCGCGGGCTTTATCGAAATCCATGAAGTCCCAGCCTAGATAAATCTTAAGCCCGGTAACAACGAGGACCAGCATGGAAAGCAGGTGAATCAGGTGTGTGACCCGTTCCATCCGCGTATAACGTTCTACAACCAGGCTTTCCCCGGGACTTCCGGGATCGGGATTTCCGGAACTACCGGAATTTCCAGCACTAACGGATTTTTCGTCCATATTTCTCCCCACCATATTTCGACCTCCCCGGTCAGATCACCCTGACCCTCTCTTTCTCCTTTCCGGTAAGGTCAATGGTATGGATGGCACAGGCGAGGCAGGGATCAAAGGAACGAGCCGTATGGAAAATGCCGACAGGGTTGGTATAATCCACACCCAGGGCGTTTTCGGCGGCCGAAATCCTGTTCCCCAGGAGGGCCTGTTCCACGGGACCGGGGACGCCTGCAGTGTTGCGCGGGGCCAGGTTCCAGGTACTCGGAACCACAGCCTGGTAGAGCGTTACCCTGGAGTCCGGGCCGGTTGCAACCCAGTGGCCCAGGGCACCCCTGGGCGCTTCCCAGAGCCCCATGCCTTCGGAGTCCTTTGCCATAGACAGGTCGGTGGGCACGGCAAACTTACCGCCGGGGTCAAGGTCTACGGTCACCCATTTAAGGAGTTCGGATGCAACAACCAGGAGCTCCTGTGCCCGGGCAAGCATACGGATATAGGTGTTGATAGCAGGGTAGCCGTTTTCCCTGAACAGCTGCGCAAGTCCGATGATGAGCGGGTCTTCCATGATGAGCATGCGGGAAAGGGGCCCGAGTTCACAGGGCATCCCATCGTAATTAGGTGCTTTTATCCAGGAATAGCGACTTTCCGTACCCCTGGAGTAATCAATTTCATCAGGTTCGGGCTCAGGTTCGGTGACTCCTTCCCAGGGGAACCTGTCGGCTTCGGAGTCAACATAAAAGGAATGGGCTATGCTTTCGGAAATTTTCCTGTGGTCGAACTTATGCAGCTTGAGGTTCCCGTCCATGTAACCTGAAGAAATGACCCTGGAACCCGGAGGGCTGGTAGGGTCATAGCCGTCCCCGTCCTCGGGCTTGAAGAAAACCCCGTAGGAGAGATAGCCAATCGTATCAGGGTTGCTGTAGCCCCCTGTCCGGTCAAGTTTCATGCTTGCGGGTAGCCCCAGAACTTCCTCCCCTATCAGTTCGGAGCCGAAAGCAGCAAGAAGAGGCACGTCCCCCCAGCCTGCGGCATGGGAAAAGTCTTTCGAGACCAGGGAGGCGGCAGTAAGTTCTTGCAGGCGCTCAACCACAAAGTTTACGGCTTTTTGGGGGGAACTCGCAAACCTGGTGTTTTCGATCCAGGTCTCGGGGGAAACGCCCAGGGCAAAATTCTCAACAAAATCCATTACCTGCCAGTAGTAAGAGGCAAGCTGTCCGATGTCCGCAAGGGTGGGCCCGTAGGTCACTCCCCCCACATGCGCCAGGACAGAATGGGGCATCTTTGCCCCGAGAAGAGAGATAGCTTCGTGCAGCCGCCGCTTTTCCCGGATAGCAGCCGCATAACTGACCCCGACAGGGATATCAACGCCATTTAGCCTGTAGCTAATCGGGGCAAACCTCCGAAGCAGCTCGTCCCAGACGGCTTTACCCGTATCCCCAAAGTTTCCAAACAAATCCCTGTAGGCCGGATTTGCAAGGTCTGTTCCCCAGAGCACGTAGATGTGAGTCGTGTTGCTGGCAATCGTGTTCAAGCCCTGGTGGATATTGCGTACCACAAGGGCATCCTTGGGAACGGCGTCCTCCACTCCGAAGAGCTGGTCAAGGGCATTTGTCGCTGCAAGGGAGTGGGAAGTCGGGCAGACCCCGCAGATCCTCTGGGTAAGAAGGGCAGCATCCCGGGGGTCCTGGTGCTGGAGGAAACGTTCAAACCCCCTGAGCATAAGCCCCATGCTCTGGGCTTCCGTAATCACCCCTTCCTCGTTGACCTGGGTGTCGATCCTGTAATGCCCTTCAATCCGGGTAAGCTGATCAACCGTAACTTTGACCATTTACTGATCCTCTCCTTCATCTTTGCCCGCTTTTCTACCTGGAACTTCCTCCGGTTCTTTGCCCGGCGCTTGCTCCGGCTCTTTACCTGGAGCTTCCTCGGTCTCTTTTCCTTCAGTCACGGCGACTCTCCGGATAGCATGGGCTCCTACCGCAAGCATGGAAGCCCCGATAGCCACTTTCGCAACGGTATCAATATTTGTGCCTGCAATCCCCACGTCCTCAATTTCCTGGAAAAAGGGGCGTGAACTATCAGGGAAACCCGGAGATACACAGGAGATACACGGGGACCCTGACTGAGGGCAGAGGCTGTGGTAGCCATTCCAGCGGCGTATGGCACAGTCCGCATGGGTATATGGAGCCTTGCACCCGAGTTTCCAGAGACATTTCTCCCCGCCTACGACGGTATCAAACTCTCCTTTGTCGTAGAACCCCCTTCTAGGGCAGTTATCGTGGATGACATAATCAGGAGGGAAAAAGACTTTCGGACGCAGCCATTCATCCAGAACCTCAGGGAGGTCGTCGGGAACTTTGATCTTCCCCAGCACCACCGCTCCCAGGGTCAGGAGCATCCAGTCCGGGTGAGGAGGACAACCGTTGATATTAATAACGGGCTTTTCGATTCCCAGTTCCTGCAGCATTCCTTTCTCCCCGTCTTCCATGGTAAAAGCAACCCCGCGGAAGTCCATAAGGTCCTTGATCTCACTGTCCGCCGAGTTAACCCCCCCGTTCGTTGCACACTGCCCTACTGCCACGATTAAAGAAGCATTTTCAGCAGCCTCCCGGAAAATATCCTTATAGGTCTTGCCCCCCAGAATCATGTACTTGCCCGTGCCTTTCGGGCCATTGGCAATAGCCCCTTCCACAACCAGGATATAACCTTCCTCTTCAATAACTTCTTCAAAAAGAATTTCAGAATTAAGTTCGGAAGTATTTGCCATCTCCCCGTCCACGTAAATCCCCTGCTGCCCGAGCAGGAGCTCGTGATATTCAAGTCGGATGTTCAGGCGGTCAAAAGCCTGCAAAACATCAGGCTCACCTCCATTTAACAGGGACTCGGAACAACCCGTACACTCCCCACCGTGGATCCAGACAATCCTGGTTTCCGCGAATTCCAGGGCTTTAACAATATCGCTTCGATAAGTTTGCAAAAACAGAGACGCTCCCAGAGCCCCTAAGGCTTTCAGGAACGTTCGTCGCCCCATCTTCATAAAATCAAGATTCTTGAATCGGTCAGGAGAGATTCCTCTACCCATACAACACCTCCACCAGAGTAGAATATTATTACATAAGAAAGTCCTGAATATAATTAATATCATAAACCAATCGATAAATAGCTTACCTAAAAAAAGAATATCGTTCGAGCAAAAGAAGAAAATGTCACCTATCTTTAGCAGGGGTTTTCCCCTCCATAAGGAGCTGATCTATTCAAAAAACAGCACCATGCCAGACCTTTCCAGAAAGCCATTATTTGCAAGTGGATGCCAAAATGCTATTACCCTTACATGCGGAAGGCCGCTCTCACGTCAAGGAAAAGAAAAGATTAATTCTGGAAAAAAGAAAAAGAAGGAAAAAAGCAGTTCCGGATCAAAACTGATCAGGATCAAAACTGATCAGAAACTTCTTCCCTGATCAACCGGACTGCCTCGTTTACGGCTTCAAGCACATCAGGGCTCATTTCCATTGTAATTTCCGTAGCCTGTTTTCCTATTTCTATGCCGAAGACCACGATTTCCGGAAGTTCCTGCACCTGTTCCCCTATCTTCAGGACATCGGATATGGTCATGTCGTGTACCGAAATGATGTCGTGGGGTGCAGTGCCTGCTATCAGGTCCAAGCCGGAAAGCCGGTGAATGGTACCTGCCCGGGCGCCGGTCAGGATCGCGTCAACAATTATGACTTTCCGGGCGCCATCCAGCAGGCTTAAAAGGTCCAGGCCGCAAACGCCAGCGTCTTCTACTTCAAGGCCGTCAAGCCCTTCAAGTTCCGTTTTTTTAAGGGCTTCAACAACCTTCAGGCCGACGGCGTCATCTCCCATGAAAGGGCTTCCGCAGCCCAGGATTCGGACCGGAGCATTTAATATAGACATATTCTCACGTCAACATAGGTATTCTGGTCAACACAGGTCAATTCAGGACGTTTTATTTTTTCGAGAGGGATATGCCTATATTAGCGGGATACGGCTATAAACCTCACTCTTGAATCTACTCTTTTGCGGCATCCAGGACTTTTTCGGATGAATCGTGCCAGACAAGCTCTCTGTCAGGCACGTTGTTCCTCGGTTCATGGCCCACGATATCAACGAAGTGCCTATCTGCAAGGTTTTCCTTTCCTGACCAGAAAATTGCCCTGTAGTACTTCCAGACATGGGGGTCGAATTCCAGGATCCCGATGTGCACCACCAGTTCAAAGACGAACCAGTAGGTCATGAGCAGGTGAATCGCCCTCATTAACTGCAGGGAAGACATACCTAAGAAAGGTGCCATCAGGTCCCCTGCCGAAAGGATCCAGGAGCCCACGGGAAGCCCGAAAAGAACCCAGTCAAGCTTGTACAGGACAATTCCCGAAACTGCAATGACCAGGATAGCAGTACCTTCCAGCACGATAAGGATCTTCATCAAGGGGTGAAGCTTTGTCTTGTAGTGCCCCTCGACCTCATCATAGATGGTAAATGCCGGGTAGTCACCCTTCCCGAAGAAATTTAACATTATTGCTTTCAGGCGCATTGCATCTTCAAGGCTGAAGATATACGTGTCCATGAAATGTTCCATTTTTGCCTGAACTCCGCCCTCACTTGCAGAGAAGATGTTGTAAGGGATCAGAATCCAGTTCACCGCAAGGAGAACCGGAACCATGATCATATGAAGAGCTCTGGCGTTGTGGAAGCTCATGAAGTCCCAGCCCATATAGATTTTTAACCCTGTCAGGATAAGCACTACCATTGCAAAAGCATGGGTGGTGTGAGCCACCCTGTCGAGTACCGTGTAGCGCTCAACAACCATAGGGTTGTTTTTGCCTCTCATGAAAGATCATCTCCTTATACGAGTCTTAAGGTTTTAGGAGCGTTTTTCCCGGTAAGGTCAATGGTGTGAACCGCACAGGCAACGCACGGGTCATAGGACCTGCCGATATGCAGGATGTTAACAGGGTTAGAATAATCGATACCGAGTGCGTTTTCCGCCGCATTGATCTTTGACCCGATCAGGGCCTGCTCAAGCGGACCCGGGACACCTGCACCGTCCCTCGGGGACATGTTCCAGGTACTCGGAACCACGGGCTGATAGCGGACAACCTTTGAGTTGCTGTCTGTGGAGACCCAGTGCCCGAGAGCTCCGCGGGGAGCTTCCCAGAGTCCCATGCCTTCGGAGTCCTTCGCCATGGAAAGGTCAGTGTGCACGGAAATCTTGCCGTTCGGGTCATAGTCAACAGTTACCCACTTAAGGAGCTCATTTGCGATAATGGCAATCTCCTGGATGCGGGCCACCATCCTGGTGTAGGTGTTTGCCGGAGAGTATCCGTTATCCTTGAAGGCCTGGGCCAGTCCGGTCACCAGGGGCTCTTTCATAGCGAGCAGGCGGGAAAGGGGACCGACTTCACAGGGTATGCCTTCATATCTCGGGGCCTTGCCCCAGGTATACCTACTCTCGGAGCCGCGGTCATAGCGGATTTCTGCAGGATCGCCTATTGGGTTTGTCTCACCCTTCGAGGGGTGAAGTTCCCCGGTATCTTCATAGAAAGCGTGTGAAACGCCTTCGGTGATCTTGCTGGCATCGAAGTTTTTGTATTCGAGGTTTCCGGTCACGATACCCGAGGTCTGGAAACGGTCGCCTGCCGGGCTGTTCGGATCGTACCCGTCCCCGTTTTCAGTCTTGTAGAAAGCGCCGAAAGCCAGGAAGTTGATCTTTGAGGGATCGCTATATCCGCCGGTACGGTCGTGTTTCAGGCTGGCCGGAAGCCCGAGGAGGGTTTCGCCCACAAGTTCGGAACCGAATGCGGCGTAGAATTCCGTGTCACCCCAGCCGGCTTCCCTGCTGAAGTTGTTGGAAGTGACGGTGCTGTCCACGAGCCCCTGGAGGTGCTCGAGCACGAAGTTCACGGCCTTCTGGGGAGAGCTTGCCTTATAGGTATTTTCAATCCAGGTCTCGAAGGGAACTCTTAAGGTGTAGCTGGAAACAAAGTCCATCACCTGAAGGTAATAAGAGGAAAGTTTGCCGATGTCTGCGATGTTTGGCTTGTAGGTGTACCCACCCGGGTAGGAAGTGACCTGGTGAGGCATCTTTCCACCGATGACTGCGATGGCTTCCTGAAGGCGTTTCTTTTCAGGGATTGCTGCAAGGTAGGAGCTGCCTGGCGGAATGGCATTCCCATCAATCCTGTAGCTGATAGGGGCAAACCTGCCCACAAGTTCCTTCCAGACAGCACTTCCGGTTTCTCCAAGAGGGGTAAGGACATTGCGGTAAGAGGGGTTTGCAAGGTCAGGGCCCCAGAGCACATAGACATGGGTTGCGTGGCTTGCAAGGGTGTTTAACGCCTGGTTGATGTTCCTTGCCACAAGAGCATCCTTGGGCACACTGTCAGCAACCCCGAAGAGCTGGTCAAGAGCATTTGCTGCTGCTAGAGAGTGAGAAGTAGGACAGACCCCGCAGATCCTCTGGGTAAGGAGAGCAGCGTCTCTGGGATCCTGGTTCTGAAGCATGCGTTCAAAGCCCCTGAACATCAGGCAGGAACTCTGAGCATCGGTGATTACACCTTCTGCATTAACCTCGGTGGACAGGCGGAGGTGGCCTTCAATCCTGGTAAGGGGATCGACTGTTACGTTTACCATTTTTAATCATCTCCTTTCATTCTGCGCACTGCATGTACACCTGCGGCAAGCACGGATGCACCGACTGCGGCTTTAGAGACGGTATCGATATTTGCCCCGAGGAACACGCCCTTGTCCTCAGCTTCAACATACAGGGGTCTTGCAGAATCCGGGAACCCGGGCTCCACACAGGCAATGCAGGGGGAACCTGCCTGGGTGCACATGCTTACGGAACCGTTCCAGCGGCGCAGGGCACAGTCCGAGTGGGTGTAAGGAGCTTTGCAGCCTAACTTCCAGAGGCACTTTTCCCCTCCGATTTCCGTATCGAATTCCCCGCGGTCGTAGTAGCCGCGCCGGGGACAGTTTTCATGCACCGTGTGCCCGGGGGGGAAGAATACTTTGGGTCTTCCAAACCTGTCCAGAGCGGAATTGAGGTCGTCGGGAATCCTGAGCTTTCCAAGGATTACCGCCCCAAGGGTCAGGAGGATCCAGTCAGGGTGCGCAGGACAGCCAGGGATATTGATCACAGGCTTGCGGATGCCAAGTTCCTGGAGCATGCCTTTGGAGCCGTCTTCTTTTGTGAACTGCACTCCCCTGTAATCGGTAAGCTCGGAAACGGCACTGTCTGCGGAGTTTATTCCTCCGTATGCTGCACAGGTGCCCACTGCAAGAATAGCGTTAGCGTTCTTTGCCGCTTTGGAAAAGAGTTCCTTGAAGGGCCTGTTCCCAATCACGCAGTAGCGGCCGGAACCATGTGGTCCGTTTGCGATTGCGCCTTCAACGATCAGGATGTAGTTGCCTTCTTCGATCAGTTCATCAACGAGGATTTCGGAGTTCAGCTCTGAGCTGTTTGCAGGCTTCCCATCCACGAAAAGTCCCTGCTGAGCAAGGAGGGTCTCGTGGTAAGCGAGATTAACGTTAAGCTTGGTAATCGCCTGGACAATGTCCGGGTTGCCACCGTTTAAGATGGATTCGGAACAACCTGTGCATTCCGCCCCATGCAACCAGACAAGCTTTGTCTCTGCAAATTCAAGAGCACTTACAATCTCCGTTTTGTACGTACCGAGAAATGCCGTTGCACCGACTGCGCCCACGGCTTTTAGAAAGGTACGCCTATCCATATTTAAAAAGTCCATACTCTCCAGTGTATGAACCAAATTTTTTTTTCCAATGACCATATTCTACCACATCTTGTTTTTTATATACCCAAACTATATGTCCGAAAGGAAAATGGTTCTTAAATATTCGTTGAAATTATATAAATCGTTATATAAATATGCAGATAATATTTGGAATGAGTAAATAGTATTTAAGTTTTTTTACATGAGAAAATAAATATATTTTTCTATGAAATGAAAGTTATAAGTATTCTTTTGAAAATATATGATTATGTTTAATTTAATAATGACCATCAAAGGACATGAATATACATAGAGAACCAGAAATAACCAGACGAGGAAAATCTAAACTTTTGAAATAATAATGATAGATTCACACTGATGCAAATAACAAAAATATAGAAAAAATGATTATTAAAAGATCTATAATTATATAGAAAGTACTAAAAAATCAGAAATAATTATTGAAAAATAACACCAAAAATAAAACACATATTTTAACATTTAAATGGATTCAATTCTGATTTCGAGAAAAATATAGGGGAAAAACCCCGGAAAAATTAAGGTAAAGATAAGGCAATAAAGAGGAATAAATTTTCGAGCAAATGAGGGAAATTTTCATTTATACCTCATATACACCTTTCAATACATGTTACATACCGTCCTCTTAATTCAGCTTACATACCTTTTCAATTCAGCTTAAATGCCTTTCCAGTTCCTCTGACGTACACTTCCAATTCAGCTTCATATTATTCTTAAAATGCCCGGAGCGCTCTTCCCTGTTAGGTCGAGGATATGGACAGCGCATGCAATACAGGGGCCGTATGACCTTCCAACATGGAGGATATTGACCGGGTTGGAGTAATCGATGCCGAGAGAGTTTTCCACAGCGTTAATCTTTGTTCCGATCAAAGCACGATATACATAAAAAATACAGAATTCTTTTGAAATGCAACGGAGCATGATAATACTATGTAAAATTTATAGTCCAAAAAGAGAAAACAAAAAGGTTATAAAAGAGAACTATAAAAATGCAGGAAATAATTTTGGGTATATATTTGTTTTAAAAAAACAGTGTGAAAGGTTTGAAGAAGGCTTTGCGGCATGCCATGTAGGCCTCATGCAAATGGTAAACTGCAGGGAAACCGCTAAACCTTGAGACATAAACGGTTATAAAGTGCAGAGAATACATAATATAGGGAGAACAGGGAAAATTACAATCTGGAGATAGGTGCAGGAACTTACCGGAAAAGTTACCGGGACTTACCTGAAACGGAACCGGGAATTTCTGAAAAGAGCCCGGTACTCACAAAAAAATCCAAAAATAAAAAAATCCGGCAAACCCCAAAGCCCGGGAAAGGGCCACACAGATTGTTTTCATGCATAAATATTTCTCACCTGAAATATGGTTCTCATACACTTACGGATTTTAAAAGAAAAAACAGCAGAGGTAACATGTGTATAGCTATTCCTGGAAAAGTTAAGGCGATCATCAATGAAAACACCGCCACCGTCGATATGGGTGGAGTCCGCAGAGACGTGAACATGGACCTGCTGGGAGGGGCAAGCGAAGCCCTGCTCGGGAAATACGTGCTGGTTCATGTGGGCTATGCCATATCGGAAATCTCCGAAGAAGAAGGAGAAGAAACCATGCGCCTCCTGAAACTGATGGCAGGGCTGGATGACGGAGAGCTCGGTTTTGAGGAGACCTTACCGGAAAACAGGGAAACTGATTGAAATGGCTTCCGAAAACCCCCAACCGAAACAGGGGATTCCCGAAATCGAAAAGAAGCTCCTGGAGAGAATCGAAGCCTCGGCCCGGCCGCTTCGCATAATGCACGTCTGCGGGACCCATGAGCGGACAATAGCGAAATACGGGCTTCGGAGCGTGCTCCCGGAAGAAATCGAAGTAATCAGCGGCCCGGGCTGCCCTGTATGCGTCACCCCCGAAGCAGATATTGACATTGCAATCGCCCTGGCAAAGAGCGGGGCAAGCGTGGTAACCTTTGGGGATATGATGCGGGTCCCGGGCTCCGCGGGCAGCCTGCTGGACGCAAAAGCCGAAGGTGCGGACGTGAGGATGGTCTACAGCATAGACGATGCCGTAACCCTCGCGGAAAAAAAGCCCGGGCAGGAAGTGGTCTTCTTAGGGATAGGCTTCGAGACCACGGTCCCTGCCAATGCGGCAACCCTCCTTCGGGGCGTGCCTGAAAACTTCAGCCTCCTTGTTTCCCAGAAGCGGACACCTCCGGCAATAGGACTGCTTGCCAGGGACACCGAAGTGGACGCCTTTATTGCCCCGGGACATGTGGCAACCATCATCGGGACAAAACCTTTCGAGCCCCTTGCAGAGCAGGGTTTCCCCACAGTCGTGAGCGGGTTTGAAGCGTACGATGTCCTCCTTGGGATTTCCCTCCTCCTGGCCCAAATTGAAAAAGGTGAAGCAAGGGTTGATAACGGGTATCCGAGGGTCGTTAAGCCCGAAGGGAACCTGATTGCCCTGAAAATGATGGAAGAGGTTTTCAAGACCGCGGATTCCGAATGGAGAGGCATCGGGAATATAGATAGTTCCGGGCTTGTCCTGAAAAAGGAGTTCGAAGAGCAGGACGCAGCAAAGAGGCATGAGGATTTCTATGCAGCCGCCCTCGGAGAAATCGGGAAAAAAGCCGAAGGCAGAGATAAAAAGCGCTGCATCTGCGCTGCTATCCTTACCGGAAAGGCAAAACCCCCCCAGTGCCCGAACTTTGGAAAGGACTGTACCCCAAAAACCCCTGCAGGTCCGTGCATGGTCAGCCAGGAGGGCATGTGCTACAACTGGTTCAAGTATGCCAGGACAGGAGGCAGCGGGCGTGCATGAGTACTCTATTGCCTGCGAAATCTTCGAACAGGTGATCGCTACCGCCAGAGCCCACGGGGCATCCGAAGTCAAGGCCGTGACCCTTCAGATGGGAAGGCTGACCCACACGAACCCGGAACAGCTAAAGTTCTGTTTCGATGTCCTTGCAGAAGACAGCATTGCCAAAAGGGCGGAATTTTTGGTGGAGATGATCCCCCCAACCGTAGAATGCGAGTGCGGATACATGGGTACTGTCGATACCCCCGGAAAGCCAGCTGGCAAGTCTGAAGAGGACAGAAGCGAAGGAGGGGGCAAAAGCGGAAGCGAAAATGGAGACGAAAACAAAGCCGACGCTGAAAACGAAACCGGACTTCAACAGAGCGAACTGCTGGAATACGTTGCAGCCCTTAACTGTCCAGCCTGTGGGAGAGCTGCCCGAATTACAGGAGGACAGGAACTCATCATTAAGACGATAGATATAGAGACCGAACCCGAAGCTGAGCCTGAAGCTGAAACTGAAGTTGAAACTAAAGCTGAAACTGAACAAGGAAACCGGGCTTGAAAAACCCTTGATCATGATAATTTCAAAGTTAATTTCATCCACAAACGATTTTTAAAAACAATATTTACAAATAATTTTCAGAAGTGATTTTTCATGTTAATGCACGTAATCAATGTGGGACACGACGTCTTTAAGGCAAACGACAAGCTTGCCGAAAAAAACCGGAAGAGCCTTGACAAGCACGGGGTCCTTGCGGTGAACATCATGGGAGCTATAGGCTCCGGAAAGACCACCCTGATCGAGGAAGCCATCAAAGCCCTCAAGGACAAATACAGGATAGCAGTGATCGCAGGGGACGTTATCGCAGAGATGGACGCCTCCCGTTTCCGGAAACTCGATGTGCCGACCGTCCCTGCAAACACGGGAAAGGAATGCCACCTGGACGCTAAACTTGTCGAGAAAGCCCTGAAAGAAATCGACCTCAAAAACACCGATCTCCTTATAATCGAAAACGTGGGCAACCTGATCTGCCCCGTGGACTTCAAGCTCGGGGAACACCTGAGGATAGTCGCCGTCAGTGTGACCGAAGGAGACGATATCATCCTGAAACACCCCATGATCTTCAAGACCGCCGAACTTGCAGTGATAAACAAAATAGACCTTGCGGCGGCTGTTGATGTTGACCCGGAAAAGATGGTCGCCGATATCCAGGCCCTGAACCCCGAAGTCCCCATTCTTCTGACCTCAAAACATTCCAGGGAAAGCCTTGACCTGTGGGTAGGTGCAATTGAAGCAGGGCTCGAAAGCAGATAAGGAAAAAGTAAGCAGATGGGACGGGAAAGAGCCTGGAGAAAGCAGGAAGAGATAAAGCGGAAAAAAATTGAAAAAGAGGTCAGTATGAAGTCCACTACAATTACTCTGGAACACGGGGCAGGCGGAGAAGTGATGCAGGCTCTGATAGGCGAAATCATCCTGAAAAACTTCAATAGCAAGAGCGCAGGCTCGGTGGGGCTCGAGAGCCTGGACGACGGCTCCACGGTCAAACTTGAAAATTTTGATTCGAATTCCGAACTGGTCCTGACCACGGACAGCCATGTGATCATACCTGCTTTTTTCCCGGAAACGAACATAGGCAGGTTGGCCGTTGCAGGCACAATCAACGACCTGACGATGATGGGGGCAAAACCCCTTGCCCTGACCTGTGCGGTCATTGTACCGGAAGGTTTTCCCATGGACGACTTTGAAGCAATCATCAAAACCATGGCCGTCACGGCAGCCGAAGCTGAAGTCCCGATCATCACGGGAGATACCAAGACCGTGGAAAAGGACGCTCTTGATTCGATCATCCTGAACACCGCGGGGCTCGGGATAACCGCAGCAGAAATACCCGTAAGGGACTCAGGACTTTCCCCGGGAGACAAAGTCCTGGTCACGGGCACCATAGGTGACCACGGGATCTCCCTTATGGCTCACAGGGAAGGCTTTGACTTCGATACCGACCTGGTCTCGGATTCCGCACCCCTCTGGAAGCTTATAGAACCCCTCCTTGAGCTCAAAACCCCCGAAGGGGCAGCAGTCATAACCGCCATGAAAGACCCGACCCGCGGGGGGCTTGCAAACGCCCTCAACGAGATGGCGGAAAAGAGCGAAGCCGGAATCCTCCTGGAAGAAGAAGACATCCCCTTCAAGCCCGCAGTCTCCGCAGCCTGCGAGATGCTGGGCCTCGACCCCCTGGAAGTCGCAAACGAAGGAAAAGCCGTAATAGGGGTAAAAGCCGGCTTCGAAGAAAAAGTGCTGGAAATCCTGAAAAAACACCCCTACGGAAAAGATGCTGCGGTCATAGGGGAAGTGACCTCCGAAAACAAAGGAGAAGTGGTCCTCAGGAACCGCTTCGGCGGCATGCGCTACGTTGATGTGCCTGCAGGAGACCCCATTCCGCGCGTGTGCTAAAATTGAAAATATTGAAGATATTATAAGTGGCCGATGTTCCGGCGGAAATTTCCCGAGATGCCGGGGAGATTCTTCCCGAGGATCTTCCCGAAGACACCTCAGGCGATTTCCCCGATAATATTCACCCAGATTTAAAAAATATATTTGTAAGTTTTCTCATTTTTATTTTTCATTCTTATTATACATCCCTGTGAAGGCGGCATCCCCTGTAAAGGACATCTCTCAGGTAAATAGTGTATAAAACGAGGTCTTTAACAAGGCTCGGACTGAGATCCTCATCCAGTTCAAAATCCAGTAAATTGTCCCTTAGTTTTTCAAAATTTTCGGGATCTTCCGATTTGAGGTAGTCGCAACCTTTCAATAAAAGAAAAAGTGCCCTGCTGTGTATATCAAAACATGCCTCTCTGCTTATTTCCCGGTTGAAATTAAGAGATGTTAAAACCTCGGAAATAGGAGAGTTAAGTTCAAGCAGCACATTGCTCAAAGCATCAAAGTCTATGTTACTCGCACCAGTATTTTTTACAGCCATATTCTTTATAAAGTATTTTGAAAAATAAAAATATTTCTTTTCATGTTATAAATATTTGTAATGTGTAGCTGTTGGAAACTGCAAGGACCGCAAAGAAAAGTCAAAAACAAAATTAAAATATAAAATATGTAACAGGTATCTAATTGTCCTGCGTATAATTATCCACATAACTGCAACGGTAATGTGTCCAGGGGTGTTTATGCCCCGGCAGACACCCGAAGAACCAATAATTAATGAAAAGCATGCATGGAGAAACTTGACAGGAGGAGAGACAATGGTTATAATGGAATTTAAAGACAAAATCCCAAAAATCTCCGGAACAGCTTTTGTTGCGGATTCTGCGGATATAATAGGAAACGTGGAGATCGGGGATTTATCAAGCATCTGGTTTAATGCGGTGATCCGCGGGGATGAAAACCGGATAAAGATCGGAAACAGGACCAGCATCCAGGATAACGCGGTTATTCATGTAGACACCCATGACGGGATTGAGATAGGGGACAACGTGACAGTCGGGCACGGAGCGGTAATTCACGGATGCAAAATAGAAGATAACGTGCTGATAGGAATGAATGCAACCGTTTTGAATGGGGCTGAAATCGGGAAAAATTCCATAGTCGGAGCGAATGCCCTCGTGTCCCAGGGGAAGAAATACCCTGAAAGCAGCCTTATTATCGGGGTCCCGGCGAAGGCAAAAAGGGAAACTAACGAAGCAGAGATTGAGGGAATAAGAGAAAATGCAGCGGAATATGTTGAACTGGCAAAAGAGTACAGGGAAGCAAGCGGTAAGTGATGAAAAAAAGGCCAGGGAGTAGCCCGGAAAATTAGCGGATAGACCACTAATTTTTTTTAAAAGTTGACAGGGTGTTTGCTAGATAACCGAAGGTTTCTTTAATAACCCTTAAATTTAAAATTGGGAGTGACGTTAACTACTACTTACAAAATTAGAAAGTGATACAATGGGGAATAGAAATCTACTCAAAGTACCGATACTTGTAACGATGCTGCTTATGTTAAGCCTTACAATAAGCGGTTGCGCAACTCTGCAATATGTAAGCCAGGAACCCGAAATAACGGAAGAAGTATATTCGATCTCAGGGAACACGGTTGAGCTTTCCTTAGACCAGGTCCCTGAACTGGCAGAAGTAGGCAATGCAGTCACCATAGTTGATGAAGGGCTGCCCACATACATGGTAATAGCCAGGACCGGAGAAGACAGCTACGTGGTTGCCTCCAGCGAGTGTACCCACAGGGGCATGGCCCTCTCCTACGAGCACGACGAAAAGGTCTTCAGATGTTCATCCCTGGGGCATTCGGAATTCAACCTGGACGGATCTCCGGGAGAAGGGTTTACGGAAGAGCCTTTGAGGATATACGAACACTCAATTGAAGGAGATCTGATGACAATATCCTTCGAATAAAAGCCGAAAACAATTCATTCCTTTAGCACGGGGAGCCGGTCGTAATCAAGGGTCGGCAAACCCGCCATTCATGTCCTAACAGTCAGGCAAACTCATCAATTAAGGCACACACAGGCACGCCCAGGCACACACAGGCACGCCCGGGTACACTCATATACCTTTCTCGACTGTAATTTTACCGGACTCCACAGCCTCCACCAGCATCTTATAATCACGTTCGTTCTGGTCAGCGTAAGCCACGGCAAAGTCAGCGATAGCCCTGGGAAGTGTCTTACCTTTGCCGATGTATCCCGAGATGGCAGACGCATCTCCGGTCCTGGCATGGGCTCGGGCAAGGCAGACACTGCACACCTTCAGGTAGGTCTCCAGGCCTTCTTCGTCCAGGTCAGCTACGTCCATCGAACCTTTCATGTCTTTCAACTGGCGCCAGTAATACTGGACACCTGTCAACGGACTCTCGTGCCATCCCAGGAAGATGTCACTTGCAGCCTGCATCAGGCGCTGTCCAACCACCACACGTTCCGCATAGCTGCCATAGTCCCTCTTTGGGAGGTAAGGCTCCAGGACCGACGGCCCTGCCTCTTTCAGCTGCAAGATCAGCGCATCACCTTCAGCACCCCCTTCCAGCAGGACGATAAAACAGCGCGTACCGACACTGCCAACGCCGCCCACCCGCAAGGCCACGCCCGAGATCTGGAAGCGTGAGAGGAGCAGACGCCGCTCTTCCGACAGGCTGCTCAGGTAGTCCTTCCACATCTTTTCGACATCTTTCTCGGTTATCTGGGCTTTCTGTTCCTCGGTAAGCAGCTCGCTCAGCCGCACCAGGAGCGGAGGGTCATTGAGGATCCGCCGCCGCCCATCAACTACCTCGGTGAGCTTTTCCAGGGTCTGCTCGTGCGTATGCTCACGAGCCTTCTTGACCATCTTCCGAGCGCTCTTTCCCGCTTTTCCGGAGGAGCGCTGAAAGGCTTCGAGGACCCTGTCCACCTCCACGTGGAAATACCACACGTCCAGGGCCGATGCCCGGGCGAGGCGCAGCATGGCATCCTGATAGGCAGCGGTGACTGTCTCTGCCAGTTTCCGGTTCACCTTGTCGCTAAACCCATTATTCCGTCCGGCAACCACTGCGCTTGCTGCCAGGCGCTTGAGGTCCCACTCCCAGGGACCCGGATAAGCCTCGTCAAAATCATTGACGTCGAAAACCAGATTCCTCTCAGGCGTTGCAAAGACGCCGAAGTTTAAGAGGTGGGCATCGCCGCAGAGCTCCACCTGCAGCCCAGTCACCGGCGTTGAAGCAAGGTCTGCCGCCATCACAGCCGCCGAGCCTCGCAGGAAGGTAAAAGGCGATTCCAGCATCCGCCCATATTTAATGGGCAACAAATGCTCCAGACGACCTTTATCCTGCTCCTGAAGCAGGCTGACCGGATCGGGACGGTCAGGGGCGGGCCCCCAGATCCCGTGACTGCTGCGGGGAGCCTCCCTGCGCAGCGCCTTACCACTCTCCCACCTTTCCAAACGGGTAGACATCCTTTCATTGAATGACACTTATAAACCCCCCAATAATTCAGCGCCCTCTTTTCGAACTTATTTGTCTGCTATAAATGCTGATTATTTATATACTGGTTAATATAAAAATTAATCATTTTCGTGTTTTGCATGAAGCGTGAGGAAAATGCACCCCTGGCATTTCATATTCTTCACCGTTGGGCCACCTATTGAGTGAAACACTTCGACAGGATGTAAGCTAAAACCTCAGTACAGTATAATAAAGATCAAATAGTAAAGCACCCAATCTAAGGAAAAAAGTAAAAACCTGATGAAGAAGTGTATGGAAGCAAAAATATGAAAACAGACCCGATTGTGCAAGAAGAATTATGGCGTTCGGTTGCAGTATACTTTTTTTCCCTTTTAACCATTGGGGCCCTGAATTTGAAAGGATATATCTCAATTGGGGGGATTGAAACTATTCTTCTGGCCTTTCTTATAACAGCAGTCCACTTCTCACTCATGGTCAGGTACAGAAAAAAAGAGGGCCTGATCGACTCTTCGATCTTCTCAATAATTGGCTACATTTTTCAATCAGGGTCACTTGAGAAAGGAAAAACCAGGTGTTCAGCCTCGGGGCAAAAGTCCCGGATCATTCTGGCTGTTGCAATCTTCGCATACATTGTTTATCTTGATGCGTCCGTAAAGTACGGGCTGGACCAGATCATCTGGCCACTGGTGCTTGTCTTTTTCGGAGCTTCCCTTTCAGAAGTTGTTTTTTCAGGAGGGAAAAAAGACCATGCCGACCTACTTAAATGGGGAACTTTCTACGCAATAACCTCGGTTTTCGTATTTGCCCGCTATCTGGTGCTGGGCTACCCTGTTTTACCGGTCCTGAAGGGAGCCATGATTGTCGGGACCGTATTATTGATGTTCCTGCTTTTGATGCAAAAAAGGAGCGCCACATGAAAAAATATATGAGGAAGAAAATGGTTGTCCTGCATCCTTCATTTGATATTTTTAAGCAAAAAAGAGTATAGCTTGCTCTGAACCCTTAATTATGCCCCATACAACCGGAATTAGTAATCTCACGTCATTCTTGTCTCCTGGCGCCGAAGGCGGCTGGCTTTTACAGAATAAAAAATAATAAAAGAGAAGAAGAAAGATGAAGAGAGAAGAAAAAAGAGAAGAAGAGAGAGAAGAAGAAAGATGAAGAGAGAAGAAAAAAGAGAAGAAGAGAGAGAAGAAGAAAGATGAAGAGAGAAGAAAAAAGATGAAGAGAGAAGAAGAGAGAGAAGAGGAAAGATGAAGAGGAAAGATGAAGAGAGAAGAAAAAAGATGAAGTGAGAAGAAAAAGAGAGAAGAAGAGAGAAGGAGAATAGGTGTAAAATTCATAATATTTCCTTCATAGTAATTGCTTTATTTTTCAATAAATCCATAGGCTATTGAGCCAGGGCTATTATTACCATAGTAATTTTTAATTCTCAATCTTTCAAATTCGCCACTACCAATTCTCTCTTTGATAACAACTCTTTTTTTACAAACACGTAATGCGTTCAAGACGATTTCCTTTGTTAAAGGTCGGTGTTCTGCAAAAGGTCGTAAAGAATTTATTGAAGCTGACTTTTGATTTGGGGTGCGAAACATAGGGTCAAAATATACCACATCAAAAGTATTATCCACTTGATTTAAAAGGTACTCTTCATAAGATGCATTTAATACTTCTATTCTATTCATTAAAATTTTAGTTTGAACATTCACATTTTCATAGGTGTCTAAACCATTTTTAGTTAAATAGGCAATGTACTTGCTTACTTCAATTCCTACAACCGTTCCCTTTTCTCCGACAGCACAAGATGATACAATAGCATCTGAAGCAAGACCTAATGTACAGTCCAGTACACTAAATCCGGGTTGTAGTTTCATGGCTTTCAGCATAGGATTTTCAAACCCCTGGCTAATTGCTCTCAGCTTAAACTCAGCCATGTTCGGATGCCAGAAGAGTACACTGTCAGCCCCCTTTAAAGTAAGTCTATCCCTCCCAACAATTAAAAAGCGCTCAAAATTATGTTTTTTTATCATTTGACTGACTGTATAATCCCCCCTTTGGATATATACAGCATCCAGTTCGTTGGATATTTTTAAGGCTTTGTCTATAAGATGTTGTTCCGCTTTTCTTGATGTTGTAACTGCAACTTTCGTCAACTGGCTATGTTTGGAATTTGGATCGTTTTTTATATCCATTATAATTCACCTCCATAAATAGTAAAACAAAACGGTTTTAGGGAGGAATAATATAAACACAAATTACAATTTTATGATATACAGGCTTATTGCTGCCTATTAATATAATCTTCATGTTTAGTAATTTATAATGGTAAGGGCACAAGTTATCCAAGTTTATCCTCTAATATAGTAGATGTTGTAATAGTTAGTTTCCTTAGTTTTCCAACTCTCTTGGAAGGGTTATACCTTTATCGGCCACTTTTGTAAAAAATGTATTAAATGAATTGAAATATTAAAAAATTAGAAAATTAACCTAAGTATAATTTTAAAGAGCGGCGTCTTTTAGAGATACCTATATCCCAAAAATTTAGTGTGAGGGATGGGATTCGAACCCACGAGCTCCTACGAGACCAGGCCCTCAACCTGGCGCCTTTGACCTGGCTGGGCAACCATTGCAATTCTATTTTTGGCACAACATGCACCTTAATGAAGACGACACACAGACTCTAAATAGATGGGATAAAATTTTTAGAAAAAATGCATTTTAAGAGAATAACACTTCAAAGAAAGTTTGGTGCGAGGGATGGGATTCGAACCCACGAACTCCTACAAGACTAGGCCCTCAACCTAGCGCCTTTGACCTGGCTGGGCAACCCTCGCTCTTCGATTTTGCGCCTTAATGAAGACGACACACTGAACTGTGAATGAATTGAAACAAGGCTTTTAGGAAAAACGTATTTTGAGAAAGAATAACACTTCAAAGAAAGTTTGGTGCGAGGGATGGGATTCGAACCCACGAACTCCTACAAGACTAGGCCCTCAACCTAGCGCCTTTGACCTGGCTGGGCAACCCTCGCTCTTCGATTTCTGGCGCAGCACGCACCTTGCACTCCCTCACAATATCAACGATTATATATAAAGATTTCGAGCCGTGAGGAACGGTAATAATAATTGGCGGAAGACTCCGCATGGAACTGAATAATTCCGAAGGTGTTCAGGGCCCCTAAGGGCCTCTAATAGTTTCTGAAAACCCCCGAAAACATCAGAATTTCCGGGGCCGGAGAGTAAACAGATAGCATATACTCTACCGACCCGGGAGAAGGGTATGAACCGGCTCTTAAAGCACGGGCTCAGAGCTGATCCAGGATACTGATGAGTCCTTCGGCTTTGCCTTTAACCACATCAGAGGCGTGCAATATAAGGTCTCTGGCGGTATAGGAACCATCGGATTCCATGGTAAAGACAAAAGCGTTTTCATCGTAGTTGACCTTGATGGCGTTGATGTCACATGCCTTTTCACAGAGTCTGCAAAGAGAACACTTGAGAAGATCCTCTTCGGGGACCATTGCCCCGGATTCTTCGATCCGGATGATGCTCTTGGGGCATTCCGCCGCACAATGTCCGCAAGCGTCGCAGTTCTCAACGCTTATAATCGGCATGTTTTTATAGCCGCATGCAATGCCCGCCTGCCACTTCACGCTATCCCTGCCGTAGCCCATATGAGCTATGGCCTCGAGCACGAGTTTCTGTCCCTTCTTCAGCTCGACGATCGAGATGTTAGCATCTGCGGCCTGCACCAGAGGGTCGGAAGAGATAAGGTCTCCGGAATGAACAATCGCCGGACCTTCGGAACTCAGGGTAAGGGAGACCTCACAGGCAGGGCAGCCTTCGCCTCCACAAACCATGCACTCGGCTTGAGGCACATACGTCTCAATGTCTGTTACAAGCGGGATTAAGGACAGACGGAGAGCCAGCTGCTCGTCATAGAGTACGGAGGTGTTGTCGTAGAGATTTACGTACTCGATCGCAAGGGTAGGGACATCGGCGATCATAGCGCGCCGGATGCCGTTAGCAAAAGCCATGCCGACCTTTGAAAGCACAAACTTTGCAGATCTGTCCGATAACTCCAGAATGTCTACTTCCATCGTCATATACCTTAATTTCCCTTAATTTCCCTTATTTTCCTTATTTAGACCTTCAAAAAAATAAAAAATTTGAAGGTTTTGCTTTTCGCTTATACACGCCTTCCGCCCTTAGGGCGGGTACCGTCATGCGGGACAGGGGTCACGTCTTCGATCCTGCCGATACGAATCCCCGCCCTTGCAAAAGCCCTGATTGCAGCCTGTGCACCAGGACCCGGGCTCCTCTGCTTGTTCCCACCGGGAGCTCTTACCCGGATGTGGATACCATTGATGCCCTTGTCCCTAAGCTGGTCTGCAAGCTGGCCTGCCATCTGCATAGCAGTATAGGGAGAACTTTCGTCCCTTGCGGCCTTTACGACCATTCCACCAGAGGACTTTGCAATGGTTTCAGCCCCGGTAATGTCCGTTACCGTGATGTGCGTGTTGTTAAATGAGGACTTGATGTGGGCCACAGCCCATTTCATGTCTGCCATGTTTATCTCCTCCCTCTCCTCTTACCGCCTCTGCCGCCTCTGCCGCCTCTGCCGCCTCTCTCTGTTTCCTTTGCCTTCTTTTCCGCAGCAACAGTCTTGAGAGTAGTTTCACGGTCTGCAAGGTAGGCTGCAATCTGAACAGGCCTTTCGGGATGAGATTCGCTAATAAGGGGAGAAGAACCGTAGTAGCCAATGTTCATTTCGTCTTCCCTTGTGACCAGCATTCCCGGTACGGTGGCTTTCCTGCCGTTAACAGAAATGTGTCCGTGGGTAATGAACTGGCGGGCCTGGACAACAGTCCTTGCAAGCCCCATGCGGAGGACCTGAGTCTGGAGTCTCCTTTCAAGGATATTCTCGGTCTTCAAAGAAAGGATATCGTCAATTCCAGAGTCCTGTTTGATAATACCATAACGGATGAGCTTTGCGAGGATCTCTTCAGACTGGGTCTTCAGGTGCCCTTCCAGTCCATCTTCCTTGCTTTCCGCAACCTTTGCGAGCAGGTTCCTGGCTTCGGACCGGTACATCCTGAGCATACTGGCCGCTTTCCAGACTTCCCTTTTGTTCCTGAGGCCATATGCCTTGATCAATTCGACCTCTGCAGCCATCCTGGCTTCCTGCCATGGGTGTCTGGGAGTCTCGTAGCTCTTCTTCTTTTTACCTGGATATGCCATTTATGTCACCTCGACTAAGGAAATCACTTTTTCCTGCTAACCCCAACGGTTGAACCGCGGCGGCCGGTGGATTTTGTCCTCTGTCCCCTGACTTTCAGACCTCTCTCGTGCCTGAGACCTCTGTAGGCACGAACCTTCTTCAGGTTGTTAATATCCTCTCTGAAGGTCATGACGATGTCCGTTCCGAGCAGGTGCTTGTCTTCTCCGCTAGTGGGATCATTTCTCCTGTTCAGCATCCAGGCCGGGACATTTGTCTCGAAATTCCCGATTGCAGAGTCGAGTTTTTCCACGTCTTCGTCGGGCAGGTATCCAAGTACAGCATCGGGGTCAACCTCTGCTCCCTTCGCAATGAGCTTTGCAGTACGCCTCCCAATTCCGGGAAGACCAGTCAAAGCATACTGCACGGGTCGCGACCCCTGCAAGTCGGTATTCATGATACGAACAAGATGCCTTAGTTCTTCGTTATGTTCTTCTACCATATACATCCTCCAAGATGTAAACAGCATCCTGTAGCCCCCGGTCGAATACCCATAAATGAATATGCGAAAACTCAGGAGCAGCTCTCAAAAGGAGCTTCTTTACAGTACATACTGATGAGTTCCTTTACATGCCACTCCAGTATATAAGGTTATCTGCAAGCGCTTTCCAGACAGGTACAAACCTGAAAACAAAGATAGAGAAGAAACAATGAATAAAAATTAAAAATGAATTGAAAATGAATTGAAAAAAGCAGGGAATTGACAAAAAAATTACAAAGAAATTGATAAAATTTACCAGGAATATCGGACTTTCAAACCATCCTGAAAAACATAAAAAAATGTAAGCGCCGAGGGGGAGATTTGAACTCCCGAGGGGCTAAGCCCCACAAGCTTTCCAGGCTTGCGCCCTACCACTAGACTACCTCGGCACATGCCTCATGGCACGACTTATGCTATAACGGAATAGTGATATATAAACCTTATTCTAGAAACGGTACAGGATAAAGGATTTTTTAAGGATTAGATAAAACTTCCCCTTCATTTTTTATATTTTTATCTGGAATGACCCACATTTTAATCCTTTATACTGCCCACTTTTAATCCATAGATCCTTTTTATCCTTTTTTATCCTGCTTTACCCGGCTTTGTCCCGAATTATCCTTCTGTATCCATTCCCGGGTCAGCTTCCATTTCCTGATCTGCCGCTACCTTCCCCTCTTCTTTACTTATCCAGCCCTTCGGGTAGGTCCCGATATCCAGCATCACGCGAATGGGGATGGCTGCAATTCCTGTAGAGGCGCCCATAATCTCTTCGGTGCTCATATCAGCTTTTGCAAGGGCAACAATTTCCCCTTTCAGGGTAAATAAACCTGTGAGTTCCCCTTTCTTGAGGTCGGAGTCAAGGCTAACAATCCCGGGCACCGCAAGGGAAGCCCCGGAACAAACGGCATCTACAGCGCCATCCCGCAGGATAATTTTTGGGAGGTGAGACAATGCGCTTTCCATGGGCCTGACCACCCGCCGGAGTTCGGACTCGTCCCCGAATTCCTTCCAGAAAACATAGGCGTCTTTCACGTCCTGGAGGGTCACAAGGGTCTCTTCCGTAAACGGGCCGGCTTTTGTTCTCCGGAGTTCCTGCATATGTCCGCCGCAACCAAGGGCCATCCCTATGTCGTGACAGAGTTTCCGAATATAAGTCCCGGCCTCGCAGCCCACACGAAAGAGCACATACATCCCTTCGATTTCAAGCAATTCGATATAATAGATCGTGCGTACCCTGAGAGCCCTTTTCACTGCAGACTTGATGGGAGGCATCTGATAGATGGGACCGGAAAACTCCTTACAGACCCGCCTGATTTCCTTTGCCGGCACGGGCCTGTGCAGCCTCAAGAGGCAGACGTATTCCTTACCCGAAAGGCGCAGTGCCGGAACCCCTTTCGTGGCTTTCCCGAGGAGTGTTGGAAGAAGCCCCGATACCTTCGGGTCAAGAGAACCTGAATGCCCGGCCCGATTCACCTCCAGGATTTCTTTGACCCAGGCAGCAACCTCGTGGCTGGTTGGTCCTTTAGGTTTGTCGATGTTTACGACACCTTTCTCGATGTACTCGCGGATAGGGCGCTTTTCGGGAGGGCAGCCATAAGCGGGATTGGTGTAAGCCCTAGCTTTCCTGATAAGTTCCCTTTCTTTTTCAGCAGGCAGTTTACCGGAAGTCGAAGACATGATACTCAAAAGCTCCATGAAGCATTACTCAGACTTAAAAGCTGCGCCGCCCGGTGACCACCGAGCTGGCAGACAGAGAGAAAACGAAATAAGTAAGAAACATAAGAAGGGGAGAAAAGAATCAAAAAAAACCGCCCAGGGAATCGATCGCAACTGTGAGGATCTCCAGGGTCTGGTACTGGTTCCATTTAGAGGAATCGATGACAATGTCATAAATTGACAGGTCTTCGATATCGAGCCCGTAGTATTTTTTGTACCTGAGAGTCTCGGATTTTTCCCTTTCCATCGTTTTTTCAAGCTCTTCATCAAAGGTGAGGGTTTTTTCCCTTTTCTGGATGCGCTGCACCCTGAGCAGTTTAGGAGCTTTGATCCAGATTTTAAGGACATTAGGAACCCCTTCCGCCATATACCCGGCCAGCCGGCTTTCGAGGACAATATTGTCCTGGCTGTGGGCAATAGCTTTCTGGTTCCTGTCGATTTCCAGGTCTATGGATGCGTCTTTTTCAGCCATGGCTCCGAATTCGGAGAGGCTCATCCTCCGCTGTTTTGCAAGCCTTCGGAAGATCTCGCCCGAAGAAATCAGCTCAAGCTCGTAGTATTCGGCCAGGAGTTTTGAAATCGTGGTCGTTCCTGACCCAGGAAGCCCGCTTACCGTTAGAAGCATCAGGCTCCACCGATGTTCAGCGCTTTCCTGATAAGCTGGCTGACCCCGAGAGAGGAGATGAAATACCAGAAGATCCAGTACTGGAAGGGACCAAACGCCTTGTCCGTCAGCAACTGCTCACCCCAGAAGGGAAAGTTCATCGTTGCAAACTCATGCCCGCTGATGAAGTAGTAAGCCCACATGAAAAGGGGCAGGGAAAGGATACTGATGTAGGCCATGGGCTTGAACTGCTGTTTGGTCATCTTCATCTGGTCGTCCATCATCTCTTTGCGCTGGTCTTCAAGCTTTTTGAGCATGTAGGTGTTCTGGGAAAGCTGTGCCTCACGGAACTCTTTCTGGAAAGACTTCATGCGCTCCTGGGTGTTCCTCATAAGGTCCCAGTCGATGCTGTACTTCTGGATAAGGGACGCATAGGCGGCAGTGATCCCTGCCATCACAAACAGGACCAGATGGAAGTTCTCCGCTCCGACGAGAGTGATCACGGGGTCCATCAAAATCCCGACGGCTTCCCCCACACTCTGCCTGAAGTCCTGCCCCAGAACCATGATCCCGAGCATCAGGGAAATCCCTAAAGCAAGCAGGAAGCGGTCGATTTGCTGTTTAAGTGCCTCTGAAACCAAGTTGTATTCACCATTTAGGTTTTGATAAATGATTATTTTGAATTATTCAGATAAAGGATAAATCCCCGGGACGAATCCTTGAAGGGTAATTCCTTGAAAGAATTGATGTGAATTGAAATTGATAAGTGTAAAGTGGAAAATCAGCTCAGGCAAAAAGAGCCGTATTTAAAACGTTTACACAGGGTTTTTCTGGATAATAAGTTTCGATGTATATATAAGTTATACTATTTATTCAAAATTTGAGAGTGGTTCTTTCAAAGCAAACTTTGTTGAAGAACTTGCCACTCAGAGCCGAGATAACGTAAATATCGCATTCCTGTCGAGCTTGTACGCTCGAAGAGCGGCATGCCCTGAAAATTGAAGTTGGAGAACAAGCAGATTAAATGATTGCCTCAAATCAACCCGCCTAAATCAATGAGTAAAAGCATTATTATAACTTATTTTTTATTTTTCGCCCGATGCTTTCCCCCAGCAACCGATGTACAAACAAATGGAAAAACAAACGAACCCGAAGCACCCGAAGAAGAAAAACCTCAAAACCCAAAAGCTGACTTCCCAAATCCGAAGCAATCGAAAGTAATTCCGCTACCGCCTTCGAAACTTAACATTTAGCCCTACCGGAGGCAGCGGGACGATTCATCTTCATCCGGTAAACGCCGGCGCAGGGCTTGCGGTCTGGTCACCATCTACGCAGGGGTACAGCGCCCATAAACACTGCAGGTTCTGACAGCCGAATTTCGCTTCGGCAAAAGACAACAATACATTCATTCCACACCGGCAAAAATGTCTTCTAGGTCAAAGACCATGACCCCGTTCCCCTTTAACTCTGCCTTATTCTCGATCTTCTTTGCAGCAATGGCAAAATACTCTTTCCTCTCTTCGTTGTGCCATTGCACAGCCCCGGACTTATCCTTCAGATCATGTAAGATTTTTCTTGCACTCTTACCTGTTAGGGTCTGCCATTTGCACTCAACGAAGAGGATCTCTTTCGAATCCTCATTCAGTGCAACAAGATCGATCTCGTATGCATTTGCATTTTTTGGTTTTCCCCGGACCTTACCCCATTGCCTACCAATTTTCTCGAAAACAAAAGGCAATTTGCCGGCGGCATTCAGGTCTATGAAGTATTGTTTGACTATCTCTTCAAAAACATGGCCGAGGTAATGATCATATGAGTTAGCGATCTTTGATACAATGGCATCCCTGTTTATCTCCAGTATGGACCTCGTCGGAAATACATAGGTGTACCAGAATCTCATGAAATTGTCTGAAAGAGCATAGACTGAGCCGGTTTTTATGTCCCGAGTCTTTTTGAGGGTCACAGGCCATTCCCGTGAGAGGAAACCAAGCCCGATGAGAACACGCAGATATTTCGGGATATTGTGAACAGGTATGCCGGTTTCGTCCGCAATCTCAGAGACCCGGCTCTTTCCCCTGGATATCGCCTCAAGGATCAGTTCGTAGTTTGTTGGCTCCCTTAACTCTTCCTTTAGCAGGAAGATAGCCTCATCGTAAAGAAAGGTGGCCCTGTTCAATATATTCATATTGACGTTATCGATGAACGGGAGAGTCTGGTCAAATTTATTAAGGTAGGCAGGCACACCGCCCAGGCAACCGTATATCCTTACTATTTCCTCTGCATCCTTTTGAGGAAAGAAATGTCTGATGTGCCTGAACTTCAGAGGCTCAACCTTAATCTGCCCGCTCCTCCGGCCATACAGGGGAGATTTGTAGCCAAGCACTTCATTTTCCATCATGCCTACACTTGAACCAAGCAGGACCAGCATGACATTGGCATCCTTAAGATACAGGTCCCATGCTGCCTGGAAAGCCGACATCACCGCACTGCTGCCTTCTATTAAGTATGGGACCTCGTCGATTATGATCAGAGACTTACCTTCTGCCTGCTCTGCAACGAACTTGAGGGCTGCATCCCATTTTGGTATCTTCGGCTGGTATGTTCCAAGCTGTTCGGACGCTTTTTCCAGAAAGTCCTCTACCTGCCGTTCAAGGTCCAGTTTCTGAGACAGATAATATACAACCGGTTTTCCAGCCGCAAATTTCAGGGAAAGCTCGGTTTTGCCAACCCTCCTTCTCCCATAGATGACAACAAGTGAAGAAGAATCCCTGGCATATTCAGCCTCAAGGAACTCAAGTTCTTCAGTGCGGTTAATAAATAGACTCATAATCCTAAGTATTACAAGTATAATGATTTATAGATTTCCTGTCCCTCCCAAGTTGCACTTCCCGAGTTGCACTTCCCGAGTTGCACTTCCCGAATTGCGCTTCGGGAGCACGCGTCCTTTTCGCTCACTTCGTTCGCTCAAGAGGACAAAAAGACAGGTTTGGACGAGAGTTCAGAGAAAAACAGGGCAACTGTAATCCCTTACCAAACCTGTCTTGTCCCATTTGCGAAGCAAATGGCCTTTTCCGCAATCCAGAATACAAATACGAAGCGTAAGGAAAACACTAAACAAAAACCAGATAAAAGCTATGTAAAAACCGCTACCGCCTTCGAAACTTAACATTTAGCCCTACCAGAGGCAGCGGGATAATTCATCTTCATCCGGTAAACGCCAGCGCACTTCCTTATCAGCCAGAAAATCCGACATCTGCTGGTCAGGAAAATTTTCAGTTTTTTCCGAATATCTTACAGTAAATATTTTCAGCATTTCTTATCCAGCTTCAATAGAAATAAAGTATTGGAAACCTCCAACGGAGTCTATTCCAACTTACGGATTAAAGTAACGAATTGTTGAAAACGTGATAATTAAATTTCCCTTAGGACGCGAAAACCTAGGTTGGCGTTGGGGGAGCCGGGTTCTTGGTCGGAGCGATTCGCTGACCGGCAGTCCCTGGCGAAACTGCTCAAGCAGCCACCCCGCTGGACCCGGATAGAGCTACTTCCACTTTCCCAGGCACTTCCATCAGATGGTGCACCATTATAATTTGAATGATATCTGTCCTGGCACCATTCCCAAACATTACCATGCATACCATAAAGGCCCCAGAGATTGGGCTTTTTCTGACCAACAGGATGAGTTTTAATACCGGAGTTGCCATAATACCATGCGTAATCCCCAAGCTTCGACTCACCATCACCAAAGTAATACCTTGTTGTTGTCCCGGCACGACATGCATATTCCCATTCAGCTTCGGATGGAAGACGATATTTGTTTTTTCCCTCTATTCCATTGAGTTTTTCGAGAAACTCCTGAGCATCCTCCCAAGAAACCTGTTCAACGGGTAGATCATCTCCCACATTGTATGAAGGGTTGTTGCCCATAACTTCACGCCATTGTTCCTGAGTAACTTCAAATTTGCCAAGGTAGTATGAATCTTCAATAGTGACTTTATGAACCGGACCTTCATTACCACCTCTAGGCTCTTCACCTAAAGGAGATCCCATCATAAATTCCCCCGCAGGGATCTTAACGAACTCCATGTCTATGGTGTTCGTATAAGTATCCGAATTTTGTGAGGACGCTGTTTCAGAGTCGGTGTTCGAACCAAGAAACATAGCCACGATGCCTATAAGAAGGACACCGAAAATGAGACTGAAGACAAGTATTCCTTTTCCGGAAGAGCTCTTCGGTTTTGTTGAGGAGGACGAAGAAGACGGCTTTTTTGGAGGAACTTTCTGTTGAGCAGAAGATTTTGTTATATGTTTTGAAGCCTGAGTTTTTGTGGCTTCCTCAAGCTTCTTTCTCTCGGTTTCATCTTGTTTTTTTAATTCAACTTCCTGCTTATCTTTTCTCTCCACTTCCTCTCTTTGCCTACACTTTTCATCTTCAGCTTTCTTTAAGTGGGCTTCTTCCTGCTGTCTGAGCAAACTCTCCTGTTCTTCTCTTTCCCTTCTGGATTTCTCTTCCTCTCCAGCTTCCTCCTTTTCGGAGATGAGAGTAGAATGCTGGATTACGCTGTCTTCCACCAGAATGTTAACGGGGCAAGTCCCGTCCATGCTGCAAAGGTCGAGTAGATTGCTCCTCTGAATAACAGAATTGTTAATTGTTACATTGATGACATTGCCCTTACCACTCGCTTTGAATTCGATGCTGTGCTTCAGGCTGCGCCCGACTTCCGCAAGAAGGCCAGTCAGGGCTTCGGCGGTTTCCGTGGCTGCGAAGAGTTCGAGGAGCTGCTTTTCAGAAGAAATATAGACCTTAATGACGATGTCGGCTTTCGTGACCTTGGTTTTCCCGTAATACCAGATCTCCCAGCCCCTGCCGTCTTTTGTCTTCAGGGTGCGGACGTGGCGCACGTCGTGCTTTTCCACAACTTCCTGGGCGATGGAGGCGAGTTTTTCTATGTCAAAACCGTGCTGGATTTCATAGACCTTGCTGTCCTTGCTCGGGAGCTTTTCGATGAACTCCTTGAGCCTCCCCACGTTGATGTCAAGGTCGGTCTTGATGATCGGGCAGACCACGCTGATAAGTTTGGGCTCCATAAAAACAGAACTGAGCTTGCCCCGGGCGTCCCTGGAAGTTAGCTGGCAATTGATCTCAGCGCCCCTTGAGCACATCAAGGGATCAAAATAAACAGCTATGGACTTGGACGTACCCCCGTTTATGTTGCCCAGCAGGATTTTGCCGTTCCTTTTTTCGTAATGAGGTTCGTAACGGTCTATCCGGAGGAGGTCGTCTTCAAAAAGAAAGTCGAGAGTAACGTCTGTTATTACAGAAGGAGATTTGTTCGAAACAGACATCTTTAAGCGTATAAACCCCTGGTAGAATTCGGTTTCACGCTTAATCTCAATTTGAGAGTCCAACCCTTTTTACCTCTCGACTTCAATTTTCACTATTTTCCGAGTACTCGATGGTGAATATTTTCAACATTTTTCTCCAACTTCAATATTATTAATTTTTGGAAGATTCTGGCGTGGCTCAGCACCTCAGGCCCGACGGCTGACGCATGCGTCGGACCTTCGGGTTTTGCCGTGATCACCCCCTACTTTAAATATAAAGTGGTGAGTGGTTACACGGCCCTCAGAACACGGAAACCGAGGAAGCTGCTACGGGAGCCAGCGCCGTTATAGCTACGGGTAGCTGACCGACAGTTCCTGGCGCAGTTGGCCCCGCTACCGCCCCGACGGATCCGGGCAAAGGGATTTCTAGATTCACAGGCACTTCCATCAGACAGAGCCACACTATAATCTGAACAATAAGTGTCCTGGCACCACTCCCAGACATTGCCATGCATATCATAAAGACCCCAGGGATTGGGCTTCTTCTGGCCAACTGAATGAGTCTTGCTCCCCGAGTTTTCAGTATACCATGCATAATCCCCAAGTTTTGAATCTCCATCACCAAAGTAATACCTTGTTGTTGTCCCGGCACGACATGCATATTCCCATTCCGCTTCAGATGGCAGACGATATTTGTTTGTGCCTTCCTTTTCATTGAGTTTTTCGATAAACTCCTGAACATCATTCCAGGATACTTGTTCAACGGGAAGATCATCGCCTTCGAAATAAGAAGGATTGCTGCCCATCACTTCACCCCACTGTTCCTGAGTTACTTCGTATTTACCCAGGTAATAAGACTCTTCTATTGTGACTTTATGGACAGGATCTTCGCCATTATATCTGCCTTCTTCGTCTGAAGGAGAACCCATCCTGAATTCTCCCTCAGGAATGAGCACGAATTCCATGCCTACAGAGTTTGTATAGGTATCAGGGTTTTGTGAGGAAGATGTTTGAGCAGAATTGACCGTTGCTGCAGGGGCATCTTCGTCGGTGTTTTCAGAAGAAGTAGTTACAGGAGCTGGCTGGATTTCCGGAGTGCTGTCGCCAGAGTCGCCATTCAAACCAAAGAACGCGACTGCAGAACCTATAAGAAGGACGCCGAAAATGAGGCTGAAAACAAGGATTCCTTTTCCGGAAGAACTTCCCGGCTTTTTTGGAGGAACTTTCTGTTGAGCAGGAGGTTTAGTTATTGGTTTTGTAGCTGGAACTTTTGCGACTTCCTCACGCTTCTTTCTTTCAAGTTCTTCCCCTTCTCTCCTTTCATCTGCCTGACGCCAGCTTTCCTGTTCCTCAAATTTTCTTCTCTTCCGATCTTCTTCTCTTCTCTTAATTTCTTCTTCCCTTTGCTTTCTGAGCTTTTCCTGCTCTTCCCTTTCCCTTCTGGCTTTTTCCTCTTCTGCTCTGCGTTTTCTCACCTGAGCTTCCCGCTGTCTTCTTTCCAGAGCTTCTTTCTCTTTTTTCTCCCTTTCAGCTTCTTCTCTCTTCCTGCGGAGTTCTTCCTGCTGCTTTCTTTCCTGCTCTTTTTTCCTCTTATCAGCTTCTTCCTGAGCCTTTCTTTTGATTTCTTCTACGTCCCTTGCAGCTTCTTCCCGCTGTCTTCTGAGCTTTTCCTGTTCCTCGATTTCCTTTTCCCTGCGCAGCCTTTCCTCTTCAGCTTTCTTTAAGCGGGTTTCTTCTTCCCGCTGTCTGCGCAGCTTCTCCTGTTCTTCCCTTTCTTTCCTCAGGCGCTCATTTTCCTCTCTGGCTTCGTCCTTTTCGGAGATGAGGGTGGAGTGCTGGATTAAGCTGTCTTCCACAAGGATGTTAACGGGGCAGGTCCCGTCCATACTGCAGAGGTCGAGGAGGTTGCTCCTCTGGATCACAGAATCTTTAATTGTTACATTGATGACATTGCCCTTGCCGCTCGCCCGGAATTCTATGCCGTGCTTAAGGTCGCGCCCGACTTCTGCAAGGAGCCCGGTAAGGGCTTCAGCGCTTTCCGTCGCTGCAAAGAGTTCAAGGAGCTGCTTTTCAAAGGAAATTGAGACCTTGATAACGATGTCGGCTTTTGTGACCTTGGTTTTCCCGTAGTACCAGATCTCCCAATCCCTGCCGTCTTTTGTTTTCAGGGTGCGGACGTGGCGCACGTCGTGCTTTTCCACGACTTCGCGGGCGATTGAGGAGAGCTTGCTTACGTCGAAACCGTGATGGATTTCATAGGCCTTGCTGTCCTTGCTCGGGAGCTTTTCTATGAACTCCTTGAGCCTCCCCACGTTGATGTCAAGCTCGGTTTTAATGATCGGACAGACCACGCTGATAAGTTTGGGCTCCATAAAAACAGAACTGAGCTTGCCCTGGGCGTCCCTGGAAGTTACCTGGCAGTTGATTTCAGCGCCCCTTGTGCACATAAGGGGGTCAAAATAAACGGCAATGGACTTAGACGTGCCTCCGCTTATGTTGCCCAGCAGGATTTTCCCGTTCCTGACTTCGTAGGGAGGCTCATAACGGTCTATCCTTAAGAGGTCATCTTCAAAAAGAAAGTCGAGAGTGACATCTGTTATTACAGAAGGAGCTTTGTTCGAAACAGACATCTTTAAGCGTATAAAACCCTGGTAGAATTCGGTTTCACGCTTAATCTCAATTTGAGAGTCCAACCTTTTTTACCTCTCGATTTCGAGCCCTGATTCAGTTTAAAGATACGGGTCAAAGTTATTTCAGGCTGATACTATATAGAAATTTTTGTTTTAATTTGTAGATGACTCTTGAAATAAGTTAAATAGTGATAGAACTAAATCTGAGACATGAAATCCCGGAAATCAATCACAATAAAAGATTCCATCATAATAGGCGGCAAAACCCCCGAAACCGCAGAAACCGAAGACGCCTCCGAACTCCAATCCGACATGGAAGAAGCCCGTGAAGGTCTCGAACTCCTCCGCCAGCTCAAATCAATCAAAAGGGAAGACGCTGCCGGCTACCAGCAGATCGAAAACGAAGCAAAAATAGCCGGGGCGAAAATCGAAATAATGAAAATGGAAGCTGAGAAGACCGGGGAAAGAAGAGAAGGAGAACTCGCCGCTCTTGACATTGCACGGACCCTGAACGAACTCCGGGACCAGTGTGTAAATGATGAAGCTTTTGCCGTCAAGGTGACCGTGGAAGTCCTGAAGAAAAAGGTGAAGGATGAAAAGTCCCTTGGGTATCTTGAGAGTGTTGGCAAAATGATGGATGCCCTCTACGATAACCCGTTTCGCAAACTTGAGGAGACGCACCAAACACGGGTGCTGGAATTGTGCAATTTCATTGAGGAAGCTTATTTTGCAAGTCTTGTGCATGGAGAAAGAGGGGATTAACAGGAAAAAAATATTCAGAGCCTACATCCAGAACAAGCCACATGCTTAAGGTAAACAATTTCTGATTTTCGCATTGGATTCACACAGGCTACTTTAATTTCTTTCTTTTCTCTCTTCAATTTACACTTGCTCAGGCCGGGCTTCGCCAGCCGAGTTGCGGCTCGGCAGTGCGCGGTCCGTTTCGCTCGCTTTGCTCCCTCAAGCGGACTAATGAGGAAAAGAAAAAAACCTGAGGATACTGCCCGTTCAAGTACAAACCAGCTTTTTGCTTAAAAGGAAATGGGTTTTTTTGAAAAACAGACAGCTTAAAGCACATCCCGGGCACTAGATGAAAAAGTAAGAAAGAGAAAGGCTTCACGCCTCCATCAGCAGGCGGAAGCCCATATCAGCATTTCGGACATCGGAACCGAACCAGGCACGGTTTGCAGCCCTGCAGCTTTCGGCAGAACCGGTCACGCTGCCGCCCCGGGCGACCCTGTGGGAAAGGTCACCGCTTTCCCAGGCTTTGCCGTCAGAGGGAGCCGCGTTGTAATCATTGTGCCAGGAATCCTGGACCCATTCCCAGACGTTGCCGTGCATATCGTAGAGGTCCCAGGCGTTAGGGGCTTTCTGTCCGACCGGGTGCGGAGCTGAACCCTGGGATTTTCCAAACCAGGCATATTTGACCATTTCCCGTTCGGCATCTCCGAAATAGTACTTTGTACTGCTGCCCGCCCTGCAGGCGTATTCCCATTCGGCTTCCGAAGGGAGGCGGTATTTGTCCGTACCTTCCATTTCATTGAGATTTTTCACAAACTCCTGCACATCACCCCAGGATACCTCTGCAACCGGCAGTTCGGAGTCTCCGGGGAGAGGATCTTCCACTTCCCCTGCAGATCCCATGACTTCATACCATTGTGCCCGGGTGACCTCGTATTTACCCAGATAGAAAGGTTTATTCAGCCTCACGGTATGGAGGGGGTTTTCATCGGCCTGCCGGCCTGCCTCGGTTTCGGGTGAACCCATGAGAAACTCTCCGGCAGGGACCAATACGAACTCCATGCCGAGGGAGTTTGTGAAACTTTCCGGAGGATTCAGCGGAGAATCCAGGGAATTTTGAGCCTTTTCGGGAGAGCTGTCTGAAGAAATCGGAGAAGGTTCCAGCGAAGCATCCGGGAGAGCTTCGTAATCTGGACTTGTTTCTCCGGCATCCCCGGCATCCCCGGCATCTCCGGCAACTCCCACACCCTCTTCAGTCCCTCCAATCAACGTCCAACTGCCGAATAACAGGAGGCAGAAAACAGCCCCAAAAACCAGAATTTTCATGAAATGTGACCCGGAAGGCTTGCTTTTTGAAGCTTTTTTAGGATGTTCCGAAGGAGAAAGCACGGGTCGACCTGAGGGTTCTATTTCTTCATTTTCAGCCTTTTCAGCCTTTTCAGCCTTTTCAGCCTTTTCAGCCTTTTCAGCCTTTTCAGCCTTTTCAGCCTTTTCAGCCTTTTCAGCCTTTTCAGCCTTTTCAGCCTTTTCAGCCTTTTTAGCCTTTTTAACCTTTTCAGCAACTTCAACTACCGGAACTGTCTTCAGGGCTTCAATGTTTTCCTGCATACCCCGAGATCTATCGAAATTATTTTCCTCTTCAGCCCCCGGTTCAAGTTCCTGAGTTTCTTCCCTTAACCTTTCTTCCCTGCGCGTTCTCAGCATACGGAGGCGTTCTTTTTCTTCCAGCAGGAGCTTTTCAGCTTCATCCAAGCCTTCATCCCTGTCCTGGAGTTCTGTATATCCGGTTCCGGAGTCTTCCTTCCTGTCCCTCTCTTCGTTAATGGTTCCAACCCCATCAATTTATTGAATGTACCTTCATCCCATCCTCTCCCTTAACTCCCCTCCAGATTCAAAGACCGGAGTCAGGCAGCATGTCCTTTTTCGACCGTGGCTGTTACCTATAAATTTTTTTAAATATAAGTTCCCTTATATACAGATAAAGATAGTGATTTGAGGCGAAAAGAAAAATTTTGGCCCTATTCCTTCGTGAAGTTCACTGCCCTTTCCCCAACTACTAACCCTCCCCGGATCTCAAAATCCTGACCGAATTTCAAAACCCGAACCTGCCTCACAGGATCGAATAAATCAATAAGTTTTTCGCAGATCAGGATGAGAAATATAAGACAGATAGGAAAATAAGTTCAAACAATTTCTCATAATTTGACATAAAAAGATTTAGAGATATTTGGAACCTGAAAACCGAAGTAAATAACACTGAAATTGCCACAAAACCTTCACATGGAAGGGAGATGAGTCGGTTGATTTTTCACGCCCTCCAAAAACAGCCCCTGAATAAGTAAAAATAGCACAGATATTCGAAAACGGAGATTTGCGAAACTAGAAATTCATTTCCTCCATTTTCGCCAGAACTCTTTCCCCGACATCAGTAAGGATGTACTTCTTCCATGTGCTTTTCTCAGGGGTCAGGCATTCCATTAAACCTCTGCCTTCAAGCTCTTTCATGGCACGGCTGATATTCTGCGTCGACCTCCAGGTCTCATGAGCCACATCCGCGGCTTTAACAATATCGCGCCCTCTCATGGACTCCATGAGTATCTGGCGACGGTCAGAACTCACAACCCATTTTAACAGTTCATCAAACGTGTTCTCAAGCATATCAGATCATCACAATTTTTTTAGGGCATAAGCCGGCACTAATATTTAAATTATTTTGAAATTTAGAGAGTTCACGCCCATATTACGCACGCTCATGCGGCCTTAGCCCGGGAAAACTGCAAGAGAGAACTGCAAGGGAAAGTTCAAAACGGTACTTCGTTTCAAAGCGGCGTTTTTTTTGAAAAGCAGCAATTCATAATTATTGCTGAGATTAGTGCGGGGACAGCAAATAAGTTTAAATAAGTTCTCATAATTTATCATAAAAACGTTTCAAAGCTTGCCTGAAACAGTTCAGGGTTTAAAAACACGATTATCAAACAGTGCAAAAAACAGGATATTAGCGGAAAAACCTGCAGCACGAAAAGGAGATGCCTGGAATGCAGATTCAAAACCCCCAAAAACAGTACCCGAAAATAAGCAAAACCGCATGGATAGCCGAAACCGCAGTAATAGTCGGAAACGTAACCATAAAGGATGATGTTTTCGTAGGGCCAAACGCTGTCATAAGGGCAGATGAACCGGGTTCTTCTATTGTCATCGAAAACCGCTGCAATGTGCAGGATAATGTGGTAGTTCACGGGCTCTCAGATTCGGAAGTGATAATAGGCGGCAGCAGCTCCCTTGCCCACAGCTGTATCGTACACGGTCCCTGCAGGATAGGGGAAGGCTGCTTTGTCGGGTTCGGAGCTGTGGTGTTTGACTGCAGCATCGGAAAAGATACGGTAATTCTCCACAACACGACCGTCCGCGGGGTAGAGGTCCCTTCCTGCAAAGTGGTGCCTGACGGGATGACCGTCACCGCCCAGGCAGGGGTCAGTGGCCTTGAAGAGCTCACCGGAGAGCTGGCAGAATTTAAAAAATCAGTCGTTGAAGCCAATATTGATCTTCTTGAAGGCTACAAAAAACTTGCTGAGGAAGAGGAAGAAGGGAAAGAGTGATTTGGGAAGTTTATTCAAACAAAAACTGAAGATCCTGTGAAAGAAGAAAGCAAATAAGCAAGCGAAAAAGGAAGAAGAAAACAAAAAAAAGGAAGAAGAAAACAAAAAAAAGGAAGAAGAAAACAAAAAAAGGAAAGAGAAAACAAAAAAAGGAAAGAGAAAACAAAAAAAGGAAGAAGAAAACAAAAAAAGGAAGAAGAAAGAAAAGATCCTGCTCCCCGGAACTAGAGAAAATTCCCCTCCAGCTTCTTTAGAACTTGTTTACCCGTATTGGTAAGGATGTACTTTTTCCACGTGGTTTTTTCAGGAGTTAAACATTCAATTAACCCCTTATTTTCAAACTCTTTCAGGGCTCGACTGATATTCTGGGTAGACCTTTGAGTCTCGTGGGCAATATCGGAAGCTTTCACTATATTATGCTTTTTCATGGAACCCATAAGTATCAGCCGTCGGTCAACGCTGACGACCCACCTAAGAAGCTCATCGAGAGAGTCTTCATTCATATTTTTCATCACACTTTTTCTAGTGAACATAAGCAGCCGCATGGTATTTAAAATTTAATCACCCCGAATTCCGGGAACTCAGGGAGAATTGAAACGGGATAGCAGCCAGGCAGGCACTCCAAAGCAGCAGTTAGCCTGAAAAGGATAAGAATGGAAAAAAGTAGATGGGAACAATCAACAAAAAAAATCAATAAAAAACCAGTAAAGAAAAATCAATAAAAGCAGTCAACGAAAATCAATAAAAAACCAGCAAAAAAATCGGTGAGGAAAAAAGTCAGCAAGAAAAAGAAAAATGAAAAAAGAAAAAATCAGGCAAATTCGGAAAGAATTGCCTTGATTTCTTCAAAGACCACGTTGATGTCTGTGGTGCCGTCGAGAGTCCTTAAGATGCCCGTTTCATCATAGTATTCGATGAGGGGCTGGGTCTGCTTCTTATAGACATCAAGGCGGTTCTGGACAGCATCTGCAGTGTCATCGGCGCGCTGGTAGATTTCAGCGCCGCAGGCATCGCAGATCCCGTCTTTTTCCGGCGGGTTGAAGGTCTTGTGGTAGCTGGCTCCGCACTTGCACATGAGGCGGCCACTGATCCTTTCGACCAGGTCCTCGTCCGGGACTTCGAAGTTGAGGACAACGTCGATGGGCTTTTCAATTTCTACCAGGATTTCGCCAAGGGCGTCAGCCTGGGGGATAGTTCTGGGGTAGCCATCCAGAATGAAGCCGTTTTCACAGTCAGCTTCCGTCAGGCGGTTCTTGATAATTCCGATCAGTACCTCGTCGGGAACCAGCTCGCCCTTGTCCATGTATGACTTTGCGGCGAGGCCCAGTTCGGTTCCTTCCCTGACGTTTGCCCGCAGAATGTCGCCTGTGGCGATCTGCGGGATCTTGTAGAAATCAACCAGTTTTTTGGCCTGGGTGCCTTTCCCGGCACCCGGGGGCCCAAAGAGTATAATATTCATCCGAAGATCCCCATTTTTTGCAATTATATTTATTATTTTCCTGATTATGCTTTTAGTTTATTGCTCGGTTCCTTGCTGCAGGTTTTAAGTTATCAACCCTTACTGTTCTCCGAAGAAAGACCTCATCAGCGGGTGCATCTCCATCATCTGCTCCGAGGCGATATCCTCGTACAGGCGGTAGACGATACTCACAGTCAGTAGCAGGCCCGTACCCCCGGCACTTCCAAGCGTACCGAGCAGACTTGCAACCAGGGTCAAAAGCCCAATGAAAGCCCCACCGATAACGGTTACCTTGGGGATGTAGCGCTGCATGACCTTTTCAATGCTCCCGATATTCCTCCTGAACCCGGGGATCTGCATTCCTGAATTGAAGATCTTCTGGGCTGTTGGCTTGGCACCCATGCCCGTGGTCTCGATCCAGAAGAGGGCAAAGATAATCCCGCCTCCGATCAGCATCACGGCGTCGGCAAAGACGTGGAGCCCGATCTGCCAGATAGCCGGAGCGGGAGCTCCATACCCTGCGAAAGATTCCCGTACAAGGGACGGGATCCAGTCATATGGGCTGTGGATGGGAGCCAGGTAGTACATAATCCCGTTAAGCGGCTTCGAACCACTGAATTCTCCAAAGAGCGTTATCCCTCTGCCGTAGAGGATGATCCCGATCATCTGAACGTTAGCCTGAAGGGCTCTGACAAGGATCATGGGCAGAACGGATGCGTATATGAGCTTAACAGGGAAGCGGCCCCTGGCACCCCTCACCGCGCTGTGGGCAAGAGGGATCTCGATTCTTGTACTCTCCACAAAGACCACGAGCAGGAAGATGATAACCGTACTCATGAGTGCAAGAATACCTCCCCTGACAAGCAGGAACATCAGGCCCTCGCCGGAGAAAAGGTAATCTGCCCCAACATTCTGGGCGATGTAGATCCACTTGGGGATCAGGCCTACCGGAAGTCCGGAAGAATCAAGCTGCCAGTTAAAGATCCCTGTAACAATCTGCTGAGAGATTCCCGCGACGATGAAAAGCCCGACACCGGAACCGATACCCCACTTGGAGACGACTTCGTCCATGAAAAGGATCAGGACGCCTCCCATGAAGATTTGTATGAGGAGCAGTAAGGTGATTACTCCCAGGCCTACACCAAGTGCAGCAGCAAGCCCCGGGTCCGGCTGGATATACCCACCAAGAAGCTGCGGCAGAGCTTCCAGAAGGATCATGACAAAGACAAGGAACTTCTGAGCTCCCTGGAAGAATGCCTGATCTTTCGGGTCCGAGAGATTAAGATTGATAATGTCCGCCCCGACAAGGAGCTGCAGGACAATGGAAGCCGTGACGATCGGACCGATACCGAGGAGGATCAGTGACCCTGAGGCCCCGGCAAAGAAAGCACGGTATGATTCAAAAAGGTCGATCGAGTCCTGGGACATTCCGAAAAGCGGCACATTTGCTAAGGCAAAGTACAGCATCAGTATCCCAAGGGTCCACCACAGCTTATCCTTAAAATGAACATGTTTTTCAGGACTTGCAACTGCAGGTAACTTGTTAAAAAGCGGCTCTAACGTTTCCCTGAGAGTCATCGATTACACCATTTCAGAAAGTACAATTATTTTAACAGTTGGATGCTTCTGACTTGACATTTGTTGGATTTTCGTATAAAACACTGCTATATAACTTCGTATAAAACACTTGCTATATAACTTTGTATAAAACACCTGTTACATAACTTAGCATAAAACACTTGCTACATAACATATCTTATATGAAAAAGTAACTGTTAAAAAGAATGGATAAGTAATGTCAATACGACATTACTTATTCGGCATCAATACAGCTACCGCCTGCGTTTTCTATCTTTTCGCGAGCAGTCGCTGAGAATTCATCGGAAGTAACCGCCAGGCTCCTGGTGACATGTCCGCTCCCAAGTACCTTCTCAATTCCGAGAGTTTCAAGGTTGATGTGGTATGTTCCGTCCTTGATTTCTGCAAGTCCTTCTTCAACAAGATAGGAAGCAAGTTCGTCAAGTTCGCCCACATTCACAATGGAAACATCCCTGAGCACTTCAGCAGGGCGTTTGAAGCCATGCTTACCGTAGCTGTACCCCCGCTGGAGAGCCCTTACGAAATGGTGTTTACATCCACCGGCTTTCCCACGGCCTCCGCGGTTTCCGGCTCCACGTCTGTTCTTTGTGGTGCCGCCTCCGCAGGTCCGGGATCCTCTAAACTTCTTTGTGTTCATTCCAACCACCTTATCTCATCTTGTGCAGGAGCACGGTGATATCTTCCCCGTGATTTCCGAGAGCGCCACCCTGCTGCACAGACCTTTTGATACCCATGTGCCCTTTTCTGGGCGGGTGCAGCCTGAAAACAGGCTTCAAATTGGGGATATCATTAAGGCTGGCCTTTCCTTCGATTACTGCTCCGGCAAAGGCTTCAATGGAATCATACTCGGTGTTTTCCTTCACGTATTCCTCGGTCAGGCGGGCTCCGCCCTCGAGTCTTCCGCGGTTCTCAAGGATTCCAGCAAGCATCTCTGCATCGATCTTCCCGTATGCAACGTAGTCCTTGACCTTCTGGATCATACCCTTGTAATGAGGGTTATCGGGCACGATCACACAGTGGTTGACCCTATGAAGACGAAGCATCTTCAGGGTGTCCTCGATTGTATAACGGACATTAACCGGGCCTCTCAACCTCACAATTGCATACATTTCAGGCTTCCTCCTTACCGTAGTTTGCAGGCAGCCTCATAACGTTGACCTGGGCCAGAGCGTCAAAAGTAGCCTTTGCGAAGTTAAGGGTCGTCCGGGTTGTTCCGAAGGTCTTGGTCCAGACGTCCTTGATTCCGGCCTTTTCCAGCACCTTGGTGGCCGTGTTCCCTGCAGCGATGCCGAGCCCTCTCGGGGCCGGGATCAGGGTAACGGTCACACTGCCGGCTTTCCCGCTGACCTCGTAAGGCACAGTGTGTGGCAGCCCGCAGGCACATTCCCAGGACCCGCAACCTCTGCGGATATAGGTAATGTTGAGCTTTGCAGCGTCTATTGCCTTGCGGATGGCAGGTCCTACCTGCACATCCTTTGCCTGCCCGAGCCCTACATATCCGTCTCCGTTCCCGACAATGACGGTTGCCCTGAACTTAACACGACGTCCGGAGTCAGTCATCCTCTGGACCATGTTGATGTCGAGCACCTCGTCTTCCAGGTTCGGAAGCAGCATATCAATAATCTGGGGTTCCCTGATCGGAAGTCCGGACCTGATTGCCTCTTCCATAGAAGCAACCTGTCCTTCGACAACTAATTTTCCAAGTCTGGTTTTAGGAACCCATTCGTCCTCGTATGCCATCTAATCACCTTAACTAAACTCAGCAAAGATTTTCTCTTTGGTTGCTTCAAACTGCTCTGGCAGGTCTGAGCTCTCTTCCCTGTACGCTGCAACATGCTCTCCCCGGATCCTTTCCTCGGACGGGAAAATGTCAGAGTTGCAGGGGACTTCGAACCCGGCATCCACAACACCCTTAAGAGCAGCATAGACCCTGGAACCTGCAGAGGAAGCCTGGAGCCCGATGTCGAGCACGCCTCCTTCATAACCATTCTGCAGGCTCTTAAGCCCGAATAAAAGCCCTGTAAGGTATGCAGCCGTTGTGTTCCCTGTAGGCCCTGTATAGCCATACTTTGCAAGTTCACTTGAAACAGCTGTGGAATGGGTCATGTCCCCTTCGAGGGTTGGAGCTATCAACTGGATTTGCATGTTTCTCGCACTCTTCCTGACGACCACACGGTCCTGCTCGGAGAGCAGGAGTTTGAGACGCAGGTGGTAATTGGTGCGACCTTCCCTTCTTCTTCTAAAAGGAACCTTATATCTTGGTCCTGTAGCCATTATAAGCCCCTCCGACTTCTTAATTTTCTTTAATTATCAATTTTTCGGCCTCAAGGTGGGACTCAAGGTGGGCAACACTCCTGTATTCGCCGCCTTTTGCCTTCCTGTAGAGCCTGCAATACACAGACTTGTCGAGAGACTCGTCATCACGCAGTTCCTTAAGTCTTCTCCGAAGAGCCCGAATCTTTTTGACCCACTGCTCTTTTCTCGAGTTGCGAGCCCCTTTCTTACCCTTGCGCGAACCGTGCCCTTTGCGGTGCCCGTATTTGCGCTTTTCATCAACGACTCTGGCTCTTCCACGGCTGACTCCTCTGATAGGCTTTGCTTTAATCGTGCCTTTCTCGATGAGCCCGCGGAGGTCTTCCCTTGTGATTGCAGAGGCGATCTCTTCGGAAGCTTCAGGATCAAACCAGACCCTGTCAAGCCCACAGCCAAGAACCTTGGAAGCAAGTTTTCTCTGGTTGGAAAGGTTTGACATCTTCACTCACCTCTGCCAGGGTTCAGCACCTTGATACTGAGTTCTTCGGCCTTTGCCAGAATCATGGCTTTCTTTTTCGAGCCGACCTTACTTGCAATTCTGATGGCCTCGTAAGAGGGATCAACAAGCTCGAGATCTGCTACGGTAACAACCAGTACATCCGCATACCCGGAAGGGTGCAGGCCCTTTACAGCGGTCGGGCTTCCGAACCCTACCTGGGCAACGGCACCTTTTCCGAGGTATTTTCTGCGCTGCTTGCCCTGAAGACCTCTAGGGCGCCTCCAGTTAGAGTCAAGCCTCTTGAACTTGTGGCTGCAGGTCCTCTTAAACTGGGGTTTCTTCCCTTTCTGGACCTTCCTAACATTGAATAAACGCTTGGATTCAGGGTCCATATCCAGGGTGGAAACTGGAGTAACTTCATTTTCTTTGATTTCTTCTGCCATCATAACCACCTTCAGGCCTTATCAACAATGTAGATTCCATCCTGGAAAACCCTGGGATCGAACCGCTTGATCTTGGTAACCTGCTCGATGTTTGCGGCAGTCTGCCCGACATCTTCCTTGCTGATTCCGGAAACAATTACTTCGTTTCCACTAACCTTTACCTTGGTCTCGCCGAGGACCCTTGACGTCCTGGGCTTCTTCTCTCCAAGGAAGTTACCAACAACAAACTGGCTGCCTTCGACCTTGACCTGCATCGGAAAGTGAGAGTACACGATAGTCATCCTGTACTCAAAGCCCTCGGTTACACCTTTAATCATATTTCTAATATGAGAGGAAAAGGTTCCTACCATGGCTCTTTCCTTTCTCCGGGGAGATACAGCGTCCACGAGAAGTTCGCCGTCATTGATTTCAATGTTAATCCCAGGATACCAGAGTCTTCTTTCAACGGACCCCTTAGGGCCCGTGGTGGTAAAGACATTCTGGGAGCAAGCTATTGTAACTCCCTCGGGAATGGCGATTCTTTTTGCGATTTCCTTTACCATCTTTAGATCCCTCCCCGATCAGTATACATAAGCCAGAAGCTGCCCGCCGATATTTTTCTCACGAGCATCGTGCTGGGACATAACCCCGTTTGAGGTGGTTACGATGAGCGCCCCGAAGTTCTTTGCCGGAAGGAACTGCTTTTCCCAGCGCTCAAAATTGTCAGTACCAACGGAATACCGCGGCTTGATTGCACCGCATTTGTTGATTTTCCCGGCAAGGGTTACATCATAGACCCCGGCCTTTCCGTCATCAACAAACTCAAACTCCCCAATGTAGCCCAGGTCCTGCATAACCTTCAGCACATTGCCGATGGTCTTGGAAGCAGGCCTGACAACGCAGGAGCTCTTTCCAACGGCTTCCGCATTCTTGATTGTGGTAAGGGCGTTTGCAAGAGGATCAAGTAATACCATGTTTCATCACCTCATGAATACTTCTCGAAGCCCATGTCGTGGGCCATCTCCCTGAAACAGTGCCTGCAGAGGTAGATCCCGTACTTACGGACAAGGCCCTGCTTTCGGCCACACCGTTTGCACTCGTTTGCACCTCTTCCGAAAATCTTCTTGGTCTGTACCATATTACACGACCTCCACACCATAACTTTCGTTCAGGAAAACAATCGCATCATCCACAGTAACTCTGTGGGATGTCGGAATCTTCCGCTTTGCGATTCTTCTCTTGTTAATCCTTTCTCCCGGGCGCTTGAGCACAACGGTCACGTCCATTCCGAAAACCCCGATGTTCGGGTCATATCTCATTCCCGGAAAATCGGTGTGTTCCTCAATCCCGAAGGAAACGTTTCCGAGGGAATCGAACTGGTACCTGTTCAGGGTCTTCTCAACGATCTCGAAAGCAGTTTCAAGGAACCCCTGGGCATTCTGGTCCCTGAGAGTTACTTTACAGCCAATGGGCTCACTTTTCTTGATCCCGAAAGCAGGCAGGGTCTTTTTGGCATGACACCGCACGACTTCCTGACCGGTAATGCTCCTGAGGATGTTTTCGGCATCCACAAGGTGCTGCCCGCTTTCTCCTACGCCCATATGGACGATAACCTTCTCGACCATTGGAGTGCGCATGGGATTAGTCACTGATCTCACCACCGAGGCGGATCTCCGGCTTGTCCTCACCGATTACGATAACATAATCTTCAATGGTGTCAAAGTCCGTATCTCCGGAAATTGTAACCGTGTTGTGCCTGGAACTCTTGACTTCCCGGATATCCTTGATCGTTCCGATTTCCCCGGAGTGCTGGCCGCCTACAACCATTGCCAGGTTTCCAACCTTGTACTCCAGACGTTTTACGACCTGCTTGCCAGGAATGGACAGAATCAGAGAGTCCTTGGTCCTGTAATCATTAGACCCGAAGATGTTGGTCCCATCGCTGAGGTTAAGCTGCACCTGACCACCCTTGATGGTAGTCTTGTTGTCGATTCTGCACAGCTTGTTTACAGTAGTCTCGCTCAGTTTGTGGAGAATGAGGCGTCCCTTTTCGTCCTGGAGAACCCTAAATGCCTCGTTCATGAGCGGGATTGAAATAACGTCAAAGAGCCCTACCGGAAACTTAAGTTCCTTTCTGGGGATCCCGTCCACCAGGATCTTGCCTTCAGCAAGAATCCTTTTACCTTCCTTGCGGTTATCCGCAAGCTTAAGTACGTCCCGGATAATGACTCCAAGAGGAAGACTGCGTGCCTTGCTGTGGGGTCCCGGGCGGGTGGCGGTAACCCACTTGTTGGCTTTCTTTCCAACTTTCCAGCTTTTTGGAATGGATAATCTTTTCTGGTGTGTCACAAAATCACCTGCCTCACTTCTTTATGCTCGATACTCTCCGCGGATCGTCCATTTCCAGCTTCGTGATCAGTACGTTGGAGGGATAGATCGGCCTTGAGACTTCGGTACCATCCACCTTTGTGGAAATGACACCGTCAACTGAAATCGTTCCATCCTTCAGGGATACGGACTGGACTTTTCCTTCCTTTCCTTTGAAATCCCCGCGCATGACTTTCACGGTGTCGCCGGTGACGACTGCGGCACTCCTTGTGCCATACTGTTTGGTAAGTTCATCGCTGAGCCTTGCACCCATAAAACTATGTCTCTTGTGGAGAGGGGCATTGTACCTTGACTTTCTCTGCTTTCTTGGCAGTTTTGAAACCATCCTCACCACCTCAGACAATTATGGATGCGGTTGTCCCGATTTTCGGGAACCTTTCAGCTGCTTCCCTGGCAACCGGACCCTTGATGTCGGTCCCTTTCGGGATTCCGCTTTCGTCCGTGATCACCATGGCGTTGTCCTCAAAAGAAACGTGCAGACCATCAGGCCGACGGAACTCCTGCTTCTGGCGAATCACCACGGCAAGGAGGATTTGCCTCCTCATTTCGGGTGTGCCTTTCTTCACGGACACAACGCACATGTCGCCGATTCCTGCACAGGGCATCCTGTTCTTGACTCCGCGGTATTTCTTAACGGATATGATCTCAACAACCTTGGCCCCGGTGTTGTCTACACAGGGAACCTTGGCCCCGGCATTCAGGGCTCTTGGGATGTTTGAGCGAATCCCTCTCATTGGGGGACCTCCGCTTTGACGACCACAAATGATTTTGTCTTGCTGATTGGCCTGCATTCCGCAATAGTGACGATGTCACCAATTTTTGCGCCAACGCAAGGCGGATTGTGTGCGTGAATCTTCGAGCGTCTCTTTTCGTATCTCTGGTATTTCGGCACCATTTTCATATGCTGCCTTTCAATAACTACCGTATTGTCCATCTTGCTGCTGACCACGGTTCCCACAAGGATCTGGCCTCGAACCGGGAGTGTTCCGTGGAAGGGACAGTATAAATCGTCACATTCCTCTGATGGCGCCGGTATGTTTAATCCAATGTCTCTTGCCATGAGTTTAGCCCCATTTGCGTAACTTCTTAATGTTCTTGATCCGATTTTCGGGTTGTGAGAGCAACAGGTTTCCCTGAATTTTGACGAATATATCGGATCTGCGGCCTTTTTCTGAGAGCTCGGCAGGGATCCGGAAGATAAATTCCGAATCCGCCTTTGGGATATTCAGTTCCCGGGACTTCGAATCTTCCACGATAAACATATTTTTCGTTTCGTCAATTACCCGTCCCCGGGTTCCTATCATTGCTAGATTAGTGGAATGAATTACCTTAACTTCAAGCCCTATCAATTCGTGATAAGGAAGAGTAGAAGGCAGTATTTCCACATCAGATATCATTTAACTCATGCTGGATAGTCTTTATCCGGGCAATCGTCCTTCTGATTTCCCCGATCCTGCCCGGGTTATCCGGGGCTCCGCCGGCAGAGGTGAGGGCGCGTTCCCTGACCAGTTCATTGTTAAGATTTTCCAGCTCGTCAGCCCTTTCTTCGACTGTCATGGTCCGGATGTCTTTGGTCCTCAGAATTGCCATTATTCCTTAGCCTCCTTGTGCACACGTGCCATTGGATGCCAGTAGTCATAGCTTTCATGCTTGTGCTGCCAGACGCCGTTGACCTGCCTGCGAACCTCGTCCGAACCTTCAACGTAAATGAGTTCGCTTTCCTCGCCCTCTTCGCCCTCTGCGGGCATCTCAGGCTTGGCTTCCTCAGTTACGGTTGCTTCGGGTTTGGTTGCTTCGGGTTCGGTTGCCTCTTCAACAACTTCCGGTTCTGCAACTTCAGCTGCTTCTTCAACAACCTTTTCGACTTTTGCGGGAGCTGCTTCGGCTTTCACAGACACTTCTTCTTTTTCAGCCGCTTTCACTTCAGGAGCTTCCTCAGGGACTTCGCTTGATTCTTTGACCCTGTAAGAGTCAGGAAGCACAACATCCGGATGGATGATCCGGACCTTGCAACCCAGGGTCCCGAGTTTCTTGACTGCCACGGCAAAGCCTTCGTCCACCAGCTCTTCGGCAGGTTTTCCGGAGTGTTTAACGTAGCCGTTAACGAACTTTTCGACTCTTGACCTTGAACCTGTGAGCTTACCGGAGATCACGATTTCGCAGCCGAGGGCTCCAGCGCCCATAATAGCCCTGATGGTGTTGTGTCCGGCTTTGCGGAAATACCAACCTCTCTCAATGGAAGATGCAAGCCGGGATGCCATCATCTGGGCATTCAGTTCCGGCCTTTTGACTTCCTGAGCATCGATCTGCGGGTTTTCCAGATTATACTTGATCCCGACATCCCGGGTAAGTTTCCGGATAACCTTTCCGGCCTTCCCAATTACCATCCCCGGCTTTTCGGAGTAGATAACGATCTGGGTACCCATGGGAGTCCGGTTCAGCTCCATGCCACCGTATCCGGCCCTGCTGAGCTGTTTAGCAAAATACTCATCCATGGAGGCCTTAACATACCCATCATTGACGAACTTTTTCTCAACTGCCATTTAGCGCACCTCGGAAAGAACCATCTCAATATTTACAGTATCTGTGTTTTTGGGAGTGGCCCGGCCCCGGGCTCTCGGAATGATCCCGTGGATCACCCTGCCGCGCTGCACGACCGTGTGGGCAATGTACATCTGACTGGGTTCAAGACCTTTGTATTCGGCGTTGCTCTCTGCGTTCTTGAGAATCTTTAAGAATTCTTTGGAAGCATTGACCGGATACCTGCCTGCTGCCATAGGCCCTTTCCTGTGTCCGGCTCCATCATGGTGCCTTTTGAAGGGTACGGCCTGCTTCAGGGCGATGACATCCTCGAGGAACTTTCTTGCCTCAACGGTTTTCATGCCCTTGATCTTGCAACAGATTTCTCGGGATTTCTTAGGAGAAATGTGAAGTTCGGAGCCCATTGCCTTGGAGGTCTTTTCAGGGTCCATCTCGACTGAATAATTAATTTTTGCCATTCCCTTTCACCTCACTTCAGCGGAACAAACCTGCTTGAACGGGTTGCACCGACACCTGCACTGCCGTGGGAAACCCTTGGCCGGGTGGGTGCGAACTCTCCGAAGCGGTGTCCGACCATTTCAGGCTGGAACTCCACACTTACGAATGTTTTTCCGTTGTAGATTTCGACCGTCGTTCCGATCATTTCCGGGAAGATGATCATGTTCCTGTAGTGAGTCTTGACATTCTTTCCTTTCTTGAACTCGTGCAAGACCTTCTTCTGCCCGTCGGTAAACCCGCGCTTAATGCTCCGGCGTTCCCTGGAGGGCAGAAGCTCTGCAAACTCTTCAATGCTCAGCTTCTGAAGTTCTGCAATGGTCTTGCCGCGATAAGTGTACTCACCCTTTCTTTTCGGTAACCTTGATGCTGCTTTTCTTGCCATAATGAATACCCCTTGTTCAGCGCTTCTTTCCGGTCCTTCTTGCTGCAATCAACCCGACCTTTTGTCCAGGCGGGGCGTTTCTGCTCACAGTGGTCGGTCTAGTCGGATGCTTACGGTTACCCCCACCATATGGGTGGTCAACCGGGTTCATGGCAACTCCAGATACCCTGGGATATTTTGCAGCTCTTGTCTTCATCTTGTGGTACTTTTTCCCTGCCTTGAGCCAGGGCCTGTCCACCCTGCCGCCGCCGGCAACAATTCCGATAGTTGCCCGGCACTTGGGGTTCAGCCACTTGATGTTTCCGGAGGGCAGTGACACAGCTGTTCTGGTTTCTTCGTGGGTTACAACCGTTGCGTACACTCCGGAGGAACGGACGAACTTGCCTCCGTCATTAGGTTTGGATTCAATGTTGCAGACGAGGAAACCTTCCGGCACGTTTCCGATGGAAACAATGTTACCGGGTTTGATCTCGACGTCGTCTCCGCAGAGAACCTTTGTCCCGACGGAAATGCCTTCTGAAGCCAGAAGGAAGAGTTCTTCCCCGTTTTCAAAGGCTACTTTTGCGATGGGAGCGGAACGGGCAGGGTCGTGTTCGATCCCGATTACTTCCCCTCCGAGGATGGTGTTTTCATCCACGCGGGGGTGCCTCAGCTCTGCTTTGAATTTATGAGAAGGAGCTCTGTAGGTCGGAGTGCCTCTACCCCTGTTCTGTGATATAAGCCGTTTACCCATACATCACACCTCAAATAAGTCCTATTCGGGTAGCAATCTCGTGGGCCGCTTCGGTCCCCTCAAAGGTCAGGATTGCTTTTTTCATACCCTTCATGGTGGTCATGGTCCGCACGGAATTTACTTTGAACCCGTACAGCTTTTCAACTTCCTCTCTGATCTGGTACTTGTTTGACCTTGTGTCCACGATAAACTGGAGCTTGTTATCGTCCAGCAGCATCATCGCTTTTTCTGTGACAAAAGGATATTTGACGGAATTCATTGGAATGCGCCCTCCAGTTTTTGAATTGCGGATTCAGTCCAGATCGTAAGGCGCCCTGCATGCGTACCGGGTGCGAGCATTTCAGCGTTCAGTGCATCCACTGTGACGGTGTCCACTCCCGAGAGGTTTCTTGCTGCCTTGAGGATAGGAGCATTTTCCCCTGCTACGATCAGGAGACTCTTTTTGTGCTTGTATTTCCTGCCTCTGAGCTTCCCGCGGCCTGCCCGGATGTGTCTTCCGTTCTTTGCCCTGAGAACATCTCCGTAGACGCCTGCAGCTTCAAGGAAATCTATAACCTGCTTTGTCTTTTCAAGGCTTTCAAGAGCGCTGTCCGCAACGATCGGAAGTTCGGCCTCGTAAATGTGGCCTCTCAGGCTCACAAGGGTCGGGTCCCGGGTTGCTGCGATTGCAGAGCGGATTGCATAGCGGCGTTCCTTGGTGTTGACCTTCTCGGTCCTGTCGGCTTCGGGTTTTGGTGGGTGTGCCCTTCTTCCGCCCTTTGCCTGCGGGACTCTTGCAGCCCTGCTGCCGTTGGTAAGCCTCGGGATCTGCGCGACGCCTCGTCCGGACCCCCAGGACCTTGCAGAAGTGTCCATACCTGAGTAGAGACGGGGACCGTAGGGTTGAAGCCTGTTTGCCTGTGCTGCGAGCACTGCCTTCTTGATCAGGTCAGGACGGTAGTCCACATCGAACACGGCAGGGAGTTCAACTTCCCTGACAACGTTACCTGAAAGATCTATGGTTTTTGCTGTAGCCATATTACATCACCCCTGCTTGGACTCCCTGCTAATGTGGAGAATCTGAGGTTCACCGAGGACGGTTTTCTTTGCCCTGACCGGGTCTCTTAACCTGATCAGCCTCTTGGAAGGCCCGGGCACGCTGCCCTTGATAAGCACATAGTCCCCACGGACCAGCCCGTAGTTAATGAAACCGCCTTCAGGAGTTACTTCCTCGCCGTCGGCCCCGATCTTCAGGATGCGCTTGTTGAACTCGGTCCTCTGGTGGTAACCCATTTGACCCATCTGCGGCACACGCCAGGAGACACGGGACGGATTGAAAGGTCCGAGGGTCCCGACTTGCCGGAGACTGCCCTGACGGGAGTGCTTGTTTTTCTGCAGCTGGATACCCCAGCGCTTTACTGGGCCCTGAGTTCCCTTTCCTGTTGTAATCGCAGCCGTATCAATGATGGTCCCGTTCCGGAACACGTCGGTAACGCTTACAAGAGTGCCCAGAATGGACTTTCCGAACTCGAACTTGGTGGGAAGGTCCTTTGCGGTGATTCCCGTTTCCATGACGTCCGGCTTCTTTTTAGGGACACCGGTCAGGCTCTTTGGAAGAGTGTAGGTGATGGCCCTGATGTCGGAAACCTTGCCTTCTTCAATCAGCGTGTTGATTTTTTCGAGGGAATCATCGGTGTTTCCCGTATCAGGCATTGGCATCCGCCTTTCAAGTTCAGGGTCAAGTTCCGCAGCCCAGGCTTCTGCAATTGCGATTTCACCAAAGCTATCATTCCCGTAAGCCCTGATGGCGGCTACCCTGATTGCAGGAGTTTCGACAACAGTGACCGGAACGGAGATCTCCATGCCTTCAGTCAAACTGTTCTTTACGTCATCAACCATGATAACGTGGGTCATACCCACCTTGTAGCCGGCAAAGCCCTGCAGCCTTGGTTCACCTGTGGCTTCCGGCCATGACCTGAACCTTGGGATGTGGCTCTTGGCCCTTTTACGTGGGCTGAATGCGAGAGAACCTCGATTTGGTCGGTGTACATTTGCCATATTTCTACTCCGTTATGTTTTAATAGAAATACCAGTCCCTCCGGTCGGCACAACCTGAGTGACAAAATCATAAGTCCCGGATTATTTCCGAACGCTGTCAGAGGATTATTTTCCAGACCTGCCTGGCCAGAAAGCCTCGAGCAGGCCAGAGCTATACGCCCTTTGGCACCTTATCCCTTCAGGCATCTGATAGTTCCAATTTCCCTCCTGCCAGCTACTTCAGAAGGCAGCATTGATGGGAGAACTGTATATAATTCCCTGACAAACCCAAATCCAGGTGATTTGAGCCCTGAATTGAAACATTTCAGTCTCTACTAAACGCGACTCACCGAAAACATAAACATTTTCGTGCGATTTTGGGCGCCATTAAGGCGCCAAAAGCGGGCGTTTCAAAGCATTGGCCCTTTGACACTCATGTTGATCCGACGTTTCTCACTGGATAATCTTCACTGCCGAGCACCCACCACAATCAACAGCAGGTGACTCGTATCCCCCGGACGTATCCGGGATGTAAGTGTTAAAGCATCACATTGATCAGTTAAACACTGATTTCAAGCACCCGAAGTGCCTGAAACATCACATGTCGGATGTACTTTGCCCTTAGATATCACATATTGTATATAAAACCTTTGCAGAAAAAGAATAGATAAGGAAAAATAATCAGCAACCATCGTGACAAACATAAAATAATTTTCAACCCGGTTGGAAAGATGACAAGGCCGGGAGACGGCAGACCCGGACCGAACTTGATCAGAAGAAATAGAACACGAGAATTCAACCATATGCAGCCACAAACAACTATAATTCATCCGAAAGAAGTCAGCCAAAAAAATCGACCATATTGAATAGACCGGAACAAATGTAATTTGAGTAGAATGATTCGAGCAGAATGCAGCATAGTATTATATAAGACCACATATTGCGCGAAAAAGTACATAAGTGGAATTGATGCCTGAATATGGAATGCAGCATAGTATTATATAGGACCACGTTTTGCAGGAAAAAATACAAAAGAAAAGAAAAAAAAGAAAAGAAAAAACCGGACCCGCCTCAAAAGCTTATGAGTCCGGCTGTTCCTCTCTGGAAACCCTTTTTGTGATTTTACGGATTTTTCTGCCCCTGAAATTGACCCCGCCTACAAGTGCCACACCTTTCTTTTTCTTTATTGCCCCGGCGTAGGCGCTATCAAAGCTTGCAATGATGATCCTGCCGGCAACCATTTCGATCCGCCCACCGACCCCGACAACCGTTTTCAGGACCTCCTGGATCTGAGGCTGGCTAGCATTATCAGAAATTCTGATCATATGGGATTCTACTGACATGGGTGAAAACCTGGGGTCAATGTTTTTCGAAACTCAGCAATTTTCAGCGGCTTATCCTGCGGGTTATGCTGGATACCCGAAGATTCGGGTCAGGCCTCTCTTTCGAAACCGAAAGGTCGACAGGAATTCGCGGGTTGGCGATAGAACCTGCTCTAGGGCTCTGGTTGAGCACTGTTCCGGGAGCTGCACGAGAATAAATTTCGGAAACCCTCCCGACTTTTATGCCCTCGCGTTCCAGAGTCGCAGTAGCCTTTTCAAAAGGAAGGCCGACAACTCGGGGCACCTTTTTAACCTCGGTTTTCGGAGGTCCCGAAACTTCAGGCTTCTCGACAACCGGAGCTTTTGGTTCGGGTTCACGCACCGGTGCAGACTTTGCAACCACAAGGTCAACAGGAATCTGCGGGTTGGCGATAGACCCGGCCCTGGGACTCTGGTTGAGCACTGTTCCGGGAGAAATCCTGGAAACGATCTCCGAAACCTTGCCGATGTTTACCCCTTCCTTTTTCAGGATTTCAGCAGCTTTTTCAAAAGGTATGCCGGTAACCCGGGGGACTCTTTTGACCTCGGTTTTCGGAGCTAGCGAAACCTTAGCGGGAGCTTCGGTTGAAACCTTAGTTGGGGTCTCGGCGGGAACTTTCAGAGGAGTTATCTGAGGCCGCTTCAGCCTGTCAGACAGAACGCCCTCTGTCCCCTCTTTTTTCATTTCGGTTGAGACCATCAGAAAGATTTTGGAATCCACTTCGGCTTCCGAGCCAGGTTTCAGGCTCTGGGCAAGGATGATCCCGGGTTTTGTATCCGAGGGCTGCCCCCTGACCCCGCCGAGCTTAAGCCCGAACTTATCCAGAGCCTGCTTTGCGCTTTCAAGCTCAAGCCCCAGCAGGTTCGGGACTTTCAGAGAAGAGATTCGGGAGATAATGAGGTCCACTGCAGCCCCGGGTTCGGCCAGGGACCCACCGGAAGGAATCTGGGCTATGACCGCACCCTCCGGGGCACTGCTGTCCTTTTCCAGGACTTCCCCGGGCTTGAAACCTGCTTCCAGGAGTTTGCCTTCGGCGTCCTCTTTTAAGAACCCGACAAGGTCCGGGACTTCCCCGTAAGAAGCTATGTCCGGTTTTTGGGGAAGCGCCTTTACGGAGAACTCTATGATGCTGAGGTTTTCCGGGCTGATGATGTCATCAGCTTTGGGCATCTGGAACCTCAGTTCTTCCCCCTCGAGGGCAAGATTGGTCTTCAGGGTCACGTTCATACTGCTGACACTGTACTTTGTCCCGGATGGCGCCTTTTTGAGCCCCCTGTCCATTTCTTCAAGTGAAGTTTTGAAAGTGCTCACGAGGTTTGTCGGCGATAAGGCAGGCCGGGTCTTCTGGAGCACCGAAATCCTTGATTCGAGTTCCAATTTCTCTCGGGAAAGTTTTGCCACCTGGATTGACAGGGCATCTTTTTCCTGCACCAGGAGAATTTTTTCCTTCAGCAAGCTTTCCGAACTTTCCTTATAGACCAAAGATGCCTTTTCCACGGATTCGAACCCTGACTCCAGCCCTTTGAGGTTATTCAACATGACCGTATAACTGCGGCTATCAATTACCCCCTTCCTTCTGAATGTTTCCAGGTTGTTCCTGAGCTCCTTAATATTCTCCATTCCATTCCTCCTGAAAGGACCTTACTCCTCCCTGACCTTTGAAGAAGCCGGGATGGACACTATTTTAGCCTTGATGCAGCTCGAACCCTGCACATTGTAGCTGTACAGCGAGTTATACGAAGCATTAAGAGGCGCCGCATTCAGGACAGGCTTGTAGCCCCGGACCACATTTTTGGAGTCCCGTTCTTCCTCGAGCTTCACCGTAAGCGACATCTTAAGCTCAAGGTCAACTTCCGGGATGTGGTACCAGGGAGCCTGGACATCATACTCTTTCATTACCTCGTCAGCCTCGATTTCGAGCTGGGTCCTGATGGAGTTACGGTCAAGGGTCCACTGGGTCTCGGCTACGGAGCGCCCAACTTCCCCCAAAAGCTTCGATAGAGGAGTTATCAGTACTTCCTCGATCTCTTCCCCATTTTTAGCCAAATTAACAACTCCTTAGAACGATTATTGCAAAAAAGTGTGCAGGCACAGCCGGACCTCACCGGGCGGCCGTACCGTTGATGCCCCCAACCCTCCGGAAAGCCTTCAACAGCCCCCGGAGAGCCGGGAGAGTCGTACGGGCAGGGATCAGCTGGATCCGCCGCTTTCCTTAACCGTTACCTTGGGTATTGCCCTATCGGGGGCCGGAACGGGTTTCAGGGTTGTCCGGAGCAGGCTTGTGCCTTCTTCCTTGAAGGAATATTTGGAGTTGTACTTTGCATTGAACGTGGAAGTGTAAGCAACCGTCGTCGTGTTTTCAGCGCTCACCTTTGCCTTGCCGAAGAGGAGCCCCGCAAGCCCTCCGGACTTGTAGCTGCCCTTGATCTTTGACTGGTTCGTGAACTTGAATTCGCTTCCGTACTTGAGCTCAAGGGAGCGTTCCCTCATCATCGTGATTGCCATCTTCACTTCGATGACAGACTCGGTGAACTCATAGAAACGGGGTTCGAGCCCGTAAGTAAGCAGGGACATGGGGCTGTCGTTCGTGACAACATTCGTAGCAGTCACGTTCCCGTCTTCGTCCACGGTTTCCTCGACATACATCACAACACTGCCGGCATCCAGCTCGGTTGCCGCAAGCGCCTGTGCGACCTGCACGGAGTTCATGTCGAGTGCCATCTGCCCTTCCGCAATTGCAAGAGCCATCTCTTTAATCATATCCCCGAACGGGACATTCAGCAATTCCTGACCAACGCTAACCATTTTCTATTCCCCTTTATAATTAAAATTCAAAGGATGGTAATAAATAGCACTTTATTGTTTATAAAAACTTTGTTCAAAAAATGAGATATAAAAATAAAAAATGATAATACATGAGAAAGATATTTAGAAAAATTAACTTAGAAGAAAATTAAGTGACCCGGCAACTAAATACGATTTTATTGCACACATCCTAACTTATCCGGGAGACATTACGGAAAAAGACGTGATAAATTGAGAGATGAAAACAAATCATATTTAAAAAATAAAATAACAGAAATCAAAACATAAAAATGAAAAAGGTTTAAAATATAAAATAAAAGGAATTGCAGAGTATCAGAGCGGAAAATAAATTGAAACCGGAAAACCCCTCAAAAAAGAAAAGGCAGGAACCCGATCGGATCAGGTTCCGGAGTCAGGTCAAAAACCCCCGGGAAAACCCCCGGGAAAAAGATAATCCGGAAAAAACGATTAACCCGGAGACAAAAACCTTTCAGCGCCTCAACCTGGCAAGCCGACGCAGAGTCAGTCTCGACCTCTTTTTAGAAATCACCAGATCAACGGGAAGCTCCGGGCCAGCGAAACATCCGTTTTTAGGGTTCTGGCTGAGCACCGTGCCGGGAGAAAACCGGGAAGCAGTTTCCAGAATATTTCCTACGTTAAACCCTTCCCGTTTCAGGACCTCTGTCGCCTCGTCAAGGTGCATGTTGACAACCAGGGGAACCTCTTTGACTTCTGCTTTCGAAGATATGGGAACTTCCAGCGGAACTTCCGGTTTCTGGACCGGAGAAGGTTCCGGCTCGGGAGGCTGTTTGGAAACAACAAGGTCAACGGGAATTGCCAGGTTGGCAATGCAGCCTGCTCTGGGGCCCTGGTGGAGCACCATACCGGGAGAAGCACGGGAAGAAATTTCAGAAATTTTCCCGACTTTTACACCTTTCCCTGTTAGAGTCTCAACTGCCCCTTCAAACGGAAGCCCGATGACTTGCGGGACCTTTTTGACCTCAATTTTTGGAGCTTGAGAAACAACAAGGTCAACAGGAATCACAGGGTTGGCAATGCAGCCGGATTTGGGGCTCTGGAAAAGAACCATACCGGGAGAAATTCTCGAAGAAATACGGGAAACCTTGCCGACATCTACACCCCCGGATCCCAGAGTAGCGACCGCCTCTTCAAAAGGCATACCGACGACACGAGGAACCTTTTTGACCTCAGGAACGACCTCTTTGGAAACAACAAGGTCAACGGGTATAATCGGGTTGGCGATACAGCCTGCTCCTGGACCCTGGAAAAGGACTATGCCCGGAGATACCCTGGAAGCAATTTCAGAAATCCTGCCGACGTCTACTCCTTCGCGGCCCAGAACATCAACTGCCTCTTTAAACGGAAGCCCGAGAACCCGGGGAACTTTTTTAACTTCAATTTTTGGAGCTTTAGAAACAACGAGGTCAACCGGGATAACAGGATTGGCGATACAGCCGGCTCCTGGACCCTGGACAAGGACTATGCCCGGAGACGCCCTCGAAGCAATTTCAGAAACCCTGCCAACATTTACCCCTTCCTTCTTCAGTGTCTCAATAGCCTTTGCAAAAGGCATATCGATGACACGAGGAACCCTTTTGACCTCCGGAATTACCCCTCTGGAAACAACAAGGTCAACCGGGATGATAGGGTTTGCAATGGTACCGGATTTAGGGCCCTGGAAAAGAACCACACCAGGGGAAGCCCTTGAAGCAATCCTCGAAACCTTGCCGATGTTTACCCCCTCACGTCCCATAATAGCAACTGCCTCTTCAAACGAAAGTCCGGTTACCCGAGGCACAGTTTTAACTTCAAAAACCACAGCTTTTGAAACCACGAGATCAACGGGAATCAGAGAGTTAGCAATGCAACCCGCCTTTGGGCCCTGGTGGAGCACTGTGCCGGGAGTAATCCCGGAGAAAATCTCGGAAATATTCCCCACTCTAATGCCTTCCTCATTCAGAATCTCAACTGCCTTTTCAAAAGAAACACCAATAACCAGAGGGATTTTCATAACATCGGTTTTTGGACAATTCAGGGCTCCGGGACGCTGGATAATAGGAGGTTTCAACTTAGGCCGCTCTCCAGAGACCACAAGGTCAACAGGGATCAGAGGATTAGCAATGCAACCTGCCTTAAGGCTCTGGTGAAGCACCCTGCCCGGGGAAGCCCGGAAGATAATCGTGGAAATGTTTCCGACCTTTATGCCTTCCTGTTTCAGAACCTCAACGGCCTCTTCAGAAGGAAGCCCGAGAACCGGAGGAACAGTTATGGAATCCTCTTTACGGGATTTAAGAAATCCGGGGCGCTGGATGATAGGAGGTTTCAACCTGGGCCGTTCTCTGGAAACCACGAGATCAACAGGAACCAGGGAATTAGCAATGCAACCTGCTTTTGGCCCCTGATGGAGCACCGTACCGGGAGTAATCCCGGAGAAAATCTCGGTAATTTTCCCTACTCTACTACCGTCCTCATTCAGAATCCCAACTGCCTCTTCAAAAGAAACTCCGATAACCCGGGGAACTTCCCGGACAGCTTTTTGTGGGGACTTTAGAGCTCCGGGACGCTGGATAATAGGGGGCTTCAACTTAGGCCGTCCTCTGGAAACCACGAGATCAACAGGAATCAACGGGTTGGCGATGCAGCCTGCTTTAGGGCTCTGGTGAAGCACCGTACCGGGGGAAATCGGGGAGACAAGCTCGGAAATTTTCCCGACCTTTATGCCTTCCGCGTTCAAGGTTTCAGAAGCATTTTCAAAAGTTAGCCCGATAATAAGAGGAACATTTTTGGCATCCGCTTTAGAGGATTTAAAAAATCCGGGACGCTGGATGATGGGAGGTTTCATTTTGGGCGCAGGTTTAGAGGGAGAGGGCGCAACCTGAGTCTCAGTTGAAACCTTAGCCGGAACATTGGAAACCTCGGAGGGGGCCTCGATGAGAACCCTGGCTGCGGCATCTTCGGGATTCGCCCCCAATCCCTCGGACAGAACAGCCTCAGATGCATCTTTTTCCGGGGAAACCGAAACCACCAGAATGATTTTGGAATTCAATTCTACTTCGGAACCTGGTTTGAGGCTCTGGGCAAAGATAAGCCCGGGTTTGCCTTCTGAGAGCTTTTCCCTGACCCCACCGAATTTAAGCCCGCAAAGTTCTATGACCGTTTTTGCGATATCAAGCTCAAGCCCCAACAGGTCCGGGACCTTCGATGGAAGGAATTTAGCAATGATAAGATCAACTGCCGAACCCCTTTCTGCCAGTCCCCCGCTTGCAGGAAGCTGGGAAATGACCATATCCTGAGGAATGCTGCTGTTCTTTTCCAGAATTTCCCCTGGCTTGAAACCTGCTTTTAGCATTATACTTTCGGCTTCCTTCTTTGAGAGCCCGACAAGGTCCGGGACTTCCCTGTAAGAGGAAGAAGAGGAAGAGGAAGAGGAAGAAGAAGAAGAAGAAGAAGCCGGTTTTTCAGGAACCGTCCCGAGGGAGAACTCGATAGTGCTGAGGTTTTCCGGAGGTATGATGTCATCGGCCTTTGGCATCTGGAACCTCAACTCTTCACCTTCGAAGGCAAGATTGGTCTTCAGGCTCACGTTCATGTTGCCGACGCTATACCCTGTCCCGGAGGGCGTCTTCTTAAGTTCCCGGTTAATTTCTTCAAGCGAAGTCCTGAAAGTGCTTACAAGGTTTACCGGCGTTAAGGCAGGCCTGGCTCTCTGGAGCACTAAAAGCCGGGACCGGAATTCAGAATTTTCCTGTGTAAGTTTTGCTGCCTGGGCTATAAGGGAAACATTTTCCTGCTCCAGAAGAAGTTTTTCCTGTTCCAGAAGGAGCTTTTCCTTAAGCAAGTTCAAAGAACTTTCCTTATGGCCCAGAGCCACCTTTTCCATGGATTCAAACTCGATCTCCAGCCGATTCAGGTCTTTCGAAAGGTTTGAAACCCGGGACTCAAGAAGTCCTTTTTCCTGATTCAAGAGAAGTTTCTCGGCAAGCAATCCCTCGAAACGTTCTTTATGACCCGAAGCTACCTTTCTCATGGATTCGAGCTCATTTTCCAGCTTCGCCAGGTTTTTGGAAAGATTTGAAACCTGGGATGCAAGAGCCTCTTTTTCCTGCTCCAGAAGAAGTTTTTCGGAAAGCAGCCTCCCGGAACTTTCTTTATGCTCCAGAACCACCTTTTCCATGGATTCGAGTTCATATTCCACTCTTCTCAGGTCTCTGGAAAGCTTTTCAACCTGGGCAGTGAGAGCTTCATTTTCCTGCTCCAGAAGAATTTTTTCATCAAGTAACTCCTCGAGACTTTCTTTATTATTGGAAGGTGAATCCCCCTCCGATCCAAGCTTAGTCTCCAGTCCTTCCAGGTTATTCATGATAATAGCATAACTGCCACTGTCAATTGCCCCTATTCTATTGAAATTTTCCAGGTTATTCTTGAGTTCAACAATCTCCTCCATTTCATTCCTCCTGATAGACCATTTAATCCTCCCGGGCCTTTTTAGACGAAATAAGGATGGATTTTCCGGTCTTAATGTAACTTAAACCGCAAACACCGCAGCTGTACAGGGAACTATGAAGAAGCATTGAGAGGCGCCGCATAAATGAGAAGCTCCAAACATGAGACCCCTTTCAGGGACATGCTCTCCCCCGAGCTTCATTGAAAGCGACATCTTAAGCCAGGACCGGTTTTAGGGATATGACACCAGGATACCGAAATACCCGGATACCATACCCCCACCATTTCCTCACACGAGTCCATTTCGAGATGGAGCCGATAGAGTCCTGCAAAGAAAACTGCAGAATCCTGATATAGAGAACCCGGCTTCCCCCCAGAAGCCTTGAAGAGAGGAGTGACTATCACTTCCTCAATTCCCCCCATATTAGCCACACTAACAGCACCCCAGAACGTTTGTTGTGAAAGGTGCATCAGTACAGCCTATTCCCATTATAATTAAATTTCAAATGACAATGAAGGATAGAACTTCATCATTTAAATAAACTTTGTTCAAAAATTTAGCATTTAAAATAAAAAATGAGAGAATTTTGTTGAAAAAAGTTTTTAGAGTTTGCCCCGAAAAATTAGACCTGACAACTCTACAACATACGGAAACGTCCGCGGCACTAACTCGGTAAAGATCATACTGCCAGCGGAGAGAGAATCTCACCGTTTTTTATACGTCCCTGAGCTTTCGAAAGGCATTCGAGGGTACAGTAAACAGCCTTTTCTTCCGCACTTTTCAGGACGACAAATTCATTCCCACAAACCGGGCAAATCTTTCTTATGTATTCCATTCAGATACCACCTTCTATTTTTCAGTATGTAGCTGACTTTTTATCAGGTATCAATGGCACTTTTTGTATTTTTGAGCACACACTAACCCCACGTTGATGAATAAAAAAACATCAATCACGAAAAAAGAAAAATTTGAAAAAAGAAGGATTTATGGAAGAACTTATAATCCCTCTTTCCTGCGCCCGAATATGAAGACAAGACCGAGGATGGCTGCCACAGGGAGAGCGACGGTCGGGAATTCTGGGATTTGCACCTCATAAGTCTCGATACCATAATCGAAATCATCTAGTTCTGAGCCATCGTCCGTATAGTAGTCATCACTTATATCTTTTACACTGATAGTACCATCGTTAGTACCTTTTATCTGTACAAGATAGCAATAATCTTTTGAGGCCTCTGCTGTATAACCAAAGCTAGTTTCACCAGACGTCCAGCCAAGCCACGTAGAACCATCATTTGAGGTCTGTACCTCAATTGGACCACTGGCTACTTTCACTGAAAATGTCCTATCGTGCGTCCCATCTGGAGGAAACTGAGAGTAAAAGATGTCGGAAACCTCCATTTTTACTGTTACCGGAGTACCATCCGCAGGAATCATTATAGGTCCAACGATCTCATTACCAGACAAATCGCATAACTTAATCTTCGCAGGTGACGCAATAGCCGACCCGGCAAGGGATAGAATAAGCATCCCACTTACCAATAGTAATAGTATTTTCTTCATTCATAACAACCCCTATACCATTCGGAGTGATACCTCCTATGGTTTTCAACTAAATAACTTCTAAATACTCCACATTTTTTAGTCTGATTTAATATAATTTCATTTAGACAGTCGTTTTTGGGACAAATTGAGGGACATTTGACGGATAAGTTTAATGAAATTAAATTCACCCAGTTGTTTTTTAGTCGCATGGGGAAAATAAAATATTGTAGATTATTATCTGTAAAGATACATTTGAATATTTTTATTTAATTCCCCGAAATAAAACCGTTTTTCATCATTTCAAAATGTTATATATTCAAAAGTATAAAAGGATGTTCAAAAAAAATATATAAATTAAGATTTTATAGTCGAAGAGTATGGACAGTGTAATGGGCGAATAAAACAAAAAATTAAATGTGTATTGAAATCGATGTATGGACATCCATTTATATTTGGGTCATTTAACTTCAACATGAAAAAATATTTAAGATTCCAGATAATTGCTTGATTAAAAACAAAATGACAAAAAGATTATTATAATGAAGTAGTGTCAATTTTTGATAAATATATTTACGACGTGAGAAAGATAATTAAAAGCTGAAACTAAAATATGCAGGAGTAAGGACTATAGAGGAAAAAACTAAAGGATAAAATTTAGTCCTGTCCACAAAGATTCCTGTTAATTTCTATTTTGTCTGAACTTGCTTCTGGCGCATATCTCCGGAACCTCCGGATAAATAAAAAACTATTTTAATACATAATTTAGTCCGGGTGTTCGACTGTAAATGAGCCTGAACCTTCTATTGTTTCAGAATCCAGCGTATATCCGGTTACGGAGACTTTGTGAGCCCCTTCATTTATATCGCTTCTGATTTTGGCCGTATATATATACTCCCCGTCTTCGGAATAAGTAAGGTAAACCACATCGATATCCTCATTGGCTGATATGGAAACATAAGGCTTGCTTTTTAAAGCTGTTGAGGGCGTGACTCTAATCTCGAGTTCGCCTTTGTCAATAGTCTTAGGGCTGATCTCAATCTCAAAATCAGAGAGAGAGTTGTCAACGAGCAATTCGTCAAACACGGAGACAGAATTGGAAAACATGTCCATACATACTGCTTCCACATATAATATGTCGCCATGGTCTACCACATATCTACCTCTCCAGACCAGACTATCCGAAGAAGTCATCTCCACAAACTCAGGGTCCCAGTTTTCAATGGTGACAAGACAGAACTGCTCCTTAAGAGGCGCTGAAGAGGTTACAGTAAACCATGCGCCATCCTTGCACGGGTTTGGAGTGATATCAAGCGTAATTTCCGGAAGCCCACTGTAAACTGCGGTTTTTGTGTCTGGTTCAGTATGCTCCGACTCCCAGTTCCCGGCCCTGTCAACCGCTTTAGAACGGAAGTAATACGTTTTGCCGGGTTTTCCAGTAAATATTGCAGAATTTGCAGTTGTTTTAGAAATCCAGGACTCCCAGCTGGTCCCATCAACACTATAGGAAATGTTATACCCGGCAATTCCCGAACCTTCATCAGTTCCGTTCCACTCAACTTTAAAGGTCTCATTGTTCATGTAAAGCTGAAGCTCCAGGACCTTTGAAACCGGGGGGATGCTTTCGACAAGATACTCCCCTTCCGTGTAGGGAGAGAGTTCTTCAACAGACTTGAGAGAAACACTGTCCCAGAGCACCTCTACGGGCACAAGTTCGGAGTTTCCGATTTGTATTAAGCGGAGAGTTAGATTATTTGTGCCCTCTTTCAAGGAAACGGGAACCTCAATGTGCTGCCAGCCCTCATCCCCGGAGATCCCGTCTTCCCAGAGGACTTCATTGTCCAGAACGATCTGCTTGAACTGGGTATTCCCCACTTCAGTGGGTCCTGAACTGAAGTTGTCTTTCACGAAGACAGAAACCACTGCCATGGTATTTTCCTGACAGTATATACTTTGAGAGAGTGACCCGGAATGCTGCGCAAATTCGGAAAAAGTCCCGCTGTATGAATTAACTATCCGGTATGCGAAGGAAGAATCCACACCCGAACTATTTACATACGAACCGTTAATGAATTCCATGCTTGAAACAAAATTCCAGCCTGTAGAGGATTCCATATCTCCGTTTACAATTACCGGAAGCCGGGCAACGTCCCCGTATTTATCCCCGAGGTGAGTGAGGGAGTTATTGTTCTGCAGGTAGAGATGAACAGACCTGTAAGGGAAGTATCCCACCTCTTCTTTAAAAAGTGCAAATTCAAGTTTGGACCTGTCATTTTTCAATTTTTGACGGGTATAGATCAGGTTTTCCTGCCAGGTACCCCCGTCTTCGACGGGAACGTTTAATTCTTCAATAACCTGCCCATCTACTTTCATCTGGAGGATATAATTGACTTCCTGAAGTTCATGATTGTCTATTCCAACCGTAACTGTGAGAGGGATATCGATAAAACTCTCAGAAGGGTACCCTTCGGCTTTCCCTTCCGGCCCCAGGAGGTACAGTGACGTAAACGTTTCCTTTTCACGGGTCATCTTGGCATATACAAGCATTCCGCTTGCAATTATTATTGAACCGATCAGGGCGATTACCAGAGCTTTTTCGATTTCAGGGGGAAGAGGCATTTCTCTGGTTTTAGCATTAGCTTTAAGATTGGAATTAGATTTAGAATTAGATTTAGAATTAGATTTAGAATTGGATTTAGAATTGGAATTAGACTTAGTATCGGTAGATTGAGCTTTCAGACCTTTTGCTTTGACTTTACTTTTTGACCTGTGAAAACGCCTGCTTTCGGCAGGTACAGGAGTTTCTTCCAGAGACCCGTCATTTTCATTAGCCCCATCATTTCCATTAATCTCTTCAGACCGGATCTGTTCTATGAATTCTTTTATCGAAAAGGAAAACTGTTTATCTTCGTCCCGGAGTTTCCTTGTAAAAATTGCAATTATGCTGAAAAACACCGTCATGCCCAGGATGGAGACGACGATTGGAGCAGGACGATAACCCCAGGGCAGCAAACTTATAAAAAAACCGTCAAAAACCGTGAGTACAAGACTGAAGCCGACACTTAATGTAAAGCGTTCAATGCCGCTGATTTCTTCATTTCCGGGAAAAAGTGCAGCTATAAATGCATAACCTGGAATGAAAAAAAAGAGAGATAAAGCTATCGGGATCCTGAGAAAAGTATCATTGAATGGAGGGATAAGTACGAAAAGGACCCCAAGACATGAAAAAATAGTAACTGCAAGCAAATCTTCAACAAAAATACATTTTTTGAAGTTTGGCATTATGCCATAAAGTAATTCACCAAGAGATATAACTTTTCCTAATTATATTTACCAGATTTTCGCAGGGGGATCAAGTATAATATGATAGAATACAGCCATAGTATACTACCGGTCTTAAAATAGTTATAGAGATTTGTTTCCAGGCACATTTCATTTTTTGAGGGGGCACTTTTTGCAAAAATGATTTAGATTAAAATCGAAAGTTTCATAAGAGCCATTAAGTTATCTATATAATGGTTATTAATTTTTAAATGAAATAATTATAGTTGATATAAATATATTTATTATGTGAATATGTTTATAATGTAAATATATTCAGCCGGATTGTTTCAAAAAATAAAGTGATTTTGTAAAGTTACAATAATCCGGAACTTTAACCGTAAGTCAAAAAACTATATGGGGGTTATTATGAGCAACAGGTTTGGAGCATCTCTGTTTTTTGCAGTTCCTTCGGCTCTCCTGATCCTGCTCGCAGGGCTTACAAAAAACGCTATTGTCGTGGTAAGTGTAGCTTTCCTGATGTTTATCCTGAGCAGTTATATCTACCTTTCAGCCGGTTGCTTGATTCTCAAATTGTATAAAGCCCGGAAAATCCAGAGAAGTGAAAATCCTTTATTGTACTCGATTCTGGAAGAGCTTTCCAGCAGGGCGCAGGTCCGAACCCCCGAACTATACAGCTTTGAAGCCGAAATTCCCGGAATGTTTACGGTGGGAAACGGAAGCAAAGCCTTCATCGCCATTTCAACGTCAATGTTTGAAACCTTTGACGACCTGAACCTGGAAGTTTTGCTGGCACATGAAGTAGGACACATAAAAAACAGGGATGTCAGCCTGAACACAGTCACCGCACTTTTTGCCGGGGCGATAATGCTCTTTCCGGAGCTTGCAATATGGGGCTCAATCCTCTCCGGGTTCGGGCAGCCCCATGACCCGGCACCCAGGTTCTTCAGGTTTGCAGCAACAGCCCTCGCAGCCCCCCCCGCGGCAACCCTGGTACAGCTTACAAACCCCCAGAGAAGGGAACTCGAAGCCGATGAAGTTGCCATCAAGCTTACCAGGAACCCCCAGATCCTTGCCAAAAACCTCGAATATCTCGAAAATTACATTCCCTTCCAGCCGGTCACCGGCAAGTTCAATCCGGGACATTTCCACCTCTTCAGCACGCACACCCAGCGGATCAGAGGAGACCGTGCCATGTTCATATCTATGTTTGACACACATCCCGATACCGGGGACAGGGTAATGCACATCCTCAACTATTCAAACTATAAAGAAAACGGCATTTTAACTACAAGGTATTCCAGAGTCCCGGGATTTTTTGATTCGAAAAGCTGGAAACTTGCCATGGGAACGAGTTTTGTCGCTTACATGATGTTTTTGTTCGTTATCATAGTCGTGGTTACTTTTGCATTGAAGGACTTCAACTTCCTTATTAACGGGGGTATTGCCGGGGCATATGTAGGGTCAATCCTACTCTTTATGAGAATTACTGCAAAGGTTACTCGAAGAAAACCCCAACAAAAATGTTTCCTGCCAGTATATAAAAGAATTATCCGGAATTCAAGGCAGGCTTTCAAGCATTTTGTAAAAAGATAATTATAGAAAGATAATGAAGAAAATCTGAATTGCCTGATAGCAAAAACGTTTGTATTTGCCGTAAATTTTGTTTTTGCCGCAAGTTTTGTCTTGCCTCTTTGCCACAAGTTTTGTTTTTGCCACAAACTTAGCTTTTTAGCTCTATCAAATACATTATAAAAGCTGCAACTACTGCAAATATAATCCATCCGAGATGCGTGTGCACAAGCATCATTGCTTCCTGTCCGTACATATAAGCGGTGAAATAGAGAACTACTACCCGAAACAGGTTTGAGATGTAGGCGACAAGCACACAAAATCCGAGCATCATGAGGGTCTTATTTTTATTCAGGTTTTCAATTCTGCTGTATCCGAAAACAATCCCTATTAAAAGGAACATGGAATACAGGCCTGAACAGGGCCCTCCGATAACCAGGGTCATTTCTTCAACTCCGCTTATCCGAACGGTTTCCGTTGCAACCACTTCGAGAGGAATACCTGCCAGATTTAAAACTCCCACTGTGGGAAGAAGTATGAAGTAGTGGTCGAACTTGTGAAGGAAATCGATGTTAAAGAAAGCAAACATAGTGTAAAAGATAAGGTAAAGAATAACAAAAACAGATGAAATATACGCACCAAACCTGGAGACCCGGTTTATCTGGGGGTTTTGGAGCTGGGTCCCGACCAGGGAAGCTCCGAAGAATACCGTCATGACGTCAAGGGTCCCAAGTTCCCCGCCATTTTTGAAATTATAGGCAAGGTCTGCTGCTACTATAAAAGCCCCCACAACAAAACAGGTTTTTGATTTTTTCAGGAGACCTGAATCCCCCAGGTTCTTGAAGTCAATCCTTGTCAGCAGAAACACGGAAACAAGGAACAGAACAACTCCGACAACAGTCGAGCCCTCACTAATTTCAACAGCCATCCCGGTAAAAAGTGCCAGTACCAGCAAAATAAGTATCAGGTTTTTAGTTTCATTCCCCATTACAAGCTCTCATTTCAAACTCTCATTTTTGCACTTATTTATTCTATTTTGTATTAAGCCTTTTAAATATTTCTTATCGATTGCCAGGAAATTAGACCAGGGAAACCGAAATAACCCTCAAACAAAAAAACAACGGAAAAAATACCCACTTGCAAAATATTCTACAGAAGAAAATCACAAACTAAATAAACAAATTCAATCTAAGGGGATTATATAAAGCTGAAAATTTGCAAAACAGAGACTATTAATGTTTATTTACTCCGGAATATTCCCAACCCGGAAAGGAAAATAAACTGTGACTCTCCTGCAAAAATGAATGATTTGGGGGCAGATGGTGAGGGATTTCACCTTAAAAAAATATGAATTCCTGCTGCAGACAATCAGAAACACGGATTACTCCACCTGCACGGTACGGGATTTCCTGAAATTAGAACCCGAAAAGTGTATAATACTCAGGCACGACGTGGACCGGGCAGTCAGGCGGAACCTGGAAATGGCAAAGCTTGAGCACAGCTACGGAATAAAGTCAACCTACTATTTCCGGCATGTGGAAGAAACATTCAAACCCGAGATCATCCGCCAGATGGCAGACATGGGGCACGAGATCGGCTTCCACTACGAAGTAATGGACAAGGCAAACGGGAACCCCAAAAAAGCAATCGAGATATTCAAAGAAGAACTCGAAGACCTCAGGAAAGTAACCGAAAACATCACCGAAATAAACACGGTATGCATGCACGGAAACCCCCTCAAGCCCTGGTCAAACCGGGATCTGTGGCAGAAATACGATTTCAGGGATTTCGGAATTCTGGGAGAGCCTTACCTTTCAATCGATTATAACAAAGTCCTCTACCTCACAGACACCGGACGGACCTGGGCAGATTTGAATATCAGAGTAAAAGATACGATTGACGGGGCCGGAGTTAATGCAGCATGCACCGACCTTAAGATCATTTCCTCTACTGATGACGTCATCCGGCTGATCCAAAGTGAAAAAATTTCCCGGATATGCCTGCTTGCACATCCCAACAGATGGTGTGATGATTTTGGGGGTTGGGCCAGGGAACTGGCATTCCAGAACATAAAAAATGTCGGGAAAGCGGGAATTGTGTGGTACAGGAACAGGGTTCAAAAAAGCAGGAATTACGGGGTTTAACGATGATTGAAATTAAAGATTCAATCGACCGGGAAAAATGGGATGATTTTGTATTCAAGCATCCAAAGGGGAATATTTTTCAAACAAGTTATATGGCAGATGTTTACAGCTCAACTAAGAACTATGAGCCAATTTCCCTGGCTGCAGTTGAATCAGAGAATGATGAAATAGTGGCAGTTCTCCTGGCAGTAATCATCAGGGATGCCTCGGGAATGATCGGAGCTATTTCTTCAAGATCAATAATTAATGGCGGCCCTATTTTTATCGAAGATAAAAAAGGATTCGAAGCAGTTACAAAACTGCTCAATTACTATGAGCAGGTTCTTCAAAACAGAGCGATCTACACCCAGATACGCAATATATGGGACATGGAAAACTCCAGAAGTACTCTGGAACCCCTCGGATACCAGTACGAACCGCACTTAAATTACCTTATTGACCTCGACCGTCCCAGCGAAGAGATGTGGAAAGACATCCACAAACCCCGCCGAAAAGGGATCAACAGGGCTGAAAAAATAGGCATCAAGCTTCGAAAAATTGAAAATAAAAATGAAATAAAAGACTGTTACAGGCTAATTGAGGAGACCTACAAAAATGTAAGGCTGCCTCTTGCAGATATTTCTCTTCTTGAAAGTGCATACGAAAAATTCTTTGATATAGGATTTATTGATTTCTACCTGGCCACTTTAGATGGAGAAGTTGTCGGGTCCAGAGTGGTTTTGAAGTACAAAGGCCTGGTCCACGACTGGTATGCAGGTTCAAAACAGGAAATAAATTATGTTAATGAGGCGGCTGTGTGGCACATGCTGTGTGAGTATGCCGAAAAAGAAAAAGTGTTTGATTTCGGGGGAGCAGGCCATCCGGGCAAGCCCTACGGCGTAAGGGAGTTTAAAAAGAGGTTTGGCGGGAAGGAAGTCAACCATGGGAGATATAAGAAAGTCCATAATAAAAGTAGAGAAGAAATTATGAAATCGGGATTGAAAATTTACAAAACTGTTGGGAAATACATGAACATAAAAGCATAATTATTCAAAACCAATAATTCAATTCGAGAGCTAAGGGGATGAATTTCATTAAACCAAATCCGATGTTGATTCCGCGGTTCAATATAGACTATGGTACGAAAGATTTCGTGCATTCTCTAATGAATCTCAATTCTGAAGCGGATATTACAAAAATAAAAGAACTATTTCACAATTCATCCATAGGATTTACCAATAGCGGAAGAACATCCCTTTATGTAATACTGAAGGCTTTAGATCTCCCCCAGAATTCAAACATTGGCGTTCCACTTTATTGCTGCCCGAGTGTCTTTGACGCTATAATCCAGGCTGGTCACAAGCCACTATTTCTTGATATAGATCCTGACAATTATACAATAAGTCCTGAGCACCTTGAAGAGAAAATTGAAGAAATCGAAGCCGTTATTGCAATACATACTTTCGGAAGGCCTCCAGACCTGGACAAAATCCAAAAAATTGCAGGCGAGAAGCCGGTTCTTGAAGACTGTGCACATGCCCTTTTAAGTAAATATAAAGGAAAACTGACAGGAACGATCGCAACTGCAGGCTTCTTCAGTTTCCGAACTGGTAAGTACATCTCAGCCGGAGAAGGAGGGATGGTAACCACCAGAAATCTGGAGCTTGCAGAGAACATAAAAAAAGAGATACAGAAACTACCAGAACCTTCCGGCACCGACAAAATCAAACACATAATAAAAACCTGTGCACGTTCCACATTATATCACAGACCGTGGTTCGGATTGGTATCGCTGCCAATAGGGAGCAGGATTGAAAATAAAGTTGACCTGATGAACAAGTACTCATTCAAAACTGCAAAAATCCGAAATACTGACCTTCAGGTTGCTGCTAAAAAGATACAGAGTTTCCAGGAAAAAGTCGAAAAGCAGAGAAAAAATTCTCAATATTTGATCGAAAATCTGAGAGACACTTGTCTAAAATTACCCTTCGAAACTAAAGATACTTACTGCAACTATTACCTTTTCCCGGTACAAGTAGAAAGCCAATTAAAGAGAGATGAAGTTAGTGAGTTACTCAGAAAAAAAGGAATAGATACAGCCAAACTCTTCAGTAAAACACCTGAGATAGCGAAAAAGAATTATGGGTATAAAGAAGGCTGCCCAAATACCGAAAAAGTTGCAGAAAGCATACTTGTTATACCTAATCATTTTACTCTTAAAAAAAGAGAGCTTGACCATATAATAAATGCAATAAAAATGACAGGGTGGGCTAAGGTTTGAGGGTTTTATTTGATGTAGGACATCCCACGGATGTCAATGTATTCAGGAATGTCATAAAAAAGTTAGAAAAAGAAGGACATTCAACAAAGGTAACGGCAAGAGATAAAGAAAATACTGTTGAGTTACTTAAGACATATGGTTTAGACTACGAAGTCAGCCCACATTATAAAGGTATGATGAACAAAGCCTTAGGGCTTCCAAGAGCTGATTATTTCGTATATAAAGTAGCAAAAAAATTCTCGCCGGATGTTTTTGTTAGTGCAGGAACACCTTATGCTGCGCAGGTTAGCAAAATGTTAGGAAAACCCCATATTGCTTTTCCGAACACCGAGCATGCTAAACTTGCTATATATTTAAGTAAACCCTTCACCGACCTGATATGTACACCTACTTTTTTTAAAAGGGATTTTGGTAAGAAGCAGAAACGCTTCAACAGTTTTAATGAGCTAACTTATTTGCACCCCAATCATTTCACTCCTGACGAGAGTATTGTAGAAGAACTGGGACTTCAGAAAGACCGTTACGTTCTCATCAGATTCTCAGCTCTGGATTCACATCACGACCTATCAGCAAAAGGGTTCGATTTCAAAAACGAGGGCGAGGTGCTAGAATTCATAGAAAGAATTGAAGATTTTCAGAGAGTAGTTATTACATCAGAACTAAAAATGGGAAGTAAATTCGAGAAGTACAAACTGAATGTACCCTCTGACAAATGGCACGATTTTCTCTACTATGCAACAATGTACATTGGAGAGGGAGCAAAAACCGCCTCTGAAGGTGCAATACTGGGAGTTCCTTCAATATATGTTTCGAACACAAGGAGAGGATATCTCGATGAGCTTGAAGAAAGATACGATATGGCATATACAATTCCTAACAAAGATGAAGCACTCACTAAAGCGATATCCTTGCTTAAAGAAGAGAATTTAAAAAAGCTGTGGCATTCAAAGAGAGAAAAAATGCTTGATGAGAAAATTGACATTGTGGAATTTATAATGAGTGTTATCAGAGAACATGGAAAAAAATAAAATTTTTCATAAGGTAATTTGTGTGAAATCAAATTGTGGGCAACCACCCCGCCTAAAGTACGGGGTATGCTTCGAGCCGCCTGCCCGGTTTCTTGGGAAGTTTTTAGTATGGTTTAACAAAGTTTCCTTAATATTAGAGTAACAATTCGAACTCCTGTAATCATGATACCAAGAAACCTCAAATTAAAAAGGAGTAAGGGATTATCTATCTAAAGGAGCACAAAAAAAAGTGCGAGGGTTCACTTCATCCCCGACCTGAAGAGCGGGGTATTCGTGGCCCTCCGTGCTCCCGATGTAATAAAAAGGTATGATTTATAATTTGTACTAATTAAAAGATGATATATATCTACGAGAAGTTATTATTTCAAAAAGTTATATCAATTGTTAGCTTCAGACAAAACTGTGGAAACTCAAACATAATGTAACATAGTGGAATTGGGAGTATGAAAGATTACATAATTGTAACACCATGCAAAAACGAAGAAGATAATATACTACAGCTTGGAGAATCTATTATAAACCAGACAATTCAGCCTAAGCTGTGGGTAGTTGTAGATGACGGGAGCACGGATTCTACTCCTAGACTTCTAGAAACTCTGACCTCAAGGTATGATTGGATTCGTGTAAATGTTCTTGGAAATGGAAAAAGAGATCTGAGTTTCCATTATGCTGAAGTTGTAAATGATGGTTTGAATCTTGCATTGGGTATTTCTGAAGAAAATGGTATTTCCTGTAAGTATATCGGCTTAATAGATGCGGATATGATATTATATACTGATTTTTTTGAAAAAATAATGGGTAAGTTTGAAAGTAATTCCAAGCTCGGCGTTGCAAGTGGATCCGTCGTGTATCAGAAAGGAGAAAAAAAAGTCTTCGAAAAAGGAAGAGATAATCTTCCGATTGGTGGGCTAAGAGTTTGGAGGAAAGAATGTTTTTTGGACACAGGAGGTTTCCCTATTTCTTATTCTGCAGATTCGGTTTCAAATGTTATTGCAACCCTGCGTGGGTGGGATACAGTAAAATATAGAGATATCATTGGGATTCAAACAAGAGAAACAAGTAGTGCAGAAGGCATGTGGAAGGGATTTAAAACGAAAGGGAAATCAGACTACTACAGAGATTATCACCCAGCATATATTATCTTCAAGTTTTTAAAATATACATTTAGATCTCCACACTATCTTGGGGTTCCATATCTATGTGGATACATAGATGGAATTTTCAAAATTAAAAATAAGATAGAAATCCCAGAAGTGAGGAAGTACTATAGAAACAAACACAAAGAGCTAATTGATTACTATGGAAGAAAGTTCCAGTTTAACCAGTAATTTAAATTATAATGTATCCCTAAAAATGAAATTATTATTGATTAGTTTACTTCTTTTACTAAATATAGTTATCAGAATTCCGAGCGTGCCTCATGAGCAAGGATACGATTCTTTTTTCATCCATGGACTTGCGAACTCAATTACAAATTTTGGAGAAGCTCAATGGTGGGGCAGCTGGTTGTCTATTTTTGGACTATATCCTTATTCATACGCAAGTTCTGTGCCTTTTTCTCTTTCTGGAATATCTCAGCTTACGGGAATTCCAATGGAATTTACAATACTTATATTTTGTATTTTTTTAGGTATTTTCACCATTTTTGCATCGTATTTATTTGCAGGTGTGTTTCATAAAAGTTTTATTTCCAGATATATATTTTCATATTTATTTTCGCTTTCAGCGTCAACTATGACTCTCACTACGTGGCAAATAACAACACGTGCCCAATTTTTAGTATTCTTCCCATTTTTTATGTATCAATTATATAAAGCACTGAAAGGAGAAAAAAAATTCAGTTTGTTGCTAATTATAACTTTTTTATTTGTGTTTGCCACTCATCATTATGCTTATTTTTTAATATTTTTTTCAGCTTTAATTGTCATTACTTTCCTTTTCTACAAACTAGGCTCAAAAATACAAATACCAGATATAAAATATTTAAATCTAAATAATCTATATTTTGCAATAGCTTTCTTTCTTATTATAACCCCTTTTTTGTTTTCGGGCCAAATTGGTTTGATTGAATATGGCTCAAGATACTCGTGGATTATCTCAATTGTGATCACCTCCATTCGTAATCTAGGTCCAGTTTTTCCACTATCAATAGGAGGTTTTGTGTACATCTCATTTAAAAAATTTAAAAGTTACCAAGAATGGTCAATACTTGCATGCATTCTGCCTACAATTGTGTTTTCTTACAATCAAACATATGGATATCTGATTACTTATTTACTCTTTATAATCTTAGGTGCTGAGGGTATAATAAATTTAGTTAGAAGTTATAGAAAAGATCGGGAACTTGTACTGTATTTTATAGTTTTGATTTTAATTGTAAATATCACTTTTTCAGGTTTCTTTGCCCATTGGAAACTTGGAACCCAAGGAGGTTACACTGACTGGTACATGACAGAAGAAAGCTACTTAACTGGACAGTGGATGAAAAACAATTTAAACCCCGATATAATCGGTATTTCTAATGGGTTTGAGACTGACAGAATGTACGCATCCTATGGTGGAATACCTCCATTATATAGTAGAAGTAGTATCTGGAACTACATAAACGGTTTCATTACCTTCAATAAATCGGACTTATGCAAAACCCCAATTTTTTCCAAAAATTATTATTTTGAAGGTGTTTATTTTTTGGAAGATAATACTGATTCTGCTGGCTTACTTAGTTGGCTTTCCGAGTTTCCAGTTACAGATATGAGAGTTGAAGGTTTCTTAAATAAACTTAATGTTTCATTTTTTATTGAAGATGGATATGTACCAAGCACTTTTACTAACTCGTTGTCCTATAATAAAAACAAAATATATGATGGAGGAAGGATGAGGTTATGGTTAATCTAAAACTGACTTCAAACAAAGATTTGATTTATTACTATCCAATGGGAAGTGGTGCTCCATCTGACATAAGCAGAAAAATTTTTAAATATTTACTAGTCCATAGGGAAGATCTGCCTTTTGAGAACATAAAGATATTTTGCAAAAAAAAAAATGTTACAAAAATAAAAGAGGAATTAAAAGATGTAAATATAATTACTTATTCTGATCTTGGAAAAATATCTCATAATAGTCTGATTCATATTCCAGTATTACCTTCAATACTTCCTAATAGCAAGTTTTTACTTTACATCTATTGCACTCATATTAAAAAAACAAAAGTTGTTTTACAATATCATGGTGACGTAAGGGGAGAACTTAAAATAAGTTATAAAGATGTTGTATCACTGGCTCACATTCTTACATACTTATTTGTACCCAATATCTTGAAAAGTGCCGACGCCGTATTAGTACATTCTAATTATATGAATGACATTATTCACAATTATGGGGTGAATAAAAGTTTTGTGATATCAAATGCCATCGAAACAGATTGGTTAAAACCTTTGGAAAAAGAGATTTGCATTGAACAATCAATTAATAAAAAGAGCTACAACATATTTTACCATGGGAGACTTTCCTGGGAAAAAGGAGTGGATCTATTAATAGACGCAGTATTTTTTTGTTTAAAGAATAATTATTCAAACATTATACTTTATCTTGCAGGTGATGGCCCAAGTAGGAGATATTTGGAGAAACTTTGCTGCCGATTAGGCATAGAGAATAATGTAGTGTTTCTAGGAAACTTAGATAAAAAAACTATAAAGTGGTTCCTCAAAGATGTTGATGTGGCAATATATCCCTCTCGTTTTGATGCTTTTTCTCTGGCGATATTAGAAGCTTTATCCTGTTCTAATTGCAATGTTTATTTTTCGAAAAAAGCAGGAATATACAATTTTGTCATAAAAGATGGTTTTAAATTACATGCTTTTGAACCTTCTGTAGAAAACATAATAAAAATAATCGAACAAAAAGAATTTGTTGATAAAAGTGAATTACAAAAAGAATTTGCTAAGAAGTATACCTTTGATTCTGTGGTATTTGACTACATAAAATTGTACACTAATGTCATAGATGATATTAATAGTAACTAAATCTGTGTTGTGAGTTCTTATTATGAGAATTGCACTTGTACACCCTGCCCATATGGATTATAGACAAGAGATTTTTGATAAACTAGATGATAGATACGATGTTACTTTCATATTTACAAAACATGGGAGAGGACAGGATAATGTAAAAGAAAAACAAGCAAGCATTCCTTTGAAATGGAAGAGCAAAATATTAAGAACAAGACTCACTTTTGGTAATAGAGATATTGGGATGTATTTATTGTTGATGAAGGAGTTACTATTTGGAAAATACGACCTTATTTTGACATCAACCAGTTGGCATGTATGTTGGCTAATGTCTAAGCTATGTAGAAACAAATTCATACTTATTACGGAATTTTGGTATTGGAAAAACACATCATTTACTAGGAAAGTTTTGAATGAATTTACGAAATATATTGCGAGATCTTCTGACTCTATTTTTGCAATGGGAACAAAAACCTATCAATCTTATCTTGAATTTGGAGTGAGTGAAGATAAAATATTCGCACATACTCAATGCTCCGTTGACTATAGTAAACAAACCTCTTTTGATGCTAGGAAAAAGTTAGGATTAGAAGATAAAAAAATAATATTATATCTAGGTAGAATTGTACAAAGTAAAGGGCTAGATTACTTAATCAAAGCATTTTCTCAATTAGAAAGTAATTATGACAATATTTTTCTAATAGTAATCGGAGAAGGTCCTCATAGGAATGAATGTGAAAAGGTCATTGATCAATTAAAAGTTAAAAACGTTATGTTTTTAGGCTCAAGTTATGGAAATGAAAAAGCCTCATATTACAAAGCATGTGATATCTTTGTTTTACCTTCTATTTTTTACAATTATTCGTACGAACCCTGGGGTTTAGTCATAAATGAAGCTATGGCTTTTGGTAAACCCGTTATAGCTACAAATGCTGTTGGAGCAAGTGAAGACCTAATTCAAAATGGGCATAATGGATACGTAGCTCAAGAAAAAAATATCATGGAATTGTATGAAGCTATGAAAAAGATACTATCGGACAGTGAAGTGCTAAAATTGATGGGTGAAAACTCACGAATCATTTTCGAGGAAAAAAACGACTATGAGAAAATGTTTAAGGCCCTCGAAAACGCGATAAACAATTCTTAAATAAAATCAGAGAGTGAAATTGATATGAAAACCACTATAAAGATCATAGGAATAACTTCAGGAGGATTAAAAGGCTTTTCAGGCGTCAATGGAAAACTTTTCAATACAATCGCAAAAGATTGTGAATTAATAGAAGTCTTTGACACTAAACTTTATGGATTTGGAAAGTACTATGATGCAATATATTCCTTTTTAAGAACACCTGGATACAAAAAATACATCCACCCTTACAATGAAATTCTAGAAGGTAGTGTAGCTTATTACAGATTCAGAAATAATTATTATGTGAGCGAGAGAACAAAAATTGCAAATAAAATGCTAAAAGAAAATAAAAAGAATTACAATTTAATTCTTCAGACGGGATGGTTACCTGCAATATTACAAAAAAATGATGTACCTCGTTGCATTTACACAGACTATACCACGAAGCTATCTGAGAAAGAATTGCCCCAATGGAGTAAATTTTTGAGTGAAAATGATAGAAAATATTGGACTGACATGGAGACAAAATCCTATGAAAATGCGGATATTGTTTTTACATTTAGTAATCATACCAGACAATCAATGATAAATGACTATGAGATTAGCGAAGACAAAGTTGTTACAGTATATTCTGGTACAAACGTAGATTATTTACCTTGCATAAAAAAAGAGTACAATAAAAAAATCATATTATTTGTTGGGATTGATTTTGAGAGAAAAGGAGGATATGTCCTATTAGATGCATTCAAAAAAGTAAAAAATGAAATAAAAGATGCAAGATTAATTATATTGGGATCTAATCCAAAGTTGAATATTGAAGGTGTTGAAGTTAAAGGTTTTGTGTCCTATGAAGAAAAGATCCAATATTACAACTTGGCGTCGATTTTTGTAATGCCTTCCTTTGGAGATCCGTTTCCTAATGCTTTTATCGAAGCTATGAGTTATAGGCTACCATGTATCGGCAGTAGAGTGGGAGGTATTCCAGAAATAATAGAAGATGCTGAAACTGGATTTTTGGTAGAACCTTATAAATCCAGTCAGCTTGCAGAAAGGATCATATACTTATTAAACAATGAAAATTTAATGAAAAAAATGGGGGATGCTGGGAGAAAAAGAGTTGAAGAAAGATTTACTTGGGACAAAGTTGTTAAAAAAATGGGGTCTAAATTTGACAAATTGATGTAACTTCAGTACTTCTCTAAAAATCACCCCTCCTTTCCTCTTCTTCATTTACCTCAGACACTCCACTACTGTCCTAACCTTCAACTTCCGTCTCATCCACCCACATTTCTACCCCCTGCCAAAAGGGGAACATAATTCATGTATATTGGCCAATTACTTAATTGAATATCACCAAAGTAACATATTTGTACCATGATTTTGTACAAAAATGCCCTAATTAGAAATGTGGGATCCATTCCTCAACGAGAATTATAAACTTATTAAATCTGAACTTGTCCTCATCCAGTACTTCACCAACTCGTAAGCAGCGATTTTAATATCGATTTTCCAATATAATACCCAAATTATACATATCTGGGTTATTTAATTCACAACCTATGGCTAAGACAAAACACAAATCAAAAAATATTGGTGTTTGTACTTTGGATGGAGCCAAATGTATAACCCCCGTTGTTAAATTGCTTGTTAAGCATGTTCCAATTTCTATTAGATCAAGCCAAACCCCTAATCAATTTTTCAAGGTTCTAACGTCACTGGCTATCCAAAAATTATCCCTTCACTCAATTCAACGTCCAGGTTCAAACATACCCAGCGAAAACTCGTTACATCATAATCTGAAAAAAATCGACATAGAGCAGTTAGAAACAGTAAATCATCTTATGCTTGCTGAACAAGTTAAACCTTTCATAAAACCCGGCAAAAAGTATGCATTTGCTATTGATCTTACAGATGATCCTTACTACGGGAAAGGCAGTGTACCGAAAGTTCTGTAAAATATGATTGACTCTGTATCCTTTTCCTTTCACCACAAAAAAAAGAGGATGCAGAGTTAATGGTTAATTTATTCCCACTCATAAAAGATTATCTTGTCGATCAGGAAGATGGAATTCGCCAGCTAATTACCTGGTTTTTAAACCTTGTAATGGAGGAGGAAGCCCTTCTCCAAGCTGGTGCACAACGTTATGAGAGGACAGATTCACGTAAAGCTAGTAGAAATGGCTACAAACCCCGAACTCTCCTGACCAAGCATGGGAAACTCGAATTATTAAAGCCTCAATTCCGTGAGTTTCCCTTTGAAACTCAGGTTTTTGAGAAATATTCAAGAGTTGAAAAGGCCATCTTAGAGCTTATCCGAAAAGTCCCGCAGCTCTGAAAGTAATCCAGGAGCATGCGAAATGAAGCATAGCAAAGTAATTCTCAAGCTTTTTTTCCCATCGAATAAGCAGTCTTCTGAATCTATTCAGCCAAGAATGCGTTCTTTCTACAACCCACCTTCTTGCCTTATGACCTGGTATCTTTTTTTCTATTTTTTCTTCTCCACGTCTTGGGATATGGGCAGTATATCCATATTCTTCAACCAATTTTCTGATATCAGGAAAATCATATCCCTTATCCATGCATATATTCTGAATTACTTCATGTGAAGGTCTTTCAATAATTATGTCATCAAGAGTCTCTTTTACAAGCATTTTATCGTGCCGATTGGCTCCATCCACGGCAACAGAAGGTGGTATGCCTTTACCCTCAGTTAACATACTCCTTTTTGTTCCTTTTTTGCCACGGTCAGTGGGGTTAGCTCCGGTTCCATCTCCACCCAATGGTGCTTTTGTCATAGCTCCATCCATTGCTTGCCACTCCCACTCTAATCCTTTTTTGTTATCATACTCCATCAGACCAGCTTGCCACATTGTCTCAAATAATCCTGCCCTTTGCCATTCCTGAAATCTGTCATGTACAGTGCTTGAAGCTCCATAACATCTTGGCAAGGCTTTCCATTGACAGCCAGTGCGAAGGAGATAATAAATACCGTTCATTATTTTCCTATCATCCTCTCGCGGCCTTCCAAGCTTCTTCTTCGGTTTTGGAATTGGTAGTAAACACTTGATTACATTCCAGAATTCGTCTGAGATCTCGTAGTCGTGTCCTGTTTTTCGTTTTGTCACTAATAATCATTACCATTCATAGCAGTATTTTTACTTTTCGGATAGGCTCTTAACCGCTGTAGCTGAATCTTACCTGCAAGGAGTTTCCACCCGAAGGGTGAAAAAGGTCATGACTGCATTAGGAGTAGGAGAAATTTCAGCCTCTTCTGTTTCCAGGATTACAAAAGAACTGGATGAGAAGGTTGAAGAATTTCTCTCAAAGCCAATAGAACATGAAATCCCTTACTTGCTTATCGATGCGACTTATTTCAAGGTAAGAGATGGGCTTCATTACGAAAACAAAGCTCTCTTTGTAGTTGCTGGGATCAGGGATGACGGTTACCGTGAGATTCTTGGAACAAGATTAGCAGACAGTGAAGCCTCTATGTTCTGGGAAGATCTATTCGATGATCTGAAAAAAAGAGGGTTAAGAGGTGTCAAGTTAATTATTTCTGATGGCCATAAAGGAATACAGAAAGCAGTAAGAGAATCCTTTATTGGATCAAGTTGGCAGATGTGCCATGTACATCTGACAAGACAAGTTCTCAAGAAAGTGCCAAAAAAGAAGCAGAAAGAAGTGGCTGAGAAGATAAAAGAAGCATTAGTAGACCGTCAGAAGTTGAATGACCTGATTATGGAACTGGATAGTTTGGGGTATAAAAGCGCAGCTGATACCCTTGAAAGTTTTCAGTATGATGTAATGAATTATATGCAGTTTCCACAAAAACACTGGAAAAAAATAAGGACAACAAATATGATGGAGAGGACCAACAAGGAACTCAAAAGAAGAAGTAAGGTAGTTGGAGCATTTCCTAACCAGGACTCAGTATTGAGACTGGTAGTCTCGATACTAATTGATATAAATGAAGACTGGATCACAGGAAACAAGTATATAGTAATGGAACAGTAATCAAAAAAGAAGAGTAAGGGGTAGAGAGTAGATTTTACAGAAAATTAAGCACACTGCCCTTATGGAATATGCTATGGACGTGGGCTAAAAGGCGACATCCAAACAAATCTCACCAATGGATAGTAAATAGATATTGGCACAGGATAGGGTCAAGGAATTGGGTATTCTCTGCAGATGGGTGTAAACTCAAGTCTTTTGTAGATACAAAGATTATAAGACATCCATGTATAAAAATGGATAAGAATCCCTATGTAGACAGAGAATATTTCAAATGGAGAACAAATTATCTGAGAAAGCAGAGACAAATGGTGCCAAGATAAATATAACGGAAAGTCTAACAGCTGCCCGATGCAGAAAGGGTTATAGAACGCTTGAGCCGTATGAAGGGAAACTTTCACGTACGGTTCTTAGAAGAGGGAGAGCGAGCAATCGCTCTTTCTTATTCGACGAATGGCTATTGATACGAGATTTGTATTCACGAGGCTTTGGCATCAATGAAATCGCCAGACAAACAGGTTTTGACAAGAAAACTGTGAGGAAATATCTTCGGCTGAAAACCTTGCCTGAACCCCAGAAACGTCCTGGAAGAAAGAGCAAGCTTGATCCTTTCAAACCTTACATTCTTGAAAAACTCAAAGAAGGTCCCTATACTGCTGCTCGCCTCTATCGGGAAATCAAAGAAATGGGTTTTGAGGGAGGAAAAACCATAGTCAAGGACTTCGTCCAAAAAGTCCGACCTGAGCGGGGAATCCCTGCCGTACTCCGCTATGAAACAAAACCAGGTGTCCAGGCTCAGGTTGACTGGGGAGAGTTAGGAACAGTTGAGGTTGATGGAAAGGTAAAGAAACTCTTTTGCTTCAACATGATTCTTGGATATTCCAGGATGAGATTTGTTGAATTGTAACAATTCACGTTTTAGAAGATTTCCATATTAATTTTTAAACTTTGTTCAAAGGTCCGCAACTAAAAAATAATATTTTCAAAACATTTTTTTACGTTGAAAAATATATTAACCATTCAATGACGAACGTTTCTCAAGATGAAACAAAAGACATGAAGGAACAATTCAGTGATTTGGAACAAAAAATCACACAATTAAAGGAAGAACTCGAAAAAGAGCGTAACGAAAAGCAAAGCAGTTTGCAACACGTAGAAAAACTCACCGAAGAGAATGACAACCTCAAAAAGCAAACTGAACGCTTCAAAGAGCGGGCAAAAAACCTCCGAAATGAAAATAAGTATCTCAAAAAACAACTTGCTCAATTTTAGGGTTCTGCACCTTTTCTCGCATCATCTGACAAGACTTCTGAAGCAGGTGGTGTCCCCTCATCTAAAACTTATTACCGGCGAAATCGGCACGAAGGGCCGAAAAAAGCCAGAGGTGGTCAGCCTGGACATGTTGGTCACGGGCGAAAAACACCAATTCCCAACTCTCCTCCTTTGTATGTCGAAACGGAAGAATGTCCATGCTGTGGCACTCCTCTGGGCAAACCTGTCAAGGGTGCCGAAGAAACCCGTACCATCACTGAAATCCCAGTTCCAAAACCTACTATCTTTGAAATTATTTATGCAAGATATTGGTGCAAAAAGTGCAAAAAGATGGTTCGTGGAGATGTTTCATGGATACCACCAAACCAGGAGTTTGGACCTTCCATAGCTTCCTGGGTTGCTTATCAGCGAATGTTAGGGTTGAGTATAGAAAAGATTCAATCCAGCTTGTACGAGACATATAATATCAAGATTAGTGAAGCCACTATTCTTAAACTGGAAAAATGGGTGGCAGATACACTTAAGGAAGACTATGAGAAGCTTCATGAAGAAATAGTAAGATCAAAGGCTATCAATGGCGATGAAACGGGATTTAGAATAAACGGTAAGAATAGCTGGTTATGGGGGTTTACTTCTTTATTAGGTACTTACTATAAAGTTTCTCCAACTCGTGGTCACATAGTACCGGAAAAAATACTTGAAGGATTTAAAGGTGTTCTGGGAAGAGATGCCTGGAAACCATATGATGTAGTAAAATGTGCAGGACATCAGCTTGACCTTCTTCATGTGAATAGGTGGTTGGAAAGAGCTGAAATTAAACACAAAATAGAACCTCGAAGTCTTTTAACATCCAAGCCTGCAAAAAAGGCAAAACCGGGAAGACCACCTAAAAAGTTCATAGAATTCGTTGATGGTGTTCGATCAATTCTGAAAAGAGCAGTTGAGTTTACGCAGAAAGATCCACCTCCATCAATGGAAATACGTAAAAATGCTTGCAAAGAGTTCCAAAAAGAGATGAAGGCTCTACTCAATAGAGAATGGATTGATGTGGATGTCATCAGGATATCAAAGGAGCTTAGAGCGTGTCTTAAAATTCAATTTGATTATACAATTGGGATATGACTCACGTATTTGAACCGAAAAACGGTAGCATTAAACCGTTAAATGCCTAAAGTATAAATTTTAACCATGATGTCTAATGCATTTGATTTTATTCATAGGGTGAATAAGTCCGATGTAATTAATTTACAGTATGAACTTAAGATCAACAATGCCCAATATCCAAATGTAGAAATGGTTTGAATTTTAAGACAGCCTCTTAGAAAGAGACAGTCGATGCTATTTACGTTCATGGAGTTTGAGGGAGTACCCTGGCACAATAATGACGCAGAGCGTGCGATGCGTAAAGGAGTATTGCATAGGAAAATTAGTGGCGGGAGAAGGACATGGTCCGGTGCGGGAGTATTTGAAGTGCTTCTGAGCATTTATGAGACGTCAAAGATAAGGGGAGAAAGATTTATGGAAATGTTGAAGGAAAAATTTGAGATACCTCCGAATGAAAGGAGTAGAAATACCTCAGCTTCTTAAACGTGAATTGTTACTATTAATCTACAATTCGTGGAACTATTTTTTTGACTATAAGCCACAGTTCGTCCATTTATATTTTTGGTACATCAAGGTTCTTCATCAAATTATCATTTACCTTATCGCATTATTCAGATTCAAGAGCTAACCAACGAGTGACAGTAGCCGCTTGTATCTCCAAAATTTCGGCAATGGCTTCGATACTTATTCATTTCATAGCCATTTTTAGAGCTAGAAGAATTGTTTTTCATCCTTGCGAAGATTGGAAAAATAAGAACCTGTATGGCCATTAAAAACTCTGCCGCAATGCTTAAATTTGTATTTCCGAGTTTTTTCGCCTCTGCTTTCATATGTTCCATTACCAATAACATTATCTTGACCTTTAAGCCCATAGAGATCACACTGTTCATTTGGACAAACAATGTTAGTGAACTGTGGTTTTGGACCTCGTTTTCCCATGGTAATAATATATATTCTTCTATTATATAGTATCAACCAAATACAAATGGACCGCCATTATATATCCTCTTCAATAAAATATACGATTTTTCGATAAGGAAATTCAAAGTAACAAACTTGTATTCCCAAGGAAAAAGCGTAATTTCAAAAAGCTTTTCAATATGTTACAATATTCTTTGAACCTGTATGACTCAAAAAACAAAAAGGAAATCAGAATCTATCAGCAAATTGTTGCAAAATTCGAGATACTCAAATCAAATTGCGTGCAACCACCCCTCATAAAGAAGGGAATGCTTCAGGTCGCACGCTTGAGATCTCAGAAACTTAGAAATCGATTCTTCTTTGCCTCGATTTCCTTAATGTACGGGATTGAAACTCTACTTTCGTTTTCCCTTAGATTCCTTGATATAGGCTTGATTGTGTCAGCAATCACATTTCCAATGGATCGATAAATCCACACTTAACCATAGACTTCCACTCCAAGATAATTTGTACAATTAAATTTGAAGCTTGAACAATATACAGGAATACCCTCTTTAAAGTATTGAACCTTGGATAGTGGATTAAATGAAGTACAAAGAAGACGTCCAGAAATATTAGTTTTAGCCACACTTTTATAAAAATATCCATAAATATTGGGATTTAGGAAAATAGGAACATAATCCTTTTCGGAATAACCTAAAGAAGAGTGACCTATTATTGAATACAAAATAAGATTTCTCAAAGATCTGAAATTTTAATATGAGAATAAACAAGCATATTAAACCGGAGTTTATATTTTGTAGTATAAAACCGCATCAAGCGGCGCATAAAATGTAGTGTATAACAAGAAATTAATTATGTTTGGCACCAATTCAAAACATTTTAGTATAAAATAGAGAAATATGGAACTATTAATATAATTAGGTGTATAACAAATCTCTGAATTCCCATTATGTAGGGTATAACCCTTAATCCCTATAAAAAGACGTCCTATCAGCCTGTCTCAAAAGTAAACTTGGTTCTACAATTGGGGCAAAATATTCGACTATAAGGTTAATTTGTGCCTAAAGTGTGGAAAAATATCTTCTTTAAATTTAAAATAAACATTGTCCATTATCCAATTGTAGAAATGGCTTGAGTTTTGAGACAGCCTGCTATATTGTCTTCTTCCTTACAAGGAGGGGGAATACTTATAGTGCCAATCTTTGGGCGAATTCAAGACGTGATGGCGTCAAAACTGAATTTAGGAACGGTGAAAACATATCTTCAAGTTTTCATTTGAGATTGCTCTGTGTATATCAATCATACAACCTCAATAAACCACGGATAAACACAGATGCACACAGATGCACACAGATGCACACAGATGGCTTTAATCCGTGTTTATCCGTGTCCATCTGTGGTTCTTGGCAGTAAAAATCCTTGATGTTATATTTGAATCGTTCCTTAATGGGTTTGGAACTTAATTAATTTTTTGTTATACCTACACAATTTCAATAGCTATAGCAGGATTTTCATGGCATCTTATAAACTCCGGTTAAAGCAGTGAAATAACATTAGAACAATGCTGTAAGATTAAACAAATGTAACAAAAATAGATGATAAAAATAACATTAAGTAACACTTATAGTGTATAAAGTAGAAAGTTAATAAATAGGATAACATCATAGTACAATTTACAGCCTTACCCCAGGCCCAGGCCAATAATAATCAAATCTGCACAAAAAAATGGAAAGAAGGGAGGGGGAATATAAGTGTGTAAAATAAAATACAAATTCATTTCTTCTGCTTTACTGATAGGATTGATTATAAACACAGTAAGCATAAGTTCCGCAGCAATTTATTACGATAGCGGGTACAAACAGCTTTACATCGAGAATGAGCCTTCAATAAGTCTTACAGACATCCATAACACGCTACTTGTAAAATACGGAAATTCATTGATCTCAAATAAAGAAAGTAGCCTATGGCATATAAATACCAGTCTTAGAATAATCAACTCCACATTGTATATTACAGCTCCAGAAGTCACAGATATTAGGTGGTCTGCTCCTGGGAACTCATGGCTGATGATGAGCACAACTGGCTCAATTGTAATAGACGGGGTGAATGTAATTGGGTGGAGTGGAGATGGTCCTGTTACATCCGACCCATCAAAACAGAGTTTTGTGGTGTACAACTGTACAATAAAAAACTCCAAATTTGAAAATATTTCAAGTCTGGATATATCGGGTCTTAGAAATGCTGAAATCTTTAATTTGGAAGTCACTAATTGCAGTAATACTTTCTACATAAGGAATAGTGAGAATATAACTGTTAGTGACATCTATATGCATGATACATTTGGATCTCTTGTAACGGAATGTATAGAAAATTCATCTTTTTCCAATTTGAGATTTGAGAATGTTCCTGGAGATCAAGCTTTTGGTATGACAAATCATTCAACCTTCAACAATATAACCGCAATTAACATTGGGGAGGGCATTTGGTGGTCAGACTCTTATTACATAAGTGGTGCAGATTTTTATATTTATAACACAACTTGGAGTAGCTTTGCACCCCAACAAAGTTCATACTGTAACTTCTCAAATATTACAATTTATAGATCAGGTCACAACAGTATTGATATGCACAATACAAAACATGCAATTATAAGTAATGTAAGTCTGTATGATCCAGATAGCAATAACGTTATGATCACTGGCGGAACTGTGGATGCCCCTATAGCCGAAAACATTACCATGAAAAACGTATATACCCTAAATGGTGGAATAGTCTCTGATGTCGGTTCATACGACATACACATTGAGAATGTGCTTCAGGAAGGAATCAAAGATGGATTTGGTATAAATTCAGAAAACTATACATTAATCAACGCAACAAGCACATCTAATGATGGGAATGCTGCGTTGGGGTTGTATTCTTTGCCACCTTATTACGCAAAGAATAATTTCATAATTGATACTAATGTCTACCATTTGGATGCAGATGGTGAGTGGGATACAAAACTAATTAACTTTATGTATAAAAGTATTTACCACTCCAAGTTCACGAAATATTATTATATAGACATGATAGTAGTAGACAGTGATAGAAGTCCTGTAGATAGTGCAACAATAACATTCAATAACGAAGTAGATGATTCAGGATTCCCCAGCGTAGATGGGTATGGAACAAATAAAACTACTTTTAACACTGATATTTCAGGCAGAACCCCTTTACCGGATGAAGACCGTGAAAATTCTCCTGCACTTATAGCTACTCAAGGACTGAATAACGGAAGTTATAACTTATTCACTCATACTGCTACCGTAGAACTTCCAACAGGGTCCAAAATTCACCTAAACGGAATTGCTACTAGTGCGTCTGCTCATGATTCCTCATGGTACCGCCCCGACCCCAACATCCCAACCTATACCATCACCGCAATAATCCCTGATGACTCTCCCGGCCCACACATAACTGGCTTCGCACCCAGTGAAGAAAACCCCTTCAACCCGGGTGATGAAAAGATCTTCAGGGTCTGGACAGATGAAAATCTGACCAGTATGGAATGGTATGTTGATGGATCACTTGTATCAGAAGGATCCCTAAGTTACACATGGAAGGTCACAGAAGGTGGACATGCAATTGAATTCATTGGCTCCAATGAAAACGGCACTGTCAGCCAGAGCTGGAACATCGGAGAATATACCGGTGCCCTGCCTGCACCAATCATAGAATTCCTTCCGACAGATACTATACTTACCCGGAACACTGGAGAAAATGTCATTTTCAGTGTTAGCTCGGATCAACCTCTGACAGCGAACTGGTCTATCAACGGGGAGCTGATCCAGAACAATACAACGTCCATAACCCAGAGCTGGGATATACCTGGCACATACAACGTTACTGTGAACGGGTACAGCGGCGAAGAACCAATCGTACATACCTGGACAGTGGATGTAATCGATTCGTTAAAATCCCAAGATGAATCAACCGTCACGGTAACTCCGGACGATCAAATCGTCACTCCAAACCAGCCATTTACCATCGATGTAAGGATCGATCCTTCAACACCCATAGTCGCAGCCCAGTTTGACCTGCAATTCGACAGTTTAATGGTAAGAGCGAATAGTGTAAGCGAAGGAAACCTGCTCAAACAGGATGGAGCTGGAACCTTATTCAACAGCACCATAAACAACAGCGAAGGAACGGTCACAGATGTCTATGGCGTGATAGTTGGAAAAACAAATGTCTCTTCAGAAGGGGTATTTGCAACCATCAGCATGACTGCAGGAAACAAAACAGGCATATCAGAACTCGACCTTTCCAATGTGAGGGTTCTTGACACCAGTATAACAGACTTGCCAGTTAGTATTAGAAATGCAAGTGTGCTGGTAGATACCGCACCTGTCCTTAATCCGATCGATGATAAATCGGTTTCCGAGTCGAACACCCTGAGCTTCACGGTGGATGCCAGCGATGCTGACGGCGACAGCCTGACTTATTCAGCCGCAGGCCTTCCGGAAGGAGCGAACTTTGATCCTGCAACCGGGGAGTTTAGCTGGACACCGGCAACTGGACAGGCGGGAACTTATACAGTCACCTTTGAGGTAAGTGATGGATACCTCACGAACCCGGAAGATGCCACAATAACCGTGAAATCGCCAAATCGTGCTCCTGTTATTGATTCATTTGAACCGGAAGACGGATCAAGTTTCAATGAGAGTGAAGAAATCGACATTTCAGTTAGCGCATTTGATCTGGACGGGCAGTTCCTGAATTACATCATCAAGATCAATGGGATAAAATGCAGCACTGATCCGAGTTATATCTGGAAGACCAACTACTCGAGCAGTGGGGAGCATACGGTGGAAGTAACGGTAAGCGATGGAATCGACCAGGTAACAGAACAGCACACAATCTACATCAATGACTACTATCCTCCGTGGGATGTGGTTATGAATGGAGAGGTAGATATTGTGGACCTTGCCACAGTCGGCCAGAATTTTGAAACCCCTGTAAGCAAACCTTATCCAAGGTATGACGTAAACCAGGATGGAAGAGTAAATATCCATGACCTTACCCTCGTAGGATACCACTTTGGAGAAAAATACAAATAGATTGAAAAGACCTGACGCAGGTTAAGGGGGACCTGCGTCAGAACTACTTTTTTAAAATGCATATAACTTATTGAGATATTGTTACTCTTTTTGAAATTCGTCCTATTTTGAAACATATTACTTTTTAGACATTCTTCTTCTTTTTGACATATTATTACATTTTTAACACATTGATATTTTATTTATAATTATATGCCAGGACTGTATAAAAAAAGTTACTTATACTTTGCAAGGCTAATAAAAGGGAGGGAATGGTAATAGCAAAGGGGTTACCGGATTAATTTGAGCAATACTAGCTCTATCCATGAATAAATTCGGTTCATGAGAAATTCTGTCCAAAAGTACTGGAAGTTTTCGCAAAAAGGCTTCAAAATACATCCTGCCGCCCTGGAAATTTCAAATAATAAATATCTCTGATTGGCAGATCCGGATATTTTCATGAATGCAGACTTATTCAACCCTTTCTTTCAGCATAAAAATGCCAGCTTCAGACAAAATAAATTTATAATAAAATGTGTAAAATAAAGATCAATGTATATTAAGAGATATATAACAGATGTAAAACGAATTGGCTTGAATAGCGAGTGGGGGTAACTCGAATGCACAGGAAGAGCCTGCAGAACAATACATTACGCCTGAGTCTGATTTTACTATTATTTGCCTCTTTGAGCACCATATTCACGGGTACTGCTCTGGCAGAGACAATCGTAAGCATATCACCGGAAACGCAATCCGTTGGAGAGGACCAGGATTTCATCCTGAGTATATATATCGAACCTGACGCACCTATATCCGGAGCTCAGTTTAACCTCATTTTCGATGAATCCCTGGTCAATGTCAGGGAAATCCGGGAAGGAGACCTGTTTAAGCAGAAAGGAACCACTATGTTTAGCCAGGGTACCATTGACAACTCACAGGGCACTGTTAAAGGCATTTACGGCCTCGTCCTGCGCAAAAATATGGTGACGACACCCGGGACCTTTGCAACAGTCTATCTCAGTTCGACAGACAGTTCAGGGATATGCAAATTACAGCTTTCAAATGTAGAGGTAAGCAACTCAAGCGGTTGCTCAATGCCGGTAACAGCCATACCCGGTACTGTAAGGGTAGGAGATGTTTCGATATCCCCTGCTGAAACAATATCAAGCGCAGGGAGTTACGGAGGCGGAGGAGGTGGGGGAGGAGCAGGTTCTCCCGAGCCCTCAGAGAATGTCAAGCTAAAAGAGCTTTCCCAGTGCTTCATAACCAACGGGGTCCGGGCCAGATATATGTTTAGAGGGGACATCAATGACATAAGGTATGTGGAATTTGACCCCAAAAAAAGCTTTGGGAAGACCACCGCAATCATCGAGATGCTCAAAGAAAAATCCGCACTGACCTCTGGGGAACCGGAAGGCCAGGTATACCAGCACATGAACATCTGGATAGGGACGGACGGGATTTCAAACCCCGAAAATATTGAAAATGGAGCTGTGGGCTTTAGAGTTGAAAGAGCCTGGATAGATGAAAATGAAATTGACCTTACCTCCATCACCCTGAACCATTTCAGCAATGGAAAGTGGGACGTGCTTGAGACCTGCCAGACCGGCGAAGATAAACTCTACCTGTATTTTGAAGCCAGAACACCGGGTTTTTCCCCGTTTGCGATAACCGGGCAAAGCTCAGGGATCTTAAAGAGCACTGAAAGTACAACCCAGGGTTCAAATGATATGCAGGGTTCAAACGATGCCCTGAGGTCAGAAGCTACTTCAAAAGCAACTCAAAGTCCTGAAGGGGAAAAAGAGGCAGAGGCAGGTAAAAAAGACTATACCGCAATAATCTATGTTGCAGTAGGAATAATCCTTTTCTTGCCCGTACTCCTGATATTCAAAAGAAGCTGATGGTGATTGCGCTTTTTTCGTCAAATCACCTTTCATTTATTTTTAATCCGGGTTACAATATTTATTTCTTTACAATCCTCATTCCGTTACAACCTTCCAGGAATGAAAATGCCTATAGCGCAAAAAACCGAAGTTAGCAAGAACATTGCATAAGTTGCCTGTTTTTCAGTTACATTATAGTAGTAAGGCAGGACCCATTTCAATGTAAGAGGGTTGGGGACTTCCAGAATACCATCACCCCGGTCCTTTCCAAACTTGGCGGGAGGGAATTTTTTAACTTTCCAGTACACATACATCAGGAAGTTTACCGTGTGTGGAATAAGCATTATGAACCCGCTTATCAAAAATCCCTGTATGACTATGATAGCGCCTATGGCAGCCCCTATTACCAGGGAACCCACATTTCCCCAGAATATTTTTGATGGGTAATGGTCATAGATATAATAACCGATCAGAGCCCCGGTTAAAGCGACTACTGTTACTATATTTTCGACATCGTTTAGTAGTAGGGATTTAATGATCAGGGAACACAATAAAATTACGGATAAGCCGGATGCAAGGCCGTTATATCCGGAGTGCATGTTCACGAGGTTTGACGCAACAAGCACGTATGTGGGAACTATAAACTGAAGTGAGAGGACCCCGAGAGAAATAGCCCAATCCCCGGAATATAAAACCAGAGGATGAGGTACGTACTGGATAAGCGGATAGGTGCAGTAATACATAATTATGAGTTTGGACAGGCGCCCTATGTTTATCATATCATCCAGGATCCCGAAAAGCCCGAAAAGTACGATAATCACCAGGATAACATAGTTTTGGGTTGTGAACTTAAAAAAGAGAGAATTTAAGGATATCGAAAGTAACGCTATGAGTAAGATTATGAGCCCGCCTGAGGTCGGCACCATTGTAGGCTTTTTCTTGTAGTAGTCTTTAACTACGAAATTATTTTCCTTCAGCCTATTAATGAAATAAGGCATAGTCACTGCTGTAACTAAGAAGGGAAACAAAAAATTACTAAAGAGTTCAATTACTCCGATCCTATAATTAAGAAGGAAATCAATTAAAATGACCACATCCGGTTCCCATTTTTTACATTAGTTCCAATTTTTACGTTTGATTCGTATTGTTTTTTATTTAGAATGGCGTAAAATTACCAGGTGAAAACTCGTTACTATTTTTACCATGCATAATTCAGGAATTTTACGCCATAGTCATTGAAATCAATCGATGTCAAGGCTACACATGATAATAATATCCAGTAAGCTATCGTAAAAACATATATAAAAATCTTATTAAATATAACGAGCTTGCCTTTTTATTGACGAGGCTGCCAAAAATTAGAATATCCGAGGTGAATTAATATCTAAAATATGTCCATAAATAATCAAACAGTTAATAAATAATCAAAGAACTTAAACATTTCAAATAGATTTAAATAAGCACCTTTCATAAATATCCCAGGTAAAATGTCAAAAATAAAAAAAACCAGTATTTTTACTTTAGTCGCAGTTTCATACGCAGTCCTGATTTTCTACTTATCAGTCACTTCAGACCTGGGAGACCTGAAACACTTCCTGGTGATGACCCTGGGTTACAAAACAAGAGACGCCCTGGTCGAAAACAACCTTTCTTTTATCAAGGATTTTTTGCTTGAAACCTTAAGGTTTGTCATGGGTCTGTCCATAGACCCGGCCCATCTCGCCGTGTACTTCGTATTCGGGGTTTTACTGTATCTTGCATTCTCGAATTCCAAAAACCCATCATTGGTAAAATACCCGGCAGTTTACGCCATAGGCACGGGCACAGTTTACGGCATTCTCAATGAGATATTTCAGATGTATCTTCCCTTCCGTGTAGCAAGCATGGCAGATGTGATATCGAACTTTATCGGGCTTGCGATTGCTCAGGTTCTTGCAATAGTTTTTGTCCTGGGATTAAAAGGAATTTCCAAAGGTAGAGATACCAAATAAGCTTCACAATAATAGAAAATTTGTATGTTGCATCCACTGTATCCATGTATTACTTAACAAAATCGCGGTTTTTCATAATTTGACGCATCAAACCAATAAAGTGACGAATGTGAATAATATTAAACTTTTTTTTATATTTATTACATAGTTTATCGAGATATATCATGATGAAATATCCAGAAAATAAGGTAAAAGGGATTCCAAGAAATAGCGTCAAATAATCAAATAAGTGTCGATTGAGAATCTCCAGAGAAAATGACATAAGGATAAAAGATTGAAACAATGTCAAAAGCGGTATATGAAATAAGTATATAGAGTAAGAACTGTCAGCTAATTTTTGTACAGACATAGGTATCTTGAACTTGTTTTGGCAGGAAAATTTGATATTATATAGTGTAAAAATAAGCACAAATATCAGAAAAACGAGGTCTCGTTTGCTAATATCCGAAAGATAGTTTGTGTTGATCCCTAGATATGACATTAACAAAAAAGATAGCAATAAAACAGAGTAAGACAATGTGATCTTCTTAAAAGATTCCAGGTTTTCTGCAGCGGCACTCAGGATTCCGGCAATAAAGATGAAGTAATAACTGAAAACATTAACATTTACCAGGTTGAATTCATTCCTCAAGAATAAAAGAGGGAGCACCATAAAAAAAGAATATGCAAGTAAGCCACCAAAACTTTTTGAATAATGTAAAATTATTGAAAACAAAAAGTAGTATAACAAGATTACACCGACAAACCACCAGACGGACAGAGCATAATCTTCATGAATAAGCCCTTGAAAGCCAAATATGTATGAAAGTAATAAAAACTTATCCGCAGCAATGTCATTTGAGTATACAACATCAAACCCAATTTTGTCCATAGCATAAATAGCAACTATGGAAAGCCAGTACAAAGGATAGATTTTTAGCACTCTTTTCTTAAAAAAGAAAGAGACGTCTTTATCAGTAGCAAAGTTATTATTTTTTTGCATTAAAAATCCGGAAATGAAGAAAAAAATGCTAATCCCGAAGAAAGCGAAAATTTCATCAAGTTCATCAAAAATGGGTAAGCTGGTAAAGCTATCAATGTGTGCAAAAATGATAAAAATAATAGCTACTGACCGGAGAACGTCAATTTCCTGAATACGGGTTACCATAGATATCACTTATGAATAAAAAGAAAATAGAAGAATCACAATCTTAGCGTAGTCATAATTAATACGTATTTTAGTAGGTAAAACTCTATATAAACTGTTTGAAAATAAAAAATTCAAAAAAAAGATATAATAGAAGATACGACGAATTCTTCAAACAGTTATGAAAAAATAATCAAAAAGAAAAAAATAAAAAACGGCTTAGAAAGCCAAAAAGGAAGAGATTAAATTAAAAGATTTAAGAAGTGTGAATTCTACTCAGCTTTCCCGAACCTTCTCCCTTCCCAGTTCAAACGCGTTCACGTTCACTTCAACCGTCTTCGGAGGCACAAGTGCCTTCACACTTTCCAGCAGGACCTCTTTTGAAATAGGCAGGTAACTTGAAACCGCGCCCACCATCACCACATTCATGGCAAGCCTGTTCCCGGCTTCTGCGGCAAGGTCATCCGCGTTGAAGGCTTTCACGGTATATTTTTCGGAGAGGGTTTCCAGAATCTTCGAGACTTCAGGGTATGAAGCCTGGCCCGAAGTTACGGTTACCGGAATTACAGCTTCGGTGTTTACGATCACGACTCCGCCGTCTTTCAAAAAGTCCAGGTACCTGATCGCTTCCATGGGCTCCAGGGCAAGCATCATGTCCGCGCCTTTCTCAGGGATCATGGACCCGAGGTCAGCTCCTATCCGGATATGGTTTACGACCGAGCCCCCGCGCTGGGCCATGCCGTGAGTCTCGGCGGCACGGATGGGAAGGCCTGCTAAAACTGCGGCTTTTCCAATGATGTCCGAGGCAAGGATTGCGCCCTGACCGCCTACTCCGGTAATCAGGAGGTCGAAACTCTGTTTCGGGCTTCCGGCCTCACCAGCATTTGCTTCACTTCCACTAATTCCACTTTCGCTCATTTCTTCACCTCCCCGATTGCATCGAACTTGCATATCTGGGCACAGACCCCGCACCCACTGCAAAGAGCAGTAATTACCGCGACCTTCTTTTCCTCGTCAAACTCGATTGCAGGACAGCCGAACTTCACGCACTGCTTGCAGCCTTCACACTTCTCAGGGTCAACCGCATAGGGGACGCGCCTGACTCCTGCCCTCTTTGCCACAATCACGCAGGGCTGCTTTGCAATTACCACAGCTGTGCCCTTGAATTCCTTTGCGGCTTTAAAGGCTTCCTGGGTTTCTTCAAGGTCATAGGGGTCGGCAACGGTCACAAGCCCGGCTCCCATGGCTTTGCAGAGTTCGGCAAGGGAGACTTCCACGGTCGGCTCCCCGGTTGCGGTAAAGCCCATGCCCGGGTTTGGCTGGTGCCCTGTCATGCCTGTGATGCGGTTGTCCAGGATGGTGACCGTGATGTCAGCCTTGTTGTAGATGGCATTCAGGAGCGAGTTCATGCCGGTATGGAAAAAAGTCGAGTCCCCGATGGAGCAGCAGATCGGCCGCTTCTCGCCTGCATGGTAAAGCCCGGACCCTACGCTGATGCTTGAACCCATACAGAGGGTGGTCTCGACCGTCCCGCTCTGGATGCCCAGGGTGTAGCAGCCGATGTCACTTGGGTAAACCGCGTCCTTCCCAAAGACTTTCTTCATGGAGTAGAAAGTTGCCCTGTGGGAACAGCCGGCACAGAGGGCAGGCGGGCGGGGAGCAAGCTCGAGAGCTTCAGGCTCAGTCCCAGCGGCAGCACCAGAAGCAGCTTCGGAATCAGGTTCTTCGGGAAGGTCAAAGACTTTCCCGAGAGCTTTCAGGAAACTGCTTATATTCAATTCTCCTTCCCGCGAGACAAAGCCGTTCATTTTCCCGAGGATAGAAACCGGAAGCCCGGCGTCCTGTGCGATCATCTTGACCTGCTCTTCCACAATCGGTTCCAGTTCCTCAAATACGAGCACGGCGTCAACGGTTTCAAGAAGCTCCCTGATCAGCTTCTTCGGGATTGGGTATGCACCGATCTTCAGGAAGGAAGCTTCAACCCCGAGTTCTTCAAGGGTTTCTTTTGCATAGACCGAAGCGATCCCTGCCCCGATTACCCCAAACTTCGCACCCGGGTTCAGCTCAAGGGAATTCCAGGGGGATTCAGCCAGGGCATCTTCCATGGCCTGCTGGATCGAGAGTATGTGGGTATGGCGAGGCCGGGCGTTCTTCGGGAGCATGACCCAGCGGTCAAGCAGCTTTTCGAAATTAGCGGGCGGTTTGTCGGTCGGGATATCCCCGAGTTCGATGTCGGACTTCCCGTGGGAGATCCGGGTCGTCGGCCGGAAGATCACGGGCATCTCGAACTTTTCCGAAAACTCAAAGGCATAGGGGATCATGTCCTTGGCTTCCTGGGGAGTGGACGGGTCAAAACAGGGCACAAGGGCAAACTGGGCGTAGCGCCGGGTGTCCTGTTCGTTCTGGGAGGAGTGGCAGGAAGGGTCGTCAGCCACAATAGCGATCAGCCCGCCCTTTGTCCCGGCGTAGGCAAGGGTCATGAAGGGGTCGGCTGCCACGTTCAGCCCCACATGTTTCATGGTAACCACCGAGCGCACCCCGGCCCAGGCGGCTCCCACAGCCACTTCCATTGCCACCTTTTCGTTCACGGACCATTCGATATAATAGTCCCGGTCCTTCCGGGCTGCAAGGGTATCGATGATCTCCGAAGAAGGAGTCCCCGGATAGCCTGAAGCCACCTGTACGCCTCCTTCAAGAAGTCCCCGGGCAATTGCCACGTTTCCAAGCATGTACTCGCGTGTCGTCATAATAAGTCTCCAGTGAATGATGAGAAGAATTTAGTCTAGTAGCGTATTCACAAAGTTAATTATAGAGTTTTTGAAAACATCCGTAACCGGACAGGCATAAACTTTGCACTATTCAAAATAACACGATCAATAATATACTTTCGGATAATAGAGAAGGGAATTTCTCATTAGGAGATCAGATTCAGGACAAGGGTTTCTCAAATGAGATTGTTTCAAAAAGCCAGAGCAGCGTGAATACCGCATCCCGATGGAGATTTTCCGCTCGGAGAGCGGCCCTTGCACAAAGAATGAACAAAAAAGTATTAAAAATAAACCGCCAGAGCAAACAGAGAAAATGCCTTTGACCGAATGAAAAGACACCTCCCGTAATTCAAAAGATTTTAATATTCATTTACATTCACGGAACACTTACGGGTGGTCCTTCAGGATATTCCATCTCATAATTTTACACATGCTCAGGCCGGGCTTGCACCCGGGACTGCAGCCCAGGCAAAGCGAAAGCGTCACAAAAAAGTGAGCTCCGGCTAAGTGAAAGCATCAAAAAAGAAATATGCTGCCCGGAAAAATTAAAATGCACTGATTCACAGACCTTGCCCATGAATCAGTTATTCTCCAGAAACTCTTAGTTATTCTCCAGAAATTCCTCAAGCTTTACAATTTCTTCCAGCTCAATTTCGAATTCTTCCCCTTTCAGGGACGCCTTGAAAAGCCCCCTGTCTGCAGGAATTACCGCGGCAACTTTGGAAGAATCAACGGCTTCCAGAAGCTCGGCCATAATATCTTCCTCGACCTTGTTCAGCACAAAGAAAACCCTGTTTCCTGCCTGGTCCCCGAGTTCCTCGAATTTCCGGGACAATTTCAGGGATTCGTAGGAAGGATCAACGACAACCAGAATCGTGTCAAAGTCTTTGGCAACGCCCCGCCCGAAATGTTCGACCCCGGCTTCCGTGTCCACGATCACGATATCGTCTGCTGAGAGGTCAAGGTTTTCCAGGAACTCCCGGGTAAGGACACCCATGGGACAGGCACAGCCTTCCCCGAACTCGTGGATCTTGCCAATTGCCATGAGCCTGATTTTTCCGGATACTTCCACGAACTCCGAAGGGATATCGGAAAGTTTCCACCTTTCTTCGAAAAAACGGGACTGCTGTTGCTGAGGAGCACTCCCCGAGCCACCCGAGCCACCCGAGCTGCCCGGACCGCCCAGCCCGCCGATTGCAGAGGTCTTCGGGGCTCTTTGCTTCTGCTTGAAACCCTGTTTTCCCCCGAAGTATTCCATCAAATCTTTTGGGGCTGCCAGTCCGAGCTGGGTGTGCAGGCCGTAATTCGACTCGTCCGTATCGAGCACCAGGACGTTTTTCTTTTTTGCCATCTGCTTTGCAAGGAGAGCCGAAACAGTGCTCTTACCACTTCCGCCTTTTCCGCATACTGCTATTTTCATCCAGGATCATCCATTAGAATTGTTTTCAGTACGTTACTCCGTAATAAGTTAAAAAACCTGTTTTTTAGGATGCCGAAAAGGAATAGAAAAAAGGTATTCCGGATAATAGCTATATGAATAAGAAGAGATAAATTTCATTGAGAGGAGAGAGTGGGAATAGGAGAGGGGAATCTGGTTCTGGAAGAGTACCTGGCAAGCTTTATTGCACTGGGAGTTACAATTATTCTCCTTTTTGGGATCGAATACCTGTTTCGCAGGGCAAAAATGGTCACAGGAGATGTGAAACTTGTCCGGCAGCTTATTCAGCTTGCAGTCCTTGGCATTGGCCTTGTTTTCATAATCTTCAGCCTCCCGATCCCTTACGCCGACAAAGAATCAATTCTCCAGCTCCTGGGAATCATTGCCGGGGCTGCGATCGCCCTTTCTTCCACCACCTTCATTGCAAACGCCATGTCCGGAATTATGCTCCGGATTATAAAGCCCTTCAGAGTAGGGGACTACATTGAAAGTGAAACCGTATTCGGGAGAGTTACGGACATCCACATCCTGCATACGGAAGTCCAGTCTATTGACCGGGACCTGGTGACCCTTCCCAACCTCAAACTGGTTTCAAACCCCCTGAAAACTATCCGGACTTCGGGCACGATCATAAGTACCAGCGTTTCGCTTGGCTATGATGTTTCCTGGAAAAAAATTGAAAAAAACCTCCTCCTTGCCGCAGAAAAAACCGGGCTTGAAACCCCTTTTGTCCAGGTCCTGGAACTGGGAGACTTTTCGGTCACCTACAAGGTAGGCGGACTCCTGAAAGAAGTGGAAAACCTCATATCGGTCCGTTCGGAACTTAAAAAAGGGATACTCGACGCCCTCCATGGGAATGATATCGAGATCGTTTCCCCCAATTTCATGAATCAGCGGGTGTTAAAGGACGGGATTGTCTGCATCCCCCAAAAAGAACCGGAAAAACCCGAAGCAGCTGAAAAGACTCCGGAAAAAAAGCCTGAAGAAATAATCTTCGACAAAGCCATAGAAGCCGAAATTCTGGACCGGATCGAAAAATTCCTGGAAAGCCTCGAAAATAAAGAAAAAGAACTCGAACAGCAGGTCAACAGCGTCCTTGATGAAAGTCGGGAAGAAGCCCTAAAAGAGAAGCTGAAACTCCTCAAAAACCGGAAAGAAGAAGTAAAAGCCGATTTTGAAACGGTGAAAAAACAAAAAGAAGGAGAGGAAGAAAAAACCGATCCCGAATTATTTTCAAGGCAGGTCCAGAGCCTCAACCTGAAAGCCGATCACCTGGACATCAGAAGGAGAAAGCTCGAAAGAGAGTTGAAAAAGATATTCGAGGAAAAAGAGCTGCTTGAAGGATGAAGAAAGAAGGATGATTGCCTGAGTGGTTTTTTCGAATACCTCCGAACTCATAAGAAATTAAAAATTCCATCCGAAACCTCAATCCTCAATCCCGCCATGAATGAAGTATAAGTGTGGAGAAAAATCGGGAATAGGTACATATACCTGCACAAAATTTGAGAGCTTGAAAGAACTTGATGAGGATACTCTTTTTCCATTTTCGGCCTGCGCCGACTATAAACTTAACATAAGGCGATTTAAATTTACCTTATTTTCATAAAAATAAAGAATATAAAAAAGTCAATAAATTTTATATAATATAGAATTTATTAGGGAAGCAGGGAAGTTAAGATAAACGGAAAAACGAATTTTTCCTATCACATCTAACCCCGTACGATTGAGATAAAAACCCTAAAAACGGAAAAACGAAATCTTCCGATCACGCCTAACCCCATAGGATTGTGAGAAAACCCTAAAAACGGAAAAACAGAAAAACGGAAAAACGGAAAAACGGAAAAACGGAAAAACGAAATCTTCCGATCACGCCTAACCCCATAGGATTGTGAGAAAAACCTAAAAACGGAAAAACCTAAAAACGGAAAAACGGAAAAACGGAAAAACAGAAAAACGGAAAAACAGAAAAACGGAAAAACAGAAAAACGAAAATTGAGTGTCTTAAACATTCAATATAAATTATACAGATATAATTTTACTTTAGGCAAGATAATACTCAAAAAGCCAGATAATGTCTACATTTTTCGTTTATACATTTCACTTTTCATAATATGACTCTTCGCTATTTTTTATGGGTTGAAAATAATTGCTTCGTCAGAAAGTAGCTAGTGTCGCGTCAACAACCAAGTGTTGTATAATTATGAGTGGTTATGATTGGATGTATACGACATTTTATTCTTGACGCAACACTAGGCCAAAGAGAGAAACATCAAGCTTGAACGTGATGTTCAACAGCAAGTGTATCTAAATCTTGTAAATGTTACTTAAATATTTAGGAAATGAACGTAAGTTACCCACTCGAAATAGCGAAGAACCAAAATAATATATATGTCGATACAATACATTTTTTGAAAGGAGAATACTTTATCAATTAGTGAGTTCTGTCAAATTAGTGACTTATTGGAAATCAGAACCATCATTTAATTGATAAAATAAATATTGGTAATTACACCCCTGTGCTATATCTAAGGATTGCAGCAATTCCGCCAAAAGCTATCATAAGTTGAGAGCCTTCGTCGAAATCTGTTGATATAAAAGCAATCCTTACATTGCCTTTATCAGCGAGTTCTGAGAATTCACCAACGATATCAATAACATCCGTGACTTCAAGTGCAGAACCGCATTCAGGACAATTTCCAGCCGCAGGAACGGCTTCACTGTTTTTCCATTTTCTTGTCCGTTTATACTCATATCCGCAAACACTGCATTTGAGAGTTACTCTTTCAGCCCGAAGGTCTTCAGAAAGTAAAAGCACATCAACTGCCTTTATTTCAAGATTCGCCCGCAAATTGTCTTCTCCATAGGATACTTTGCCGGACTCAGTAGCGATTTCTTTAAAAAATATTTCCATATCTTTCTTTTGCTTAATTAAGTCAATACCCTGGAGAATTTCCTCTGCGGCATTTATTAACTCAGAAAAACCGGATTCATCCGTATACCCCGTATCGAACAATCCAAGAACCTTTTTCTGAAGCTCATAATGTAGAAATTCGCCTTCACTGAACTCTTCTTTAGCTGGAGAATGCCCTCCTATAAGAATGCCTTTAAGTTCAGCTGGCTCTAGTTCAAGGAATGCCTCACTTGCAGCATCCCCTATTCTTTTGTAGAAATCATGAATAGCAATGCGTCTGAGCTGTTCAAACCGATGGGCACTCTGCCCTCCTTTTCTTTGTTTGCCAGGGACAGTAGAGTGGAGATGTTTAATAACTTCAATTTGCTTACCTACAAGCATTCCGATTGTAGCTTCTCTGAAATCAAGAAGTATAAGCCCATAAGTACTGCACTCTTTGACCATTTCCTCAAGAGGCTCAAGATAAAAAACGGAATCACAGTGATATATGTAATGTGAAACAGGTTCCGGAGGAATAAGAACTTCGTTTTCCAGGCCTGTCCTGTTAGCTCCGGTATCGACAGTTCCTGTAAAGTAAACTATCCCGTTTTCCGGTATTTTGTTAAGATGTCTTAACTTTGCCATCAAAGAATCCAGTGCTCCCCGTACGTTATTGCTGGTAAGTTTAGACTTAATGTTCAAAGCCTGCTCATGTTCTTCTCTCAAATGATTTGCAACATCTGAAATCTGTTTATCAGAAGGAACATAAAGGGAAATTAATTCTGTGCCCCTTCCACTTTTACTTCTTAGAGTTTCAAGCTTCTTTTTAAATACATATTTTTCATATGTACAGTATTCAGCCATCCAAGCTTCCTCCTTCTCTCATATAAAAACAGTTGAAGGACCTAAAAAATGACATAAAACTACTATATTCATTTATGCTTTATCTTTTAAAAAACGTTTTTTAATTTCCATTCAAAAACTTCCCTCCACGCCGCATACTTACAAAGTGAACAGATATATGGCAGTCACTGGCAAAAAAAGAGGAAAAGTAGAATTGGCACTAATATAAAAAACGCTACAGATGGAACACTGTTAGAAACACCTATAAGAGACAGTCTTAACTAGAGCCTATCCGATAATATTGCTATATACAGCAACTTTAATATTCCTTTGATCATTGCTGGTGTTGATTATTTCAGATCCAAAAATCCTATACAATCATTTTTAAATATTAAATATTTTACAAACCATAAAAAATTAAAGGTAATATAGTTCTGTACCAACCGGATACATATATGAAAGCGTTGAACTTTCTGGATCAGTTGAAACTAAATATTTTGCATTTGGCTTGTGATACGATGATTTGTTAGGGTATTTTACTTCAAAAAAGATATCATAATAAACTCGTATGTTATTGTTAAACACTTCTTGACAATCCCAAGAATCCCATGGAGATTTGAGATAGTCTATTACAGATTTAACAATTGAATAATCATAAGTTGAGTCCTTAAACGCCACAGCATACTTATGTCTTGGATTTGGGCACAATAAAACGTGATCTTCTTCAACATCATCATAATATCTAAAGCATAACCTACCATTATAAATTTCTCCAACCTCATGTCCACAGTAGTTTAGCGGAGTAATTTTCTGGTTGCAAATAGAGCAGAAAATCTTTTTTGCTCTAAAAGAAGGACTCAGGAAAAGCACATATGGAAATATTTTTTGAAACTCTTTTACCTGCAAGCGAATGTGTTCAATTCCAAAATCTTTGTTTTTGTCTAAAAAATGTCTATCAAGATATCCAATTGAAGTCTCACATTCGATTAGTCGACACCATCCTTTATAGAAGTAGTCTTCATGCATATAATTGAAAGCAGTCATAAAGCAATCTTGAATATGTCCTATTGCTTCTAAACACCATGCCGCTTTTGAAATTTCATGATTATTAGAAACATTGGCTTGCTCTATTATTTTGAATATATTTTTGTAAAAGGTTATTGGCAGAATATCTTTATTTCTACTGCGGTATTTTTTTAACAGTTTTCTACTTTCATCAAACAAATCATCCTTTAAAATTAGGTAGGAGATTTCTTGATCTGTCAATTTTCTTCACTTCCATTAGTGAGTTCGACAGCACCATATTCTAAAAGATTTAACATTACTTTTTCATATGTTTCTGCAGGACCGCAGTATTTGTAATTAATTGTATGATCTTTTTTATTTATCAAAATTTCACTTACAACTTCATTATTTTTTGAGATACACTTATCATAGATATAATTCGAAATTAAATTTATGATGACTGGAAAATAAATTGATTGTACAATAATGGTCGCAAGTACTATTGTATCACTATATTGAGTGAGTTCTTGATATTCGTCATCAATGACAGCAATTCCTACCTTAAAGTCAGCAGAAGAGTTACGTTGTAAATATTGATAAAAATCAATCGTTCCCTGTGGAAAACAAGTATCTTTACTGTAAAATTCACTAGATGATATTACCAAAGCGTTATATGAAGATATTTTATTTTGAATGTCGGGATGTTCAGAATAAGCGCATATAATAGAGTCAAATGTTGTACTAACTGCTCTCTTATCTACAATTTTATTTTTGCTACTCATTAGAATCTGCCCATAAATAATTTTTAATTCAGTATTATGTTTAAACTTCTATATTTATTTTCATTTCATTTTGTCTAAGATATGCGAATGTTTAGTGTAAATTTACCTAAAATTTTCAATAAAGATCGATTTACGAAATATGTAATGAACGTCTGTCTATCGTCTATCTCCCTAAGTTTAGTAATCTCTACATATTAGCTTTGTCTTCACTGAAAAAAAGAAGAAAGATAGGCTCTAAACCATCGGGAAAATCGATAACGACATTATTAGAACTTTGTTTTAACATCAAGTGTTTACACCATTTGTAGAGATTGTCTATCTATGCACATTGTATATTATTAGATATAGAGGGAACAATACTATTAGGATAGGCTCTATTTGAGACATGACACAAAAGATAAGAAATTACAACCAGGATAGGAAATGAGAAATAATTTTGGGAGAAATAAGTTTTTATCAGTATGTTAAGCCCTCATAAAATAGGGCAATTGATAGCTATTATATACTGAATATCTCTTTTTTTCGTTCAATTGGGTGAGTGCTATGGATAGAAGACAACGTTTCAAAAAATATGACTGGTTAATCTCAAAAACTCAAAGCATACTTAAACATTATAGCTGTCCTGAATCATGCAATGCGAGTTGCTGCAAAAATCATATTATTGATTTTCATAGAAAAGAATATGAGAAAATATTAAAAAATGTAGATAAAGAAAGTGTGAATATTTTAAAATCGAATGCGGTAAAATCAGAGTTGAAAGGATGTTATAAAGCAATAAATGCCGTCGAACAATGCCCATTATTGATAAACTCAAAATGCAGAATATACGATAATAGGCCGGAAGCCTGTAGAACTTTTCCTTTTGTAATTTATCCGGATGCGGAAATCGGATTTGGTTTAACGTTGTTATTGTGTCCGATGTCTGTTAACATAGTTCGAGATTATGCACAGTGGTATAAGGCGGTAAACTCAATAATGCATAGTCAATTAACTGACTTGTACGAACAGTATAGAAACATAGATAAAAATAATGATTTTTGTATTGAAATGAAAGAGCAGAATTTAGATTCGTTCATAGAATTTCTTGAAAGGAAGTAATCACTATTCATTTCCTTTTTCTTGCCGGTTTGTGTCAATGTCTCGAATATGCCCGCAGCGACCGCCTTTGACCAGATGTTGTTACCCACCCTGGGGGGATAAAGACTGTCGACCAGCCGTCAGGGCTCCCGACCAAGCAGGTCGAGATGTCACCCAGCCTGGAGACATAATCGAAGCAGACTTCGCGCCGGGCTGCTCGTACTTATGGGTCCCTTTCACTTCTTCATGAGGAACTGAGAAAAAAGAAGGATTTGAAACGATAACAGAGAAAGTGTCAGACTTATTTTTAAAAAAACAATTTTAGAGTGCCTCAGAACTCATAGGGTTCATCACGAATCAGAATAATTTTTCATCATAGGCACTCGCTCTTGATATTATCAAGATAATTGATATTTCAGATATTCCGGATTATATATTCGGGCAGGTAATTAAACTCTCAGTCCCAAACCGGAACTTCCCTGCCCGGTAAACTCTCAGTTTCCGCCGTGAAGTTCAGCTTCGATTTCGGCAGCAATCTCTTTTGCGGCTTCGCCGGGGTTTTCGGCTTTGTAGATACTTCTTCCGACGATCACCCAGTCAGCACCTGCTGCGATGACGTCCGAGGCTTTTCCACCCTGGGCTCCTACTCCAGGGGAGATGATTGTGAGTTTGTAGCCGATGACTTTGCGGATATCCCTGACCCTTTCAGGCCGGGTTGCAGGGGCAACGAGCCCGAAGGCTCCGGCTTCGAGAGCCATCTTTGCTATGGGTTCTGCTGCGGCCTGGAGGAACTGGGCACCTCCGGGGTGGCTCATTTCACTTACCACGAAAACATCTTTTTTATATTCGGAAGCGACTTCAATGCAGGCTTCAAGACTGTCTTTTCCGGTAAAGCCCTGGACGATTACGGCCTCGGCACCGGCTTCAAAGACCTGGTCACAGATAAGGCGGTCTGTGTTCGGGATGTCAGCAACCTTGAAATCGGCAATAATGGGCGCGAATTCGGCAAGTTCCCGGATAATTCCAAGCCCTGTGGCGAGCACGAGGGGGTATCCGACTTTGATTGCGTCCACGAATTCCCAGACTTCTTCGGCAATTCGGAGGGCATCTTCCCTGTTAGTCACATCAAGGGCAAGAATAAGGCGGGTCTTTTTTTCCATTCAATCACCTCAAAATCATTTTATGCTCGTTATTCAGAAAGCCGCGTCCGGACTGCCGCGACCATAAGAGGGAGAGTAATAGTTGCATCTGCGTAGACAGTTACCGAACGGGCCTTTTCCCCGACTTTTCCCCAGGACTGGGCTTCGTCCAGGGTAGCCCCGCTAAGGCCGCCGGTTTCGGGCCGGTCCATTGTAAGCTGGATGGCGTAGTCAAAAGACCTGGGGGTCACAAGCATGGACTGGAGGATGTAGTTCTTGGGCACACCTCCCCCGATCAGGAGAGCCCCGGCACTTTCGGCTTCATAGCAGATATCCATGAACTCGTGCATGTCCGCAAAAGCGTCCACGGTAAAGGAGGAGTTTCCTTCTTTGTGCAACCAGGCCTGCAGCCCGATCACCGAGTCCTGGAGCGCAGGGCAGTAGACGGGTACACCCATCTCTGCGGCGGTTTTCAGGATTGAGGAGTTATCGTCCAGGTTCTTTCCGATTTCCGTGAGGACCTGCCGGATCGAGAGCTTTTCCTGCGGGAGCCCGGCGTAGACATCCTGCAAAAATTCCTCAAGATCAGTGAAGTGCCCGTCAGGAAGGTAGACGTCGTAGATCCGGTCAATGCACTCATTCCGGAGCTGGATGTCGTTCACGTGCTCATTACCCTTGTAGTGGTGCAAGCCCAGAGCCTCAACCGTGTCATGCACCATGTTGGCACCGGTGGTGACCAGGACGTCAATATGCCCGTCCCTGATCAGGTCAGCAACGACCTGCCTCATGCCCGCGGGAGTCATGGCTCCTGCAAGCCCGAAAAACTTTGTAGTTTTTTCCGAAGCCAGCATCTCAGAATAGATATCGACAGCCTCGGCAAGCCTGCCAGCCCCGAAAGCACAGCCGGCATATTCACTCACAAGCTCGTCCACGCTCATACCAGGGACTATTTTTGCGCCTTTGATAGGAGTTGAAAGTTTATTACAGGAAGTCTCAGAGTCCATTCATTTCCCTCAGAAAGTTGAAAAGTGTCAGGATAATCACCATAGTAAACAAAGTATCTATAGATTGTACATACAGGAAATTTATATTCTGGATGAGTTACATAGTAGATGAGTTATACTGTATTTTATATTCAATATTCCTTTATCTTCCTGATTCTAGGTTGAATACGTAAGTGCTTGATAAACCTTACCTTTTGAAAAAATTAGGAAAGGTAGGAGAAGAGAGAACAGAGGGAAAAATATCCATAAGGCATAGTTTGTATTCAAAAAAATAGGGTATTGGATTATGCAGGAAGACAGAGATGGCAGATGATGCAGGAAAATAGGGAAATTAGATGATGCAGGATGAAATAATCAGGTATGAAGGCGTCGGCATGACGTACAACAGTAAAAAAGTGCTTTCCGGTTTTAATCTGAATATTAAACGGGGCCAGAAAATCCTGCTGAAAGGCAAGTCAGGGGCAGGAAAATCGACCTTATTCAAAATGCTGCTGGGTTTTGAAAAACCGACAGATGGTGCTCTCTATTACAGGAACCAGCCCGTGGACCCCAGCCGTGTATGGGAAATTCGAAAAGAGGTCGCCTATGTGTCCCAGGAAACTGACCTGGGAGAAGGCCCCGTAAAAGTCCTGCTTGAAGAGATCTTCTCGTACCACCCAAACCGGGATAAAATGGACCCCAAAAAGCTGCAGGTACTCATGCAGGATTTCGAACTGGAAGAAGACACCCTTGATAAAAATTATGAAGATTTGTCAGGAGGGGAAAAACAAAGGATCGGGATCCTGATCGCCCTCATGCTGGGAAGAGAAATATTTCTCCTGGACGAAGCTACTTCAGCCCTTGATTCCGAACTCAAGGAAAAGGTCGCGGAGTATTTTCTGAAGCATGGGAAATGGACACTTTTTATTATCTCCCACGACCGGGAATGGGAAAGGGAGGAAGTAAAAGTAGTAGAACTCAAAAAACAGGCAGTTGAGGGAAAACAGATAACTGAAGGAGGAATTTAAGATGGCGGGCCCGGAAATACCAACCCCTGAAATAACGGTCCTTTCCCTGATCATGTGTTTCCTTCTGCTTGCCATTCCCCTAGCCATCAGCTACAGGATAAAACTCCATGTCATCAAAGCCACTTCAACTGCTGTTGCCCGAATGACTTCCCAGCTCTTTTTGGCCGGAGTGCTGTTAACGGTCGTCTTTGACCTTAACAACTGGATTTTGAGCCTGGGCTGGGTGCTCGGGATGGTAACTGTTGCGACTTACACTACCATTAAAAATGTAGAACTTAAAATGGAAAAGCTCTTTCTGCCCGTTATACTTTCCTTTGCTATTACTAACCTCAGTGTGCTCCTGTATTTCAACGAATTCGTGCTGGACCTAGAAAACATCCTGGAAGCCCGCTTCCTCATCCCCATAGGAGGAATGATCCTCGGAAACTCTCTCAGAGGAAACGTGGTAGGGATAGGGGAATTTTACGAGGATATCCGAAGAAACGAAAACAGGTACCTCTACAACCTATCCCTGGGGGCAAAAAAGTACGAGGCACTCATGCCCTATATCCGGAAATGCCTTCGTTCGGCACTCCGCCCAACCCTTGCAAACATCGCAACAACCGGAATCGTTTTCCTCCCAGGCATGATGACCGGACAGATCCTGGGGGGAGTAACTCCCATCCTCGCAATAAAATACCAGATCACAATCATGATCGTGATCTTTGTCTCCACAGTAATGAGCACGACCTTTTGTATCCTGAGTACTATCCGGACTGCCTTCGATGAATACGGGCTCGTAAGAAAGGAAATATACAAAGAAAAAAAGTTAAAACAAAAAGTGAAACATAAAAGTGAAACATAAAAGTGAAACATAAAAAAGTGAAACAAATCACGCGAAAGGCACGTAAAAAATCACACGTAACCGGTGATATCCTGCCCTATGGACGTAGTTTTCCTTACACAGTCATCTCCATATTCTATCATGTTCTCAACCGCGCCTTTCAGGATAGAAGGATAGATCTGTCCGACCTGTTCCCACAAAGGCTTCCCGTGGCAGAAGATTTTGAATGTTGGAGTCCCCTGTACCCCATACCTCTCCGCAGTCCAGGGATTCGTTGCAACGTTTATCCGGACAAAGACCGCTGAGTTCCTGAATTCCTTAGCGTAGTCTGCAAAGTAGGGCTCCATCACTTTACAGAAGGGACAGCCGGGGCTGTAGAACATTACAATAGCAGGTTTTCCAGAGCTTTCCACAAGTTTTCCCCAGGTCGAATCCTCGGCTTCAATTACATGATTTTCATCCAATTATAGCACCCCAGTATTAATCCAAAAAGAATTAAAAAATACTATGTTTATTACCCCTATTAAAATGTGACTTAAAAGAAGAGCAGTAAAACCAGAAGAAAAAAATCATACGAAAAAAACAGGGTAAAAAAAAGGAAAAATGGGAAGCCAGGATAAGTAAGACAGGAAAGCAGTAAAACAAAAACAAGAAAAACTAGACCAGAAAAACGAAATGAAGTAATATTAAAAGGTAAAAAGTAGAAAAACTATTTGAACAGAACTGCTAGAATAACAGTTCTGTCCTTTTCGGGCTCAAGACCCGGTAAGGAACTGAAATTTCGGTTATTATACCCTGAAATATGTTGGTTTCAAATCCTGGAGAGAAAAAGAAGCTCCACAAAAAAACTCAAACTTCGTCTTTTTCATACTCGGGATTCATAATCTCGTCGTAGCACTCGCTACAGATGTAATTCTCGTCGGTATGTACGCAAAGATCCACTTTGGGGCCGCTTGGCTTTGATATGGCTTCCCTGAACACGTAGAATTTCTCATTGAATTCTATTGGCTGTGCGCACCTTCCGCATACAAATGGCGGATTCTCAACAACATCAATTGCGCACTCGATACATATCAAATCAGACTTATCTCCGTGGACCTCCTTGAATGTGATTGGCTTCATATCGAGGCTTGTGTCTACTACAACTACATCCTCCAGAAGCTCCTGACCACATATATTACAATACTCCTTCATTGTGTTGCCTCCTTTCTGAAGAGGGTTCTTTGACAAACCTTTTTCAGAGCCTGCAAGAGGCTTTGTGCCCGCCGCACTTGTGCTCATTTGATCACCAGCTTTCCTTTATTATATTATAGATTCCACACTTGGATTCCACACTTCCGAATTTCGCCACTTTGCCATTTTTCAATTTTTTTTAGTCACCTGTAAATGCCCTGGATCCGGCACTATATATTAGCCGGATTCAAACACTTACCAGTGTTTCAGCAAGGGAAATGTCAACCGGACCGAATTGGACAAACCCGACACGGCAAAAACATATTTATTTTTATTTAAATGTGTATAAAGAAACACTTTAAGCTCAGGGGTCAAAGCATCTCAAGAAATCTGCCGGAAATCCGGGCTTTCGGTCACTATTATCAACTTCCCTATGTAAATATACGTTTTGAAACTATATACAGTTATTCATTTTAGTCAAAATTTGACGAATAATAACATAAATAATAATTACAAATCAAACCCGGTAGGACACTCTGGAGAAAATACAGCCCACAAAATAAACAAAAAAATAGCCCATAAAATAAACAAAAAATAGCCCATAAATAAACAAAAAAATAGCCCATAAATAAACAAAAAAATAGCCCATAAAATAAACAAAAAATAGCCCATAAATAAACAAAAAAATAGCCCATAAATAAACAAAAAAATAGCCCATAAAATAAACAAAAAAATAGCCCATAAAATAAACAAAAAAATAGCCCATAAAATAAACAAAAAAATAGCCCATAAAATAAACAAAAAAATAGCCCATAAAATAAACAAAAAACGGTTCACAGAATAAAACAAAAATGAGAAACGAGATAAATGAGACAAAGAATTTTATCATTCCTTGTTCAATAGATAAGGGGGGAAGAAAAGCACGGTTCCTTGCTTCAAAAAATTCAGGCGAGACTTCTCCTGGAGAAACTTCTCTTAATTGTTTTCAGAATTTAGAAAATAAGTATCAATCAACAGGACTGAAAAAATGCTCAAGCAAAGATTTGTGCTGGACACCACCGCACTGACTGACCTGCAGACCCGGGAGGTTATGGGTTATGCTGCCCTTTGCGAAGGGATGAAAGCAATCCTTGACCTGATAGCCGAAGCCCGTCTGCAGTTCGGGATAAGCTGTTATGTGCCCTACCCTTCGGTCTACAAGGAGATGCACGAATTTGCCAGTCGAAACGGCTGCGACCGGGAAGTTATGGCAAAAATCGACACCTGGCTTGTGAAAAAATCCCCTGACAGGTACCAGGTGGACGTAACATCCCAGATCTTCCACGAATATGTGGCTTACATGCGGGAAAGGATCAACCGGGGGATGGGGGTAGCAGAAGATGCGATATGGGAAGCCGCAACTGAATGTCTCTTTATGGAAAACCCACAGACCAAGAAGAAGGAATACAAGGAAGAGGTGGAAAGGGAGGTCATAGGCGGGATTATCGGGAAATTCCGAAACAAGTACCGTGCAGCACTACGCTACGGAATCCTGGACAGCGCCCCTGATATCGATGTCCTGATCCTGGCAAAGGAACTGGACGCTGCGGTGGTCGCAAGTGATTACGGGATAGAAAAGTGGGCGGAACAGCTCGGAGTCCGTTTCGTGCCCGCGAACACATTTCCGATGATGATAAGGGAATACCTCAGGCACGGCCCGGAAAGTGGAAAGGGAGCAGGGCTGGAAAACGAAACCAGCAAACAAGAGTGAAAGGGTTGAAAAGAAAGAATTTACGTTAATCATTTCGTTTTGAGTACTATATTTGACATTTGCAGCACATAACCGGGAAGATAAGTGCCAACGGTTCATTGGAAATAATTCGGTTTACTGAAAATCATTCGGTTTACTGATAATTATTAGGTTTACTGACAATTATTCGGTTCACTGACAATTATTCGGTTCACTGGATATTTTGTATATAGGAAATAGCCGGGGGAAAAAATTTGAGAAACATCGTCATTGAAGAGTTGAAAGCTTCTGAAGTCTATCGGCAAAGGGTAGAAGTCGTCGAGAGAAAAGGACTTGGACATCCGGATTATATCTGTGACTCGATCATGGAACAGGTCTCGGTCCGCCTGTCGGCGGAGTACCTGAAAAACTTCGGGGCCATCCTCCACCACAACATTGACAAGGGCCTGCTCGTTGCAGGAGAAGTCGAGGGAAAATTCGGGGGAGGTAAAGTCATAAGCCCGATGCGGCTCATCTTTGGAGATCGGGCGACCTTTGAAGCAGGGGGGGTGGAAATCGATGTGCCGGGCATTGCTGTGGATACGGCAAAGCAATGGCTTTCCGGAAACCTCCGCTTCGTGGACCCTGAAAGCCTCTTTTACCAGGTGGAACTGAAAAAAGGCTCTGCCGAGCTCACGGACATTTTCAGCCGGGGAGGGGAAATCCTGGGGGCAAATGACACTTCTGCTGCTGTGGGTTACGCTCCCCTCAGCCCCACGGAAAGGCTGGTGCTCGAATGCGAACGCCACCTTAACTCCGGGAAGTTCAAGAAAGAACACCCGGAATCCGGGGAAGATATCAAGGTAATGGGGCTCAGGCATGATAGAGAGATCCACCTGACCGTTGCCATGCCCCTCATGGACCGCTTTGTGGAATCGGAAACCGATTATTTCAAAAAGAAAGAGGACCTGCACGGCAGGATTGAGGAATTTACCGCGGGTTTTGCGGAAAAAGAAGAGGCGGAATCCGAAACTTCCATTGACCTGAAGCCCTCGGTTTCCCTGAACACCCTTGACGCCCCAGGAAGAAGCCTGGAAGGAGTTTATACCACAGTTACGGGCACTTCTGCAGAAGATGCGGACTGCGGGCAGGTAGGGCGTGGAAACAGGGTAAACGGAATCATACCCCTGAACCGGCCGGTAAGCAGCGAAGCCGCCGCCGGGAAAAACCCGGTAAGCCATATAGGAAAGATCTACAACCTGCTCTCCCACAGGATAGCGGACAGGATCTACCGACAGGTCCCCGACATAGCGGAAGTTTATGTCTGGCTCCTTAGCGAAATCGGGACCCCGATCGATAAGCCGCAGATTGCAACCGCCCAGCTTATCATGAAAAAAGGCTTTGCCGGGGATGTGGAAGAAGAAGCCGCAGAGGTCATAGAAAAAGAGCTCGAAAACATCCAGGCCTTCTGCACGGAACTTGCGGCAGGAAAGATTCCAATTTGCTAAAACTCCCAAAAATAGATAAAAGCTTATGCCCCGGCAACAAAAGCGATCAGGGCAAAGAGCATGGCAATCTTGAACATTTTAGAGGATTTGGTGGGGGAGTCCTTTACCAGGAGCTGGTAGATGGCCAACAGGAAGCCTAGGTCAGCCAGGAAAACAAGGTAGAGGTAGCGCATACCCAGGATGGACATAAAGTAGGGGAGAGGGCTTAATAATACAGCCAGAAACCCGATAAGTACCGCAAGGTATCCCGCCTTTTTTGCCCCGATCCTGAGCGGCAGGGTGTCGGCGCCTTCCTGCCTGTCCCCTTCCATATCTTCGATGTCCTTTACGATTTCCCGGGCCGTAATGGCAAGGGCAGCGAGCAGGAAAAGGACAAAGAGAACTTCAAGCCCCCTAATCCCGAAAACAGAAGCTCCGAACAGGAAAGTCGAACCGGTAAGGCAACCTATGCTCAGGTTCCCGAATAAGGGAGTGCTTTTCAGGGTTTTCGCGTAAAAGATCAGGAGCAGGGAATTGAAAAGGGCGATGGAACCGCAGGCAGGGTTGATCGAGAAAGCAAGGACTGTACCCAGGGCAAAGAGGAAATAAGAAAAATAAAGGGCTTCCTTTGCACCCACCCTTCCGGAGGGGATCGGACGTTCAGGGCGATTGATGGAATCGATTTTGATGTCAAAAAAATCATTGATGGCATTTCCTGCCCCTGAAACGAAAAACACAACAAGGAATACGAGAACAACATCAAGGAAAGGAAAAGCCCCGGGCTGATACGAACTCAGGGGGTCCGAAGTAAGGATATTGAAAGCAATCAGCGTCCCTATAACAGCAGCAAACCCTGCCATAAGACAGTTTCCGTACCTCATCAGTTCCAGATATGTGCGTATTCCGCCAGACATCACAAGAAAGCAGCATTATAAAGTATTAAAAGTATCGGAAATGTCCGCCTGGAATCCCGTATGCCCAAAGGAGATAAAAATTCTAAAAAAAGGACAAAAGATAACTGAAAATTTCAAAAAAGGAAAAAATAACTGAAATTACAAAAAAAGGAAAAAATAACTGAAATTACAAAAAAGGAAGAAAGAGGAGTAAAATTACAGGTTGATTTTTACCGCAAGCATCCTGTCAAGAGCTTCTTTTGCCCTTTCCCTTACATCATCGGGAACGGTTACCACACTCTGCATGTTTTCAAGGGAAACAAGGAGATTTTCGAGGTTAACCATCTTCATGCTGGGGCAGCATGCGTATTCGGAGATGCAGTAAAATTTCTTTTCAGGAGCCTCCTTTAAAAGCGCATGTATCAGCCCGCATTCGGTCCCAACGATGAATTCCCTGGCTTTTGATTCTTTTGCATACACGATCATGCCCCTGGTGCTTGCCACTTTTTCGGCAAGTTTGAGAACCTCGGGGCGGCACTCGGGGTGAGCAATGAACTCAGCTTCGGGATGTACCTCTTTCATCCGCAGGACATCCTCCCTGAGGACCTGGTGATGTGTCGGGCAGTGCCCTTCCCAGGGAATGATTTTCTTATCCGTGTGAGTTGCCACATAAGCTGCAAGGTTTTTATCCGGCACAAAGATAACTTCATCGGCGTCAAGAGAATTTACCACTTCCACGGCATTTGCCGAGGTGCAGCAGATGTAGGACTCCGCTTTGATCGCTGCCGAACTGTTCACATAGCAGACAACAAGGGCATCAGGATGCATTTCTTTAAGCTTCCGGAGGCCAGGCACATCCGCCATGTCAGCCATGGCGCAACCTGCATCTATTTCCGGCAACAGCACGGTTTTGTCCGGGCAGAGGATCGCGGCACTTTCCCCCATGAAATGGACGCCGCAAAACACGATTACATCCGCACCCTGGCGGACAGCTTCCTGGCTCAAGCCCAGGGAATCCCCCACAAAATCCGCAACATCCTGGACTTCAGGGCGGGAATAGTAATGAGCAAGAATAACTGCATTTCGTTTTTTCTTCAACTCTTTGATCCGTTCTATAAGCTCTGCTTGCTGCATGGGACCACCGAAAATTTTTGAAAGGAATATGATTTGAAAATATAATTTACAATTTCGTTACAATTCATGAGGTCAATTTATGGGTTTGAGATTTCATCAAGTCATTTTAGCGCAAAATGAAATTCAAATAATCAGGTGCTAAAAGCACACATAATACCTGTTCAGTTGAGCGTACCTGCTTAACTCTCCCGAACTATATAATCATTTGTGAGCACATTTCAGGTAGCAGAATGAAATTATAAAAAAAATATTATATAAATATATAATATGGGTAATAAAATGAGGGTGAAGAATAGGGGAAAGAAGGTTAAAAGGAAGATAAGGAAGGAAGTAAAATAAGTATTTTTGAGAAGAAAGTTTCAATCGTTTAAAACAACCCTTTTAAAGTAACCTATTTTAAAGTAACCTATTTTAAAGCAACATTATTCAGGTCCCAATCTGGAGAGGATTCACAATCTTTTTTAAAGTGGAAATCGCAGAAAGAGCAGCGAGATAGCTGGTACGGGGGTTCTCCGGCGAGGGGAGATTTTCGACTCTGGTAGAAAAACTGCCAAAATCACCTTCCACCCTGACCTCGTGAATATTCCGTGAAAGGACAGGGTCAGCAATGACCTTAACCTTCGTTCGATCAAAACCAATTCCAGCGAGGCTGATAGTTGCTGAGACATTAACATTTGCAGGGAAAGCTTTCACGGCTTCGGAAGCCGGACCTTCAAATATCACGGTTTCACGGTCTATTTTTTTAAGGTCTATGCCCTTCTCCACAACAAAAGGAGCCCCTTCAAGCCCTGAAGGAGGTTTCCTGGTGGTCAGGGTTACAGAGGAGATATCTGCGGCAGATGCGGAGATCAGCCCGTCTATTCCGACCACTGCGCCCGAAGGGAAGTAGAGTTTACGGTTGAACTTCCTGGCAAGCCCGAAGACCTTCTCCCTGAGTTCCCGGTCCGCAAAAGCGCCGACGCTCAGGACAATCACGTCACATCCTGCTTCAAGGGCTTGCGGGACGATTTCCCTAACTGCCCCATGGGAAGCGCATTCAACTAGCAGGTCCACATTTTTTACAAGTTTTTCAAGCTCCATATGCTGAGGCTTACATGTATTTAAGGAAGCCGCAAGATCCAGAACTTTACTTTTTGTAGAGTCGCAGAGCCCGTACATTTCAACATCTATCGCTCCTTCATCAACAGCCCTGCAAATCTGTCCGCCAATAAATCCACAGCCAACGATTCCGACTTTCAGCATACAAACTCCTGAAAAAATAATCAATAAATTCGAGATAATCCTTATAAAAAGCTCTCTGAAGCCCTAAGAAGAGGGAGAACTGAGGGGTACTGTATATACTCACCCTCCTTAAACCTTCTGTTGTCGGGTTTACCTCATGTGTCTCCCTTTTATTATCGCGATATACAAAACAAAAACGTCAACTAACCGGAAAATCAAATAACAGGAAAATCAAATAACAGGAACATAAGGAATTTGATGAAAACTCCCACACCCCTTATAAATCACGGGCAACATAAAGTAGCATGGGTAAAACATCATGCTTATAAAAGATATCGAACGCTTTATAGAGGAAGATCTGGGATATGACGATGTTTCATGCACCATCGTGCCTGATGAACCTTCAGAAGCGGTTATATTCACAAAAGAAGATTGTACTGTTGCCGGAATAAGGGAAGCTTCGGCAATCTTTTCTTACCTTGGAGTCCGGGCCAAAACCGATCTGAAAGACGGGAACAGGCTCCGAGCGGGAGACGTTATTTTCCGATTGAGTGGGGGAGCGGTTTCCATTCTACAAGGAGAACGACTGGCCCTTAACTTTCTCGGGCACCTGAGCGGGATTGCAACGCTTACCCGGACCTGCGTGGACATTACCAGGAAGCATTCGGAGCACACCAGGGTGGCATGCACGAGAAAGACCACGCCTGGGATCCGAAAATTTGAGAAGAGGGCTGTTGTTGCCGGAGGAGGGGACCCGCACAGGTTCAACCTCTCGGACTCAGTCATGATAAAAGACAACCATATCAAACTCATGGGAATCGAAGCCGCAATAAAAGCAGCCAGAAAGACGAGCTTTACCCGGAAAATAGAGGTAGAGGTAGAATCCGCAGAAGACGCAGTTCTGGCTGCAAGGATGGGCGCGGACATAGTCATGCTAGACAATATGCAGCCGAAAGAAATCCGAAACACCCTGAAAGTACTGGAAGAAAAAGGGCTGAGAGGTAACGTTCTGGTCGAAGCCTCGGGAGGGATTTCCGGAGAGAACCTTGAAGAGTACACAAAAACCAGGGTAGATGTCATATCAATGGGTTCCCTAATCCACCGGGCCAGATGGATAGACATCAGCCTTGAAATGGTTAATTCGGGGGATACGGAGAATCCGGAATAAGCCACCTTAATTGACATTTTAAAAGAACAAAATAAAATAACCAGATAAAATTTTAAATGAAAATAATATAACGATGAAAAGAGGAAAAGATCATAAGCTTTATATCTGGTTTTGCTGAAGATAAATAAGCGTAAATCAAAAAAATTGAGAAGGAAAATGACCCCATAAAAAAAATCTTTTTTTATAAAAACCTGAGGTAGCAGAATTGAAACTAAAAAGGATCCATATACCTGTTCTATGTGCATTTTTCATCCTGCTGATGCTCGGCGGCGCGGCATCGGCCAGAGCGGACGTATATGAAGGGGATATCGAAGAAGGAGACGGGTACCAGCTGAACAACTACGTGATTGAAATCACGGATGTCTTTGTGGAAGCAAATACCGCCTCTTATTATGTGTACGAAAGGGAAAAGAAAGTTGAAGACGGGCTGCTGGACATAAATGAGAGTTTCGAATTTGATTTCGACGACGACGGAGAAGTCCAGATGCGCCTGAAGTCCGTACACGCAGGAGTAGTACCCAGAGCCACGGTCGAGATTACGATATCCAACTACAACATAGGAGACCTCTACATAAATGATCTCGTCGACGGAGGACATTCTGCGGCAGACTTTGCAGGGGACCCCGAAATTGAAATAACAAAAAAGGTTGACCAATCCGAAATCGAGATAGGGGAAACCATAACCGTGACGGTTAACGCAAAGAATACCGGAAATGATGCCGCAAATAATGTGTTATTTACGGACCCAAAGCAGGAACACTTCGTCCTGGAAAAGACAACGTACGAAGTCACGGGTGCGATCCCGGAAATCGACGTAGGGGAATCAATACCGGTATACATATATGAGTTAAAGGCAACAGAAGCAGGGACCTATGACCTCAAACCGGTCACTGCAAGTTACACCAACAGTGCATCTCAGGCTTACCAGTCAAGTTCGAATACTCCTACGATAACCATAAGCGAGGGGAATAAAAAGAGCGCCCAGATAGAAACTTCAATGGACTTGGACCTGACGTCCGTAGAAAGAAACGGAAAAATTATCTCAACCATCATCCTCAGGAATACCGGTGATGCTGCCGCAAAGGCTGTCCGGCTGGACATCTCGCTCCCTCAGGGTCTCGAATATGAAGGAGGAGATGAGGACATAGAGCTCATAGGCGGGAACCCCAGGATATATATCGACACTCTCCAGGCAAACAACGATAAAGAGTACAGCTATGCATTAAAGGCAAACGAAGTGGGTACCTACACCATTGCAGGAGAGCTTTCGTACGAGTATAACAACGAAGTGGACACCGAAAATATAAAAGAAAGTGCAGAAGTGAAAACCTCCAGCATTTACGTGACAAAAGGTAAGTTCGATTACCTCTTTGAACAGCCTGTGTACGTATACATAATCCCCCTCCTGATCCTTGGAGCAGTCGGTGTGCACATCTACAGAAAGCACAAAGAATACAAATACTAAGAGATTCTTTATTGAGGATAATTATCAACTCCATAATATTTAATGAGAGTATTCGAGGATTATCTCAGGCAACGCAGGCTTTTCGTGGTAAAAAAGCGTGAATAACCCCGGGACAGGAAAAATGCTAACATATCCTAAAATGGAGGAGTTTCTTGCTCAACATACTGGTGATAGGAAACGGGCAGTGTGGAAACAGAATCCTTGATTCTGTCAACAAACATGCATTCGGCGGGGGTAAAAGCGGCAAGCTTGTCAAATTTTACTCCAAGCAAAAGTTTAAGAGTAACGTGCAAACCATCGCCTTCAACACTGCTGTCAATGACTTAAAAGAAATGAAATTCACAAAAGCAAAGGACAGAGTTCATATCCCCCACCTGCATGGCGTCGGTGCAAACCGGAACATAGGAAAGAAGGTGTTTGAAGAGAAAAAAGAGATGATCATGCGCCAGATCGAAGAGAAGGGCAATTTCGATATCGCCTTTGTGGTAACCTCGGCTTCCGGCGGCACAGGTTCTTCTTTTACCCCCCTCCTCGTAAAGGAGATGAAAGAGCGCTATGATTATCCGGTTTACTGCATCGTGGTCCTGCCTTTCAGGGAAGAAGGCACACTCTACCTCCAGAACGCGGCATTCTCTCTCCGGGAACTCCGCCAGAGCGGAGCGGACGGGGTCATCCTTGCGGACAACCAGTACCTGAAAAACATCGGCGGCAGCATCCAGGAAGCCTACAACGGGATCAACGACATGATCGCCGAGCGCCTGCTCTTCCTCCTCGACGCCCTGGACAGTGAAATGATGATGGTAACAGACCTCGGGGACTTTAAAACGGTCATGAGCGGAGGTGCAGGCCTGGCGACAATCGGCTTTTTCAGGGCTGAAAAGGAAATGCCGATCAAAACAGCTATCCAGAACGCCCTTTCCCCCTCAGGCCTCCTCTTTTCCACAGACGTCTATGATGAAGCCAGCAGGGCAATGGTCATCATCAAGGGTGACCGGAAATTCCTGAGCATAGACGATATCTCAAGCGAAATAGAGAAACTTTCCGGAGCTGTAGGACATGTTTTCAAGGGCATAGTCGTGCGGAACGGCGAATTCCCCCAGGTTCTTTCGGTCCTCACCCTGGAATCCGCCCACGAACTTGAAGAACTCTACAGTGTAGCCGTCCAGGCCATTCATCATGAAAAAGCGAAAAAGCAGAGGGTAGAGGAAGGAGCCGAACTGGACAAAACCTTTTCCCAGCTCGAAGGCCTTGAACCCGAATACTAAAAGAAAAAAACTGCGGAAAGCCTTTTCAAGCTTTCCTATCCCCATTTTCGTTTTTTGAAACTCCAGTCCTGCTTTTACAACCTTTTTAGAAAATTTTTTAAAAAACGGCTTTTTAAAAACAGTCCGTTTATATTTTTTGAAAAGTTCACTCTGTTTAGCTTCTGCTAGATTCTGCTAGATTCTGCTAGATTCTGCTAGATTATGCTAGATTATGCTAGATTATGCTAGATTATGCTAGATTATGCTAGATTATGCTAGATTATGCTAGATTCTGTTAGCTTCTGTGTAGCTTACTCTGGGATATTAGCGGGCTTACGGGGGGTTATGCGCCTGATTTTTTAACTTATCGGGATTACAAGCCTGAAACCGTTAAAAGACTCCACCATAACCGGTAGGCCGTATACTGTTTCGATAACTTCGGGGGTGATAATTTCAGGGCCTCCCCTGGCATAGATTTTCCCGTTCCTGATGATAAGAAAACTGTCAGCGTAGCGGAGGGCCATGTTGATGTCGTGCATGGTCAGGACCACGGAGATGCCCTGGGCTTTTGCGATCCCCCGGATGGTATCCAGGATATCTACCTGGTTTTTGAGGTCCAAGTTGCTGGTGGGTTCGTCAAGGAGAATGAGTTCGGGCTCCTGGACAAGGGCTCTTGCAATTGCCACCTTTTGAAGTTCACCCCCGCTCAACTGGTCGATGTAGCGAAGAGCCAGGTCTTCGAGGCCCAGTGCGTTTACCGTTTCCTCAACGATTTCCCGGTCCCGGGCTTTCACGCTCCAGCCAATCCGGGGCTTGCGGCCCAGAAGAATCGCATCAAAGGCGGTAAGCCTTCCCGTTTCCGAGCGCTGGGCGACATAGCCGAGCCGCTTTGCGACCTCATCCCTGGCAAGGGTATGCAGGTTTTCCCCCTGCACCATAACAAGCCCCCTCTTCGGCTTCAGGATCGAATTTATGCAGCGGAGAAGCGTGGACTTCCCGACCCCGTTAGGGCCAAGCACGACCATTACTTCTCCGGGCAGGACTCCGAAATCAATACCTCTCAAAATTTCCCTTGTACCGTAATCAAACCCAAGATTTTGAACTTCAAGCATCAATGTCTATACCCCCTGACAAGCAGGTAGAGAAAAAGGGGCGCTCCCATGAATGCAGTCAGGATGGCGACGGGAAGCACATGAGGCGCCATCATCATCCGGGCTGCGGTGTCCGACGCAAGCAGCAAAAGCCCGCCCACAAGGCAGGAAGCCGGGAGCAGGAAACGCTGGTCATCCCCCACGAAACGACGGGAGATGTGCGGGCAGACAAGCCCCACAAAACCAATAACACCAAGAAAAGCAACAATAAATGCAGTCACCAGGGAAGCTGCGAGCATACCCCAGAGCCGGATCTTTTCCACATCCACTCCGAGCCCTTTGGCAGTCTCGTCCCCGGCGTCAATAGCATTGTAATTCCAGCAGTTCAGGTAGAAATACAACAGTGAAGGAAGTACAACTGCCGAGATGATCGCAAGGTCCCCCCAGTCAGCCCGGCCTACATCCCCGAAAGTCCAGAAAACAACCGCCGCAAGCTGGACATCATCCGCAAAATACTGAAGGAACATCGTCCCTGCCGTAAAAAGGGAAGAAAGAGCAACCCCGGTTAGAATCATCACTTCGGGAGAAGCCCCCTTATACTTTGCAATCGCCAGCAGTATGAAGGTAGTAAGCATTGAGAAAAGGAAGGCAACGGCGGTGGTGATATACGGGTTGTTCAGCATTACCGCATCCGCCCCGGTGCTCCGCATGGTGCCCGAACCGAGTACGATTACGGAAAAAGCCGCTCCAAAAGCAGCAGCATGCGAGATTCCCAGGGTGTAAGGCGAGCCCAGTGGGTTCCTGAGAATGGACTGCAGGGAAACCCCGGCAACCGAAAGCCCTATCCCTGCCACAATCGCGGTGAGAGCCCTGGGCAGCCGGATCTGCCAGATAATCGTGTTCGAATTGCCCAGGTCTTCCCCTAGAAGCACTCTTGCGACATCCATAACGGAGACATTTGCAGCCCCCACAGCTATTGAATGAAGAAAGAGCAGGATCAGCAGAAGAATTGAGAGGAAAATAAATGTGAATTTCCTCCCTATATACCTGGAGTAGGCAGAAGAAACCGAATCTCCCCCTAATTTTACCCCGGATTCGTTTACCTTATTCATCCCAGCAGTCTTGGTCAAGTCCATTGTAGCAGCCTTTATTGAATCATTAAAGATTAAAGGAGAGTTGTTAAGGAGAAGAGTTACCGGGGGCTTTTCAGCCCTTATCCGGATCAATCAAGCGAAAGTTTTCCGAAACCTCCGTCGAAACCGATTTCCATCATATCATATACAGGCTGACCCAGCAGGAAGGTATAGATCTCATCGGCTTTGGCCACAGAGTCAATATCCTCAAACTCCTCGGGGTAAATCACGGTACCCACATAGTAAGACGCGGCAAGCACCGAGCCGTGGTTCGAGGAGTACCAGTTGTAAGGCAAAACCCCGTAGACCTCTCCCTTCTTCACCGCAGTCAGGCTCAGGTAAGCAGGGTCCTCCTTAAGCTCGTCAAGAGCCGAAGGTGTTGTCTGGTAGGTAGACAGGTCAACGAAAAGAATGTCAGGATTCCATTCCATAATGGCTTCCTTTGAGGCGTCGGCGTGATCCGTACCCATCTCACCCGCAACATTCTTTGCATTTATGAACATGAAAGGCGGATAGGTAGGTTCCGTGGACTGGAAACCGTGCGGGCCCGCGTAAGCAATTCCACCCACGTAAACACTCATTTTTTCCTCGTCAGGGATATCCGCAGTCCGGGACTCCAGGTCGGCGATAGCAGCATCAAAGAATTCAACAACTTCCTCTGCTCTTTCCCCCCTGTCCATGACTTCTCCCATGATCCGAAGAGAACTGTACATGTCTTCACGGTAGACTCCGAGGTTCCCGCAATTAAGCGCAACCACGGGGATGCCGGTCTTGGCCGAAAACTCATCCGCATCAGCGGGAGAAGGCACATAGGTCCAGAAAATCACATCAGGATCAGCTGCAACGACCTTTTCGGGGTCGGTGTTCCCGCGGAATTCCCCGATAAGGGGCATTTCCTGGAGCCAGGGGTTTGCGATTGCATAGGGCCGGCGGTTTTCGTCCTTACGGAGTTCGATATCTTCTACCCCCACCACAGCGTCCTGGGCCCCCAGGTAGCAAAGATAGCGGAGGGCTCCTGCCCCCTGGCAAACGACTTTTTCAGGGTTTTTCGGGACGGTTACCGTCCGCCCAAGCCCATCCGTTATAGTTATCATTTCCGTGTCCGAACTGGCGTCGGAACTTTTGGCAGCTTTGTGCCCGCTTTCATCCCCGGCATCCGACTCGGAAGAGGAGCCAACACACCCGGCTGACACACATGCCGCCACCAGCACAAGTACGAGGAGAACACACAGATATTTTTTATGAATCACACAAACCAACTCCATATTCCATGAACACAACATGCGTTTCATTACCGGAAGAACTTTCAGATCAGATTTAGTTCAAAACCTGCAACAATCATATGTAGATAAAAATTCTTATGTTTCTGCAAGATAATAATCAAAATTTTAGTAATACCAAGTTATATGGATATTAGTTTTAATGTATAAAACTTACGATTTAGTCAGCGATTAATGAAAACAAATAATCAATAAATGAGGGACAGTAATAAACACCGTTAAGGGAAAAAACGGGAGTATTAAAAACAGAATATATAAAGAGAGGCAAAAAAGTAACAGCTTTAGGCCCGTATTTCCAAGCATATAAGTGTCGCTTGATATCGAACAATTTGCTTAAATTAAACTACGCGTTATACAGTGCCAAATTTCAACATCGCAATCAATTAACCTTGTAGACTTGAATAAAAACATATCTGCACTAAAAAGAAGGAAGTTCGGTGACAGGGACAAAAGTTGCCGAAGCAAAAAGTGCAGTGGCAAAAACACAAAAACAAAAAAACTCAAAAAACTCAAAAACACAAAAACAAAAAAACAAAAAAACTCAAAAAAACATCAACAATTTTTCCTGAAAAAATGATCAAAAGGGCCGCCTGCCAGAAAGACGAGACGACCCTTAAAAATCCTAATTATGTTTCGGAATTACCTGGTAATCATCATTTCAGCGGTCTCAGGCTTGTAGAGCCATTCCTTGGGGAGTACCTTTTCCTGATGGTAGTACTTAACAAGTCTGCGGATCTTGGATTCGGTCAGCTGGAGAGAACGCTTGTTGTGGACGTCCTTCTTGTTAATTGCAAGGTGCTTCCTGAGTCCGAGGGCCTTGACGATCAGGTTGTAGAGGTCTTCAGGGACATTTGGAGCAACATTGTTTTCCTTGAGGATAGCTGTGATCTTCTTGCCTGTGAGAAGTTTCACGTCAGGAACTCCGTAGCGGTCCCTCAGGATCATTCCGATTTCTGAGGTTGCTACACCCTGTTTCCAGAGGTCAAGCACTACTCCGGTAGCCTCTTCCGCACTAACCTTGCACCACTCTGGCACTTCGGTCCTGTTGGGTCTGGTAGATGAAGACTTACCTTTACTTCTTGTATGCATTTTAGCCATGTGTCATTCTCCTGATATCGATTGATCAGCACCCGGAGGTCCATGTTCCGGGCTGAAGTTATATCTTTACCGATTATAACGGACCAATTACACCGATCGGGAGATTTTTTTCCGTCACAGCAACTACTGCCGTATGACTTTTTACAGGATAAGTATTCCTGAATAAAGCGGGAGTTTTTCGGTAAAAGCGACTCTAGTAAGCTCAGCATGTAATATATACTTTGTGTTGAAGGAAAAGGCAGAGGAAGCGGCGAAAGAACCTCTTTTCAGGGCTGAAAAATTTATTCTTGCAGCACTCTTCAAGATTACCGCCCTTAACAGGGGAAGGAGAGATACTGAAGTAAGAGAAATACTGAGGAAGGAGAGAAGCCTTCCCCGGAACTCAGGAAGGTCCCCAGAGGCTCAGGACTATTCGAGCCCCTCCCGGATTTACCTGCCTGTAAACCGATTCCACCTGGGCATCCCTGAGGACCTGTGCCTCTGAGAAATCATCAGCCTCAACCATGCCCGAAACGGTCCGGTTGATTTCCCCCGAAAACTCAGCTTCAAGCCCTGTCCTTATTTCCTCCTCAAGAACGGCGAGCAGGAGGTCCTGAAGTACCGGGAGGTCGGAAGCTGAGACATTCTCGGGGCTGATTCCGGATTCAAATTTAAAATCGGCTTCAAGCAGTTCCGCGAAAAAAACCAGGAACGCTTCTTCCGGACTTAAGGAGCTCTCGGACCCGGGACTTTCCGGAACCCCGTAGAGCAGCGTCTGCATGGACTCATCTGCGTCCTCTCCAAAAACCGAACCGAAATATTCCGATGGGAAAAGAAGTTCCGATACCGCCCTTGCCCCTTCAAGAGCAGCGGCATCAAGGACGGAATCAAAAGCTACAGAAAGGTTTTCCGCGGCTTCCCCCTCGGAAACATTGAGGGAGCTTACAAGGACGGTATCACTCACAGGACTCAAGATAGCTTCTTTTGAAGGGGCATAGGTACCAGGAGGCATGGAAAGCTTTGCACTCTGCCGGATCGCATTGGCAGGCGCTTCATCCCCGATGATAAGTTCGCTCCCGAGAGAGAAGGCTTTCACAGGATACCAATATGCTTCAAAGCGATAGGAGAACCTCCCTGCAAGTTCCCGGTCCAGGTAAGCCGTAACAACATCCGAAACCCTTGCGTTATAATCGGCAACCAGGGGATTGAGAGGAACGGAAGAGCCATTATCCGAAAGCATAAGGGAAAGGGCAAGGTATTCTGCAGTCAGGTCGGCAAAAGTACGGTGCTTCTGCTCTTTCCCAAAAAGGGTGCGCACAGGACTTTCAACCACGGAATTTTCGGGCAGGTCAAGCCCTAAAACCGAAAAAGGGGAGATTTCATAATCAAAATCTTCAAACTTGCAGGAGAGAAGCGTCTCCAGCAGGTGGGAATCCATTTCTGAGCCTGCTGTGTAATAAGCCGCTTCATACTGCCCCCCTGCCTGCAGGGAAGGCATAAGCAGAACTCCCGCAAGTGAGATCAGAACAAGCAAAAAGAGGGCATCAAAGACCGTGGAATAAGCGGACAAATCCAACGCCCGGTGTTTTCTGCCTTCCAAAATTTTCCCAATCTTCCGGCCCAGAACCGTCCATTTCCTGTCTGTCAATTATTCCGACCCTCCAATAATTATATCCAATGCTCTTCGGCTTCTCGCAACTCATTTATTTTAATCATATCCAGAAATTGAATCCGGAAATTAAATCCAGAAATTGAATCCGGAAATTAAATCCGGAAATTAAATCCGGAAATTAAATCCGGAAATTAAATCCGGAAATTAAATCCGGAAATTAAATCCGGAAATTAAATCCGGGAATTGAATCCAGAGAGTTTCATTTACTCCCGATCCCCTTTTCAAACCCACCCCGGTTGATAGAGTACAACTGTTAGAGTCCCAGGGACCGATTCTGCGGGGTTCAATTCGATAACTACCGGTACGGAGGCAGCAATACGGTCCATTTCTTCAAGGAAAAAAACAGGGTCTATGTCATCTGGAATAATCTCCCACTTACATTTTCCATCCAGAGTCCTGACCTCAATAAGGAAAACATAATTTTCCGAAAAAGCCGCAAAAAGCCGTTCCCTTTCTACATTCCCCTCAGAGCCCAAAAGTCCGTCGAGAACCTCGGCAGAGAGGAGGCCAGGATTTCCAGCCCTCAGGACAGGAGACCCGGCAAGGGATTCTGCCAGGAGAGAAGCGCTTTCGTAGTGTTCAAGGGCAAAGGAACGATCCTCGTAGCCCAGATAACCCTGGGAGAGCAGGGCGGCAAAGACAACAAAACCGATTACAGCAAGAGCTGTAGAAAGGAGGTCAGCCTGAGGCTCGAGCACCCCACTTTCGTCCCGGAACAGCCCGGAAAAGGGTTTTCCGGAAAGCTTGCCCGGAATTATTCCTGAAATTTTTCCAGGAACCTTCCAGCTAACAAGAGAAAAATCATTGATAGATGAGAATACACGCAAAACCCGAAACCACCTCCCCTTCCTTAACATAAATAAATTCCTTCCTTATCGAGACATCTTTAACAATATCCAGCTCCTTTTCCGCGGTTCCGACAGCCAAAAGGTACTCCTTTATTTCCGAATAGCCCGCAGGCAGGGGGTCTTCTCTGCCCCCTTCTGCCCCGAACCTGTCCAGGAGCTTTTCCCGCAGAGTAGTTTCATTTAAAGGCAAAACCCTGAAAGTAAAAGGTTTTACTGCCCTGACCGTTTTTCCGTCAATTTCGGTTTCCAGCCGGAAGTATTCCCCGGAGACGTATGCATCGACTTCCCGCTCGAAAGGAGAAGCCCGAAACCGACCAATTCCTTCAAAATGATAGAGGACCTCAGAGGACTCCCCCTGGAAACTTCCGGCTCCGACCTCATCAACAGCAGCTTTGAAGTCCATGGAAACGGCATCAAGCTCTTCTCCGGCTTCAAAGTCTCGGAAACCGGCCCCCAGCTGAAAAAGGGCTGCAAAAAGGACGACACTTGCAAGAATAAGGGCCGCTTTTGAGATAAGGAAATCAGCCCATGCGGATTCGTCCTCCAGAATTTTCCTCAGCGAATGTCCCCTGATCCTGAAAGTCATACCCAACCCACCGCTTCTTCATCTACTTCTTCATCTACTTCTTCATCTACTTCTTCACCCACTTCTTCATCCACTTCTTCATCTGCTCCCTGCAAACCCTCACTTTCAGATCCGGAAACCAGCACGAATAACCTCCCAGTCTCAGGTTCAATAGCAGTTTCAAGAACCAGCCTGTGCCGTCCGGAACCCAAAATTGCAGGCCCTTTCATGGCCGGACCCGAAAAGCTTGCTGATGAGGCGTGAAAACTTTCCCTCCCTCCCATGCTTAAATAATAATTGTGGGCATCTGCCGGCCATTCTCCTTCCCTTCCGGGAAGGGCTCCGAAACCGACTTTTACATCTTCTGGGATCCTGAGCTCCAGGGTAACCTCACTACCCGCTCCACGAAGAGAGAGCTGTTCGGCCGCAACTGTAAGTTTCGAAACTTCAGCCGCAACTTCCCGTTCCTTTTCATCCTCAAGAAACCCGGAGAGGAAAATAGAGGAAAGCACCAGAAGAGCGGCAAAAAGCAAAGCTCCCACCGAAAGCCTGAAAGGCAGTCCGAAGACTGCAGACTCGTCACCCGAAATGGATACCCCTAAAACCGAAACCTGACCAGCCGTAACTCTAACCCCACTCTTTGAATCCCTGAAATTACGGAATAAGAATATACAAAGTTTGCAATAAGTATATAAAAATTTTTACATCCAAAAAAGATTCAGTAATTAAAAGAGAGTTTGAAGGAAAAAAGAAGGGGACGAAAATTAAAAGAAAAGAGAAAGCAGAGAAAGCGGAAAAAACGAAGAAGACAAAAAACAAAGAAAATCGAAAGAAAACAAAAGAAATTGAAGGAATAAAGAAAATCGAAAAAGATATTAAAGAGAAAAAGTCCTGCGGCTTTACTGCCGTGAGACCTTTCCAATAACTTCTTCCAACGTAAGAGAGTCCTGTTCTCCGGATTCCATGTTTTTCAGGGTCAGTTTTCCGGCTTCGAGTTCCTTTTCTCCCACGATTACCACATAGTCGGCATTAATGTTGTTTGCAAAGGAGAGCTGGGCCTTGAAGTTGCGCTCCATCAGGTCTACATACACGGGCACGTATTCCCTGAGCTTGTTTGCGAGTTTGACAGCTTCCAGGTGGGTTGCCGGTTTTGAGACCAGTACCAGTTTCTTCGGTTCTTCGGGCTCAAGTTCGCAGATTTCCATGATCCTGTCAAAGCCGATCCCGAAACCTGTCGAAGGCACGTCACCGCCGCCAAAAAGCTGGATCAACTGGTAGGAGCCCCCGCCGCAGACCTGCTTCTGGGCGCCCAGGCCTTCACCGTAGACTTCAAAGACCATTCCGGTGTAATAATCAAGCCCTCGAGCAATCCCAAAGTCCAGGGAATACTCAACACCGTATGCGTCAAGGAGTTCCAGGGTCTTTTCGAAACTTTCGAGTTCCGGGATGGTTCCTACGATTTCCTTTACCTGTGGGAGAATTCCCTTGCCTTCCAGTTTGATCAGCCTGAACAGGTTTGATTTCAGGGTTTCACCGGTATCGATCTCTTCGAGCAGGGCTTCGAGCCCCTCATACTCTTTCTTGTCCACAAGCCGCATTATCTTGCTCACGGTCTCAGGGTCAAGTTCCTGCAAAATAGTGCGGATCACGGCCAGGTTCCCGATTTTCAGGTCACCTTTGATCCCTGCAGCCTTTAACATTGCATTTGCCAGGGCAATGACCTCGGCATCTGAGTCGGGCTTGTTGGTCCCGATAAGCTCTACTCCGAACTGCCAGAATTCTCTGAAACGGCCCTTTTGAGGGCGCTCATAGCGGAAGCAGTTTTCAAAATAGAACAGCTTCAGGGGTTTAGGGAGGGCCTGCAGTTCATTTACATACATGCGCATGACAGGAGCCGTGAGTTCGGGCCTGAGGGTCATGGCCCTACCACCCTTGTCCATGAAGTTGTAGAGTTCTCCTACGATCCCTTCCCCTGACTTCAGGGTGAAGAGGTCCAGATGTTCGAACGTGGGAGTAATAACCTCGCTGTAGCCCCAGTTGCGGGCAACATCCCTCATTATGCTTTCCACGTACCTTCTCCGGGAAGTATTGGCAGGTAAAAAGTCCCGGGTCCCTCTTGGCCTATTGACTGTCATTTTTAAAAGCACCTGAATTCGATCGAATTAAACGAAATTATCGGTAAATGAAACAACCGGTAAATAGAATTTATCTTTGATAAATAATCGGTAAATGAAATATTATGTGAACCAAATATTATGTGAACCAAATATTATGTGAACCAAATATTATGTGAACCAAATATTATGTGAACCAAATAATATATAAATGGAATAACGTGCAAATGGATTTCGAATGGTAGTAGTTAAAAACAAGCTATTTTACCTTTTCGATGTTTGCCCCAAACCCGCAAACAGGGGGTACGAACACTCATGAAAACAAGATATAAACACAGAAATAGTATATTAATTTTGTAAAATAAAGTAGAATGGATTCCAACAGGCATATTTTTCGAGATCAAACAACCTCAAAGCAAATAAAGGCAAGTTTAAACCTACTAATATAATAAACAACTTAATATACCTGATTCACTGTAAATATTTGCGATTAACGTGTCAGAGCAAAGAAGTGTACCTGTAAGGGAGCATCTGCTGAATCTGGAACCCTGCCGACATGGAGGGCTTATCCAGGAAACTTCGGAGAAATACGGGATTCCCGAAAGTGAAATTCTTGATTTTAGTGCAAACTTCAACCCGTTGGGAAGCCCCTTTGAATATCCTGGAAGTGGACTGGACTTTGATGAGATTATAAAAAATAGTCTCGGAAAAATTCTGGAATACCCTGACAACAGATATCTGGAGTTCCGGGAAGCCGCAGCCAAATTCGTGGGGCTTGGAGTATCCCCCGAGAATATCATCCCGGGAAACGGCTCGACAGAAATAATCCGGCTCCTCGTTGAATGTGTGATTGAGAAGGGAGACAAAGTCCTCATCCCCTGGCCCACTTTCGGAGAATACGAAATGCAATGCCGGATAATGGGGGCTGAGATCGAATACCCTTCCCAGGAAGAAATTGAAACCCTTCCGGACGAAGTCCTGGAAAAGGCAAAAATTCTGTTTATATGCAACCCGAACAATCCCACCGGAAAACTGCGCACAAGAAACCAGCTGAAAGCCCTTGCAGAACGTTGCAGGGCCCACAAAACCTTACTTTATGTTGATGAGGCCTTTATCGACCTATCTGACCCCGCCCAGAGTGTGGCAGACCTCACGACCTCCAACGACTATGTCTTTGTAATGCGTTCGCTTACCAAAGCCTTTGCAATTCCTGGTGTCAGGATGGGCTTTGGGATTGCTTCTCCCGGAATGGCTGGAATCCTGAACACTGCCCGACTTTCCTGGAACCTGGGGACAATCGCAAATGCGATCGGAACCGCCCTCCTGAACATGGAAGGCGGGGCCTGCAGCCAGTACCTTGAAGAATCAAGAGTCGCAATCAGGGAAGAAGGAAGGCTCCTGAAAGCAAAGCTTGACAGGATCAGGGGTTTTGAGGTCGGCGAAGTAAACGTCAATTATATCTTTGTCGACATCAGCGGGTTCATGCTTGACTCAGGGGAACTGAGCAAGCGCCTGGCAGCCCGAGGAGTCCTTGTTAGGGACTGTGCCAACTTCCAGTGCCTGGGAAAGGATTTCATAAGAGTTGCAGTCAGGCCCGCAGAAGAAAATGACAAACTAATATCCGCAATCGGAGAAGTGATTACCGAATGGGGCAGGGAACAGGCGAAGCAGGAACTCCAGCATGTGATTGAGAAGGCGGCTGAAGAAGGAATAGGCGGCCGAAAGACCTGCGAATACTACCCCTGTCACTTTGAAGGCCAGAACTGTACTTTCTGCTTCTGTCCATTCTATCCCTGTGAAGACGAAAGGACAGGCGGAAAATGGATTAAGAGTTCCAGGGGTGGGAAGGTATGGAGTTGCGTAGACTGCCACCTTGTCCACAAAACGGAAATCGCCCAGCAGATCCTGGACTGCCTCATGCATGAAGGCGATACCGAAGAGCTCGTGAAAGTTGCCTGGAAAAAGGTGATGGAGCCCATTTTATGATCATTCCGGACAGCGGACATCTTGCGCTGGTACTCCTGCTAGCCGCGGCCCTCGATGTTGTGTTTGGAGAGCCCCCGGCAGCCGTACATCCCGTGGTCTGGATAGGGAAACTTATAGGTATCCTGAAAAAAGCGGCCCCAAAAACCCATAGGAAACTATATGGGGTTGCAATGGCGCTTTTCTGCGTGCTTTTTGCAGCCCTGATAGGTTATTCGGCGATCTACATTGCCGCCCTTCCCTGGATGCCAGGAATTTTCGGGTTTCTGATCGAAGCTTACTTCCTGAAAGCAACCTTTGCTATCCGCTGTCTTCTCACCCCGGCCCGGGACATATACAAAAACCTGGAGAAAGGAAAACTTGAAGCGGTCAGAGAACTGCTCCCTATCTACGTGAGCCGGGACCCTGAAAAGCTGAACAGGACCCAGATGTCATCGGCAGTTGTAGAGTCCGTTTCCGAGAATTTCGTAGATGGCATACTGAGCCCGATATTCTATTACGCCCTTTTCGGGGAGCTCGGGTTAGTAGCCGCATACGCATACAAAGCCATAAATACCCTTGACTCTATGGTAGGCTACAAAACCGAACCATACAGGGAACTCGGATACTTTTCGGCAAAGTCCGACGATGTGCTCAACTGGATCCCTGCTCGTATTTCCGTGTTTTTTATCCTTATTGCAGCCTTTTTTATTGCTCTGATCCCGAGAAACGAAGGAAAAGTAAACCCTCTGGAAAGCATAAAAAGCGCTATAAAAGACGGGGCAAAAACCCCTTCTCCGAATTCAGGATATCCAATGGCAGCCACTGCAGGGGCCCTCGGGGTGAAGCTCGAAAAACCCGACAATTATGTGCTTGGGGCAGCGTATTCTCCCACGGAAATAAAGGATATAAAAAGGGTATCCCAATTGATAGCAATCGCATCAGGGTTCTCACTTGCCGTCTTTGCGGCAGTGATCCAGATCCTTTACGTCCAAATAACAGCGATTCTGTATCTGTGACCCTGGCAGAACCCGGATAGAATTTATCAGGATAATAGTATCTGAAGATTGTTTATCGGAATATTATTTACCTGAAGATTGTTTATCGGAATATTATTTACCTGAAGATTGTTTACCCGGATATAGTAACACTGTGAATAATCGGGATTAGCCCAATCAGAATTTTTGCGGAAGAAATGGGATTTCAACTGATTCAGTAAATTCATATTGTGTGCACTCAACAGAAATTCCTGACAATTATTGACATTGTAGAATCCGTTTATTTAGACCTGAGATGTCAACTGGCAAATCAGCCAAAATAAACATTTAAACGGATACAACCGTTTAGATATACAACCCGTAATAAACATTAAAATTTATATCAACCGTTCAGATACACAACCCGTAATAAACATTAAAATTTATATCAACCGTTCAGATACACAACCTGCAATAAACATTAAAATTTATATCAACCGTTTAGATATACAACCCGTAATAAACATTAAAATTTATATCAACCGTTTTGAGAACTCTCGAAGTGATCATTATGAAGTTATCCGATATTGAGGAGAGGGACCTGAAAAAAGGGCAGCCTGAACAGATAGAGGAAAAAGCTACTATTGACATCCTCGACGTTCTGGCAGAAGAAGGCATCAGCGTACAGGACCTTGCAGATACGGCTCTCGAAATGTACGTCCCGCACCCGGGGCTCGAGACCAGGGAAAAAGCCGAGGCGTTGTTTAAAAGGGAACTCAAATTCGCCCTTTCGGACCCGAACCTCTGCCTCCTGATCTACTCGGGGATTTTGCTGGAAAGAGAAGGCAGAGCAGGGACCCTTCCGAACCTTAGCAAAAAGTCCTATGAAAAAGACCTGTCTTTTATCATCGCAGACGAGGTGCTGGGCAACAGCATCGCGAACTACATTAGCGGGTCCAAAGGGACTTTTGAATTCGTGAGGTTCGATAAGCAAAAACCGGGAATCCTTGCAAAGCTCGGGCCTTTCATGGATGACGTGATAGGAGGGGTGATAGGAGGGGTATCTTCCAACATGTATTCGCGAGGTATGGCAGACTGTAAGAGCAGTGACTGAAAAAACGGACGGTGAAGCAGATGAATTCTTATCTACTTGCTTTTAAGTCGGGCTTTGGTTTCCTTTCCACGATTCCAGTGGGCATCAGCATGGAAGGAATCGACGCTCTTATGAAAAAGATCTATTTTTACCCCGTTGTGGGAGCCGTGCTCGGATTGCTTATCGGGGCAGCCGCATATATCGGGCAGGCAGTTTTACCTAATACGATTATCGCCGCCCTGATTATGGCATTAACATACTATCTTACAGGCTTCAACCACCTTGACGGGGTCACGGATATCGGGGACGGTTTCATGGCCCATGGCTCCCCTGAAAAGAAAATAAAGGCTTTGAAAGATACAAACCTCGGGACCGGAGGAGTATCTTCCTGTATTCTTTTGTTGTTAGTGTTCTACGCTTCAATAAGGGCTGTTCAGGTCGAAGGCATAGTTACTTTCGGACCCGGTCTGCCCTTGCTAATGTTTTTAGCTCTGTTTATAGCAGAGGTCAGCGCCAAACAGTCCATGCTCACCATTGCAGCATTCGGAAAGCCCATACCCCCTCAGGGAGACCAGGCATATCCAGGCCTTGGAAGCATGACCATAGACGGCGCAACTAAAAAGAATTTTATTATAGGCTTTGTCTTCGGAGCGGTTGTATGTTTCCTGGCCATGGGGTTCATCGGACTGCTTCCGTACCTTGCAGCCTGCGGCTCAGCTCTTGTGCTCCTGAACCGCAGCTATGCCCATTTCGGGGGCCTCAACGGTGACGGGATCGGCATGGCAAACGAAGTTGGCAGGGTAGTTGCCCTGATTACTATCGCAGTTATCCTGAAACTATCTATAAACGGAAACCTGGGAGGATTTGAATGGACGCTATTGTAATGGCAGGGGGACTGGGCCAGAGGCTCGGGATGGGGGAAAAACCCTGTATAGAACTACTTGGAAAACCACTTATCTCTTACGTGATCGATACCCTCAGGGCCGCAAAGAATATAGACAAGATCTTCGTAGCAGTCTCGCCGGTCACTCCCAGGACCGAGATCATGCTTCAGGAACGCTACAAAAGTGAAGTCGGAGTAATCCGGACCTTTGGCGGAAATTATGTGGGAGACATGATCCACGCCGTGGAGACTTCCGGAACAAAGGGACCGGTGATGATTATCATGTCAGACCTCCCCCTCCTTGACTCTGCTATGATCGACTCGGTCATAGAAAAGTATGAAGAAGAAGGGACTCCGGCCCTATCGGTTTATGTGCCTATCAATACCTGTAAGGAAGCAGGGATCCGACCGGACACCGTCTTTAACAAGGAAGGAAAACTAATCGTCCCGACGGGAGTAAACATTCTGGACAGTTCGAATATCAGACAAGAACAGGAAGACTTTAATCTGATATTGGATAATCCCAGACTAGCAATGAATGTGAATACGGTTAAGGACCTGCAGCGCTGCAAGGAACTGCTGCAATGTGCAAATTAAAAAAATTGCTAGAGGTGTCATATATTCTAACCTTAAAAAACCTGGAATTATGCCGTGATGGAAAAAAAATCCTGCGTGGGGTCAACCTGGAAGTTGGAAACCAGGAGATCCACAGCATCATTGGTGCAAACGGTGCGGGAAAAAGTACGCTTGCCTATACCCTGATGGGACTTCAGGGCTATGAACAAAATGAAGGCAGCGTTATTTTTGACGGGGAAAACATCGCGGAACTTTCAATCACGGACCGTGCAAAAAAAGGCATAACCCTTGCCTGGCAGGAACCAGCCCGCTTCGAAGGGCTCAAAGTCAGGGACTACCTTGCAATCGGAGCAAGAGACAACGGCGGCATCACGGAAGAAGAGATAAAAGATGCCCTCTGCAAAGTCGACCTGAACCCCGAAAAGTATCTGGACAGGGAAGTAGGGGAAGCCCTCAGCGGAGGCGAAAGGAAGAGGATCGAACTTGCCTCCATCATCACCATGAAGCCGAGACTTGCCATCCTCGACGAACCTGACTCGGGAATCGACGTGGTCTCCCTGAAGGAAATTGTAAACCTGATCAGGGCACTCAAGGAAAACGGCTCTTCGGTGCTTGTAATCACACACAGGGAAGAAATCGCCGCTGCCTCGGACAAAGCATCCCTCATGTGTGAAGGGGTGATCCTGAGAAGCGGAGACCCCCTGGAGATCAGTGAATTTTTCAAAAACAGGTGCATCCCCTGTGACAACAGGGTATATCCCCTGAAGGAGAATTGATGATGACCCTTACAAAACTGGACATGCTTTCCAAAGATACGGAAGATATGACCGCAGCTTATACCGTAGCCGGGGGAGATGTGGAAGTCCTGCATAACCATGAAATTTCCAGCCTTGTTGTAAGCGGGAACAAGGTGCTCAGCGCAAACAAAACCGAAGGGATTGTGCTGGAAAAGCAGGAGACAGAACACGGTGTAGACATAAAAATGACCATCAGGAAAGGGTACAAAATCCCCCACCCTGTCCACCTCTGTTTCGGGCTGATCCCGGAAGACGGAATACAGGAAATCAAGATGGATTTCGTTGCAGAAGAGGATTCCGAGGTCGAACTGATCGCCCACTGCACTTTCCCAAACGCAGTAAAGGTCGTCCACAAAATGGAAGCGGAAATGATCGTCGGAAAGAACGCTTCCGTAACCTACACCGAAATCCACTTCCACGGCCCTTACGGTGGGATACAGGTGCTCCCGAAAGCTCACATACAGATTGAGGAAGGAGGCAGATACTTAACGAACTTTTCCCTGATCACCGGCAGGGTAGGCCTTCTCCAGTTCGACTACGACGTAGATGCCGAAAAGGACTCCCTCTGCGAAATGATCACGAAGGTCTACGGGAAAGAGGACGATGTAATAAAAGTCCTTGAAAGAATCTCCCTGAACGGGGAAAACGCCCGGAGCGTCATCAAGAGCAGGATCGCCATCACCGACAACGCGATATCCGAATTCAAGGGAATCACCGAAGGCCATGCCCCCAGAGCCCGCGGGCACGTGGACTGTATGGAAGTTATCCAGGGCAACGCGAAAGCCGAAGCCGTACCCATCGTTCGTGTCGACAACCCCCTTGCTAAGGTCACTCACGAAGCCGCCATCGGCTGCGTGGACAAAAAGGAAGTCGAGACCCTCATGGCCCGTGGCCTCGAAGAAGATGATGCAATAGATATAATCGTGAAGGGAATGCTTGCCTGAGGGCAGTATTCTCCTTATTCACCCCCTCAAGAATTCGAATACCATACCGCCGGCCGGAAAAGATTCGATTAAAATTGAAGGGATTCAAAACAGGAGTTGAGAACATAAACAGCTATGTTATTATCCTTGGAAAAAAGTATTCCGAGAAAAACCTCCGGCTAATCACAGGCAAAAAGGACGTTAGTTGCCACACGGAAAACATCCCTGAAGAAATGCTCCTTTTATGCGAAACTATCGAAGACCCCCTGAGGCTTCCTTACATGCTGGAAACCTTTTACACAATGCAGATTAAGAACGAAAAGGCCTTTCATTTTTCCCTGCTCCGGGTTCAGGTTGATTCGGACCTCAGGATGCATGAGGACATCCAGAAATGCCAGCAAAGGAAATATGTTGCAGAAACCCTTGAGAAATTGCTCTACGGGGAACTGATGCTCGGAGGAGAAGTCCCGGAAATCGATGATGCTTATTAAACTACCTTTTTTAACTACCTTTTTTACTACTTTTTTACTACTTTTTTACTACTTTTTTACTACTTTTTTACTACTTTTTTACTACTTTTTTACTACTTTTTTACTACTTTTTTACTACTTATTAACTAACCTTTTTAACTACCTTTTTTACTACTTTTTAACTACCTTTTTAACTACCTTTTTAACTACCTTTTTAACTACCTTTTTAACTACCTTTTTAACTACTTTTTAACTATACTTTTTAACTACTTTTTAACTATACTTTTTTACTACTTTTTAACTACCTTTTTTACTACCTTTTTAACTACCTTTTTAAAAATGCCCCACTTAAATTCAAGAATTTCCATAATCCGGAATTCAGTTCAACTATCCATTAAGGCACGTTTTCATCCCCTTTTACAGGCCCATATTACAAAAATCTCTCTTGTTTCGACCCCTTTTCAAAAGCTCCTCTTTCTTCTGCCCATATTTCAAAACCCCCAATTATCGGCCTGGAGACCGGAAACCCCCCTTATTATCAGCTTAGCTTTGGGAAAAATTGTCCTGTTTTCAGGCATATATCCAGGCAAATTCTTTTTTTTCAGCCTATATCCAGAAAAACTTCCCATTTGCTGTCCGAAATCCGGAAAATTTCCGGCAATTCATTTTACATTTGCCGCCTATATTTGCATATTTTTACATTCACTTTCAATTCAACCCATATTTCAGGGATCTTATTTTCAGGAGCTGCTTAATCCATAAAAGAAGCAGTTAGATCTCGTTTTTACAGATTAAATAAAATCATATTGTTAAAAAATAAATTTAGGAAGAATATAAATAAATACATTGATCCTAAAGATATTAAGCAGGGAGAATAAAAGCCCGGAAAAACGGAACTTTCCGGCACAATCTTTTGACAGAAGGCCATCAAGGGACATAAGGAAAACGAATCGGAAGAACCACAATATATTAAGAAAACAGGCAGAAAACCCCGGTTCGTAAAAAGAATTCGCCGGCAATCAGATATCACAGATGGAGAGGGGGATGATACCGGACCAGAAATTAGCCAGCGCACATCTTAGTGGAGACTATAGAGACGGACTGGAAAGCCGGGTCCTGGCAAAAACACTGAACAACAGGAAGGCAGGAAGATCCTCACGACTTAAGAGGGCAATCATACTAGCTAGTCCCAATGAGCCAGTAAGACATCTAAGTGAGGCATACTGAACCATTGAGGCATTCCCGCCCGAATGATATCAGCCTGAAAGGGGGGTTTAAAATGGCAAGCAAAGAAGAACTAATTCAAGAACTTTCAGATGCAATCATATCCTGCAAGAAAGACAGGGTACTTGAGGCCGTAGAGAAGGCAAAAGGGGTGATGGAACCGTCCGAGATTATCGAAAAAGGGCTTGCAGCCGGAATGAACGAGGTAGGTACCCTTTTTGAGAGGGGAAAACTCTTTCTGCCACACGTTATGATGGCCGCAGACGCCATGACGGCAGGGGTCCAGGTCCTTGAGGCCGACATGCCTGCAGGGGAACAGAAAAAGAAAATGGGCGTCATCGTGAACGGGACTGTGGAAGGAGATGTGCACGACATAGGGAAGTCGATTGTTTCAACGATGCTCCAATCCGCAGGCTTCGAAGTGCACGACATCGGCCGGGATGTCCCAATCCGGGATTTCGTGAACAAAGCAAAAGAAGTGAATGCTGACATGATAGGGCTCTCTGCCCTTATGACCACCACCCTGCCGGGGCAGAAAGAAGTGATCGAGCTCCTCAAGGAAGAAGGAATGAGAGACAGGGTAAAAGTCATGGTAGGGGGAGCCCCTGCAACCCAGGCCTGGGCTGACAAGATAAGCGCAGACTGTTATGCCGAAAACGCAAGCGAAGCCGTTGCAAAAGCAAAGGAGCTCATAGTAGGGAAGTAATGAACCTTATTTTCAAAAAGGAGGTGAAAGAAAATGGCAACGGAATATGCGTTGAGAATGGGAGACGGAAAGAGGATCTTCCTGAGCAAAGAAAAGATTCTGGAGGAGCTTGAAGCGGGGTCTGCTGATGCTGCAGACCTGGGAGAAATCCCTGCTCTCAGCGGGAATGAAATCGACAAGGTCGCAGAAATCCTGATGATGCCGGGTAAAACCGTAAGTGTGGAACAGGGCATGGAAGTGCCTGTTACCCACGACATCGGGACCCTCAGGATTGACGGGGACCAGGGGAACAGCGGCGTAGGTATTCCCTCCAGCCGCCTGGTCGGCTGCATGATGCACGAGAGGGCTTTTGGTGCCGACACCATGGAACTGGGTCACATTGACTACAGTTACAAGCCTGTTAAGCCTGTCATCTCAAACGAGTGCCAGGCAATGGAAGTCTGCCAGCAAAACATGATCGTTCCACTCTTCTACGGGGCAATGCCGAACATGGGCCTGTACTACACTCCAGACGGTCCCTTCGAAAATCCCGGAGACCTCATGAAAGCTTTCAAAATTCAGGAAGCCTGGGATTCCATGGAACATGCCGCAGAACACCTCACCAGGGACACCATCTGGATCATGCAGAGGCTCATGGCAAGCGGGTCCGACGGTGTGAACTTCGATACCATCGGGGCAGCAGGAGACGGAGACTTCTTCGGATCCCTCCACGCAATCGAAGCTCTTCGGAAGGAATTCCCGAACATCTACATCGAAGCCGGCATGGCAGGTGAATGCGTTCTCGGGATGCATGGGGAACTCAAGTACGACGGCACAACCCTTGCAGGTCTCTGGCCGCACCAGCAGGCACCCCTTGCCGCAAAGGCGGGAGCAAGCGTCTTCGGGCCTGTATGCAACACCAATACCAGCAAGACCTCTCCCTGGAACCTGGGCCGTGCGGTCACCTTCATGAAGGCAGCCGTGGAAGCATCCACAATCCCCTGTCATGTGGACATGGGTATGGGTGTAGGTGGAATCCCGATGCTTGAGACCCCGCCCATCGATGCGGTGACCAGGGCGAGCAAGGCAATGGTCGAGATTGCCGGCGTAGACGGCATATAGATCGGAGTCGGCGACCCGATGGGTATGCCGATTTCCCACATCATGGCTTCCGGGATGACCGGGATCAGAGCAGCAGGAGACCTTGTAGCAAGGATGGAGTTTTCAAAGAAAATGAGAATCGGTGAAGCCAAGGAATACGTCGCAAAGAAGCTCGGCGTTAGCACCCTGGACCTCTCGGACGAGCACGTCATGCGCGAACTCCGTGAAGAACTCGACATCGGTGTAATCACCTCCGTGGCAGGCGCAGCAAAGGGCATTGCCGCAAAGATGAACATCGAGAAGCTGCTCGATACAAAGATAAACTCCTGTGACCTCTTCAGGAAACAGATCGCATAAATCGAAAACCAGAAAATTGTTTCCGGAAATAAATTCAAGAAAAAAATATAAGGAAAACATATATACACGAATAGATAAAATAAAAATAGATTAAATATTATAATATTTCCCGATGAAATTCGGGAGAAAGGGGCAAATCCGTAAAGGGAAGTGGGATTCCGTTGAAAAGCTCCACAGGTTCTCCTGTACAATCACGTAAGTGGGGACCGGAGGAACTTTTTGAAAAATATAATTGATGCCGGTAGCCTAGGCTATACAATCCAGAGACTATACAATCCAGAGACTTGCCCTGCCGCAGATAAGAACCAAATGGAAATAAGAAGAAAATCCGATGAAAAAGGAGAGAGAAAATGGCACAATGTAACGCATTTGCAGGATTCGATTATCTTGAGGGCGTGGAACTGAACCTCTTTACCGCAGACGAGCTCAAGGCGATCCACTACGCCACAATGGAAGTCTTAATGAACCCGGGTATCCAGGTCTCGGACCCGGAAGCAAGGCAGCTATTCAAGGAAAACGGCTGTGAGGTCAATGAGAAGACCCAGGTCGTTAAAATTCCGGAATACCTGGTAAGAAGAGCTCTTCAGCTCGCACCGTCCAGGTTCGTGCTCTGGGGGCGCAACAAGAAGTACAACACTGTCCAGGAAGCCGGAGGAAAGGTACACTGGACCTGCTTCGGCACAGGGGTCAAGATGTGCCGGTTCCAGGACGGCAAGTACGTAACCGTGGACTCCGTGGAGCAGGACATTGCGGATATCGCAAAACTCTGTGACTGGGCCGAAAACATCGACTACTACTCCCTGCCAGTCTCGGCGAGGGACTGGGCAGGCAAAGGAGCCCAGGACGTCCACGAGACATTCACTCCGTTAACCAACACTCAGAAACACTTCCACCACATCGATCCCGTGGGCGAGAACGTGGAGTACTACTGGGACATCGCAAAAGCATTCTACGGAGGGGACGAAGAAGAAACCCGCCGAAAACCGATCTTCTCCATGCTGCTCTGCCCGACTAGCCCACTGGAACTCAGCGTCAACGCCTGCCAGGTCATCATCAAGGGTGCCCGCCTGGGAATCCCGGTAAACGTCCTGAGTATGGCAATGTCCGGAGGGTCATCTCCCGTCTATCTTGCAGGGACGCTTGTGACCCACAATGCCGAAGTCCTTTCCGGAATCGTGCTTGCCCAGCTCACAGTGCCCGGATCAGCAGTCTGGTACGGAAGTTCCACCACGACCTTCGATCTGAAGAAGGGTACTGCTCCTGTCGGATCTCCTGAACTTGGCCTGATCAGTGGAGCTGTCGCAAAACTCGCACAGTTCTACGGTCTTCCTGCATTCGTGGCAGGCACTTAGTCTGACGCCAAAGTTCCGGACGACCAGGCAGGGCACGAAAAGACCATGACCTGTCTCCTTCCAGCCCTCTCTGGTGCAAACACCCTCTACGGTGCAGGGATGCTTGAGCTTGGTATGACCTTCTCCATGGAACAGCTGGTAATCGACAACGACATCATCAAGATGACCAAAAAGGCAATGAAGGGAATCCCTGTCAACACCGAGACCCTTGCAGTTGAGTCCATCCAGAAAGTAGGCATAGGAAACAATTTCCTGGCTCTCAAACAAACAAGAATGCTTGTGGACTACCCTTCCGATCCTATGATCATTGACAGGCAAATGTTTGGAGACTGGGAGCACGCAGGCTCCAAGGACCTGGCAGCCGTGGCAAACGAGAAGGTCCTGGATGTCATGAAACACCATGAGGTCCCGCCAATCGACGCCGACATCCTCAAGGACATGCAGGCAGTCGTGGACAGAGCTGACAAGGCCTTCAGGGAGGGATAAAAATGGCAAGCAAAGAAGAAATCATCGCCAAAGCAAAAGAAGCAATTACCGAATATGATGAGGAAATGGCAGAAGAAGCAGCAAACGAGGCCCTCAAAGAAGGGATAGACCCTGTGGAAATCATCGAGCACGGCTTTACGGAGGGCATGCAGGAAGTAGGAGAACAGTTCGAACAGGGGACAGTATTCCTTCCCCACGTGCTAGCTGCAGCCGAGGCAATGAAAGCAGGAATCGAAGTTATGAAACCGGAGATGGAGAGAAGGAAATCCAAAACAGAAAAGAAAGGAACAATCGTTATCGGGACCATCGAAGGAGATATCCACTCCATAGGAAAGGACATCGTTGCTTCCATGCTCAACATTGCAGGCTTTGAAGTGATTGATCTCGGAAGAGACGTGCCCATCAAGACCTTCATTGAAAAGGCAAAGGAACTCAAGCCTGAATTCGTTGCGAGCTCCGCCCTCATGACTACCACCATGGTTAACCAGATCCAGATCGAGGAACAGCTTAAAGAAGCAGGCATCCGCGACCAGGTAAGGACAATGGTCGGGGGCGCTCCGGTTACCCAGGACTGGGCTGACAAGATAGGGGCCAACATCTACGGGGAAAATGCCACTGACGCGGTGAACAAGATAAAAGCGGCATTGGGATTCTAAAAAGATTAAAGAGCGGAAAGTTCCGGGAAAATTCAGGGCAATTTAAGGCTCGCTCCGGGTGAGCATCCGGGAATTGCTCCCCGGGCATCCTGCCCTGAAAGAATCAGGGCATGAAAACGGATCGGGGCATGAAAATAAATAAGGTCATAAAAGGGAGGAGTTGGAGTGGATCTGAAAGCTTTGAAAAAGCAGGAAAGCAAACGAAAAATCAGTAAAGGGTACATGTGGGCCCTTTTCTGTGCCGTATTCTGGGGAATCTGGTATCTGCCGGGCACTGTTGTCTGGGTGCTGAACCCCTTTGACGAAATGTTCGGAGTCATTGCCGGGACAAACGGAGACGCAGTATCCCTGGTTGTAACAGCAGTCCTGATCACCGCATTCAATGCACTTACGGTTATGCTTGCCCTTATGGTCTGGAATGGGGTGCTGCAAAAATTCGGGGAACTGGGCCGTACACTAAAGGAGTTCAATCCCTGTTCCAAGTGGTTCTTCCTTGCCTCAATCTTCGGGGGACCGGTTGCGATTCTCGGGTCCTTTATGGCAATGGGATTTATCGGCGGCGCATTTGCCGCGGTTGCTGCCCTTCTCTATCCTGTGGTCGGGTCCGTGCTTGCATATTACTGGTACGGGGAAAAAATTACAAAGAGAGCTGCAATCGGAATTTTAGTTATTATTCTTGGAGGAATTACGATCTTTGGCGGCGGGCTCATTACCGAGCTTGGTGCAGGAGAAGTGCCCTGGATCGGATACCTCGGCGGACTGATGGCAGCTGCCGGCTGGGGAATTGAAGGTGCAATCGCAGGTAAGGGACTTGACATTGCCGAGCCTGATGTGGGGCTGACCCTCAGGTTCCTGGGAGAAAACATCATCTGGTGGATCCTTATCGTGCCTATTCTGGCAATAGTTGGCTTCCCGATGTATTCCTTTGCATTCCAGGCCTTTGAGCCTCTGACCCTGCTGGTCCTTATCTTTGCAGGGATTACCTTTGGTTTCTGTTATGTATGCTGGTACAAATCTTTCCCCCTGATAGGAGTCGGGAGAGGGCAGGGCATAGGAAACCTCTACGGACTGTGTGCCATTATCTTCATCTTCCTCTTCTTCGGGGATGTGCCCCAGTGGACAATCCTGCTTGGAGGTGCGCTCTGTGTTGCCGGGAGTTTCATCATGTTCACGGAAGAAGCCGGAGAACTCGAAACCTTGAGAGGTGAGTGAAATGGGAAACCGACCGTTAAAATTCAGGATTCTGGAACTTTTCCTCGACGAAAAAGAACACTGGAACTATGAAATAGTTTCAAAGATAATGGAAGAGTACGGGATGAAGGGAGATTACCACAGGGACAGCATCAACTTCGATATCATCGAACTGGCATCCGGAGGAATGCTGAAAGATATAGAACAAAAAGTGGATGAAGAGGGGATCTACAAAAAAGGTTTCCTTCTGCACAGGTACATGATTACGGACTTCGGAAAAGTCCGGGGTTCGGACGCATGTCTGAGATACGTGTAAAAGTGAAACGGAGGGGTTAATATGGTACAAACAGAAGCCGCAATGGAAGCCTACAATGCCTACTGGGCAAATTCCTTCATACCTGCCGGAGACATTATGTGGATGATTTTAATCCTGATCCTGGCAGTGATTGCGCTCTGGCAGGCCAGGACCTTTGTGTCCCAATTCTGAGCATTCGACAAAGTTCAGGGCTTCCGGTAAAGTTCTAAGCCTTAGGAGAAGTTCTGAGCTTTCGGAAAATGTATAAGTTTCAGGGAAAAACAAAAAAAGTATTGAAGGCACTTCCGACCACTCCTTAAGTAAAATACCGCCGGGAAGAATATCCTCAAGAGTGAAGGGCCTGTTGTCCCTCCACCCCTGGAAGAGCGGAGCTTATGCCCTCAAGGAAATGCAGACAGCAAAAGACACGGGCTACACCCGAAAAATGCATACAATTTGCAGAGAGTTTACAGGAGGTACCAGTCCGTATCGTCAACCGAGAGGTCTTCCCGGAGACCGACCTTCCTCCCGGGAAGCTTTAAAGCTTCTGCAATTGCATCGGAAAAGTCCTGCAGGTACTCTTTGCAGGAGAGACTGTTGTAGATGAAGGATTTTTCGGGCTGGAGCATACTCCGGATTGTGGATTCCCTGGGGACCAGGGAAACTTCCACATCCACCATTTCCAGAGCCTTTTCCATGGCAGTCCGGAAATCCCCGATACAGTAAGCAATCCTGTGCCCGTAATTATCCCGGGTCTTTTCGAGATAACAGGCAAGCCGTTCACTTTCGATTTTTATAAAATCCCTTTTGATCTGCGTCACATTGCATTTTCCCATCATGAATTTGTAGTGCATGAAAGGGTACTGCGTGTCAAGTTCCCTGGGGGCAACCCCGCAGGTCCCGAAAGTCACAACGTGCACATCCTCGGGTTTTGCAAGTCCGAAGATGATCCGGTCGAATTTTTTATGGGATGGGCTTTCATGGTAGGGTTTCCTCTTTGCACAGGGAACAAAAATACAGATTTCCCTAAAAGGGGCTTCGTATTCGTTCAAAATCCACTCGTTGGCCCTTACCATATCCGGATGGTAAATAATCCTCTCGTTATCAAGAGGCTCGGAAGAGCGTTCATCTTCAGGAATAATCGGCTTCATAACTTCCAGGGCTATTGATCAGAGAAATTATATATATAATTTTGTGATTGAGCATGGCAATTGAGAATGTGAGCTTTTGTGCAAACAGCGCAAAACAATAATATAATAAAAGAGCCTAAAAGTGTTAACATAAATAAGTCAATAAATATATTCATCACCAATGGTAACCGGGCAACAAAATTGGTGCTCAAAAAGATTCTGGAGTGCAATTTTAAGCCAGTACAAAGGTGAAAACACAGAAAAACCTGAAAAAAGGTAAACTGCTAAGTGGTCTTATGGCAAATTCAATTCATGAGATGATAAGAGCAAGCTTCAGGTGCGAGGACATGGTAAAATGTGTGCTTGGTTTGAAGTCCCTTGACATCGATGCATACAAAGCCCTGCTCACTTCCGGCCCCCTTACAGCCGAAAACCTGGGTGAAATCCTTAACAGAGAAAGGAGCACTGCATACCGTTCCCTTCAAAACCTGATAGCCTGCGGTGTTGTTTACCGGGAAACCCGGTCCATTGAAAGCGGAGGATACTACTACGAATACGTGGCAATCGAACCCCAGGAAATGAAAACGATGGTCAAGAAAAACGTGGATGAATGGTACGACCAGATGAACGATTTGATTGAAAAAATGGATGATAAAATGAATATCCTTATCATAAGAATGGACGATGAGGAAGACTGACCCCAAAAACTCCAACGAAACATTTCCGGATACGCAGTCCTTAACAGTTCAGATATATAGCTCATGAAAAATCTGGATATACACACCATGTTGCTAAAGAATTTTTAAATACATTACAGGAATTTTCAATAAAATTATATATAATCCAATTATAAAAGTGAAATGGACCCCGAGAGAATTCCTGAAAGAAAAAAGGAATTTAAGAAAGAAAATAAGAAAGGAAAGCAGCCGAAGAATAATTTCGGCAAGCCTGAAAAAGAATTCAGCTTCCTTTCACTGTTATAATCCGTCTACAAATTCACCCATTCGATCGATAGCTTTTTTAAGGTCATCCATGGACGCTGCATAAGCGCAGCGGAGGAAACCTTCCCCTGCTTCCCCGAAGACGTCCCCCGGAATTACAACAACTCTCTTTTCGTTCAGAAGCCGTTCTGAAAATTCACAGGAGGAAAGGCCCGTGGCCCCTACATATGGGAAGGCGTAGAAAGCTCCTTTGGGAGTAAAGCAGTCGAGACCTATCCTGTCAAAGCCCCTGACGATGAAATGCCTGCGCCGGTCGTATTCCCGGACCATCCTTTCCATTTCGTCGTTCCCGTTCCGGAGAGCTTCAATGGCTCCTACCTGAGCGGTTATGGGGGCACAAAGCATGGAGTACTGGTGGATCATCATCATGGAACGGATGATCTCGGGAGCGGCCATTGCAAAACCGAGTCTCAGGCCTGTCATTGCATATGCCTTGGAAAAGCCGTTCAGCATGACAGTCCGCTCTTTCATACCCTCAAGGGAAGAGAAGGGGATGTGTTTGCCTTCATAGGTAAGGCATTCGTAGACCTCATCCGAGATCACGAAGAGGTCATGCTCCGCCACAAGGTCAGCAATGTCCTCGAGGTCCTCCCGGGTCATGACAGCCCCTGTGGGGTTGTTCGGGAAATTGAGCACAATTGCCCTGGTCTTGCTGGTGATAGCAGGTTTAAGGACTTCTGCTGTGAGACGGAATTCATCTCCCCGGTGGGTGGAAACGACCACAGGCTTGCCACCTGCCAGGACCACCGCAGGGACGTATGCCACGTAAGCAGGCTGGACCACGATGACCTCGTCTCCGGGGTTTACCACTGCCCTGAGTGCAATGTCAATAGCTTCGCTAACCCCGGTGGTAACCAAGATCTCGGATGCCGGATCATAGTCCAGGCCATATCGCCTGTAATAAGTCCTTGAAAGTTCATCCCTGAGTTCCGGAAGCCCGTAATTGGAAGTGTAGGAAGTCTGCCCTTTTTCAAGGGAGTGGATACACATTTCCCTGATGTGCCAGGGAGTAATGAAATCCGGCTCCCCCACGCCAAGGGAGATGACATCCTCAAGCCCGGAAACCAGATCAAAAAAACGGCGTATCCCCGAGGGGGGGACATTTTTAACTATTTCCGCAACAAATTTTGAAGGATCACATGGAGGTCTCAAGAAAACACCCCGATCAAAAATTATATGAGTAAAACAAATTGTGAAAAGGAATAGAAGGATCAGGCCTATTAGAACCCTCTAATCAAAGCGAGACCGGGAGCCGCTTAATTGCTTCCGGTTCGTGGAGAATTACCCCATCTTCCTTATAGGTCTTTAACACGAAATGAGTTGCCGTGTTCTGGACCTGGTCAAGGGTCGCAATTTTTTCTGCCACAAAAAAGGCCACATCCTTCATAGACCTACCCCTAACGGTAAGGGATATGTCGTAGTCCCCGGACAAAAGCCGAACAGATCGGACCTCTGGGAATTTATAGATCCTTTCTGCAATTACCTGGTAGCCCTGGTTGCGCTCCAGCGTGACCTTCAGTTCGATCACGGCGTAAACGTAGTTTTCTCCAACCAGATCCCAGTCAATAATGGTTTTGTAGTGCCGGATAACTCCTGTCTCCTCGAGTTTTGCAATTGCCTGAGAAACTTCCTGTGCAGTCATATCCGTAAGTGCTGCAATTTCATCAGAGCTTGCTCTCGCATCGTTTTCAAGAATTTCCAGAATGTGTCTTATCTTTTCATCCATTGATAGTCACCGGCACGAAGTTTTTTCAAAAATTTAGGTTTGATCCCTGGAGAGGGACCAGGTCCTGAAAAGAATTACTCTATCAGGACAGCGTTTACGACTCCTTCCTGTCCCGGCCTGCTCGTTACCCTTGCAGTACCGAGAGGGGTCTTAATGACAGAGCCCTTGGTCAGGATGTTACGCCTGATGTAGTGTTTGTTTGCAGTGTTGTCGACAACGGTTTCGATAGTTGTGACCGCTGTTTTACCGTCGTTTGGGTTCGTTACGTTTGCCACATTGGACTGAAGGAGTCTTACCTTTCTGTTGCCACCCATAGTGGGGACATTCTTCCGCTTAACGTCGCTGATACGGGTATCCGCAGATTCACGGCCCATCTCAAACTTACGCTTCCCGCGGGCAGCTGTGACCTTCCCACCAGTCGCCTTCCTTCTGGAACTGCCTTGCCATCTCATATTATCGCCTCATGAATGTATTAAAATTCTATATATGTTTTATTTAATGCTTTTAATGCCTTAACTCTACAAATATGCATTATGTAATTAGTTTAGGTTATCCCGATAGTAAATATCCTGTAATCTGGAGATCCCGATCAGGGCAAAAGTATGCCGTTAAGTAGCTTAATTGCCCTGATAATATATTAATTGTATGAACAGGAGTATTTAATAAGAGTATTTGCTACGGACATATCATTACAAATAGAATCGTATAAGAACTTTGCGATCAGGCATCCGAATAATTCCCGGATTTGCCCCCGGCCCCCAGGCACGACCTGTCTTCGAAGGGCAATGTGCCTGAAGAGTAACAAAGTACAAGTATAAAAATCAACGCAAAATAAAATGTTAACGCTGAAAATCCGGATATACCCGAAATATTATAAGAGATGAAATATAAATATATAAAGTACTGGAGAGCCCAGGTATAATAGATAAAACCGAATCGTTGAACCAGGTATCACCGAAGAATAAACACCAGCGTAATTAAACATTAGCGTAATTAAACCCGAAAATTTTGAAAAATTGGCAAACCTGGCCCCGGCAATTTTAAACATCGGCAACTTAAACCGGGCGAATTCAAAAAACAAACTATAGTCAAGGACCCAAATTCCTTCACCAATCTCAAGCGAAAGTTTAACCACAGAAAGCACGGAAAACCCGGAATAAAGGAAATAGGGCACAATCCTTCCGTGCTTTCCGTGTCTTCAGTGGTTATAACGTAAGTGTAAGTATTTACGTTCGGGACTATAAAATCAAAAAACAAACTAAATCAAAAAACAAACTAAATCAAAAACAGCGGATTAAGGAGAGAATATAATGGTCACGGAAATTTCTATAGATAGTATATGCGGACACACGACAAAGATTATTGCCACAAAGGAAGGCAAAAAAACCCACGTTCATATCAAAACGACCTGTGAAAAGCTCAGGAACTGGGGAACTAAATTTGACTTTGAGATGAATGATCTCATGGGGGGGCAGGATACTATCCTTTCCAAAAAGTCTGCTGAGAACCCGATTACTCCCACCTGCCTTGTCCCTGCAGCCGTTATGAATGCCTGCTGGCTGGAAAACGGCATGATCTCGAAGAATCTTGCCAGGGAAAAGGGAAAGATGCAGATTATTTTTGACAAGCTGGAATAAATTATTAGCAAATAGGGTGAAGTATTCACCCGGATTACTTTCGTCACAATTCCGGAAACCCTACACAGAAGAATAAATTTTCATCGAAACCCAATACCCTTCAGGATTACCTCGCGAAATTTTTTTTAGAATCATAAAAATCGAAATATTTATATGGAAATGGTTGTGTTCAGTTTATACAAAACAGAACAAATGTATATTTCAATAAGAGATTCAAATAGTCACAACACAGTATCAAATATTGAAACCCGAGAGAGAAACATGGATATCAAGGAAATCAACAATTACGGCCAGGAACTGATCACTCGTCTGAACCTCAAGACCTCCCCGGTGGCAGTAAGATTGATACCTGCAGGCGGAGAAATCCCCACAGAAGTCAAAAAGGTAGAAGAAACCATGCGCCACTGCCAGATGATCGACAGGGTTAGGAAAACAGGGGAAGAGTTTTACTCCCTGGTCGAAGACCATATGTGCAAGGGAGGAGCCGCTTCCATGGGGCTCGGCAAGATGCCAAAAAAAGTAGGAAGCGGAGAGTTCTACTACAAAGGCCTGAGCCACTTCAGCAACATCAATGCCGCCCGCCGCACTGTTGAAAACGCTCCCATGCTCCCCCCCAACAGCACCGAAGCGATCCTGTACGGAGCCCTTGATAAAGCTAGCTTTGAACCTGACGTCGCAGTGGTCATCTGCAACCCCAGGCAGATCATGCTGCTCACCCAGGCAATCATGTACAAACGTGGAGGCCGCCTGGAAGTCGGTTTTGCCGGAAAGCAGAGTGTCTGTTCCGACGGAGTAGTGCAGGCCTACAGAGACGGTCAGGTAGGAATCACAGTAGGCTGCAGCGGAAGCCGGGCCTATACGGAAATTGCCGATGAGGAAATGACAATCGGCATCCCCGTGGAACTCCTCCCAGATATCACTAAAGCCCTGGCAAGAATCTGTCCGAATTAAATGTAAGGGGGCTACCCCCTTAATCCCTTCATTGCGACTTATCATTTTAAAACCCAGCTTCGGACTATTTTATCTGGGCCATATTTCCGATAAACCTGTTTTTTAACTATTTCTCCCCACCCCAACTTCCAAAAGACCTATCCACGACTACTTTTTACGTACCTTCTTCCCAGAAACCCACACATTATACACCCCAAGACAGGAAATGCTTGAAGAACCTAATATTCAGGGCAGGAAGCAAATGAATTGAGGAAGCCAATGAATTATTATACTAAAAGAGAAAATTTGAGGCAAATGACCTATTACATAGCAGACTCGGCAGTTTTCATAATGGGCAACTGCGACGTCGACAGTTCCCTCCTTATCACCGTCCCGTCGGTTGAAGACGAGTTGAAGAGCAGGGATGCCGTCCTACGCTTTGACCTGGCAAAGGAAGGAGGGCTTAGAGTTGAATGGCCCGAACCCGAAATGGTAAAAGCGGTCAGGGAAAAGGCAGAGCATACCAGGGATTCGGAAGAACTTTCAAAAACCGATCTGGAAGTCCTTGCAAAAGCCCTGGAACACAAAGAAAAAGCGGTCCTTTTGACGGATGACTACGCCGTTCAAAACGTTGCCGTGCAACTCGGAATTGAGGTAAAACCAATAGCTCAGAAAAAAATAAGGGACCTCATAATCTGGCAAAAGCAGTGTATAGGCTGCAAACAGACTTTTGAGAAAGGAGATGTCTGCCCGGTTTGCGGATCACCCCTCAAGAAGAAAAGAAAGACAAAGCTCTGATGAAAAGGGGAAGAAAAAGATATAACGCTTGGTAGTGTAATAATGCTTGTAGCTGAGTATTAAAATACCAGGATTACATTTTTCAGGCAGTATTTGCAAGACAAGCCGGAAATAAGCCGGAAGAAAGAGCTGAAAAATACTGCATACCAAAGCAAAAAAACAATATTCAGGTGGGAATGGAGGAATGAAGAACATAGAAGATTTGATCCAGAAAGCTGTTGAACTTCAAAACAACGGGCTTGTAAGCGGCCAGATTGCCGACGAACTCAATGTTTCCAGGGAAACAGTGACCTGGCTTTTGACCCGCTCGAAAAAAGAAGTTACAGCTCCCGCACCGAAGGACATTTCCGTAAACTGGAGCAGCATCGGGAAAAGTGCTACAAGGCTCCACTACATATCCCTTGCCCTCTGCGACATGGTGCTTGAGACCCTGGAAAAAACAAACACAGAAGTGGATGTGGTCGTAGGAGTTGCTGCAAGCGGTGTCCCCCTTGCAAGCATGATGGCAAACGAACTGGGAGCAGACTTTGCCCTCTACCATTCCCGTAAAGCACAGGACGTTGTCCAACCCGGTCATAAAGGGACCATCAGCCGCAACTTCGGAAGCGTTGCGGGCAAGAACTGCGTGATCGTTGATGATGTGATCACGACTGGCTCCACCACCATGGAAGTGGTAGAACACCTGCGGGAAATGGACGCAAAACCGAGAGTCGTAGTGGTCCTCGTAGATAAAAAAGGTTCGGATACCATAGCTAACGTACCCATACAGTCCCTGGTGAGGATTGTGAGGGTGGACTGAAAGAAAAAACTAACTTTTACTTCTTTTTTTATTTTTTGCTTCTTTTTGGTTTCAATTCTTTTTGGTTTCAATTCTTTTTAGTCAAGGGCTTTGCCTGGATTTTTTACTTTACCACTCCAGCAGCTATTTTTACCGTAGTAGGACATCCTCTGTGAAAAAGAAAACGAAAGGGGAAAAACAAAAAGGGGGAAAAAAGGAAAGCGGAAAAAGAAAAAAAGAAAAAGAAAAAAGAAGCCGTTTATTAGTATTCGACTTCCGTGGATCCAATTTTTTCCGCAAGCCTTGAGAGGACCTCGGTTCTCATTCCTTCCACGAACTTGATGCTCCCCACGACCAGGTGGCCGCCTCCGTTCACGCCGGCACCCTTGATTTCCTCACGAAGTTCCCGGACGATCTGCGGGATGTTCATGAGCACGCCCTTTGAACGGATAACCGCAAAGTCCGGGCCAAAGCCCAGGGTTACCATGGGTTTTTCAGGGTTCTTTTTGCAGAGCACGTCATGCACTTCTCCCGAAGTCTTTCCCGGGGGGGGGAAGGTGAATTTATGGGCATAGTTTTCAACGTCAAGCACGTTCATGATGGCCCCATTTGCAAGCTTCTGGGACTTTATGTTGAAAAGGCAGGCGTCAAGCTGTTCCTGAATCATGTCATTTGCCTGCTCGCAGAGGAGAGAGACCAGCTGCCTGTGGGTCTTGTGGTCGCCCAGGTCAAGGATGTCGTCAATCACACCTTTACCACTGCTGAATTTGAGCCAGAACTGCTCGTAATCCAGGGCAAGGGCCATGTCCTTCAGTTCCTTAAGGGTGTAGCGGTCCGAGGCAAGGGAAATATACCTCCCGGCTTCCGGAGCCTCCGAACGGTCCCCAACCGCTGAAACTCCAGGCAGGTGTCGGATAGTCTCACTGATATCGGGGTTGATCATACGGGCTACTTCGGCACAGAGCATGCCTGCCGTAACCCCAAAATCGCCGCCCACGTGGGCAGGGTTTACGTGCCCTATAAGGTACTGGTCGACAATTTCGTCCGGATGGTGGTGGTCGATCACCAGGATGTCCATATCATAGACCCTAGCCTGCCTCATGGCAGGCACGTCCTCTTCAGTGGAGCCATTGTCCACAAGGATTACCAGCGGCATTTTCTGCCCGTGCCTGGAGGCATCCTCGAGCGCATAAGAGATGTCCCGGGTAATATCGGGCAGCTCATAAAAAGGAGCCTTGGAAGGAGCCCGCTTGTAGGAATAATATTCGGCATCCGAACCCCCGATATCCGTAATAAGGGGCAGGATTGCCCTCTCAATGGCAATAGCCGAGGTAATCCCGTCAGCGTCGGCATGGTGCCTGAGGATGATGGGTTTTGAGTGGAGAATCGCTTTTTTGATTTCCCTGGCCACATGAAGCATCTTGGGCCTAAGCCTTTCCATTATTTCACTTTCGATCAGGAAGGGGATATCAGCAGGAGCTGCCTTTTCCTCGATTACCCTTTCGACCCTGTCCCTGACGGCATTTTCCTTTTCCCCTGTCAGCCGCTTCATGCTCATAACTTCGATCTGGACCTGGTCATCCCGCAGGGTCACTTCCCCGGTGATGGACACAACCATTTCCATATCGATTTGCGGGTAAGCCCGTTTTCCGGCACTCTCGAAAGCCGCGCAGGGAACGAAGCCCCCTTCATCACTGATCGTGAAGATAGTGGGTCCACTGGTCTGCTTTACCTGGATGATCTCTCCCTCAATCCGGACCAGCCTGCCCTTCATGCTGGGATCGATATTATCGGAGCTTTTGACAGGAAGCTCCTTTTCAAGCTCGATAGTTTCATACTTCTGGAGGGTTTTGGGGATCAGGTCCAGTTTTCCTCCGGCCTTGATGCTTTTTACGAGCACGATTACGGTTGCCCCGACTTTCGGAGGGACCTCTACATTGCTTGAGTGCATGAGCCCCCTTACGTGGGAGTTCAGATCCACGAAAACCCCGAAGGAAGCCGCACTGCTCACCTTTCCGTGGTAAAGATTCCCGGCTTCCACGTCCTTGAGGTCGCATGAGTCGTCCAGGGCATAGACGTGCTGGGATTTGGAGCAAGAAATACAGGTCTCGTCTTCAACTTCATCAGGCTTATAAATCGATGTCCCGCAGACCCTGCAGGCGTAGATCTTTCCCAGCCCCCGGCATGTTTCGCAGGGTTCCGTGTTCTCAATATTTCCTGTCCCCTTACATTTTTCACATTCTGCACCGTTTTTAAGTAAACTGTCAATATCGTTTTGCGAAATTTTCATTAAATCAACGGATTTAGCCTTGCCTTTCCCCTTACACTGGGGACAGACCTCGGTTGAAATTACTCTATAACCACGCCCGTGGCAATCTGGACATTCCTTACTCATGAATATCAACACCGGGGTATATTTTGAACCTGCGTTTTCACGCACTCATTTTGCTCTTCAAAATCGTAATTCAAGTTCTAATCGCTTCCTAAAATCGCTTCCTGAGCGTGTACTCTCGCATCGCTGTCTGCGCTTAGATCACTTTATGCATTTATTAATTTATTGTTTGTGGGGTAGATCTCAATCAAATAGGGTCTTTCAACTCCCCTCATGGTCCCAATAAAAAATTTCCAAAGAAACAAGGAGCCAGGAAGAGTCCTTATATGGATTTGCCTGTTTTAAGAGGATTAATCCATGATAAAAAACCTGTAAACCCGGAAATGCTCTTAGAGCAGGAATTTTCAGGCATAATTCCCCGGATAGAGAATAATTATTTAATGATAAGCCCAATTTAAATATAATGAATAAGAGGGGCATATTATTATGAACGGTTTTACCAGTCCATTATTAGTTCCTGTATTAATAGTTGTATTATTAATACTCTCACAGGCAATAAAAATGGTAAATGAGTACGAGCGCGTCGTTATTTTCAGGTTAGGACGCCTCAGTGGCGTGAAGGGGCCGGGGATTTTCCTGATCATTCCCTTTATCGATAGGGCCGTAAAAATCGACCTGAGAGTTGTCACAATCGACGTTCCGAAACAGGCCGTGATTACAAAGGACAACGTGACAGTTGAAGTTGACGCAGTTGTCTATTACAAAGTCATGGAACCCGGAGCTGCCATCACCCAGGTCGAGAACTACATGTTCGCAACTTCCACCCTCTCCCAGACCACCCTAAGGGACGTGCTGGGGCAGATGGAACTTGACCAGGTGCTCTCAGAGCGGGAAAACATCAATATGGAAATCCAGGAACTGCTCGACGCCTCCACTGACCCCTGGGGCATCAAGGTTACAGGAGTCACTATCAGAGACGTCGCCCTGCCCGAGAACATGAAAAGAGCAATCGCAAAGCAGGCGGAAGCCGAGAGAGAAAAGCGGGCCAGGATCATCCTTGCAGAAGGGGAATTCCAGGCAGCCCAGAAGATGAAAGATGCCGCTACCCTCTACCAGGGAGTACCCGCGGCCATCAAGCTAAGGGAACTCCAGACTCTTGCCGAGATTGCCAAGGAAAAGAACCTCATAGTGGTAACGCAGTCCGGAACCGTGGAAACCGGAAACATAGCCGCCCTTTCCCAGGCAATTTCCGGAAAGAAAATAGAATGAAGGGCAGAAGGACCGTGGTATAAACAAGAAAGGAACGATAAACATGAGTGTGGAAAGGGTTTCCCGTTTCCTCCCTGTTTTATTCCTGTGCTGCATCCTTGCGACAGCATTCGGCACCCCTGCAGGGGCTGGACCAGAGGAAAAGGTACTCGTACTCGAAATTGCCGGAGCCATCACTCCGGCATCCGATAACGTCATAGTTGATGCAATCGAAAAGGCTGAAAACGAGGACTTTGAAGCCCTGGTGATCAGCCTGGACACGCCGGGTGGCGGCCTTGAAGAGACCCAGGTGTTTATAAAAGAGATGGAGAACACGAGCGTGCCGGTTATCGGCTACGTCCCCGAAAGTGGGAAAGCCTGGTCTGCAGGGACCCTGATCCTGATGGGAACCGATATCGCAGCCATGGCCCCGTTCACCGTCATTGGCTCCGCCCAGCCCGTGCAGATGTCTGCCGAAGGCACCGAGCCTGTGGAAGATGAGAAGATCATCAACGCCCTGGTTAAGTTCTCGGTTTCCACCGCAAAAAAGCACGGGAGAAACGAGACCTTTGCAGAAGAAGTCATTACCAAAAACAAAAACCTTGATGCTGAAGAAGCTCTGGCTTCGGGAGTGATCGAATACGTCTCTCCTTCAATACCCGACCTCCTTGACCAGGTAGATGGAGAGGAAGTAAAGGGAAAGACCCTGGAAACTGGAAATGCAAGGACCGAAACCTACGAACCTCCTTTACCCCTGGCATTTCTCAGGCTGATCTCAAACCCGGTTATCTCATCCCTCCTCCTGACCATAGGGCTCTACGGGATAATTTTCGGGATATCGAATCCCGGTGCAGGAGCTGAAATTTTCGGGGTCATCGCAATCGTGCTCGGACTGATAGGAACGGGCTTTGACGTCAACATCGGCGCCATTTTCCTCATTATCGTGGGAGTAGGACTCATGCTTCTGGAGATCCAGTCCCCGGGTTTCGGGGTCTTCGGGATTGCAGGCCTGGTAAGCCTTGTGATAGGGAGTATTTTCCTCGTACCCATGGGGGCTGAAAACATCTATACCCCTGAATTCCGGAGGACGCTAACCCTTACCATAGTCACCCCGACAATCGTTTTCGGGCTTTTCCTGGTCTTTGCGGTCTACAAAGTAGCCGAGTCCCGGAAGAAAAAACCAGTTATAGGAGCCATAATCGGAGACAGCGCAAGGACAATAGAAGCAATAAGCCCGGATAAGCCGGGTTTTATCCGCTACAGCGGGGAGTACTGGCAGGCCCGGTCCGAAGAAGAAATAGGGAAAGGAGAAAAGGTGGAAATTATCGGAAAAGAGCAGGAAATGCTTGTGGTGAAGCGTAAATCCTGATTTTATTATAAGTATTATTATCAGGATTTACTCTTTTTACACATTATTTCTTTTTCAAGACTTTATCCTTATAATTTATCCTTATAATTTATCCTTATAATTTATCCTTATAAAAAACATTCTCGTCTTAGTTTTTCTTTTCTTTCCTTATTTTCTCCAGAACCTTCTGCTTTTTCTCAATGGCTTCGGCTGCGGACCTGTCGATTGCCGCCCTCATCTCCTCAAAGCCCCTGGGATTTTCTTCCCCGTGGACTTTTTTAACCGGGGTGTAGGCGGATTCCCTGAAGCGCGGGGCAAAGTCCCTGCGTTCCCCATCAATAATTACTTCGGCTCCGGTACCTTCTTCCACATGGCCTATGATGTCGATCGCAACGCCTGCGGCCCGGACAGTCTCGAGGATTTGGTCTGCGTATTCCGGGGGAGCGATGACCAGCAGGGCATCCAGGGACACACCGAGGTAGTCGATTTTCAGGGTTTCGAGCATGGAGAGGACCTTAGGGTTCACAAGGGCCCGCATTTTTGATTCTTCGAAAACCAGTTTTACTCCTGCGGTTTTTGAGATTTCCCGGGCATCCCCACGGATCCCACCATTGGTTACGTCGGTCATGGAATGGACATTTACATGGAGCCCGGACTCAAGAACGGCTTCGCAGGCTTCCAGGAAACGGATGTTGATGGTTTCGTCCACAACATCGTGCATGCCGTAGTAAAGCGCAGTTGTGGAAATCGTTCCGCCACCTGCCCCTTCGGTCATTAGGACCAGGTCACCCACTTCGGTCTGGTTCCGCGATGTCAGGGAAGAAGTCACACCAACTGCCCCAACGCCTCCGGTCATGCGGTCCCCTATGACCATGTCCCCGCCAATCCTGAGAGTGCTTCCCGTGATCAGGGGAATTCCGGTAAGTTCCGAAACCGTAGTAATCCCTGCGATATGGTCGAAGATCTTTGCAACGTCCCCGTCGTCTGCGACATGGATATCGGAGAGCATCGCAAGGGGGCGAGACCCCATGGAATAAATGTCCCGGAGGGCAGCCCTGGCTACGTGGAAACCGGAAAGGAAGGGAAAGTCGCTTAAGCGGGAATGGATACCGTCGATGGTCAACACCAAATATTCATTGCCTATCCGTACAACCCCGGAATCATCAAGCTGGGAACTGTCCACCACAGCCCCTGTTTGGCCTATGACCTCCCCGAGCTTGGAGTGCACGTAGAAGTCTCCGGTCCCCCTGGAACCTACCCCGAATTCACCCATGGAAACCCCCGAGACAGTGGAGCTCAAGACCTCACCCTTCACGTTTAGAGTCGCCCTAGCTTCGGAAATCACCGCCGACGCAATCTCCCGGGCGCCTTCCGGGCTTAGCTTCTTTATCTCGAGAATTCTTTCAGCAAGCTGTGCCTTAAGCCCGTTTTCATTTTCAGGATCCTGCCTGAGTGACCGTTTTGCGTAGCCTTCTATGTCCATAATATCATCTTCTTGTGAAATTAACTATAAATATTCAAGATTCCTTACCATTCAAGCACTGGAAAAAATAAAAGTAGAAGTAAAAAGTAAATCAGGGACTGAAACAGCCTTCAACACATACTGACAAAGTTTTTCAGTATATGCAGTCCAACATCTCCACTTTTTTCAGGATGGAACTGCGTCCCCATGACGTTGCCCTCCGAGTTTACGACCGAAGCTGCAAATTCCAGCCCGTACTCACATGCCGCAAGGGTATGCTCCGGGTCAGTGTCCACGTAATAGGAGTGGACGAAATACACGAAAGCCCTGTCGGAGATTCCCTTGAAAAGGGGGTGGTCCTGTGTGATCTTTATATTGTTCCAGCCAATATGGGGCACTTTAAGCTCGGATTTCGGAAAGCGAATGACCTTCCCGGGGACCAGGGCGAGCCCATCGGTCAGCTGCCCTTCCTCGGATGTGCTCATAAGAAGCTGCTGTCCGAGGCAGATCCCTAGCATCGGTTTCCCGGATTTTGCATACTCGTAAACGATCTCTTTGAGGGGAAGCAGGCACCTCATGGCGTCCACAAAAGCGCCAACACCCGGAAGAATCACTCCGTCAGCGGCAAGAATCTCTTCAGGTTCCCCCGAGATTACGGGATTCGCTCCTGCGTGTTCGAGCCCCTTTTGAACACTCCGGAGATTTCCGATCCCATAATCGAGAATCACGATTCTCTTCATAGCTCTAACAAATAAAGTTAAAATAGATTAAGTTTACGAGCAAATATATAAAGATTGAAAAAAATTTAAGAAAAAAGGCAGTTGGAAAAAAGCAACCAGCTTAAAAGGGATCTTTTTCGGTTGTGGAGAATTTTATTTTGCTGCAAGTTTCAGTAAGATTCGTTCTTTACTGCTCTATTCCTTACTGCTCTGTTCCTTACTGCTCTGCTTTTTACTGCCCTACTCGTTACTGCCCTGCTCTTTAACGTTTTGTTTTCTGCGGTCTTTTCAAAAGTCACCCTGGACTTACCGCAGCGTACACATTCATAGCGTTTCTCAACCACTTTTGGCAAATAGGAAAGTGCACCGCTTTTTCGTTTCCATTTATGCAATCCCAAAAAACACAAAAAACTATGCGGACCCGTTTTTTCTGATGAGACTTCAGAGCCACTATCGTTCAAAAAGCCGTTTCTCCTCGTGCATATTTGATATGATTAATCATGAAGTATTCAATTTCAGTATGGTCAGGAAGATATATAAGTGTATAGTTATGATCTGAAATATTCAGAAACATTGATTATTAAAAAATAAGCCGGTCTAAAAATCAAATAATTTTATATACAGTGATCGAGTACTGATAAAATGTAAAATAATTTACATTCGATAATCTGGAAAATATCAAAGAGTGGGGGAACTCATGAGACGAATCCGGTTTTTAAGAAATGACGAAAGAGCTATGGAACTCCCGATCAATATTGTGGTGATGCTGGTCGTGGGGATGGTTGCCCTTGCCACACTTATTTCAATAATACCGACTCCGACAAAAGAGATGTCGGTTTTTATTGAAGGAGCAGCCCTGGGAGAAGAAGACCTTCAGGCAGGAAATTCGATAATAGTAAGCGCAGACGTTGCAGAAACTCCTTTCGGCGTAACGGTAAAGATCAAGGCGACAGACCAGGACGGTAACCCAGTGAGAGACGCAAATGTGGTGCTGACAGGCCTCGGAGGTGCGGCATCGAATAACACGGACATCAACGGAGTCACGGTCCTGACAACGCCGGAGGGGGCAATGCCCAGGCTTGACCCGAACCAGAATGAGGGGACTATGGACCTGAAGATCCTGGCAGACGGCTTTTACGACTACGAGAAACAGGACGCCATTATGATCATAAAGACCCGGGTGACCTGAAAAGAAGAAAGCTGAGAAAGTATGAAAAATTACTGAAAGAGAAAAAAATCTCTTCGAAAAATCTCTTCGAAAAAAAATCATTTAAAAACAGAAGAAATTACTGAAAAAGGAATTACTGAAAAAAAGTAAATGAGCGGAAAGGGAAAAGGAGTGAAAACTACCGATATTCGGTTAGGAGGTCGCATATGCAACCCCGGAAATTAACTGAGAATGAAGAAGGGACCGTTGGGCTCCCGATAAGAATTGTGGTCCTTTCGATCGTGGGCTTCATAGGGTTTTATGCGATCCTCTCAGCCATCTCAAGCGCTCCCTCGCCGCCCGAACCCCTGTATGCGCAAGCAAACGTGAGCGCTGTTTTCCTCCCTTCCGGAGAAGAAAACAACACGGAAACAAATCTGACCCTCCTTGTCACGGCACTTGACGGGGAGAGCCAGAGGGTAGGGGGAGCTAATGTGATTCTCCGGAGCCCCGATCGCAACCGGGCATACTCCGGCGTCACGGACGCGGAAGGAAAAGTTATAATAGAGCTAAAAAATCCGGAGCTTCCCCCGGGAAAATCCGAAGGGTACATTTCCCTGAAAGCCATGAAAACAGGGTATCAGGATTACGTAAACGACTATTTTGTAAAAGTGACCCGGAGTTGAGCTATTTCAAAAGCCAGACCAGGCCCGGAAAAAGAGCTAATTCCGGATTCTATTTTATTTTTAGATTTTTAACTGTTAACATGGGATCAGGCAACAGTACTCACCGATTCAGACCATGGCAGAAATGTTTTTGTAATTGAGCAGGAAGAACAGGCCAAAAAGCGCCATAAACCCTCCGCAGAGGTATAGTACCCTTTCATGTGTACGCTGTGAGATCAGCTCCTTTCCCCTGGAAAAAGATGATGCTACAGCTACAAGAAAGCCGAGGTCTGCCAACCAGTGCCCGGCGACGAACGCTATTACGGCAAAGATGCCTGCAAGGTACTGCTGAAGGACAATTGCGCTGCCTGCTGTCAGCCACCATCCCAGAAACATAGGGTTCAATGCAGAGGTTACAATCCCTGCAGGCAAAGGCCCAACCGACAGGTCCAATTTACTGGCCGAGGCAGAAATATCTTTTTTAGAGGTTTCTTTTGCACTTTTAATCATAAAAAGCCCGAAAATTACCATTACCAAACCGCCAATTACAGCCATATATGAGATTAGATTTACCCCGATGAAAGATGATGCCCCGGCCACTATGAGCATGAATAATGTCGATTCTGTCATCGCATGCCCGATAAATACCGAAGGCCCTGCCTTCCAGCCTACTTTAAAAGACGTCACGATCGTTGCGAACATCATGGGGCCAGGGACAAGGGCAGCAGATATACCTACTGTGAACCCCAGAATAAGAGCTTTTATCAATTCTATAATGAATATCACCACAGGAGAAAGTGGATATTCAAAATAGATGGAAGTTATGATATATATTAATGATGTGCTAAGCTCCCGTATCTCTTAAAGCTCCTGAATAAGGAAAGCTTTATTCACGGACATTACAGGATTTTGATTCGCAGTAGCATAGGGCGATTTTCAAGGCTGCGGCATGTCCGAAAAAGACAGATCGGCGATCACATTCCAGAGATGCGAAACGTATACCCTCGAGGAAATTATTGTAAAGGCCCGGGACCCGGGACTTTTTTCTCTTTGTTTTTATTCCTGACCTGTCATCGATTTCTGTTCCCGGTTCATCATATAAAACTTCAAAAGCACGGCTGCGGCCATCAACGCTGCAAGCCCCAGGGAGAAAAACGGAGACCTTATTATATCCCAGCGCCCTGACCAGACCAGAAAACCGGTAAGGAAAAGGACCGAGGAACCTGTAATTCCGGAGATCTCCACCGGCACCTTGATTGAGCCCAGGGTGAAACGGTTCTGGTTCTCAACAGCCTCAAGGCGCCGTTCAATTCTTTCTGCAGACTCCCTTGCCGCAACTTCCCTTTCACATGCCTCCTTTATTTCCCTGTCCGCAGCCTCGAGTTCGGCACTCAGTTCCCCATGCACAAAATCCGAAAGCCCTATTATTGCCTCCTGAAGAGAGCGCAAGCTTTCGGAAAACCCGGCAAAAAGGGCATTTATCTCCTTAACTTTATCGGCACCCGAGGAGACTTCGGAAGAGGTATTCACGAAAATAAAAGGACCTTCCGAGACATCGGCGGAGGAAAGCACGGCGCTGAAGGAAAGGTTCGAAACACCTGTTTCCGAAAGCGAAGAGACCTCATCGGAAGGTAAAGAACCCTCAGGCAGCGTTAAAGAATTTTCAGGAGAAACGGAAGGGCACTCAGGAGAAACCGAAGAGCTGGCGATGGAATCCCCAGGATTTCCTTTCAGAAACGGATCAGTAAAAGAATTAGAGAAGGAACCACCGGGCTGCAACTTCCCGGGCGTTTCCACGGACAAGCGGCGCTCTACTGCCCTAAGCCGCTTTTCAAAACTCCGGATGCTCTGGTCAAAAACCTCAATCCTCCCGTGCAGGTCTTCCCTGATTTCGGGACCTACTTCACGTACCTTACCCAATTAAACCATACCCCCACTTAAATTTCTAATATGAATTGAAGCAAGGACATAATATAAATTTTTGGATGAATGAGTTATATATTAAAAATGAGAAGAAAAATCAAAAGATGAAAAAGGAAAACAGGACATAAAAAGAACAGGGAAAAAGAAAAGGGAAAAAAAAGGGAAAAAGAAAAGGGAAAAAAGGGAAAAAGAAAAGGGAAAAAAGGGAAAAAGAAAATATCCTAATCAGATTAAATCTTCCGGATTTCGATTAGTTCCCCACTGTCCATAGCTTCTATGATTTCCTGGGCAAGGTCCGAATTAATCCTGATTTTCACGTCTCCGTGCCTGCCTACGGTTGCGCTGAAGAGGTATTCGTCTTCGATATAGACTTCAACGTCCCCACCTGCCAGTTCCGGGACACTAAGGATCAGGTGTTTTTTTGTTTTTTCCAGGAGAGGATGGGCTGAAACGGGAAGGTCGGCTTCCGGAAAACCGGTCATTCCGGCAGTTTTCATGTAGGCTTCGGATTTCCCGGCGTACTTCATTTCTTTTGCGGGCCTGGAGGGTTCGGACTCGAATTCCCGGACGTCAATATGGATTCCCAGCATCTTTTCGATCCGGTCGATTACGCTCCCGCCTTTCCCGATAACTTTTCGCATTTCCGTGTCCCGGACTTTCACTATAGCACTGTTGTCCGAAGTCACCTCAACTTCAACGGGGCCATTGGCATACTTCCTGATAACGTTCCGGATTTCTTCTTCCGCAAGTTTCCAGGCAGGTTTTCGTTCCTCTTTCCTGGTCCCGATAGGCATGACCACGACCTGCTCGCCGTAGGTGTAGATCTCGTACTCAACTTTTCCGGTCTCGAAGTCCTCAATTGTGATGACAGGCCTGGCAAGGTCCTGTTCAACCATCCCGTGGGGCACCTTGACCGTGAAAGCCAGCACAAGGACCTTTGCGACCTCTCCTTTGTCAATAAAAATTACCGTGTCTACTACCTGAGGGATAACCCCCAGTTCTACCCTTCCGATCAGGCGCTGGATTGCGTCCACGGCCCGGGTTGCGTGCACGACTCCGATCATCCCGACCCCGGCAAGGCGCATGTCCGCAAAGATCAGGAAATCATTGGTCTTCCGGACCTCATCGTAAACCGTATAGTCCGGCCTTACCAGGAGAAGGAGGTCTGCAGTATCTTCCATCCGCCCATTCAGGGGGGAATACTGGGTAATCTCAGGCGGCACCTGCAGGTCCCTTGGGGATTCCATGGTCTTGACAACCTGTTCGTGGTCGTTCAGGTAGCGTGCAACTCCGGCTGCAAAAGTAGACTTCCCGGCTCCCGGAGGCCCGGCAATGAGGATACCTCGCTGGCTTTCGATTCGTTCTTTCAATTTATCACTCAGACGGTACTGTTCAAGATCCACTATAACCGTGGGACGGACAACGGTAATCTCCATGTCATCGGAAAAAGGCGGATGGGCGATTGCAATCCGCATGTTCCGGATCTGCAGGACCGTTGCCCCGGCAGAAGACATCTCAATAAAGGATTCGGGGTCGACCCTTGCCCTTTCGATAAGCTCTTTGGAAATGCTTTGAAGTTCTGCCATTGAAACAGGCTCGTCCCGGATCCTGAGATAGCGCACTCTCCCCACAGGCCCCTTCTTTGCCATGGGAGAAACCCTATTTTTGAGGTGGACGGACATGGTGTCGTCAGTGAAAAAATGCTCTACCCTGAGAGGCCCCAGTTCCGAAGGATCCACGACCTTCGGGGGCACGTAATCCACATCAATCCCCCTGGCTTCCGCAATAAGGGACTGGACCCGGTCCTCACTCACAAAAAGCCCGCCTACCTCAAGGGCCGTGCTGCGGATCAAGGCATCCACTCTACCTTCTTTCGAAAGCTTGATTTCCTCCAAGGTGGGCCGGACCCCGCTGAACTTCAGGGTGATATCTCCTCTCTCAGCAAGCCTGTGCAGTTCCGAAAGTTCATCTAGCCCTTTGTAACCGATTTCCCTACCCTTGTTTGCCTGGGCTTCCAGTTCCGACACCACGGCTTCCGGGACGATGATCTCAGCTCCCCGGTACTCACCGCTCCTGACCCTCGCCGAGATTCTCCCGTCAATAATCACACTGGTATCCGGAACAATCCTGCATATCCGCGTCTCTTCAGCCATATAAGGGGATAGACCCGAGAAGTATATAATAAAACTTCTGGGGCTTTCTTTGCGATGAAAAAAAGTTGAAACATAAATTTGAAGGAAATCAAGGTTCTCAGAGACCTGAAAAATGTTGAAAAACCCTTAAAGCTTCGCCTCGGAAAAACTTCAGCATACCTCTAAAATTCAGTACATCTCATACCCGGCAAATCTCATACCCGGCAAATCTCATACCCAACAAATCTCATACCCGGTAAATCATTCAGTACACGTCATTCGGCTCGAAAACCTTCTCTCCGACAACCTCTCCCTCGAGGTTCCGGTAGAAGCATGAACGATATCCCATGTGGCATGCCCCGCCCACCTGTTCCACGAACAGGAGTACGGAATCCAGATCGCAGTCTATTCTTATCTCTTTTACCTTCTGTAAGTGCCCCGACGTCTCCCCTTTCTTCCACAAACTCTTCCGGCTCCGGCTCCAGAAATGAGCAATCCCGGTCTCTACGGTTTTTTCAAGGGCTTCCCGGTTCATGTAGGCGCACATCAGCACTTCCCTGGTCGTAAGGTCCTGGACAATCGCCTGGATCAGGCCGTTTTCGTATTTCAGGGTGTCGAAGTCGATCATGCGCGTATTGATAGTTTACATGGTATAAAAATTAACTCGATCGGAAAAATTTCCACCCGGGAAACCTGAGGCGAAGGAACTGCAAACAGGCCATTGAGTAAACCAATGGATGAATGATAGACGAATAAACTACACACTATACGAACAAAACCATAAAAGTTAGAAAGTTTATACCGAATACTGTAGCAAAAATAATACTGAGTGGGGACAGTATTTCAATTGCTTCAATTCTCAAAAAAAATTGCGAACCACATAAATCAATTGCAAAAATCGCATGAGGAGATGAATATGAAGCTGATATTAAAAACCAAAATTTTGCCTGTGTTAGTTTTGTGCACAGTAATTCTGGGAGCGGTTCTTCCTGCATCTGCGTTTGTGCAGGCAGAACCCTATGACAGCTATGAAAAGAGTATATTAGACGATTCGTATAACCAGATTCAAGATGGTTCACAGACCCGGATGCTGGACGATACGCAGAACCAGAAATATGTTCCTAGGGAGATCATAGTCAAGTTCGAGCCCGGAGTTTCCAAAGAAAAAATCGCAAACATCAACTCCATACACGGGACAGAAGAAATATACACCAGTCCCTATGCAGGATTCAAACTGCTGAAAATCCCTAAAAGCAAAACCGTCGAAGAAATGGTAGAGGTCTACAGCAAGAACCCGAACATCGAATATGCGTTGCCCAATGCTATTGCACAGGCCTCCATGGTACCCAATGACCCGTTATACAGATACCAGTGGAATTTCAAGGGCGGAATCGGCGGGATTAATATCGAACCCGCATGGGACATTTCCACAGGGCAGGGAGTCGTAGTTGCAGTGCTTGATACCGGAGTAGCATACGAAAATTACGGCCCGTATATTGTAGCCCCGGACCTTTCAAACACCAATTTTGTCCCGGGGTATGACTTTGTAAACAACGATGCCCACCCAAATGACGACCACTATCACGGAACCCATGTGGCCGGAACCGTAGCCCAGAACACAAACGACGGGTACGGGGTAGCCGGAGTTGCATATGACTGTTCCATAATGCCCGTGAAAGTCATGGCCGGAAGCGGAAACGGGACCCTCCAGCAGCTTATAGACGGCATTTATTTTGCCACCGACAACGGAGCAGACATCATAAGCATGAGCCTCACTTTTGACCCCGGATACTATCCAGGCCAGGCCCTCGACGATGCACTCGAATATGCATACAATAACGGCGTCACCATCGTTGCCGCCGCCGGGAATGAGCAGACAGGTTCGGTGAGTTATCCCGCAGCTTATTACAGGTGCATTGCAGTCGGGGCGACCAATTATAACGGTGTGAAGGCAGACTACTCGAACTACGGGACAGAACTTGATGTGGTAGCTCCCGGAGGAGACTCCCAGGACCTGAACGGTGACGGATACATGGACGGTGTCCTCCAGAATACCTTTAACATCCAGACAAAAGATCCCACAGACTTCAACTGGTGGTTCCTCACAGGGACATCCATGGCAACCCCGCATGTCTCAGGGATCGCAGCCCTGATGCTTGAAGCAAACAGTGAAGCCACCCCCTATGAAATCAGGGCAGCAATAGAAAATACGGCAAGGGATATGGGAGACCAGGGCTGGGACCAGTATTATGGACACGGACTGGTAAATGCAACCGCCGCCCTTGAATACATAACCCAGCCTCAAGCCCCGAATAACTCCCCGGTAGCCGATGCAGGAGGCCCTTATAGTAGTGAAATAGGACAGACAGTGACCTTTGACGGATCAGGTTCATACGACAGTGACGGATATATTACCTCCTATGAGTGGGACTTTGGAGACGGAAGTACAGGATCAGGAATTGCTCCGAACCACGCCTATTCAACCACAGGAACCTATAATGTAACCCTCACAGTATGGGACAACAAAGACGCCACGGGTACTGACACAGCCACTCTGGTTGCGGAAAACGTCATACACATTGACGGGGTAAGTGTGACAACAACAAGTACCAAAATTACCGGAACAACTTACGTTACCGCAACTGCTGTTGTGACCATCCTTGACAAAAACAATAATCCGGTCGAAGGTGCTGCAGTTTCCGGCTACTGGAGCGGTGCAGCCAGCGATACGGATTCTGCTGTGACTGGTGCAACAGGGACAATGACGGTTAGCTCGGATGAGGTCATCTACCCCAAAAAGAGCACATTAACGTTCACCTTTACCGTGAACAATGTGAGCCATACGATAGCGTGGGACGGAAATACCGCATCAGGATCGGCATTATATCCCTAAGCCAGAAAATAAGGGATAAAATAATTTAAGGTCCCACAGAAGGGGCCTTTCATTTTCTTTTTTGGAAAAAACAGGTAAGGTTCACAGATCAAAAAGCTGAGAACCTGAGTTATGGGCCTAAGCCGTGAGCATGAGCCATTAACTTAAGCAGGTAATTTAACCGGGAAACTTAACCGGGCAGCTTAATCCAAGAGCCTGAGCCATGGGTCTGAGGATATCTTGAGATAGTACTGAAATTTCCTTAATAAAATGAATAAGTGAACACGGAAAATCCCCATAAATTAAAAAATTTTTAAATTTAATGTTCCGACTGACACAAGACTATACAGGGGACTAATTCGGAAAAAAACCTGGAAGTTACCCTTTACCAGGTTCGACACCTAAACGGAATAGTGTTACAATTTTTTCAAGCATACTTAACTATAATTTAGTACAATTTATCCACCTTACATGAATAAAAATTTTGAAGATATTTAGATTAATACATTCAGATTAACCGATTAAGAAAAACCATATCATCCAGTTCTTTCCTGCCTTATATAGCTGCTTTTTTAAAAAACTTTCATCACTAGATTTTCGAGATAAAATAAAAAAACACCATCATGAGTTGGAATCCAAAATACATTAAAAAACAAATAGGAAGAAATAAAAACCACATAAATAAAGTACTAAAAATTAGTAAGATATATATTAAATTCTATAGAAAGAATACCTGTAAGAGAATAAAAAATTTGGTATTAATTTCAGGAAGAAAACAGAGGATAATAGCCAATATTTTTTAAAAATTATGAGGATGAAGAGGATGGAGTTCAGATTAAAAAACAAAATAATCCCCCTGTTAATACTGTGTATATTACTTACAGGGATAGTCCTGCCGGCTTCTGCACTGGCAGCGGGGAACAACAGGCCCTACGACATCTTTGAGAAACTGACGATCAAAATGCCCGGGGAACAGGAGTATGTCCCAGGGGAAATCCTCGTGAAGTTCAAGCCAGGAGTATCCGAAGAAAAGATCGCAAGGATCAATGCCGGACACGGGACTCAAGCTGTATACGCGAGCCCCTATGCAGGGTTCAAAAAGCTGAAGATCCCAAAAACAAAAAACGTCGAAGAGATGGTAGAAACCTACAGCAGGAACCCGAATGTCGAATATGCAGTGCCCAACGCTATTGCGCATGCAACCGGGGCACCGGATGACCCTTACTACTACCTACAATGGAATTTCAAGGACGGAATAGGCGGGATTAATGTCGAGCCCGCATGGGACATCTCCACAGGGCAGGGAGTAATAGTTGCAGTACTTGATTCCGGAGTTGCATACGAGAATTACGGCCAGTATATTGTAGCCCCGGACCTTACAAGCACCAGTTTTGCCCCGGGTTATGACTTTGTAAACAACGACGCTCATCCCAATGATGATCACCAGCACGGGACCCATGTAGCCGGAACCATAGCCCAGAGTACCAATAACGGATACGGAGTGGCTGGGGTGGCATATGACTGTACGATAATGCCCGTGAAAGTCCTTGACGCGGAAGGAAGCGGGACCCTCCAGCAACTCATCGACGGCATTTATTTCGCAGCCGATAACGGCGCACAGGTCATCAGCATGAGCCTGGGATTCTCTCCCGGATACTACCCCGGCCCTGCCCTTGACAATGCACTCGAATATGCATACGATAACGGGGTCACCATTGTTGCTGCCGCAGGAAATGACGGGACAGGCACTGTCGGCTATCCTGCGGCCTATGATAAATGCATTGCAGTAGGTGCTACAAAGTACGACGGGACACTTGCCTACTACTCTAACTACGGGAGCGCCCTTGACGTAACCGCCCCCGGAGGAGACTCAACCGTCGATCAGAACGGGGATGGATACGGGGACGGAATCCTGCAGAATACTTTTGACGGGGACCTGACAAAATTCAACTTCTGGTTCTTCCAGGGCACATCCATGGCAACCCCGCACGTCTCAGGTGTTGCAGCCCTCCTGATAGCAAACGGCTCATCCACTCCTGAAGAAGTCAGAACTGCAATCGAACAAAGCGCAAAGGATAAAGGGGAACAGGGATGGGACCAGTACTACGGATACGGCATTGTGGATGCAAAAGCCGCCCTGGATTATATGGGAAAGGCACAGCAGCCTCCAGCCCCGAATACCCCACCTGTAGCCGATGCCGGAGGTCCGTACAGCGCTGAAGAAGGACAGACAGTGACCTTTAACGGATCAAACTCATATGACCCGGACCAGGACGGAAGCATTGTTTCTTATGAATGGGACTTTGGAGATGGAAGTACAGGGAACGGGGAAACTGCCACCCATAATTACAATGAAGCCGGAGTTTACACGGTCAGCCTTACAGTCAGGGATAACGAAAATGCCGCAAGTACAGGCAGCACCACAGTAGAGATAAGTGAAGTCCCTACCACAACACCTGTGAACAATCCCCCGGTAGCCGACGCCGGAGGCCCGTACAGTGCTGAGGAAGGACAGCCCGTAGCATTTGATGGATCAAACTCATATGACCCTGATCCTGATGGAGGCATTGCTTCCTACGAGTGGGACTTTGGGGACGGCAGTTCAGGTACGGGAGTTACACCCAAGCACAGCTATACCGGCGCAGGGACCTATAATGTCATCCTGACAGCAACTGACAACAAAGGTGCAACAGATACGGACACAACCACCGCGGAGGTTGCAGCGGTAAACAGTGGAGCCAGCCTCTACATTGACAGCGTGGAAGTAACTCCGAACCTCAGGAATGCCGGAAGAAATACGTTCGTTTTCGGGAAGGCAGTTGTCACTGTCCGGGACAGTAATGGAAATCCGGTTGAAGATGCTAAGGTTTCCGGAGATTGGAGCGGCTCGGTGAGTGAGCCGAATTCTGCCGTGACAAACGCAAACGGGGCTGTGACGGTTTATTCAGATGAGGTCAAGTACAAAAAAGGCACATTGACTTTCACCTTTACCGTGAACAGTGTGAGCCATACGATTCCCTGGAATGGAGACGTCAAGTCAGGGACGACAAGCTACACCGAATCCTGACCCTGCTTGAAACGTGAAAAATCATTAATTGAGATCCGGGTCCCTGAAAAGGGGTCTGATCCTTTACTTTTTTTGAAAAACCCTTTAAATCCGTGTCTTAAGGCTTTGTCCCGAGCACATCCTCTACATAAGCCCGCAAAATCTCCGCAACACTCCAGGCCTGGGCAGGACAACCTCCAGGAGAGTAGGGGTAGTCGCCGTCGAGGACTTCGGAGATACTGCCTATGCCTGCTTCTTCGAGCTGTTTGTCAAAGCCCAGGAGGAGGGAGCGCATGTCTTCCAGGCTTTCTTTTGAATTATTGTGGACTTTCCGGTAGGCTTTGACGTAGGCGCCAAGGATCCAGGGCCAGACTGTGCCATTGTGGTAGGCGCGGTCCCGAGTTTTGGGGTCCCCCCGGTAGTGGCCGGTATAGTGGGGGTGGTCCCTTGAAAGGGTGCGGAGGCCGAAAGGTGTGAGCAGGTCCTGCTCGACCCGGTCCACAATGGCTTTTTCTTTGTAAGGAGTAAGCATGGTGTGGGGGAGGGCGACTGCAAGGATCTGGTTGGGGCGGATGGCGGGGTCTTTTAGAGGGTTTCCGGCTTCGTCGGTGGTATCCGTGGAGACGGTATCGAAGAGGCAATTATATTCGGAGTTCCAGAAAAGGGCTTCAAAGTTCGAAGCTGCTCCTTCTGCAAGAGACTCATAGTTTGCGGTGTCCATGTCCAGCAATTCCCCGAGTTCGGAGGTGATTTTCAGGGCATTGTACCAGAGGGCATTGATCTCACATGCTTTGCCTGCTCTCGAAGTCACTGCACGGGAATCTACTTTCGCATCCATCCAGGTTAGCTGTGGGCCCTGCCTTATGAGAAAATCAGAGTCCATCCCGATCCCGAAGTCCGTGCCCTGGCTGTAGTGCCTGATAATATCTTCCATGGTGTTCCAGACATCCGAGAGAAAAACGAGGTCCTTGGTATATGCAAAGTAACGGCCCAGAGCCTGAATGAACCAAAGGGAGGCATCAACGGTATTGTAAACAGGAGCTCCGCCGAGAGCCGGGAAACTATTAGGTATCAGTCCCCTGCGGCAGTTCCGGGAAAAGTTTGCAAGAATGGAACGCGCATCTTCAAAGCGGCGGGGCACCAGAGTCAGACCCGGAAGAGCGATCATGGCATCCCTACCCCAGTCTGAAAACCAGGGATAACCGGCAATAACGGATTTTTCGCCAGTGGTAGGGTGCTTTACGATAAAAGGGTCCGTGGCCCTTAGAAGCTTGAGGGCAAAAGGTTCCGAAAGCATCGAATTGTAGGCAAGGAGATTTTGCCGGTAGACTGCGCGGGTGTAGAGTTCGTCGGCATCTTCAAGAGAAAGGGACGAAATATCTTCCATAGAAGAGGCAACAAAAAAGCGGGAAGTCCCCTTCTTGACTCCGATTTCAAAAAAACCGGGGTTGAAATTATCTTCCTGAAAAGCCAGTCCTCTTTTCAATTCCGCCCCGTATTCGAAATTATAGTACCACCGGGGGTCAGGGTGGTATTCCAGGTTGGATTTTATCCGGAATACAAAACCGTTTGAGCTTTCAAGTCGCAACCCGTTTGTCTCAATTTCTTGAAAAAAGTCGAGGTCACCGGAACGAGTTGTAGCGTGGAAGCTCCTGGCATTTACAAGAGGATAGATCCTCAGCCGGGCCTCTTCCCTTCCGCACTTTATTTCGTAAAGCACTACAGTTGTGTTTTTGCCGTAGACCATGAACACCTTTTTTTTAACCGTAAAGTCCCCGACCCGGTATACCCAGACAGGAAAAGGGGTGAGGGAAAATTTATCAAGGTAGGAAAAGCCCTCGGGATGGACGGTACCCGGATACTTATGGACTGCCAGGCTAAAGACCTCTTCCCCGCAAGAAAGTTCCTCGTCAAGGGAGGAAAGCAGGAGGAACCTGCCTGAAGCCCCCTTGGGAGCTGCAACCAGTAGCCCGTGGTAGGTCCTTGAAGCGGCACCTATGACAGTGGACGAGGCATATCCACCAAGCCCGTTCCCTACGAGCCATTCCTTTTCGATGCCCGCTTCATAAGATGAAAACGAATCTGCCCCAAGCCAGATCCCACTCATACTTACCTGATTAGACACTGATTTAATATATAGCTGCACCATAACTAGTTAATTAAAATGTGAAAGTTGGCAGAGAAGGACAGCCGGAATCTGGATTAGACCCAAAATTATTATATTTCAATAGTAAACATAAACTATTTTAGCTGTATAAGATATAAGCGAATGAGAATCATGAAGCAAGACCTGTTAGAAATCCTTGTGGATATTTTCAAATCATCCGGATACAGTGTTACAATATCCAACCCTTGTGATATCCTGGTGGAGAAAAACGGGCACAAGGCATTTGTCCGGTGTACACTGCAGCCTGACTACAGGGAAATAAAGGCTTTTTCCGATGAAATCGACAACAGCACAGGGATCTATGTTATAACCCAGAAAACCACGGGAGAACTTAACGACTACGCGGCCGAACTCGGGGTCTATGTCTGGGACAGGGACGAACTTGCCCTCCAGATAGGGAGAGCTGTCCTGGCAAACATGGAGAGGAAGGAAACCATCCCTCTGCAGGACTCCGAAACCCCGGAAAAAGTAGAGGAAAAGGTCCCGGCGCACTTCAACGAGGTCCCTGGAGATCTAACTATGGATAGCGGAGAAGCGGAGAATGAAAGTCCGATACTGAGAACTGACTTTAGCAACGGACTTATCCCGCTCCAGGAGATGCAGGCTGAAGGGGAAAAAACTTATTTTGTACCGGGGTCAGCCCCAAAAACTCCGGAGGAAAGGAACCCTTCAAAAAAGCATGAGCACATTGAAGTCCCTAAAGTCGATTCCTACGATATCCTGAATATAAAATCGGTCGAACCCGGGATTTCCAAAGAACAGGCCATCATAATCGCAAAACCATATTTAAGCAACCCGAAAGATGCCATCCTGAAGTTTGTGCCTTTCTGGAAATACTCTTATAACGTAGAATCGGAGAAACGCTTCAGATCCAAGGTCCTGAGTATCACCGGAGAAGGAAAAGGTTTCCTCAACGCCCTGAACAAGACAAAAGAAGACATAGAGCTTGAAGGCCTCGAATCCCCGACCCGGATCCCGGCAGTGGTCTACGAAGTAAAAAGGACAAACGTCAATAAACAACAGGCAGAAAAACTGCTTCTGGACGAAATCATCGAAGAAAACACCCGGGAAATGCGCTTCAACAACACCGAAGGGCAGGCAATCGTCTATGAGCAGAGAAGCGTCAAACCAAAACATGAAGACATCGAACTTGAATTAGAGCTCGTGTATATTCCGGTCTGGGAAGTAAAAGGGAAACGAAATTCCCTGGAAATCAACGCTTACAACGCCGAGGTGCTGGAAGCACCCGTGGATGAAGATGCGGAATTTGTGTAAAGGAAGCGCCCGTGAAGCAAACAGTATTATGAGTAGAAAATTATATAAAATAGTAAATATAATTATACGTACATGGGACCCCCGGATTCTTGAAGCAAAAATCCGGACCATGCCCTGTACGGACTTTCTTCGAAAGCCAGACTCTTTTGAATAAAAAAGAGATATAACCTCGCACAAGCGTTATAATGTATTAAATGCAAGGTTATATAACGTTTCGAAGTTAGGGTATATAACGCTTAGAAGTTACCTATAACCTGTAACAGATGGCATCTTATATTGGAAAAATCAAACTTAGAATAAATTGATATTTTTGAAAAATACAGAAGAGGTATATAGAATGATCGAAGTAACAGACCGAGCAGCCGCCGAACTTAAAGAACTGCTTGACCAGGAAAACAAGCCAGACATTGCTCTCAGGATTTTCGTTGCCGGAATAGCCTGCAGCGGCCCACAGTACGGACTCGCCCTTGACGAAGAAATAAAGGAAGACGACGTAACAATGGAAAGCAATGGTATCAAGCTTGTTATGGCAAAGGACATCCAGAAAAACTTCCCCGATGGCAGCATCGATTTTGTCGAGGATGAAAACGGCAAGGGATTCCTGATCCGGAACCCGAACGCCGGTGGATGCGGAACCTGCGGCGGATGCCACTAAATAGCAACATCAAACTGCAGATAAAAGCATCTTATTGAAGAAGAACGCGGAAACTTAAAAAAAAGGAGAAGGGGATCTTATGTTTCCAGGCATGGGAGGCCGGGGTATGAACCCGGCTAAAATGAAACAGATGATGAAACAGATGGGGATAAACACAAGGGAACTCAACGACGTTGAAGAAATAATTATAAAAACCGCAGACTCCAATATAATTATTGAAAACGCAAACGTCACCATCATGACGGTTCAGGGTTCGGACACCTATCAAATCGTCGGTGACGCAAGGGAAGTTCCCAAAGAACTGGATATCCCCGAAGACGACATCAAACTTGTAATGGAGCAGACAGGCGTCTCCGAAGAAGAAGCCCGTGAAGCCCTCAAAAACTCAACCGGAGATCTGGCAGAAGCCATCGTGGCACTCTCTTCTGCCTGATTTCCTTTAATTTTAGAGATTACTGGATTTAATAGTAGAGGCGGCTGAATTTAATTTTGTAGAGTATTAAACAACCCTTTTCTGGATTTTGGAATATTTCCCTTTTTTGGAATTATTAATTATCCAGCTCATTCTGGAACTTTTCTGAAACTCAATCCGACAGCCAGTGCCAACTGTACAAAATATACAATTTTGAAATTATTAATTATCCAGCCCATTCCGGAACTGTTCTGAAACCCAATCCGACAGCCAGCACCAAATGTACAAGATTTACAAATTAGGGTCGAATCAGACTATAAGGCAGAATTCAACTATTCTGAAATAAAACTCCATATGAATGATATCCCGAATAAACACTTTGATGATTTTTATACAAAAATGCTCTTCTCAACACATCAACCCCCAATCTCAGTTAATATAAAAAAGATATGTTTTTAAAAGAATAAGTTATTAATTCTACATTAATGGGCACGGTGTGACATGATTTTACATAGTATGGCATCGTAGAACATAACATAACACCCATTATTATAAAAAAGATAATATTTGAACCGTTGGACACGATCCGGAGAAAAATCATTTGACACTACAGATCACTAATGTTATGCTAACATCCCTAACTAAAAAAAGGAACTGAATGGATGAAAGAATGCAGCATTCAGGAGAAAAAAAGATGTCAGAAATAAAAACTGATGAGCGAGAGCAGCTTGCGAGCCGGATCGGCTTTTTATTAATCTCGGCCGGATGCGCAATAGGGCTCGGGAACGTCTGGCGCTTCCCCTTCATTACCGGAAAATACGGGGGAGCTGCTTTCGTTCTGGTATACCTTGTATTCCTGTTATTGCTCGGGCTGCCTATCATGATAATGGAGTTTTCCATCGGAAGGGCAGGCCGTAAAAACATTGCAGGTGCAATCAGAGCCCTGGAACCCTCGAAAAGCAAATGGCATATAGTGGGCTATCTAGGAATCCTTGGAAACATTATCCTCATGATGTTCTATACCACAGTAGCAGGCTGGGGTTTTGCCTATTTATATAGGGAAGCTACGGGAGCTTTCAACGGACTGGAACCGGCAGAAATAGGATCCATGTTCGGGGCATTCCTTGGCAGCACTGGAGAACTTATATTCTGGATGGCAATTGTGGTCGTCATGGGCTTTTTCATATGCTCCCTGGGACTTCAGAAAGGAGTAGAAAAAGCAGGAAAAGTAATGATGTCCGGCATGTTCATCATGCTTCTCATTCTGGTAGCCAAATCCGTTACCCTTCCTGGAGCCTCGGCAGGCCTTGCCTTCTACCTGAAGCCGGACTTTTCAAGCCTTAGCGGGGAAGCTATTTACGCCGCCATGGGACAGGCCTTCTTCACCCTGAGTCTGGGGATAGGAAGCATGGCTATTTTCGGGAGCTACATAGGTAAAGAACGTTCCCTGACAGGAGAGTCCCTGCACGTAATGGCGCTTGACACGATAGTTGCCCTGCTTGCAGGCATGGTAATTTTTCCCGCGGCCTTCGCTTTCGGAGTGGACGTAGGAACAGGACCCGGGTTGGTCTTCGTTACCCTTCCAAACATCTTTAACCAGATGCTCGGAGGCCAGATATGGGGAACTCTCTTCTTCCTGTTCCTGACCTTTGCAGCCATGACAACCGTGATTGCCGTCTTTGAAAACATCATGGCCTTCACAATTGACGAATGGGGATGGACCCGAAAGAAAGCCGCCCTCATAAACGGGATTGGAATCTTCATTCTCTCTTTGCCCTGTGCTCTCGGTTTTGGGCCCTGGAGCAGCTTTGCCCCTCTGGGAGAAGGTACGGTTGTGCTGGATCTCGAAGATTTTATCCTGAGTAACAACCTCTTGCCCCTGGGAGCCCTGGTCTTTGTGCTCTTCTGTACCAACGGCTTTGGCTGGGGCTGGAGCAACTTCATAAAGGAAGCTGACACCGGGGAAGGGATCAAGTTCCCTAAATGGATCAAACCATATGTGACATATGTCCTCCCCCTGATCATCCTGATAGTCTTTGTCATGGGCTGGAAAGACGTCATTTTGAAGCTTCTCGCATGAAAAACTGAAAAAAAGAAGGAGGCTTCGGGTAATCAGACCTGAAGCCAGCACTTTTCTATTTTTGGCGATCCTGGTTTTTTGTGGAGTTACCAGTTTGTTCTTTTCCCGGAGCATATCGAGTCCAATCCCCCCAATAATCATCACCCTGAACAGCTCCCCCCGGAGTAAAAAAGGTTTTCAGATAGTTCACTTCAGCGTCTTTAGCTGAACCAACTTTCCCGGTTAATTAAATAAATCTATTTAAATAAATATATAACATATTAGGAAAGGGATATTAGGAAAGGGGGGGTGGTCCTATAGGATATATTGGAACATGGAAAGAGGTCGTTTTGAATTCTCCGGGTTTTTATCAGAATATGCCAAGAGAAGGAGGCTATAGCGACCCGATAAAATTCGCAGGAATTAGCTTTGCAATCTACGGTTTATTTACAATGGTCTTTAATCGGAGTATGTTTCCCTTTCAAGGGGAACTGCCTTCTTTTATGGTGCCTGCGTCTATAATAATTACCCCGATTGCAGGTACAATATCTCTATTTATTGAAGCGGCTATTCTCTATTTTTTGTTCAGAACCCTGGGAGGATCAGGGACTTACGAAGGAACGGTTAGAATTACAGCCTATGCGACTGCCGTACTGTCGTTAGCCTGGATTCCGTATATAGGAATAATCTTCGGACTATATAGTGTATACCTTTATGGCATAGGGAGCACTTTCGTCCATAACATAATCCTTGGGAAGTCCTCCTTATTAGTGCTTCTGCCAGCTATAATGATCTTTGTAATCACCATGCCACTGGTGGCCCTGTATGCTGGCATGGAGGTCCTGACTTAAGGAGGAAGACCTAAAGAACTATTTAGAGATAAAGTTGAAAGCTCCGAGTTGCGACACGGAAGTACGCTGTCCGTTTCACTCGCTGCGCTTGCTCAAGCGGACAAAAAATTGAGAATAGGATAAATGATAAAGTAAAGAAAAGTCAAAAAACATAGTAAAAACTCTTAAAAACAAAATTTGTTAGAAAAAGGGAGTAGATTAAGGTGAATATGGCAGCGTGCCAGAGTTCCCGAAGGCTCGCGCACTTCAGTACAGTGTGGAACGCAGGCAGGCTTATCTTCTCCGAGTTGCGACACGGAAGTACGCTGTCCGTTTCACTCGCTGCGCTTGATCAAGCGGACAAAAAATTGAGAATCGGATAAATGATAAAGTAAAGAAAAGTCAAAAAACATAGTAAAAACTCTTAAAAACAAAATTTGTTAGAAAAAGGGAGTAGATTAAGGTGAATATGGCAGCGTGCCAGAGTTCCCGAAGGCTCGCGCACTTCAGTACAGTGTGGAACGCAGGCAGGCTTATCTTCTGTGTTCGGAAAGGGTACAGGAGTTGCCCTGCCGCTATGGCCGCCATACTCAACCTGTAAAATGGATTGGAAAATGTGAATGAATAGTCATGTATAACAGTGCTGCATACTGGATTTCGCCTGGATCTGGAAAATGGTAAACCGGAACGGATGGTTAGTGAACGCGGACTGAACACCTCGTTGCCTTGGTGCTTACATCCCGTTTCTATTAAACCGGTCTTGTACCGGGAACCTTAACGAAGTCTCTTATTTAGGCGGGATTTCGAGCTTAGATGCATTCAGCTCTTATTCCGTAGCGCGTAGCTGCCCGGCGCATGCCCTGTCGGACAACCGGTACACCAGTGGCGCCGCTGCTCTGTTCCTCTCGTACTAAAAGCAGCTTACCCTCAGACTTCAAACACCTCTAGTAGATAGTAACCGACCTGTCTCACGACGGTCTAAACCCAGCTCACGATCTCCTTTAATAGGCGAACAACCTCACCCTTGGCTGCTGCTGCACAGCCAGGATGGAAAGAACCGACATCGAGGTAGCAAGCTGCCGGGTCGATATGTACTCTTGCCGGCAACGACACAATTATCCCCAGGGTAACTTTTCTGTCATTTTTGGCCCGCACCAAGCAGGCTCAAAAGTTCGCTAGAACCGACTTTCGTCTCGTCAACCACTGCTGTGCTGATTAACGTCAGGCTGACTTATGCTCTTGCACTCTTCAGTGAGTTTCCGACCCACTTGAGTCAACCATTGCGCGCCCTTGATATCTTTTCAAGGGCGTCCCGCCCCAGGCAAACTGCCCACCTATCGGGGTCCTCCTCGCGGAGTTAGGGTCATAGTCTCAGAAGGGTAGTGTCCCAATGACGACTCCACGGATGCTGGCGCACCCGCTTCGATGTCTCCTACCTACACTGTACATCCAAAACCACAACACAACGACAGGCTGCAGTAAAGCTCCATGGGGTCTTCACTTCCCCCTAGAGGTCTCTAGACTTTGCACTAGAATGTAAGCTTCACCGGACTCCAGTTAGGGACAGTAGGGCTCTCATTGATCCATTCATGCAAGTCGCCAATTAAGCGACAAGGTACTACGCTACCTTAAGAGGGTCATAGTTACCCCCGCTGTTTACAGGCCCTTCTTCCCGTTGAACCGGGGTTTCAGGTACCTGCACTGAGCAGGATTCAGAGATCGTACTAGCCCTTACGGGTTTGCGATCTCCTATGTTGGTATTAGACAGTTAGAGCCCCCTGGTCACTGCGACCTGCTGTCTACACAGCAGGCACTCCTTCTCCCGAAGTTACGGAGCTAATTTGCCGAATTCCCTTAACTGAATTGATCCGACACGCCTTAGCCTTTTCAGCTAGGGGCACCTGTGTCAGTTCTCGGTACGGACATTTAACTGCCCTTTTCACGGGTTCCGGGGTGAAGCTGACTTGCGCCATAACACATTCGCCCGCTTCTCGCCATTACGGCTCTCCACGGGGTTAGGTGCTTAGACGGCGCGACGACGCCGCTCAACCTGCCCCAAAACGTCAGGCTTTAGTGTTAAATGGTACAGGAATATTAACCTGTTTCCCTTTCGGCGTACTCGAATTACGGTACGTCTTAGGACCGACTAACCCTCGGCTGACGAACATTGCCGAGGAAACCTGGCCCCTTCGGCGGCAAGGATTCTCACCTTGCTATGCTGCTACTATTACCAGGATTTTCGTTTGTGAACGGTCCACTGGACTTCACAGCCCAGCTTCCGCCCGAACACAACGCCTTCCTACGAGATTACCTTACGGTACTCCGTGGTATCGGTGGTCGACTTGAGCCCCGTCAATTTTCGGGGCCCCAAACCTCGACTGGTGAGCTGTTACGCACTCTTTAAAGGGTAGCTGCTTCTGAGCTAACCTTCCAGCTGTCTGGGGCTTAGGACGCCCTTTAGCGTTAACACTTAGTCGACACTTGGGGACCTTAACCACGGGCTGGGTTGTCTCCCTTACGGACTACAAGCTTACCCCAGCAGTCCGGACTCCGATCGTCTACGATGACGGTGGGTTTGGAGTTTGACAAGCGGTTGAGGGATTTCTCCCCCGGGACCACCAATCAGTGCTCTACTCCACCGACGATCTCAGATCAGGTCATGCTACGACATGTTTCGGAAGGAACCAGCTGATGCCGGGCTAGATTAGCATTTCACTCCGAGACGCAGGTCACACGAATGATTTGCAGATCAATACCGCTTGCGGTCCTCCACGTAGCTTTCGCCACGCTTCAACCTGCCCACGCCTAGATCGCCCGGCTTCGGGTCGTAACCCGGTGACTCCACGCACTTGTATACGCCGTGCCTCACTCAGAAGAGTTGCGCACATGTTGCTTTCGCTTCGGCTGCCCAGATAAAAAGGTTAGCCATTGCCACCGAGATACACTCCCTGGCCCGTTCTTCAAAACGTAAGATACGACACCGGCAGTGATGCTCGTACTGCAGCCTCACGGCTGTTTCCTTCGCATCAGAGATCCTTGCGTGCCGTATCGTACTATCGCCACCAGGTTTCAGGCACTTTGCACCTCCCTTCTCGGGGTACTTTTCAGCTTTCGGTCACCCTACTATTTCGCTATCGGTCTCAAGGAGTATTTAGTTTTGGAGGTTGGTGCCCCCCAAATTCCCGCACGATATCCAACGCACGGTACTCAGGGACAGGTCCAAGTTCAGTGAGGGTACGTCTACGTGACTATCACACTCTATGGTCTGCCGTTTCAGACAAGTTTGACTTAATCACTGAACCGTGAGAACCGCCCTATAACACCACATGTCCCCGAAGGGATTCGGTTTGAACTGTGCCGGTTTCACTCGCCGTTACTTACGGCATCTCAATTGATTTCTTTTCCCGCCCCTACTAAGATGTTTCAATTCGGGGCGTTCCCGATCATTACTGATCACTAGGAGAGGTCTCATTCGGAAATCCCGGGTTCATAGGCTCCATGCGCCTAGCCCAGGCTTATCGCAGCTTGGCACGTCCTTCATCAGCTCTTGAGCCGAGCCATCCACCTGGCGGCATAACTCCAGTTATACCTAACCAGATCCAGTAAGCGTCCAGTATACAGCACCTATACATGACTTCACACGCCGGCTTCCAGCTACGGAAGCAGACAATCCATCCTTCCCCGGCGATATCATTCGACGGGTGCATTGAGTATAATATGAATAGGGTTGAGGATCTGTCGGTTTTTCGGCCTCTGGCCGGTGGCAGTTTCTTTAGCTTAGGAGGTGATCCAGCCGCAGATTCCCCTACGGCTACCTTGTTACGACTTAACCCCCCTTGCGAAATTCAGGTTCGAACACGGCACGATGTCCGTGCCCTCACCCATACCTCACTCGGGTGGTTTGACGGGCGGTGTGTGCAAGGAGCAGGGACGTATTCACCGCGCTATATTGAAACGCGATTACTACGGATTCCAGCTTCACGAGGGCGAGTTACAGCCCTCGATCCGAACTAGGGACGGGTTTGTGAGATTGCCAACCCCTTTCGGGGAAGGGACCCATTGTCCCGACCATTGTAGCCCGCGTGTAGCCCGGGAGATTCGGGGCATACTGACCTACCGTAGCCCGCACCTTCCTCTGATTTGACATCAGCGGTCCCCACAGTGTACCCATCGTTCCGGAGAACATGCTGGTAACAGTGGGCACGGGTCTCGCTCGTTGCCTGACTTAACAGGATGCTTCACAGTACGAACTGGCGACGGCCATGCACCTCCTCTCAGCGATTCAGGCAAAGTCTTTAGCTTGGCCCACATATTGCTGTCGCCCCCGGTGAGTTTTCCGGCGTTGAGTCCAATTAAACCGCAGGCTCCACCCGTTGTTGTGCTCCCCCGCCAATTCCTTTAAGTTTCAGCCTTGCGGCCGTACTTCCCAGGTGGCTCGCTTCACGGCTTCCCTACGGCACCATACACGGTCGCACCATGCATGACACCTAGCGAGCATCGTTTACGGCTGGGACTACCCGGGTATCTAATCCGGTTCGTGCCCCCAGCTTTCGTCCCTCACCGTCGAACCCGTTCTGGTAAGACGCCTTCGCCACAGGTGGTCCCACAGGGATTACAAGATTTCACTCCTACCCCTGTAGTACCTCTTACCTCTCCCGGTTCCAAGTCTAGCAGTATCCCCCGATAGCCTATCAGTTAAGCTGACAGATTTCCCGGAAGACTGACCAAACCGGCTACGGACCCTTTAGACCCAATAATAACGATCACCACTCGGGCCGCCGGTGTTACCGCGGCGGCTGGCACCGGTCTTGCCCGGCCCTTGCTAACACGTGCATTTTACGCACGTGGACAGCCAACAAATGTTGCTGGCACTCGGTGTCCCCTTATCACGGTTTCCCGCATTGTAAAGTTTTCGCGCCTGCTGCGCCCCGTAGGGCCTGGATTCATGTCTCAGAATCCATCTCCGGGCTCTTGCTCTCACAACCCGTACCCGTCGTCGGCTAGCAGGTACATTACACCCGCTACTACCTGATAGGCCGCAGACCCATCCTCAGGCGGAGGACCTTTGACGCATAAAGCATTCCAGCACATATGCGTTATCCGGAATTATCCCCAGTTTCCCGGGGTTATGCCAGACCTGAGGGCAGGTTATCCACGTGTTACTGAGCAGTACGCCATGTTCACGAAGAACATTTGACTCGCATGGCTAAGGCAAACACCGATAGCAGTAACCTCTGGCAGGATCAACCAGAATTAATGTATCGCACACTTGTTCTAAAGAAATTGGTCGTTGAAACTGCACAAAAAGCCAATTCAGCTATTTCCAGAGTCTCGATAGTTTGTAAAAACCACCGACCAGAATTAACCGAACCGACAAATCCTCGTCAGACTGAAAAAAGCTTCAGTCTCCATTAAATGATAACTTGTAAGCACTGCACAAATTATAGTGCAGGAATATATATGTATGTGTCCATGATATATAAAGGTTGTCATTTGCCCTTTGAACATAAAGGACACTTCGACCCAGATACCACGACAAAAAACCTGCCAGCACATTTCGACTCATGCTGACTGGGATTCATAGTACATCCGTTTAGTATATAAAGCTTTTCGTTCGGGAAATTTTTTCGAAAACAAGCCCCTGACATTTAAAGGATTTGTTTTTGGCAAATTCCGAACACCACCCGAGAAATTAGACCTCCAGAGCGGCTCGCGTTTGTGTTACGCGCAGGACATCACAATGGCACACCCCATATAAATAACTTACGATTGGGAGAAATTTAAGGGAAAAGAGGCAAACAAAAAAAATAAAAGAGAAAGCAGAAAAGCGCAGGATTAAAATAACAACATAAAGTTCAGAGTCAGCAGAACGAATAAACTTAAAGTCCAAAGACGACATATAATGCTAGTTAAGTATACAGAAAATAAAAGGATATTAAAAAAATCCAAAATATAAATAAAAGAGGTATCGAACTGGCTCAATTAAGAAAACCTCCAGGCAAGGCTGGCGCCACCGAAGAACCCGTGGCAAGAGTACGCACCCCGCGCAGGGAAAACAACGAAATCCTGGCAACGGTTGAAAGCCTTCTCGGTGCAAACCGCCTGAAACTCCGCTGTATGGATGGAGTCGTACGGATGGGCAGAATTCCGGGTTCCATGAAAAAAAGGACCTGGATCCGGGAAGGAGACCTGGTCATCGTTACACCCTGGGAATTCCAGAACGAGAAAGCTGATGTAATCTGGAAGTACACAAGGCCCCAGGTAGACTGGCTTGAAAGGAAAGGATACCTGAAAGGATAACATGAAAAAAGAGCTAGAAAAAAAAGTCAGGCGCATTGACACAGCCACTGACAACCTGCGCGTCAGGGAAAAAGACTCCGATTCCCTGAAGGTGGAAGAAAATGTCTTTGACATTCCCACCCTGAAAAACCTCTACAACCTGGCGAAAAAGGGGATAATAGAAGCAATGGGAGGGTCCATCAGTACAGGGAAAGAAGCAAATGTATTCCACGCCGAGGGTCCGGAACGCGAACTTGCGGTAAAGATATACAGAATAAGCTCAAGCACCTTCAAGGCCATGGACGCCTACATCATGAAGGACCCTCGCTTCGTAAATATCCGGCATAAAAAGCGAGATATCGTCTTTGCCTGGACCCGCAAGGAATCCCAGAACCTCATACGCGCAAAAAATGCAGGAGTACGTGTCCCAGAACCTATAATAGCTGAAAAGAACATCCTTATAATGGAATTTATGGGAGAAAACGAAGTCCCCTTCCCCCTACTGAAGAACGTAGCTCTGGGAAAAGAAGAAGCCCGGCAGATTTACGATATAATCGTAGAGTATATGCGGCTTCTCTACACGGAAGCGAACCTGGTGCATGCCGACCTGAGCGAATACAACATCCTCATAGACCCTAAGGACCTGAGCCCTGTTTTTATTGACATGGGACAGTCCGTAACCCTGGAACACCCCAACGCACGGGAGTTCCTGCACAGGGACGTGCTGAATATCCTGAGATACTTCAGCCGCTTCGGGATAAAAGAAAGCCCGGAAGAACTTACCTCAAAAATAAAGGCGAAAATAACATGACCCAGTATGTCAAAATCCCAAAAGAACGGATCGGAGTAATCATAGGTCCGAAAGGGGAAATGAAAAATCTGATCGAAGAAAAAACCACCTGTCAAATCGACATTGACAGTGAAAGCGGGAAAATCGACATCACCTGTGAGGAAGACCCTTTAAAGGAATTCAGGACTCTTGAAACCCTGAAAGCTATAGGCAGGGGATTCAGCCCCGAAAAAGCCCTCAGGATCCTGGACGACGATATGCTCATGCTTGAGATTATCGACCTATCCGATATTGCCCACACCCAAAAGGAACTCCAGAGACTAAAAGGAAGAATCATCGGGAGAAACGGGAGGACAAGAGAACTCGCAGAATCCCTGATAGGCGTCAAGATCTCAGTATACGGAAAAACCGTTGCCATACTGGGATACGCAGAGCAAAACACCATAATCCGGACTGCCATCCAGATGCTCATCGATGGCGCCCCCCACGGCACAGTATACAAGTTCCTCGAGAAAAAACACCAGGAACTTTTGCAGTCCCAGCTCGACTCAATAGACCTCTACTGAAAATAAAGACTGGAAAGAAGGGGGTCCCAGCTTTCGGGACCTCACATTTCCTTTAGTAAACTACCTGCTTCTCCGACCTAGCTTTTTTCAATTTATTCAGTCAATCAGTCAGTCAGTCACTCATCTGCTTCCAACTCATCCTCTAAATAGTCATCATCTCCAGCCATTTTCCCACGGCCTTCCAGGAAATTGCCCCTTCCGGGTTTTGCAGTAATTGACTCTTCCATCCAGAGGGCTTCCCCCCTTGAGAGCGTGTAACGCGGGAACACGCCGTCCATACCTTCAAAAGGTGTCCATCCGGCTTTGCTGTGCAGCATATCACCCCTGACGGGCTGGAGTTCCCTGGGATTTACGATCATAAGGTCAGCATCGAAACCTACGGCAAGCCTGCCCTTGAAATGCTTATCCAGCCCGAAAATTCTTGCAGGGTTCCAGCTCGTAAGCCTGATCATCTGCCCGAGGGGCAGGATATTCTTCCTGACTGCCGCAAGCATGAGAGGCATCAGCGTCTCGACTCCAGGGACTCCCGCAGGAGCTGCACGGATATCCGTATCTTTTTCGAACTCCAGGTGCGGAGCATGGTCGGAAGCCACGAGATCGATGGTCCCGTCATTCAGCCCGTTTGCGAGAGCCTTGATGCTCTGCATGTTCCGGAGAGGAGGATTCATCTTTCCGAAAGACCTGAGCCTTTCCCAGTCATGTGTTGAGAGAAAAAGGTGGTGTGGGGTGACTTCGCAGGAGAAAAGGGGCTGTTTTTGATCCCTTCTTGCCAGGTACTTTTCTTTCCTGATGATCCCTATAGCCTCCAGGGTGCTTATATGGCAGAAATGAGCCCTGACCTCGAGAGCATTTATGAGCCCCATGGCTTTCTGGACTGCCCCCGCCTCGCAGAAGTTGGGGCGTACCCTTGAGTGGTATTCATAGGAACTGTCCGATTTCAGCATATCCTCCAGTTCAAGGCGCACCTTTTCGTCCTCGGCATGGATGGAGGCAAGGGCATCCAGGCGCTTAATCTCAGCCAGGGCCTCTTCAAAATCTTCCTCATTGATATTGAGCCCACCTGTGGACTCAGCCATGAAGATCTCCCCGAAAGCCGTAACCCCGAGCTTCCAGAGCTCTTTGAGTTTATCGATGTTCCCGGTAACCCCCCCGTTAATCCCGAAGTCAACGATCGATTTTTTCCGGGCAACCTTGAGTTTCTGCTCGAAAGAACGGCGGTCAGTGGTAGGAGGAACGGTGTTTGGCTGGTCTATGACAGTGGTAATTCCCCCCGCAGCCGCCGCACAGGACCCTGTGTGCCAGTTTTCCTTGGACGTCATCCCGGGGTCCCTGAAGTGGACATGCACATCAATTCCCGCAGGCAGGGTAAGAGCCCCCTCAGCATCTATGATCATATCCGAACTTGAGACCCGGAGGTCTTTTCCGATTTTCGCGATCTTGCCGTCCTCAATTATGATTTCGGCTGGCTGGAGAACATTATCGTAATAAATCCTTGTGTTTTTAATCAGGACATCAGGCATGGGCGTCTATATGCTCAAAACCGTACTTAAATTATGTACATCATCGGAGATTTTAAAAAAAGGGAACAAAAAGCAGGCAAAAAAACAACCTGAAGAGGGGAAGAAAACTCCAAAGATGAGTGAAAAAGAACCAGAAGGAAGATGAAAACCAAAAAGTAGAAAATGAAAAAATGAAGAAGAAAAGCGGGAAAAGCCCTCTCAGATAAGCCAACTAATTCAACCAATCGATTCAAACAATCAACTAAACCAATAAACTAAACCAATCAATTAAAACAATCAACTAAACCAATAAACTAAACCAATCAGTTCAGCTTAATTCTCTCAGCGGTGCTAAGGTAGACCACACTCTCACACACATTGCAGCAGTGGTCTGCAATTCTTTCCAGGTAGCGGATCAGGAAGAGCAGATGAGTTGCTTTGGAAACGATGCTCGGATCTTTTGCCATCATTTCGATCAGTTCCACCCAGACCGAATAAAAGAGCTTATCAACATCATCATCCAGGGCAGCAGTGCCCTTGGCCAGGTCAGGGTCCTGGGTTTCAAAGGCTTTGAGGGAATTTGCAAGCATTTCCTCTGCAATATCCCCCATCCTCCTGGTGTCCACAAGAGGTTTCAAATGCCCGCCTTCGATTTTCCCGGGAATCTTTGCGATATTGATGGAAAGCCCCACAATCCTTCTGAGGTCCGCCGAAATTTTAAGGGCGCTCACCACAAGCCTGAGGTCGCCTGCAAGAGGCTGTTGTAATGCTATCAGGTCATTAATCGTAACTTCAATTTTGTATTCAAGCCTGTCCGCTTTCGGCTCCAGGTCAAGGGTCTCGCGGGCAAGCTCCAGGTCAAGGTTTATGACCGACTCCATGGAATCGTGAAGGATTTTCTCTGCAAGCTCCCCCAGGGAGAGGACAGATTCCTTCAGCAAGGCCAGTTGCTGTAAATATGTTTCTCGAACCATTTAATCACCTTTACCTGCCACACCTTTACCTACCACACCTTGAGATGCCAGGATGAGATTTAGGTGTGATATAGAAGCTATATATGTGGGAGATACGTCAAATTGGGTATATACCATATATAGTATTGAGCTGCCATACTCAAAAATTTTATGACTGGCAAATTGCAGCCGGCACGAAGTTTTCGCGATTATGGGAAGCATAGTCAATCAAGAAAATTACGGTTAACCGAACCTTCCGGTAATATAATCCTCGGTACTCTTTTCTGCGGGATTTTCAAAGATCTGCCGCGTTTTCCCGAATTCAATCAACTCCCCCATCAGGAAAAAAGCAGTATAATCCGAGATCCTGGCAGCCTGCTGCATATTATGGGTCACGATTACTATAGTGTAGTCCTTTTTCAGATTCATGATCAGTTCTTCGATCTTCGCCGTGGAAATCGGGTCCAGGGCACTGCAAGGCTCATCGAAAAGAATGATCTCGGGTTTCACGGCCATTGTCCGGGCAATGCAGAGTCTCTGCTGCTGCCCCCCGCTAAGGGAGAAGGCAGGAGACCGGATCCTGTCCGAAATTTCATCCCAGAGAGCCGCCGAGCGAAGCGCGTGCTCCACTACACCTTCGAGATCCTTTTTGTTCACTCCGTGAATGCGCGGGCCGTATGCAATGTTGTCATATATAGACATCGGGAAAGGATTGGGTTTCTGGAAAACCATACCAACCTGCTTCCGGAGGTCTACGACATCCACACCTGGCCCATAGATGTCCTTACCTTCGATTGAAACCTCACCTTCAATCCTGCAGCTCTTAATAAGGTCATTCATCCTGTTCAGACACCTGATGAAAGTAGACTTTCCACATCCCGAGGGACCTATAAAAGCAGTTACACTGTTTTTAGGGATCCGGATGTTGATATTCTTAAGGGCCTGCTTTTCCCCGTACCAGAGATTCAGGTCTTTGACCTCAATCTGGGGATTTGCTACGTTTTGGATAGCTTCGGTCATTTAATGTGCCTCAAATCTAATGTTAGAACTCAAATCAAATTTTCAATTTTTGCCGGTAATACCTGCGGACCAGCACTGCAACAAAGTTTACGGCGAGCACGATCATAAGCAGGACAAGTGCAGTCCCGTACTGGAGAGGCCGGGTCTGGGCGATGTTCGTCCCTGCGGTGGCAAGGACAAAGAGGTGGTAGGGAAGCGCCATAAACTGGGAATAGACCGAGTCAGGCAACCTCGGCAGGAAATAAGCAGCCCCGGTAAGCAAAATCGGAGCAGTCTCTCCTGCGACCCTCCCTATACTCAGAATGGAACCCGTAACTATTCCGGGAATGGAAGCCGGAAGCACCACATGCCTGATGGTCTGCCACTTACTGATCCCGAGCGCAAGGGAGGATTCCCGGTATTCCGGGGGGACCGCAAGAAGGGCTTCCTCACTGGAGCGGATAATCACCGGGATAATCAGGAGGGCAAGGGTCAGGGAAGCCGAAAGGAGCGAAGGGCCAAACCCGAGGTACTTGACAAACATAGCCAGGCCAAAAAGCCCAAAGACCACGGAAGGTGTCCCTGCAAGGTTGTTTATTGCCATTTCTATGGCCCAGGTGGTCCGGTTCTCCCCGGCATATTCGGTAAGGTAGATCGCAGCCAGGATTCCCATAGGGAGCGCCACCAGCATTGAGCCGATGATCAAATATACCGTGCCCACGATTGCCGGATAGATCCCGCCTTCGGTCATCATCTTGCGGGGCATTTCAGTCAGGAATTCAATACTGATTGCACTGTACCCGTTGGAGACTATGTAATAGAGGATAACAAGCACAAAGCCTGCGACCGTTAACGCTGCAAGAGTCAAAAAGGCAAAGGCAATCTTTTCACTGGTTTTTGCGTTCAGGCCCATGCTCAGTCCACCTTAAACCTGTATTTCTTTTTGATTGCGTCCGCAAGCAGGTTGATAAGGAACGTGACAATGAAAAGTACGGACCCGACTGCAAACAGGGCATGGAAATGGTCACTGCCCTGAGGGACCTCCCCCATTTCGAGCGCTATAGTGGCGGTCATTGTCCTTACCGGGTCCAGGATCCCACCCGGGAAAGAGGGGATAACAGCCGTGTTTCCGGTCACCATCATGACAGTCATGGTCTCCCCGATTGCCCTGCCCATGCCGAGCATCACGGCAGCCGAAATCCCGGAAAGTGCCGCGGGAACGGTTACTTTGTAGATGGTCTGCCACCTTGTAGCCCCGAGGGCAAGAGAACCCTGCTTGAGGGAACCGGGGACCGAACTGATGGCATCTTCGGAGATGGAGATGATAGTGGGAAGTGCCATGAGCCCTAACATAATGGAACCTGCAAGAGCGGTCTGCCCGGTGGGCAGGTTGAAAGTCTCCCGGACAAAGGGGACCAGCACGACAAGCCCGAAGAACCCGTATACAACCGAAGGAACGCCTGCAAGGATCTCGACAAAGGGCTTGAGGAAATCCGCAACTTTGGGATTTGCCAGTTCAGAGATGAAGATGGCAGAAGCGACCCCCAGAGGTACGGAAAAAAGGATTGCCCCCGCAGTCACGATCAGTGAGCCCAAAAACAAAGGCAAAAGCCCGAACTGTGCATTTACGGATGTAGGGTACCAGAATTTGCCGGTTAAAAAGCTCAAAAACGGCACGTCTTCAAAAAGGGTTAAACCGTCCCTGAATAAAAAAAGGCATATAAGGAAAAGAATGACGACTGTCAGGGCGCTCACTGCAAAGAGCACGAATTCAATCGTCTTTTCCCTATAATTCCTGTTGAACATTCTTTTTCCCTTAAAATCCCTGATTCATTTTTCGAGTCATACTTTTGAAGCCCTGTTTGGAGGCTCACTGAACAGGGAAGTACCCGACTTCAATGACCAGGTTCTGCCCTTCTTCACTCATTACGAAATCAACGAATTCCTTTGTGAGACCCTCGGGCTCCCCATCGGTATAGAAGTAGAGGGGCCTTGAGAGAGGGTAATCGCCGCTGATGATGTCCTCAGGGTTCGGGTATACGAAGCCTTCCCCGGCATCCACACTGACAGCCTTTACGCTGTCATCAAGGTATGCGACACCGATATATCCGATTGCATTGGGATTCATGGAAACTTCACTTACTATAGCCCCGGTTGTAGGCTGGGTGAGAGCATCAGGCCGGTATTCGTCCTCAAGGAGTACAGCTTCCTTGAAGTATTCATAAGTCCCGGAGCTGCTGTCCCTGGACATTACAGCGATTTCCTTGTCTTCTCCACCCACTTCATTCCAGTTGCTGATGCTTCCGTTGTAGATCCCACGCATCTGGTCAAAAGTAAGCTCGGAAACCGGGTTCTCAGGGTTGACCACAACAGAGATCCCGTCAAAGGCAACCACGTGCTCAAGGGGTGTGATCCCGTTTGCTTCGGCATTTTCAAACTCGGAACCCTTCATTTCCCTGGAAGCTGTTGCAATATCAACTTCCCCGTCGATCATGGCAGCAATTCCCACACCGGATCCGCCGCCAGTTACGGTAACGCTCTTATCGGGATATTCTATCATGAACTGTTCAGCTTCATACTGAGCAAGAGGGAGAACCGTGTCCGAACCCTTGATGGAAATTCCCTGTGCTTCGCCTGCAGGAGCTTCTTCTGAAGGAGCCCCTTCTTCTCCGGCTTCATTATCGGTACATCCGATTCCCAAAAAAACGAGCCCCATCAAGAGAACTGTGAGGACCGCATAAGTTTTTAAATGTGCCATGTTGTAAATATTCCTCCAATAAATATGTACCAAGATAAGAATCTATAGCAGTTGCAGAGTTTTCTAACACATCACACTAAGAAAAGAGTTTATATATAAACATTTGCCACATATAGTATAGAGGAATATATAATATAAATATAAATGTAATAAAAAAATATACTATATATCAACTATACAAAATATATAGAATAAATGCAGGGAAAAATACCCGGAAAATTTAAAGTTATTAGCAACAGTAACAATCAAGGATAAAAAATGGGAGAAGAAAAGGAAGAAAAGAAGCCTAAAGTGGAAGAAAAATGAAAAAAAAACTAAAAGTGGAAGAAAAATGAAAAAAACTAAAAGAGAAGAGACGTTGGTACAGGAAAAAAGGAAATGAAGAGCTCAGAAGTCAAAAAGAGACCTCTGCTCTCCTCGCCCATTCTCCGAACAGGAATCTGCACCTGTAGTTGTCAATCCCTTTGCAGAAGGAGGCTTTTCCGGTTCAGGTTTCTTCGGCTCGAAATCGAAGAGCCCTTTTTGTTTTGAATCATAATCAAGAGAAGACGTCTTCACTCCGAAAACTCCGAGGATGCGTTCCACGGGGGGAAGGATCTGCTTCTTAATATAATAGTCCACATCGATTGGAACATTGTTCTCCCTTACATAGTCAGGGTCTTCGGCCCGGTCCACGAAAAGCCCTTTTCCGGCGGTGATGACAAAGGGGATCCTTGTTCCTATGGAAGGCATTATCCCGGTCCTTTTCTTCAGGTTTTCCACGACTGTAAGGTGGGGCTGCTTGCTTTTGTAACTGTCCACTTTCCGGGTAAGGGTACGGGTAAGAACCAGGTTCTCAACAAGCTCGGTGTCTTTTCGAGGGTCAAGATTCCGGACATTGCTTACGACTTTCTGGACATGTTCTACTGCCAGGTCAACTTCACCATCTTTCAGAACAAGTTCAAGGACCGTGTTAAGGGTCTTTGAGGTCAGCCCACACCAGTCTCTGCGAACGGTCTCCATCCCCTTCACCTTGATCTTGTCCTTCCACCCATCCCCTTCAGGCTCAAACAGCCAGAGAGCATAGCGTTTCTTTGCGATCAGAAGGGCGCGCTTTGCAATGGATTCGAATTCGAGCTCCATGGGGTCGGGAAGCGATGCCGAAACGATCTCTGCAAGCCTGTTTCCCACAAGGCTGATGTCATCAAGGGAAAGTTCCCCTTCTGCTTTGCAGTGGACAAAAACACTGTCCGTATCCCCGTAGGCAACCGAGAGCTCCACCATCCGGTCAGAGGGGAGAAGCTCCCCGGCTTCCCCGGAAAGAAGAGCTGACGACCCCCTGAGAATGACCTTCCCGATCCTGTCATTTATCAGGTCCCTGGTGTTCAGGATATTGCTCCGCCCGAAACTTGTCACGGCGTTTGCAAGGGGCAGGCTGTAAAGCCTCGCCCTGGCATACCCGGAGTATCCGTAAAAGCTGTTCAACAGGATCTTCAGGGCTAACTGCGTTGCATCAAGCACCCGATGCTCGTTTTCATCCCTGGTTTTCTTCATAAGGACCTTGGTATCCACCCTGCGGTTCAGAAGATCTTCAAGTATGGAAGGCACGATACCCTTGAAAGCTACGGAAGGGACGAACTCCCCTCCAGACGGGGGTTTGATGGTCTTCCCCCCAGGACGGTCCTCCGTCACAACCGTGGTGTAGCAGAGGTTGTGCGCCATCATGATGGTGGGATAAAGGGACTTGTAGTCAAGGATCAGCACATTTTCCAGCAGGCCCTTTTTCGGTTCAAGGACTTCCCCTCCTTTCAGCTCCGAACTCTGCTGGTGGCGTTTGGCCGAAAGTTCGTCATCGGGTTTCGGAGGGATAAGTCGGTCTTTTAACCCGAACTCCCGGAGCATGAGGTGCTCAACCATGGAAGTCTGTCCACCGTCCACGATTTCCTGAAGCAGGGTCCCACTGACCCGGGCAAGAGCAACATATTTGTCAAGTAGCCTGAGATTGAGCACCAGTTCCAGGGCAAGTTCGGAGTCCCTCCGCGAATAATCGATGAATTTCTTGAGCTTTTCCCCGGAATCAGCCCAGTACTCCTCCATCTCCGAGGGAGCCACATCGAGTTTTTCCCGTTCCAGAAGCTCCTTTGAAACCGCCCGCAGGGTATATTGCTTCAGGCTGAAAGCCCTGCGCACCAGGGGAAGTGCATCCACGACAACCCGCCCTTTCATCTCGGTCCGGGTAATGAGCCCGAACTTCCGGTATCCCATGAAGCTGCCATCCCTGCCAACCACGGAATTTACCTTTTCGCCTCTTGAATAAAGGGTCTTCACCCTGTCAGTAATATAAGGGATGTCGAAGTCCTGGTGGTTGTAGCCCACAACAATGTCAGGGTCGTATTCGCAAAAGATCTTGAAAAAGAGGTTCAGCATTTCAGCTTCATCTTTGCAGGGCAGGACGTCTTTGTCCGCCCCTTCTACCGGCTTGGCCGTCAGGATGAGGGTCTGATGTCCTTTATATTCGGGTTCAAACGAAAAGCTGACCATGATAACAGGAGACGTCTCGGGAGCAGGCATCCCCCCGTCAAGGGGCAGGCACTCAATGTCAAAGGAGAGGTATTTCAGAGGAGCTGTGGCAAGGTTGTCAATTTTTCTGACATCGGATGCCAGGATCACGGTGTCGCAGGCAAATTCCCGGCAGCGGGGCCTGCCTGAAAAATTATTTTCCTGGAAGTACTTTGCAGGATCCACGGGAGTCCCTTGCACCGAAACCCAGACCATCCCACCAAGGTCCCGGTCAATCAAAAAACGGTTCCTGAAAAGAATATCACTTTCATAAATTTCCCAATCGCCTTCGGCTTTGAGCACATCCCGGATTTTCAGCACATCGCCCCTGATTTCGGGCACATTTTTTGGCAAAGAAGTGGTGATCTTGAGCATATCTTTTCTGGATTCCTGATACCCCACAGGCTCAAACTTTTCAACGATTTCTACCTTTTTGACCTGCTCAAAAGTGTCTTTGATAAGCCTCGCAACGGCATGCAGGTCTCCGGAAGCTTTGAGATAAAAATAGGGTTCGAAATCAGGAACAAGGCAGCATACGCTTTTACCATCCGCACTTCTCCCGAAAAGGCGGATGACAGGCTTGCTGTCATTAATGACTTCGTAATCCGCATCCAAGATCTGAAAATCCATAGGCATGGTTTAGAGTTTTAGGTAGACATATAGCTTTTGTTACATTGTCAGGAAAATAAATGTGAAAAAACATTTTCTGAAAAGATAAGGGGAGAAAGAAATACAAGAAAAAAGAAAGAAAAAGGATGAGGTAGAGAAAAAGGAAAAAGACCAATGGAACGAGAAAGGGAAAGGAAAAAGAAAGAAAAAAAGAAAGGAAAAAAGAAAGGAAATGAAGAAAAGGAAATAAAGAAAGGAAATGAAGAAAAGGAAATAAAGAAAAGGAAATAAAGGAAGGGAATAAAGAAAAGGAAAAAAGGAAAGGAAAAACAGAAAGGGAATAAAAAAAGGAAAAACAGAAAGAACGTTTAAAACCAACCGTGCCGAAAAATCAGGCAACAGACGGTTTTATGTTCATATTGATTGCGACTTCCGCAATATCGGCACTGTACTCGGCAACTCTCCGCAGGCTTTCCAGGATCATGCTGAGCTCGATGTTCCCGGACCCTTCTCCATCCCTGGATTCGAGGGAAACCCCGAACTGGGACACTTTCTTGGCTTCCACAACAATCTTGTTTATAGCCTGAAGGTCTTCTTCTGTCATAGAATCGATCGAACTTTCAAAAACCTTCTGGGAAAGGTCAGCCATCTTAAAGATGGGGTCGTCGGAACTGATTCCGTTTTCCATCTTAGTTACGTTCTGGGCGATACGAACAGCGTGGTCTCCGACACGTTCGATGCTCTTGGTAATAAGCCTGTATCCGAGACATTCCCTTGGGTCACCGATCCCTATTTTTTCGGAAAGCTCGACGTCCTCGATAGAAGCCTTAAGCTGGCGCACCGAGAGCAGATAGAAACGGTCCACGTCATCGTCCCGCTGGATGACATCCTCAGCAATTTCCACGTTGTGGTCCTTAAGGGCAGTCATCGAGTCCTCAAGCATGGAGAGGACAAGCCCATACATGTTCTTGATGACCCTTCTGAGTGGCAGGTCGTGGTAATTCAGGAGACACTGGAAGACCAGTTCGTTTCTGGACTCTTCCACGAGTTCAAGCCCGATAAGCTTCTGACGCACGGAATCTTTGATAAACTTCCGGTCGTAGGCACTGAAGCCTTTCTTGGTGGTAAGCCTGATGAAGTCATAACCCACGAGGTAATGTGAAATAAGAACCCTCAGGTTGTTTTCAGCACTGTCGGAATGCACGTAATCGATCGATGCCTTGAGAACCGACTGTTCCCTTGAAGTCGCGCTTGAGGAAACGAGCAGGGTCTTGTTAGGCATCGGGGTAAGGGTAAGCGTGTCTCCTGCCTGGAGCCCGATATCCCTCACCCACTTTATAGGAAGGGAAACAATATAAGTTGAATTTCCCGTAAACTGGACTTTTCTCTTATCTTTGGTGATAAATGAACCCCCTGGAGGCAGTCTATTCACTTGTATAGTATCTATATAGAACATAGTTATATATAAAGGTATCCAAAAATTAGGCCACCATAATGAGAAATGAAACAAGGAACTGTTGTCTAATAATAGTATATAGGACATTTAAATAAATTGAGGGAAAACATAGACCTGCCCTGAAAAGGATATAAAGACCAAAATGTGAAAAAGCAGGGAAAGCTAGCGAATTTATTTCATGTCTTTGCTTTAACTAATTTATTACTTATGAGTATTGGTTGCACAGTGTAATGTATTATTTAAATTATTTCAGGATAAAACAAGTAATTACATAACTTTTTATTTATATTGACACTAATTTTCACCTGTTATTTATTTGAAACTTTTCATTAATACTTGCAAATAATCCGTTCATAAAGATAGTATAAGTATAGACATTATAACTCGAAAATGTCTTTTAAATTATCCGTCACACATAATAAGTAGAATAGGGACCCGCCCAAAGAGAGACATCCTCAGGAAGAAAATCAAACTATATATGGAAGGAAGAAGAACTTAAGTATATATTTACAATAAATAAAATTTTGATTATTCCTGCACCCAAAACCCATACAGTAGCTCGAAAGATCGGTTATTTCATAGAAATAAAATACGGGAAATGGATCGATGAAGCAATTCGATATTAATCTGGAATCACTAATAAACAGCAGCCCGGTAGTCATTTTTTTATGCGGCACAGGTAAAAACTGGCCCGTTGAACTGATAACCGAGAACATACGGCAGTTCGGCTACGAAGTAGATGACTTCATATCAGGACGCATACGGTACCTTGACATAATCCATCCCGAAGACCGGGAAGAGGTCTGTGCCGAAATCCTCAGGTGCTCTGAGGAAGGATTCCCTGAGCTAACCCAGGAGTACAGGATACTTACAGCCTCGGGACATACACACTGGGTCGAGGTAAAAGTCCTGATCCGAAGAGACGAAAAAGGACACATAAAACACTACCAGGGAACTCTCTGCGATGCCACCCAGCGAAAAGAGGCAGAAGCTTCAATGCAAAAAGCGCTTAAAAGAAATAATGAACTAAAAAACGTAATCAACAGCAGCCCTGTGATTGTGTTCCTCTGCCAACCGGAAGAGGGCTGGCCCGTGGAATTCGTATCTGAAAACGTTACGCAGATGGGTTACACAACTGAAGACTTTACCTCCGGAAAAATAAGGTATATCGACTTTGTACATCCTGACGATCGGGAATATTTCCAGGCTGAAGTGGCCAGGTTTTCCAGGGAAGGGTACACGGACTGTACCTAGGATTACAGGGTCCTGACAAAGTCAGGAGATGTGCGATATATCGATGATAGGTCCCTGATAAAAAGGGACAAGAAAGGGGAGATCACCCATTACCAGGGGATTGTCCTGGACATCACCGAACGCAAACTGGCAGAGGAACATATAAAGGGGCAGAACAAGGTCCTTGAAAAACTTGCCTCAGGAGCCCCACTTAACGAAGTACTCCTCCTCCTGGTCAGGAATGTGGAAAAGATCAGGAGCGGTTCAACATGTTCAGTCATGCTCCCCGACCGGGAGAAAAAACACCTGTTTTACTGCGTTGCCCCAGGGCTTCCTGAATTTTACAGGCAGAAGACCGACAGGCTTGAGATCGGTTTTGGCATGACTTCTGTAGGGACCGCAGCCTACCTGGGAAAAAGGATAACTTCGGACAATTTGATAGAAAACCCATACTGGACCGAGTACAGGGAGGTGGCAGCCAGAGCCGGGCTGAAAGCCTGCTGGTCCGAACCCATCATATCCTCTTCGGGGGAATTGCTCGGTGTCTTTTCCATGTACTACGGCGAAGTCCGAAAACCCGAAGAAGAGGACCTCGACTTTATGAAGACAAGCGCCCAGCTTGCAGCCATTGCGGTTGAGCAGAAACTGGCAGAAGAAACCCTGCGGGAATCCGAAAACAAGTTCAGGACCATATTCAATAATATCAACGACCAGCTCTACATCCGGGAGCCTGAAGGCAAAAGCTATCTGGACGTCAACCAGGCAGTTGTGAACAGGCTCGGATACAGTAAGGAAGAAATCCTGAAAATGGAAGCCGAAGAGATAATTCCTTCCGAGTACTGGGACTCCGTCAGGGAGAACCTGAAAAAGATCCAGAGCGAAGGGTCCCGGATTTACGAAGCAGGCGCTATCTGTAAGGACGGGACAGTTGTCCCCCTTGAAGTAAGTGCCAGGATTATTGATTACGATGGCAAGAAAACGATCCTCTCGGTTGCCAGGGACATCACAGAGCGCAAAAAAGCAGAAGCTGCACAGGTTCTGAACGCAGCCAGGCTCGAAGCCCTGGTAAAGCTTAACCAGATGACCGGTGCGTCCCTGAAAGAAATCACGGACTTTGCCCGGGAAGAAGCAGTCAGGCTCACGGGAAGCAAACTCGGGTACCTGGCATTCATGGATGCCTACGAAACAGCCCTCATAATGCACTCCTGGTCAAAGAGTGCAATGAAGGAGTGCAGCATTGAAGACAAACGTTTCATCTACCCGATTAAGACCACCGGGCTCTGGGGAGAAGCCATAAGGCAGCGAAAACCCATCATTACCAATGACTATACAGCACCCAGTTCCCTGAAGAAAGGATACCCGAAAGACCACGTACACCTGACCCGGCACCTGAACGTGCCCGTGTTTGACGGGGACAGGATAGTTGCCGTTGCGGGAGTTGGAAACAAGGACGAAAACTATGACGAATCGGACGTCCGCCAGCTAACACTGCTTATGCAGGGCATGTGGCAGCTCATCCAGAGAAAGCAACTCGAAGACGCCCTGGAAACCTACTCCGAAGACCTCTCGAAAGCCAGTGATGAACTTCGGTCTTTGAACAGGATAAAAGCGGAGTTCATGACTGAAAGCCTGCCCCCTGTGAGGCTCGACTACGGGGAACTAATTGATTTTGAAACCTGGGAAGCTATAGAGGACCAGCAGCAAAAGGCAATCGATTCGGTCATCAACAATTCGGACAGATTGAGGCATATGGTAGACTCCCTCCTCTATCTCAGCCAGGAACAGGCAGGAAAGATCGAATATTCCTTCGGGGAAGTCGAGATTAAAAAGGTCCTCTCAGATGCCTACCTCAACCTCATCCTCCTGATAGATGAAAAAGAACTGGAGATTGAAAAGGACCTGCCTGCAAGCCTGCCGCCGATCAGTGGAGACAAACAAAAACTTACCGAGCTCTTCACCACCCTGATCAGCAATGCAATCAAGTTTACACCCCACGGCGAAACCCTTGAAGTGAAAGCCGAAGAGGAAAAACAAAGCATCCATATCACGGTCAAGGACAGCGGGACCGGCATTCAGAAAAGACTTATCCCACACCTATTCAACAGGATTTACCAGGTTGAAGACTCCCTGAGCCGCAGGTATCAGGGACTTGAATTCGGGCTATATATCTGCAAGAACATTATCAGTGCCCATAACGGGGAAATCTGGGTGGAAAGTGAGGAAGGTTCGGGAACCACCATGCATGTGAGACTTCCGAAAAGAAAACCTGAACCGGAAAAAGAGGCATAACGAGAGCTATCAGTCTGCCTGAATCAATCTGTCTGAATCAGTCCGCTTGAGCGAGCAAAGCGAACGAAACGCACCGCGCACTGTTGCGATTTCATCGCAACTAAAAGAAAAATCAAAGATTTTTCTGATGCCGAGCCGCAACTCGGCTGGTGCAGCTAGGCTGGCGAAGCTAGGCAAGTGTGGTGGAGACAAAAAATTTGAAATTGAGCATAGTCGGAATTAAAAAATGTTGTAATGAAGTGGCTGGAGATTTAAGATGAAAATTGAACTATTGGGCACTCTTTTCCTCTCAGACAAGAGGAAAGATCTTCTTCTGCTGTTGATGGAGGAACCCCGGAATATTGATGAGATCAAAGATATTCTCAATGTAACCTCAAGCGCGATCATGACCCAGATCAAGATCCTCATCAGCCAGGGCCTGATCACACATGAAGACGACCTTTACAAGCTATCTGACATCGGGAAAGTGGTTGTTAAAAAAATGATACCACTCCTTAAAACCCTGGGTGTGTTCTCGGAGAACAAGGACTACTGGGAAAACCACAATATCAGCGCGATTCCACCCCATCTCCTGGACAAGATCGAGGATCTCGGGCACTGCGAATTCGTGGAACCCGACCTGGACAGGATGTATGAAACCCCAAAAAAGATAGAAGAAAAACTGGTCATCTCAGCTCATGTAATGGAAATCTCCTCCTATTTCAACCCGGCTTATCCGTCAACCTATGTGGAACTGATAAAAAAAGGCACAGATGTTTCCCTGATAATCACAAAACCCGTCTTTGAAAGATTGAAAAAGGAATACAATACAGCCCTGCAAGAATACCTGAGTCGGGAAAATGCAAAAATCTTCGTTTGCGACTGTCCTATAAGAGTTGCGTCAAGTGTGGTTACAGACCGCTTCATGGCACTCTCCCTATTTTACAAAAACGGGATTTACCATAACCATGCCATCATGAGTCTGGAGGAAAACGCCCTGAAGTGGGGAGAAGACCTCTTCCTGCATTACATGAAAAACTCAAAGGAAATAACGGAAAAGGAATTGATTGAAACAGAATTAACTGAGAAGGATTAACTAAAAAGTAATTGGCTGAAAAGGACAAACTGTAAACCTGAGTTCTCAAGATTCCATTTCAGTCCGAAAAAGGAAAACTTGCCCGCAGAATGCCGGGGGATACATGTGCTCTTACAGTGAACAGAATTACTCAGTTCCCCTGATTGAGCCCCGATCCCTCAAGCTCATATTGAGTTTACAAATCCTGCCCTTTCTCACTTAAAAAACAAACGACTATTTTTAATTCAACAAGATACGGTTTCCTCATTTCCCGATATTATTTTCCAGAATAATCTGAGTCCAGAATTGCTGATCCTTGAACGATCTGTTTTATGTATGAGATGTTTTATGAATGAGATGTTTTATGGATGAGATGTTTTATGGATGAGATGTTTTATGGATGAGATGTTTTATGGATGAGATGTTTTATGGATGAGATGTTTTATGGATGAGATGTTTTATGGATGAGATGTTTCCGGAATAACTGATCCTTGAACGAGCTATTTCCCGAATTACTGATTATTGAATAATCTGTTTCTCAGGGCATCTACTTCCAGAACCAAGGACTTTTCTACCAGGTAGGATACCCGCGTGATTCGGGAAACATATCAAATGAACACAAAATCAGAATGCATTGGCCCTTTTATCCGAGGCAAATCAGACACACTGATAAGATCAAAGGCTTTGATCAAATTAAAGTCCCCGATCAAATAGGTTAACGCCGTTAAATCGGATGAAACTACAGAATCATGAGAGTTAACAAAATCAGGGAAATTCACAAAATTGGCCATCAAGAGAGATGTTAACTACGTTAATCAAATTTCTGCGTTTATGTTATATGTATAAAAGTCAATTTATGCTTTGAAGTTAACAGCATGAAGGGATGCACCCGAAAAGTGAATCCCGATTCGAGCTACTCACTGTTAACAAGGGAATAACCGCAAAAAATGTAGGAAGCGTTTTTATGGCAGCAGACATCTTGAACCAATTAGCGGAAGCTGTCGTCGAAGGAGAAGAAGACGACGCAGAAGAACTCGCACAGAAAGCCCTCGAAATGGGCGTTGACCCCTATGAAGCAGTCATCAACGGCCTAGCAAAAGGAATGACCATTGTCAGTGACCAGTATGAGAAAGGAGAAGCCTTTGTACCCCACCTCCTGCTCGCATCCGGAGCAATGTATGCAGGCATGGACATCCTCGTCCCACACATGGTCAAAGACGGGGACTCCAAGCAGGCTGTAGGTATCATAGGAACCATCGAGGGAGACGTGCATGACATTGGTAAGAACCTTGTTAAGACCATGCTCAGTGCAAACGGGTTTGAAATGATTGACCTGGGCGCAGACGTCCCCATCGAGAAGTTTGTGGAAACCGCAAAGGAGCGCAAGGCCGACCTGATTTCCATGAGCGCTCTTATGACCACGACCATGACAAACATGGAAAAGGTCATTGAGATCCTCCAGGAAGAAGGTATCCGCGACGCCATGAAGGTCATGGTAGGAGGAGCCCCCGTCTCAGAGGAATACGCAGCAGCCATCGGCGCGGACTCCACTCACCCCGACGCCCTGCACGCAAGCGCCTGGGCAACCGAATTTGTGAAAGAACTCGGGACTGCGGATGAGCGCTGGAGTGACGAGAAGATCAACCTGGGCAAGATCAAGTACAGGGAGATCCTGGCAAAGAAAGTAGTCTCCGAGAAAGTCGACATCGGAATTGAGACTGCAAACAAGATCAAGGAAGAGTTCGAAAGTGTGGGTGTGAAGGTCAAGGAAGAAATGACCCACATCGATAGGACCGTGTCCGCAATGTCCGACAAGAAGGTTGACCGTCTGCCTGTCTACCCCCTTGCCTGCGGTGTCCTCAGAAAGTTTGCCCCTGTCACCTACAAGGAATACGCAACAAACGAAGACGCCTTTGTCGAGAGTGCATTCCTCGGGTCCAAGTACCTGGACATGGACATGTTTGTGGGGCTTATTGACCTTTCCGCAACCTCCGCGGACTTCGGATGCAAGATCAAATACCCCGAAGACGATACCCCCTCCTCCGAAGGCCACCTTAAAGACTACGATCAGCTTGAGGTCCCCGAACTCAAGGAAGGCACCCGTGGCTACGAACTTGTCATGGCTTCAAAGAAGGCAAAGGAAAAACTCAACAGTGAACTCAACACTCCCTTCGTTGGCTTCCACGAAGGCCCGCTTCTTACCCTTACCCAGCTCATGGGAGCGGACAGGGTCCTTATGGACATGAAGACCAACCCTGAAGTCGTCCTTGAAGCGGTCCAGAAGTGTACCGACTACATCTGCCAGCTTTCCGAGCTCTTCTTCGAAGAAGACGCCTGTGACGGGCTCTGTGTGGACAACCTCTGGTCCAACAACATCATCATGAGCGAGGAAGACTACTGGAAGTTTGACGGGAAGTTCGTCTATGAACAGCACGTTCCGCTCTTCAAGAAGTACAACCAGCCCTACATGATCCACAACTGTGCAGACGCGGTTCATTTCGAGACCCAGATCAGGAAGTTCGGAACATCCCTCTACAGCTACGCATACTATGAAAAGACCAGGGAAAAGGGTTCCCAGAACTACGCAGACCTCATCCCCAAGTACGGAGATATCTGCTGTATGATGGGAGAAGTCAACCCGGTTGAGTTCATGGACGGCTCCGCTGCAGGGGTCCAGAAGGTCACAGACGATACGAAGACCCTGCTCGAAAACGTACTCCCCGTACTCAAGGAGAACGGGCTCCAGTCCAAGTACGTCATGTCTACCGGCTGTGAAGTCCCACCAGGAGGCCCGCTGACCACAGTCCAGGCAATGGTGAACACCGTTAAGGAACTCGGTCCGGAACTCCAGAAGTCAATCATAGGGTGAGGTTCACCTCCCCTATTTTTCAATTTAATCCGGGAAACTGAAAAACAAAAGGCAAAACTCCTGTAATCAAATTTATCTCTGGTTTTAATGCGGCATATCACAGCCAAAGAAAACCTTTACCAAATCCCAGATAAAAAACAGAAAAACGGAAAAACAGAAAAACGGAAAAACAGAAAAACGAAAAAACGGAAAAACGAAAAAACGGAAAAACGAAAAAAATGTTTTAACCTCCAATAGGGATGAGAAATCGTTCCATTATATATCTCCAACTTCATAAAACTTTCAAATATACAGCGGAGGAATGTCGTGCAGCATCTTCCGGCAAAAAGAACAGAAAAAGGGTGGTTGCTCGCCACCCTCCTCAACCTGAAGAAAAACGGGAAAACACTGTTATGTCTTTTTTTAAAAAGGTGTTTTTATCAGTAAAAATTAAAAAGGGTTTTGCAGCCTTCGAATTAACCTGAATTTACCAATCAATCTCATAAATAAATCTCATAAATAAATCTCATAAATAAATCTCATAAATAAATCTCATAAATAAATCTCATAAATAAATCTCATAAATAAATCTCATAAATAAATCTCATAAATAAATCTCATAAATAAATTCATACGGTTTAAAAAACCAAAATAGTGGCCATAGACAATAGAGAGGAGGAATACCATGGAGCTGGGTCTGGGAATCGATACTGGAGGAACATATACCGATGCCGCAATCATGGATATGTTAAACGGGACAATAATCGAATCAAACAAGGCACTTACGACATATCCGGATTTGATAAGAGGAATAACAAATTCTATTGAAGGGTTAAACCCCGACTACCTGAAAAGCATCAAATCCGTATCAGTTTCTACCACTCTTGCCACCAATACCACACTTGAGGGAAAAGGCTACCCGGCAGGGATGATCCTTATCGGACACACCGTTCCAAAAAAACTTTCCGGCGATTACGTAATATCGATCAAAGGCGGCCACGACTCCGATGGAAATGAGAGTGCTCCCCTTGAAGACCTGGAAACAGTAAAGGAGTTTGTCCGGAAGGTAGGAAAAAGGGTAGCTGCTTTTGCCGTTTCAGGATATTTCGGGGTCAGAAACCCCGAACACGAACTGAAAGTGAAAGAAGCCATCCGGGAAATAACGGACATGCCAGTAGTCTGTGGTCACGAACTTTCCCTGAGCCTCGGGGCTTACGAAAGAGCAGTGACAGCCCTTCTGAACGCCCAGCTCATCCCCATAAGCAAGCAGTTCATCAAATCCATCCAGACCGTGATAGAAGAAAAGGGTATCAACGCCACCCTCATGATGATGAAATGCGACGGCTCTCTTGTAAGGATTGAAGAGGCCCTGCAAAAACCCGTAGAATCCATATTCTCAGGCCCTGCCGCAAGTCTTGTCGGGGCAGCCCACCTGACAGGCCTGGACACCTGCGTGACTGTGGATGTGGGAGGTACAAGTACCGATATTGCCATGATCTCGAAAGGTGTTCCCGAGATCAGCGACTCAGGTGCTAAAGTGGGCGGCTGGAAGACGATGGTGAAGGCTATCAGGATGGACACATCCGCGCTTGGCGGGGACAGCCAGGTCTGGATTAAAAGGAAGCCGTACCTGGGTCCTAACAGGGTAGTTCCTCTCTGCCTTGCAGCCGCGGAATTCCCGGTGCTGCTGGAGAAACTCGAAGCCATCGAAAAACCAAAAGAACGCCTGATGGACGAGATCATACAGCCAACAACATTTTTCTTCAGGAACGGGCCTCATTCCGAGGAGCACCTTACCGCGGAACTCGGGGAGGACGAAAAAGTAATCCTTGACCTCCTTGGAGAAGAGCCGCTTTCAGTTTATGAAATCTCGGCAAAATCCGGAAAACACCCGCTGATGTTTGCCAGCAACCTGAAGGCCCTGATCCAGAAACGCTATGTGGGCCAGGTTGGGTTTACCCCGACAGATGCCCTCCACGTACTGGGGGAATATGCCCGGTGGGATACAAGAGCCTCCTGGCTCGGGGCAAAAATTCTCGGGCCCTACCTGAAAAAGGGCCCGGAAGAGTTTTCCGCCCATATCAAGGCAGAAGTCGTAAGGAAACTTGCCCTGGAACTGGTATCCTTCTTTGCGGATGACCTGAAGAAAACGGATATTGAAAAACTGATAGGAAAAGAAGCTTACCTGAAATTCCGGGTAAAAGTCCCCGTTGTATTAGTAGGGGCTCCGGTGAGGGCCTACCTCAAAGACCTTAACGAGATTATTGACGCAGACATCCGGATCCCCGCATACCACGAAGTTGGAAATGCCGTGGGAGCCCTCGCAGGCAAAGTAATCCACAGGACAGAAGTCCTGATCCGCCCCCTTGCCGCAGGAAATGCCGGGTACACGGTGTTCTCCGAACTTGGGAGAGATATCTTCGAAGAGTACGGACATGCCCTGGACTACGGCCTTGAACTCAGCCAGAAACTAGTTTCGGAGTACATGGGCGGATACGGCTTAGAAATGGAAAACGTCGAGTATGACCTGAAACGAAACGATGTGGGAAGCGCTGGAAAAGCCCCGCTGGAAACCCGCCTGATCGGGATCGGAGTAGGATCAAACGGAAAACTTGCATAAAAATTGTAAAATAAAAATACAGGTCAAAAATTAAAGGTTAAGAAGCAGGTCAAGACCGATCAACACAATCAGGGGAAAAAAACATGGCAAGCGAACTGAAAACGTCTAACGGTACTAATCCGGAAAGCCGGGACGGAATGGCAAACCTGGCAAGGACAATAAGAGACAAGATCCTCATCAACGAACCGGTAAAAGAAGAAGGGCTTATCGACCAGCTAGAAAGGGCTGCAAAGGAAATCGACGAGCTTCTGGCATCATCCCTGGGTCCTAAAGGGATGAACAAGATGGTAGTAAACCCGGTGAACGACGTATTCATAACAAACGACGGGAAGGTCATCCTCAAGGAAATGGACGTCCTCCACCCGATCGTAACTACCCTCAAAAAGCTTGCGGAATCCATGGACAAGGCCTGCGGGGACGGAACTAAAACCGCAGTGATCCTGGCAAGCAACCTGATTAAAAACGCAATTGAGCTGATAAGAGCCGGAGTCCACCCCACTATTATAATAGAAGGCTATGAACTTGCCCTGCAAAAAGCCTATGAAATGCTCCGGTACAGCATAAGGCAGGCAGGAGAAGAGGATGTCAGGACCACGATTACATGCTCTGCCACAGGGAAAGGAGTGGAGAGAAAGCAGGCGGAAGAGATTACGGACGTCGTACTGGGAGTTATCGCCCACCTGAGCGAGACGCAGAAAGGCCGCCTCGACCTCAACCGGAACGTGAAGGTCCTGAAGAAGGTGGGAGGGCCGGAGATGGTGGCCCTGGAAGGCCTGATAATGGACGAAAACCCGGCAAGGACGGATATGCCAAAGGACTTTGAAAACCCCTCGGTGCTCCTGATCAATTACGACCTCAAGATTAAAAGCGGATACCTCAACCCCCAGCACAACCTGAGAATGGATTCCGTGCAGACAGCCCTTATGTTTGAGGAAAGAAAGAAGGAGATGTGCAGGGAGCTTGCGGGAAAAATAATCAATTCGGGCGCAAACGTCCTCTTTTGCGAGGGAGATATAGACCCCTATATCGAGACCCTGCTTCGAGACAGCAAGATACTGGCTTTCAAGAAACTGAAAATGAAAGACCTGGAAAAGCTTTCTGAAGCCACGGGTACGACCCTGATGAGCAAGAATGACGAGATTCTGCCCCGGCACCTCGGTAAAGCCGACAGGATTAAGCTTGAAAAACGAAACAGGGAAAACTTCGTATTCATAACCGTGAAGGGAAAACCGATTTCCACGATCCTGATATGGGACCCGACAAGGTACGGGCTGGACAAGGTGGAAGAAGCAGTGGATGACGCCCTTAACAATGCTGCTTTCCTCATAAAAAACAGGGAGATAGTAAACGGCGGAGGCGCAATTGAGTTTGAACTGGCCCACATGATCAGGATATTTGCGGCAACACAGACAGGAAAGAAACAGCTGGCTATCCTGGCATACGCCGGAGCCCTGGAAAAGGTTCCGGAAACCCTGGCAAGAAATGCGGGAATGAAAACCATCGATGCGATGGTGGAGATGAGAAACGCCTACGCCAGAGGAGTGGAGGCAAGGATAGATATCTCAAGGAAAGTTACGGATAAGGGGCCGAAAGTCTACGATTCGGCAACGATCAAGAAACTTGCCCTGATATCGGCAACAGAAACCGCAAGAAACGTCCTCAGGATTGACGAGATAATCCCAAAAGCCTGAATGAAAGCTGAGTAATCAGAAAAAATTGAAAAAATCAATCACGCTGATGACAATGCCTTAAATACCTCTCTCCAGGGCATTGTTCATCTATTCCCAAAATAGTGAGTTAGACCTGCAACGCCTTCTCAGGAGAGGTACATTTTGCCATTTTAATGTGCTTTTCCTGGAAGAAAGAAAGTCTACAGCCCCAAAATGCCCCGGAACGTCCGGTCCTGGACCAAAGCCCCCGGAATAGATACAGCATTACTCCATTCCGGGCACTCCATTTTACCAGGATTGGAAACAGTATAGAAAATTCCGGGAAATCCCCGGGACCGGAGATACCCTGCCACCTCGAACACCGGGTAGAAAACGGGGCGCCGAACCTCAAAAAGTTCAGGGATGGATGCACTGCCTTCAAGCAGGACAATTTCCGCTTGCAAGAGGGCCGTATCACAAAGCCCGGGACACATTTAGACGAAACTGTAGTGCCCCTTCTGTCATCATTTATAGGGCAGGACCGGGGGCGCTGCGGGATAAACGGACACCTGCACCACAGCAAGAGAAAAGACGAAAAGCAGAAAATCAAAGTTGCGCTGGCGCACCCCGCAACAAGTTGGCGGGGTATTTGACTGAAATGAATCACGCTGATGACAATGCCTTAAATCCCCATCTCTATGGGCATTGTTCATCTATCCCCCAAGAAGTGAGTAATAGACCTGCAATGCCATCTCCCGGGACTGTAAATGTTTGCCATTTTTATGCGCAGTCCCGGGAGGTAAACGGCCTATACACCCATAAAAGCCCCGGAAAGCTAGATCCTGGACCTTGTTTGCCATTTCAATGGTCTATAACGGATCGGTAAAACGGAGGCCCTATAAGAGGAAATGATGCCCCATCGTTTTTTACATCCAGTCTCCACTGGGGCATCAGGACCTTACCATGGATTCAAGATAGAGACACCTGCCTCAAAACCGGCTTTTCAATTTTGTCGAGCGCAGGGTCAGTAGCCAAAAAATACCTGAAGAAATACACAGGATCGAGAATACCCACAGTTCCAACATAGGGAAGATTAGGGAGAATATAAATATTTTTGGATTGAAAAATTATAAAAATGGTTTTGTATGTAATAAACTCTCAAAGAGGATTTTCACACACGTGAACTGTGCAAATTCCAAAGGATTTCAAGGGAAGTTAGAAATATGGACCTTTTGCTCAAATCCCTGACAGGTAAAGATGTGGACAAATTACCTGTACTCCCTGCAGATCTAACAGGCACTTCGAAACTTATACAGAGAGCAGGCCTTCCGGATAGAAAAAAGGTATTATAAGTTTCCCTTGAGACCTGAAAAATAAAACAAATTTATTCGTGGAAATGGAGAGAGGAAAAACATGAAAAAAATAGGTGTTTCTTCCCAATTGTGTGAGTATACAAGGAAAATAAGTGGAAAGATCAAATGGGATAAAAGCTCTGTGGAACGTCAGGTTCCATATGCAACCTTAAACATTTGCAATATAGAAAAAAGACTTTCTGTTGAGGTCCCGGAGTTGAATTTCTGGAGTTGCCCCCAGGCAAAGGGTCAGAAGTTGATATTATGAGCGGGATTGTAGATTTGATCTTTTATTCTGAAAAAAGGAAAGAAATTCTTATATTGCTTGCTGAGAGCCCAAAAAGCGCCGACGAAATCAAAAACGGACTTTGTGGCGACACACTTTCAATAACTCCACAGCTAAAAAAGCTGAAGGACATGGACATTATTGTCCAGCACGAAGATACCTTCGAACTCACGGATATAGGGAAAATAATTGTTAAAAAAATGCTGCCTCTAACCGAACTCTTCCAGGCCTTTGAGGACAACAACGATTACTGGTCAAAGCACGACCGAAGGCCAATCCCCGAGCACCTGATAAATAAAATGCACATGCTTGGGAAATGCAAAGTGGATGAGCCTGACCTTGGTCACCTTTTCGAATTCCCGAACGAGCTGAAAGAAATAGTATTCAGATCCACAAGGCTCAGAGTGTTTTACTCGTTCTTTTGCCCTGAATCTCCTGCAATTCAGGAAACCTGCGCAAAAAAAGGGACAAAAATGGACCTGATTATGGATGAAAAAGTATACAGCAGATTAAAAAACGACTTTGAGGACACATACAGGACCCTTCTTGAAAATAATGTTCCACTCTACGTTTACAAAGGAGAAACAAAACCCTCTTCATTTATGGTCACCGATGAGTTTATAACCCTGAAACTCTTTAGAAAAAAAGGAGAGTTTGACCACCGAAGGTTAATGAGTTTCAACAAAAGTGCCATTGAATGGGGAGACGAGCTGGCGGATTACTACATCGGACTCTCGGAGAAAGTAAATTAAAGTGAAAACTGCAACATATCCTGCTGTAACCAGCGGTGTATTTTTTGCACCGCTGGAATAAATTCAAAACCATAAAGGTTTTAATCTTGTTTTTTAATCTTGTTTTTTAATCCTGCTTTTCAATCCTGCTTTTCAATCCTGCTTTTTTGATACACCGTCCAGTAAATATTGAATCAACGTGCCCTGAACAATACCCTCAAATATTTCAAGAGGGAAAATTTTTGAAGGCACATATTTTGACTGGGTCCCATTATCCAGGAAGGAATCTTTTTTTGCCTCCATTCCTAAAAGGCACACTTTCCTATTTGATCTAAATTCCCGAAAGGTATTCTTTCCTATTTGACCCAGGTTCCCAAAAGAGGAAGATCTGAAAACATGGAGATACCCGCAAAAGAGAAAAGTTGAAAAAAGAATGTCACAGAAAATATTTAATATAATATAAAAAACCGCGTCGGCTATGCTATATATTATTGAAGGCTACTAATTGAATGGTTACTACCATAGCAAAAAGGTGAACATCAGGAAGCCGGAAAAACAGTTATTTTCAGACCAATCCGATGAAAGATCATCTATTCAGGGAAGCAACGGTTGGATGGGCATCAAGAGCTCTATGGAAAAATTAAGGGGCAGGGATTTCTGAACTGACCCTTACCTGCAGCATTATATGGAAAAAGGAATGCCGTGACCTGGCACACCTAATCTTGAAAAAAGGAGATTTTCAATGGCAAAAGAAGACATTTTAAACGGTTTAGCGGACGCTGTAGTTGAAGGCGACGACGACATTGCAGAAGAATTTGCACAAAAAGCCCTTGATGAGGAAGTTGATGCATACGAAGCAATTGTCGACGGGCTTGCAAAGGGTATGAAGATCATCAGTGACATGTACGAGAAGGGAGAAGCATTCGTGCCAAGCCTTCTGCTCGCAGCTGACGCAATGTATGCCGGAATGGACATCCTCACTCCCTACATCAACGCAGACACAAGCGCTGAGCCCAAGAACGTTATCATCGGTACCGTCGAAGGGGACGTGCACGACATCGGAAAGAACCTTGTTAAGACCATGATGACAGCAGCAGGTTTCAACATGATCGACCTCGGCTGCGACGTGCCTCTCGACAAGTTCGCAGAAGTTGCAAAGGAAAAAAGGGCAACCGGTATCTCCATGAGCACACTCATGACCACCACCATGGGCGGCATGGAAACAGTTATCGAGCAGCTCCAGGAGGTAGGTATCAGAGACTCCCTCGTAGTTATGATAGGTGGCGCACCTGTTTCCAGAGACTTCGCAGACTCGATCGGCGCAGACGGCACAGCCCTTGACGCCAGCGCAGCAGTCGAAACCATGACCTCCCTTGCAAGCGAACTTCCTGCCGATTCCTGGAGCGACTCCTCAATCGCAGAAAGCAAGATGAAGTACAAGGAAATCCTGGCCCAGAAAGGAACAAAAGAAAATATAGACATCGGTCTTATAACCGCCGAAAAGGTCATAGCAGAGTTCGAATCTGTCGTGCCCAAGTTCAACGAAACCATGACCAAGATTGAGAGGTTCTCCGCATCCTTCGAAGACAAGAAGGTCGACAGGCTTCCGATCGCAACTCTTGCCTGCGGTGTATCCAGAAAGTTCGTGCCCTGTTCTTACAAGGAGTACTCGACAAGTGCAGAGAAGTACGCAGAAAGTGCCTTCACAGGTATCAAATACTTTAACATGGACACTTTCGTCGGGCTGACCGATCTTTGTGTGGATGCAGCCGACTTCGGCGCAGAGATAAGGTACCCCGAAGAAGACACCCCTGCAGCAATCGGCCACCTTGAAGACTACGAGAAACTCGAAGTCCCCGAAATCAAGGAAGGAACCCGGGCTTACAACCTCATCCAGGGTAACAAGCTCGCAACCGAGAAGGCCCACTCCATCGATGCCCCCATGACCGCCCTGATCGAAGGCCCGATGGTCGCCCTGACCCAGATTATGGGAGCAACCCGCGTGCTTTCCGATCTCAGGACCAACCCGGATGTCGTCCTCAAGGCCCTTGACAAGACAGCTACCTACGTTGAAGAGATCATGAAGGGCATGTTCGAAGAAGCCCAGCCAGACAACCTCTGTATGGTAACCCTCTGGACCAACAACGTCATCCTCAGCGCTGACGAATACATGAAGTCCGAAGGTCAGATCATGCAGAACAGGGTTGCTCCGCTCTACAAGCAGTACAACAAGCCAACGGTCATCCACAACTGTTCCGACGCCCCGCACTGGGACCTCATCAGCAAGTGGGACACCAAATACTACAGCTACACCTTCTATCCGGATGAAGTCAACAAGGGATCCAAGGACCACAAGCACCTGATCTCCACCTACGGCAAGGACACAATGTTCGCCGGGGAAGTCAGTCCGATCCTTTTCCTCGACAACTCCCCAGAAGGCATCGAGAAAATGAAAGCAGACACCGTGAACCTCCAGGAGAGCGTCCTCACCGCCCTCAAGGAAAACGGCATGCAGTCCAAGTATGCGATTGCAACCGGCTGTGAAGTGCCGCCAGGAGCACCCTGTGACGCTATCACTGCCCAGACCTACACTGTAGCAGAGAAGGGACCGGAAATCTACAAGAAGATCATCGGATAAAACGGGAGAAAAGTCGCTTCCTGAAAAACAAGCAAGCTTCGACTTTTTTGAGAAAGGATGGGATTTTTTCCCCCCTTTCTTATTTATTCTGAAAATGATTCAGGTTCCCGCCTTTTTCTGCACAGATATATGCTCCAAAAAAAGTACATGTAAACTCTAAAAACGAATTGAAAAACGAATTGAAAATATAACAAGCTGAAAAAAGCATTCAGCTGTTTGTAGAAAATGGCGAAGAACCTTTTTTGATTAATTTAGGAAAGAGGTGAAACTGGATGAAATCCCAGAGAAAACCTGAACCTGAAGAAAAACAAATCTACACGATTCCTGCAAGCTTTCCTGCTGCTTATGAACAGGAGCCGAGCCACTCATCTAAGAGGACTTTCTTCCGGTATTCTGATATTGAAGCGGATCCTGTGAACTATGAACTAACTCAGGATTTCGCATGCACTGCATACTCATTTCCTGTGAATTCAGGTCTGCCTTTTGAAACTGGCCTTACAATGGAAGAACCTTACGCTTATCTCGGAAGCATTCAGAAACATTCCGAATCCACAGGCATCCAGGGACCGGAAAGAAAAAAGAAACCTGCGGCTAAAAAACAGATAGCTGATCATGCGTTTACAGACGCTTCTCAGGAAGGGAAGTACGCCCTGACACCATAAAAAATTGAAAATTCCAAATGCTGGCAAGAACCTCTATCATAAAACTTCCGATAAAACGCCGGTAAACAAATCCAACAGACCTCTTTCAATAAGAAAACAAAAGAGTCCAGAAAAAACTCCGTAAAACATCAGGACGGAAACTTCCAGGGAAAGCTCTCAAAAGATCAGGAACTTCCAGGGAAAGCTCTCAAAAGATCAGGATTCAAAGCAACGCTGTCTTGGGGAAAAACATGGCAAGCGAACTAAAAACACCTGAAGGAACCGATCTTGAAAGCCGGGACGGAATGGCAAACCTGGCAAGGACCATAAGAGACAAGATCCTCATCAACGAGCCGGTAAAAGAAGACGGGCTTATCGACCAGCTCGAAAGGGCTGCAACGGAAATAGACGAACTTCTGGCATCATCCCTGGGCCCGAAAGGGATGAACAAGATGGTAGTAAATCCGGTGAACGACGTGTTCATAACAAACGACGGGAAAGTGATCTTAAAGGAAATGGACGTCCTCCACCCGATCGTAACTACCCTGAAAAAGCTTGCTGAATCAATGGACAAAGCCTGCGGGGACGGGACGAAAACAGCGGTGATCCTGGCAAGCAACCTGATTAAAAACGCAATTGGGCTGATAAGAGCGGGAGTACACCCCACAATTATCATAGAAGGCTACGAACTTGCCCTGCAAAAAGCCTATGAGATGCTCCGGTACAACATAAGGCAGGCAGGGGAAGAGGACGTCAGGACAACGATTGCGTGCTCAGCCACCGGAAAAGGGGTGGAGAGAAAGCAGGCGGAGGAGATTACGGACGTCGTACAGGGAGTTATAGCCCACCTGAGCGAGACGCAGAAAGGCCGCCTCGACCTCAACCGGAACGTGAAGGTCCTGAAGAAGATGGGAGGGCCGGGGATGGTGGCCCTGGAAGGCCTGATAATGGACGAAAACCCGGCAAGGACGGATATGCCAAGGGACTTTGAAGAACCCTCGGTGCTCATTATCAATTACGACCTCAAGATTAAAAGCGGATACCTCAACCCACAGCATAACCTGAGAATGGACTCTGTCCAAACGGCTCTCCTTTTTGAGGAGAGAAAGAAGGAGATGTGCAGGGAGCTTGCGGGAAAAATAATCAATTCGGGCGCAAACGTCCTCTTTTGCGAGGGAGATATAGACCCCTATATCGAGACCCTGCTTCGGGACAGCAAGATACTGGCTTTCAAGAAACTGAAAATGAAAGACCTGGAAAAGCTTTCGGAAGCCACGGGTACGACCCTGATGAGCAAGAATGACGAGATCCTGCCCCAGCACCTCGGTAAAGCCGACAGGATTAAGCTTGAAAAACGAAACAGGGAGAACTTCGTCTTCATAACCGTGAAGGGAAAACCGATTTCCACGATCCTGATATGGGACCCGACAAGGTACGGGCTGGACAAGGTGGAAGAAGCAGTGGATGACGCCCTTAACAATGCTGCTTTCCTCATAAAAAACAGGGAGATAGTAAACGGCGGAGGCGCAATTGAGTTTGAACTGGCCCACATGGTCAGGATATTTGCGGCAACACAGACAGGAAAGAAACAGCTGGCTATCCTGGCATACGCCGGAGCCCTGGAAAAGGTCCCGGAAACCCTGGCAAGAAATGCGGGAATGAAAACCATCGATGCGATGGTGGAGATGAGAAACGCCTACGCCAGAGGAGTGGAGGCAAGGATAGATATCTCAAGGAAAGTTACGGATAAGGGGCCGAAAGTCTACGATTCGGCAACGATCAAGAAACTTGCCCTGATCTCGGCAACAGAGACCGCAAGAAACGTCCTCAGGATTGACGAGATAATCCCAAAAGCCTGAACGAAAGCTTAAGTAATCAGAAAAAATTAAAGAAATCAATCACGCTGATGACAATGCCTTAAATCCCTCTCTCTATGGGCATTGTTCATCTATCCCTCAATGGAAATAAGACCTGCAACACCTTACACGGAAAGGTACAAATTTGCCATTTCAAGGTACCTGCCGGGAAAAGGACAGTCTATATCCACAAAGTGCCTCAAAACCAAGCGAGTAAACCATGGCTTTGCCATTTTGCCAGGAAATGCCAGCCGGGAAATGAGGCAAAAAAAGTTCGGTGCCCAGAGCCGCATACCTCCAGGCCCCACATGGGCACCTGAGCCTTAAAAATCAGGAAAATAGACCTCAATGGAACCTTTTTGCCATTTAAAAGGAGGAAGAGTGTCTAAAACCCTGAAAAACTCTTTTTTGAACCAGCAGTGCTCTTTAGCCCTATCTACAGGCAAAAGGAGCACTGCATGAAAAATTGGTGGAGGAATCAGGAGATATTTTTAAGAACTACACCCCGATTATTATAATGAAAATTAAAAAATTATTTTTTTGCAATAGAACAGAGAAAAATCTAAAACCTAAAAAATAATAAACTCTGTTTTTGGAATTCAATTTTTGTATACTTTTTTTCATCCGCTGCCGGGATCATCCTGCGATGTGAGGCTCTAAAAAAGAGGAGATCTGAAAAGTCAAAGGTCCTCAAAAAAGTACATCCCTCAAAAAATAAGGCCCCTTGAAAAATCAAAGCCTTATGCAAAATCAAAGCCATATGTGAAATCAAAGTCCCTCACAAGAGGCCCCGAATTATGTTATATATATTCAATCCCAAATTTTAGATTAAAAAGAATAATAATCAAACCAGCTAAAACAAGAAGTAGCGAATTTCACAGACTCCTTCAAAAAGGATTTTGGCAGCCTTAAAGCACACGGTTGTATTGTTTATTTTTTTCAATTATTTAATCGCTGCAAGCTGAGGTATAAAAATGTATGGGATTGCACTTGACCTGGGAACCAGCGGATTTCGAGCACAGCTTATAGATCTGAAGACAAAACAAGTATTAAGAACTGCGATGACGATGAGACACCCCCTTCCCGGGGGAAACGTCATCGACCACCTGGATTTCGCCCTTGAAGTCGGACAGGATATTGCACACGGCATCATTATGGATGCGGTAAAAAAGGTCATCGATACCCTGGACGTGGACCCTTCAAACATCGAAAAACTGGTGGTATGCGGAAACCCAATCCAGCTTTCCCTCTTCCAGAACTCGGAAATAAGGGACCTGGCCTATGCCGGCAAGAATATGCAAAGAAGGCTTGGGGTCGAAAATGTGGAAAGGGGAGCCAGGGTCTTCCCGGCATCCGAACTTTTCAAAGGCGTACTGGAAATGCCGAAATGTAAGGTCACAGTGCCCCCGGCAATTGCCCACGAAATAGGAGCCGATGCCCTGGCGATGATGATCGAAACCGACTTCCTGAACCAGAAAGAGGTTTCCATTGTTACCGACTACGGGACAAACGCAGAGATGGCAATAAAGGTAGGGGACCGGATCATCACGGGCAGTGCGGCGGCAGGGCCAGCCATTGAAGGGCAGGGGATCAGTTGCGGAATGATTGCAAGCCCCGGAGCGATCGCAGACGTGAACGTCGAAGGGGACTACTGGAGGCTTTCAGTCCTGGACAACAGCATGGAAAGCAAGCCAGGAAACCTTATAGACCCCGTCACCGGAGAAGTCATTGAAAAGGGAGAATATGAAGCTGTGGGGATTACCGGAACAGGAGTAATTGCCGTCATTGCCGTTGCCATAGAAACCGGCCTGATGGAACAGCCCCCCAAACTCCCCAACGGAAAGCTGGTCCTTGGAAAAGGCATTGAAATCTCGGAAGAAGACATCTCAGAAGCCGGAAAAGCCATCGGGGCAATCCGGGCAGCTCAGCTTACCCTTATGCTGGAAGCAGGGGTTTCTTTCGAAGACCTCGAAAACGTCTACATGTCCGGGGCCTCAGGGACTTACGTGGACTGCAGGAAAGCCAGGAAAATCGGGTCCTGCCCTGATTTCTCAAGGAAAGCCGTGCAGTTCGGGAACACTTCCATCGCCCTTGCAAGAGAAATTATTCTGGACGATTCCAGGCTCGATGAAGTCATTGCCCTTGCAAATAGCATTACGGCCGACCACCTGATGATGGCCACCAGCGAGACTTTCAAGAACATCTACACCTGCGAGCTTTCCTACTGGACCGAGGGCATGACCATGAAACTATACAAAAAGTTCATGAAAATGTACAAGTACCCTCCCTTCCCGGAACCGGTAGAAGACGCAGTGATGGAAAAGAGAGCTGCAAAAGATATCGAAGAAACGGGCGGCATACCTGTCCAGATAGTAGAGGAAATCGGGACCACCATCGAAGTCCCGGTAGACGGCTGTATCCTCTGCAAACGTTGTAATGAAGAATGTCCGGAAAATGCCCTTGTGACCATCGAGAAAAACGGAGTCAGGTTTGCAAGGTGCAGCACCCAGGACTGCCTGGGAACAAGCTGTAGACGCTGTGTCCGCGCCTGTCCGATGAAAGCAATCGATTTCAGGAACATCTCATCCCTGAGCGCAAAAGAGATTCAGAGAAACGATATTAGCGGGGAAGTCTACTGAAAGGCTAATCTCTGGAAAATAATAACATACCGGGGTTCGAAAAATGACAAAAATGAAAGTATCTTCCTACATCTGCGGTATAACCCATACAATAATGGGAAGGGTTGAAGGAGACAAAATCATCATCGAAATCGACACCCCCTGTGAAAAATTCAGGGATCTCTCCCACCTGGAATTCCCTCTTCAGGAAATGTACGAGACTCAGGACAAACTCGCCCTGGAGATGGCGAGAAAAACGGAATGCAACATGGAATGCGCCCTTGACTGCACCCAGGACTGTCTCATTCCTCCTGCGGTATTCAATATCTGCAGCATAGAAAAAGAACATGCAACCGCAACCCCTTTTGACAGCATAAGAGTTATAGGTTCGGAATTTGAAATTCCGGAATTTGAAAGCTCAGAATTTGAAAATCCTGAATTTGAAAGTCCTGAATTTGAAAGTCCTGAATTCGAAAACTCGGAATTTGAATGACAATACAAAAAGGGAAATTATTCACCGGATAAGGCAATTCTCCCTTTAATGCTCGGTGGAGATTTCCCTGGCATATACCTTTTAATTATTATAAATCCCAGTAAAAAAAGATTTCAAAAGGAAAATTTAAGGAAAAAATCTGAGGGAACCAATATTCCTCCCTTTTAAATTTGACTACTTACTCTCCTTTTAATGAATTCTTGACGCGGGATGCACCCATCCAAAAAAAAAGCATAAAGACAGAGAAAGAAACCAACAACAGAACATTTCTACCTATATTTCATCCAAACAGTTTTTCGAATAAGTTTTTACGTTACTTTTTTACATCACTTTTTTACATTAGCGTTTTTACACCAGATATTCAGGATTTCTTTTCCCTATAATTACCTGAAACCTTGAAACCCCATAATATTCCCAACTTCTGCCCTGGAAAACTTATTTGAGAAAAGCAAAATGCCCAAAAGAAAAGAATAACCCGGAAAAATTAGGAGATAAAAATTAAAATCTGTTAGAGTGACACAAATCTACCCCTTTCACAGTATCTTCCTTCGGAATACAGCCGATTTTGCCATTATTAACAAAAGCAAGGAAAATACTTACTAAAAACAAAAGTGAAGAAGTTGAAGCAGAAGAAAAATGAGAAATAAAAGTGCCCGGAGCGTGACTCGAACACGCGACCTCCAGATATCTCAGGAGATTAAAGACGCCTCATATTAAAGGTCCCTATGAGTCTGGCGCCCCAACCGACTAGGCTATCCGGGCTTGCAACACACAAATGTACGAAGGTATATTAAAGGGTAACGATTGAAAATGGAAAAAATATAGATATGGAGCAAATTTTTATAGACAGATGATGAAGGGAGAAAGGAGGAGGAAGGAAAAAGCGGACCTTGCTCTAGTCTTCGAGGGACTCCATCCGGAAAAGGGGAGCGTTATGTTAGAATTGACATAATATAGTAATATATAATACAACTGATAATTGGAATATGATTCATATAAGGTTTTAATATATAATAAAGAAGATAATTTTGTTGAGATCCGGACCGTTTTTTAAAAAAGGGAAGGGAAGCCGGATAAAAAACGATTTTAGCCGGGTTTTCGCTCACATCTTTCCCACACCTTCATTCGCGCAGGAGCAGTAAAGATATAAATAGCCATAAATATATATAAACGGCGAAATTATAATGAATGATCAATACATAAAAGTCGTATCAAAAAGGCTCACATCAAACGGGTCCGCATCAAAAGAAAACGACCTCGTGAGCCTATATCATTCATTCCAGAAGAAATCAAGTATTCATCAAATTTGCCGCATCCCGGAGACCGGTCAGAAGCATTCCGAAATCAAGCCCTGAAACCAACTTTCAGGATTCACATGCCTCGGAGGGATTCGGGCTGGCAGGTGTTGCTTCGGGAACATGCCATAGAATATTTGAATAAAATACCGCTCATAATATCCAAACCTTATACCCCAGATGAGGAATTTCCATGAAATTGAAAGCAAATCTCATATCCGGAAGAACCGCCGACCAGGGCGCACATCTGGAAGCAAAGACTTACAGGGGCTATTTTGATGCCTGTGCATACTGTGAACTGAACTCTGCAGACCTCGATAAACTGGGTGTTTCCGAAGGAGACAGCCTGAAGGTCACCACTGACTTTGGGGAAGTAGTGGTGTTTGCAAAGGCAAACGACGGAAATCCCGACGGTCTGGCCTTTATCCCCATGGGCCCCTGGGCAAACACAGTCCTGGACCCTGACACCCACGGTTGCGGAATGCCAGGGCTAAAAGGTGTCCCTGCAGAAATCGAAGCCACAGAAGAGAAGCCTCTGGACATGAAGTCCCTTATGAAACAGTACAGGGAAGATTAAACGCCACACAGGAAAGACTAATTTTCCAGCCAGAATCCGGAGACATCCAGAAAAACTTGGAGGAAAAAGTATGCCAGTAATAAAAGACGCAGTATGTTCCCTATGCGGGTCCCTCTGCGACGACATCACGGTTACTGTTGAAGATAACAAAATCACGAAAATCGAAAATGCCTGTATCCTCGGGCACAGCAAGTTTGTCGGCATGTTCGAACATGACAGGATCGAAAACCCGATGATCAGGAAAGACGGGGAACTGGTCCCCGTCCCCTACGAAGAAGCCATTGAAGCTGCCGCAAAGATCCTCGTAAATTCCAGGAGGACCCTTTCCTACGGCTGGTGCTCCACCTCCTGTGAAGCCATCGCCAAAGCCATCCAGCTTGCTGAGGAGACCGGATCTCTGATCGACTCTACCGCAAACGTCTGCCATGGCCCGTCAGCCCTTGCAGCTCAGGAGAAAGGATCTCCAGGAGCTTCCCTGGGAGTTATCAAGAACCGGGCTGACTTAATCGTTTTCTGGGGTTGCAACCCCGTACACGCCCACCCCAGGCACATGAGCCGCTATTCAAGCTTCTCAAAGGGTTTCTTCTCCACAAAAGGAAGAAAAGGCAGGAAAATGGTGGTTATCGACGTCAGGAAGACCGACACCGCAAAGCTTGCCGACAAATATGTGGAAATCGAACAGGGAAGCGACCTGCTCCTTATCACTGCACTCAGGTCCGCAGTTAACGGGCATGAAGACGTAATCCCCGAAACCGTCGCAGGCATTTCAAAAGAAGAAATCCTGGAACTTGCCGAGAACCTGAAAAACGCCCAGTTCTCCTGCATCTTCTTCGGCATGGGAGTCACACAGTCCCGCTCCAAGTACAAGAACGGAGATGGGGTCTCCTCCCTGATCTCAGACCTGAACCAGCACACCAAATCCGTCATGATCGGAATGCGCGGACACTACAACGTTACCGGTTTCGGACAGGTCGCAACCTGGGAGACCGGCTTCCCCATGGCAATTGACTTTGCAAGGGGCTTCCCCTATTATAACCCCGGAGAGACCGGAGCAAACGATGTCCTGGTGCGCGAAGAAGCGGATGCGGCAATAATCTCTGCCGCAGACCCCGGAGCACACTTCCCACAAAAAGCTGTCAGGCACCTGGCAAAAATCCCCGTTATCCAGATCGACCCGTACGCCAACCCAACAACCGAAATTGCCGATGTGGTGATTCCTGCGGCAGTTGTAGGGATTGAAGCTGAGGGGACAGCCTACAGGATGGACGCAATTCCTCTCCGCATGAAAAAACTTATTGATACGGAATTCAAGACCGACGAGCAAATCGCAAAAGACCTGATTGCAAAGGTCAGGGAACTCAAGGAAGGTGCATGAGAATGTCGGAAATCCTTATTAAAAACGCAAACGTTTGCGACCCTGCACAGGGCATTAACTGTGAAACCATGGACCTCTGCATAAGGGACGGCAAAATAGTTGAAAGCGTCTCGGAAAGCGCAAAGGTCATTGATGCCGCAGGCAGGCTCACCATGGCAGGGGGCTTTGACGGGCACACCCACAGCGCAGGGAAGATCAACGTAGGGCGCTTTATGAACCCTAACGATGCAAGGAGAACCCTGGTGCCGGGACTCTCAGGCCCAGAAGCAATGACCGAAAAGACAAGGGCACAGGTCGGGTACAACACACCCAATACCTATGCAATCGGGTACAGGTACGCAAAACTCGGGTACACAACCATCTGTGAAGCCGCAATCCCGATGCTTGCCGCAAGGCACACCCACGAGGAATTCAAAGAAATCCCCATCCTGGACAAAATGGGGCTCTCTCTTTTCGGGAGCAACTGGCAGGTAATGGAGTACATCCGGGACAAGGAACCGGAAAAGCTGGCAGCCTATGTGGCCTGGGGCCTGAAAGCCTCCAGGGGCTATGGGGTAAAGATCGTAAACGCAGGCGGAGGAGAAGCCTGGGGCTGGGGTAAGAACGTAAGCGGACTTTATGACCCTGTCCCGAACTTCGACGTAACCCCTGCAGAGATCCTGATGGGGCTTGCCGAAGCAAATGAGAAACTGCAGCTCCCCCACTCCGTGCATGTGCACTGCAACAACCTGGGAAAGCCCGGCAACTATGAGACCACCATCGAGACCATGAAAATGTTCGAGAAGGTGAAGCCAGTCGTGGACAGGCAGGCCCTCCACGTAACCCATGTCCAGTTCAACGCTTACGCCGGGACCTCCTGGCGGGACTTCGAGACGGGAGCCCCGATGGTCGCAGACTACCTGAACGGTGCGAACCACCTGACTTTCGACCTTGGACAGGTCATTTTCGGCCCTGCAGTAACCATGACTGCCGACGGCCCTGTGGAGTATGCAAACTCCCGGATGCTGCACGAAAAGTGGAGCAATCAGGATATCGAGCTGGAAGATGCTTCGGGTGTTGTGCCCCTTTCATATTCCCCCAAGAGCTTCATAAACGCAGTTCAGTGGGCAATAGGGATCGAACTGGCCCTGCTCGTAGAAGACCCCTGGAAGATCATGTTCACCACTGACAGCCCGAACGGCGGCTCCTTCGTGAACTACCCTGAAGCTTTCACCTACCTGATGAGCGCAAAGAAGAGGGAGCAGGTCATCTCCGGCTTCGGCAAGATGGCACTGGACAGAATGGTGCTCCCCGGACTCGACAGGGAACTGAGTTTCTATGAACTTGCGATTATGACCAGGAGCATGCAGTCGAAGATGTACAGCAGGCCTGAGAAAGGAAACCTCAAGGTAGGTTCCGATGCAGACGTTGCCATCTATGACATCATCACCAGCGACATTGACCCCTCCGTTGAGCACGAGAAGGTCAAGCAGGCCTTTAGCGGCGCTGCATACACCCTGAAAGATGGAAAGGTCGTCGTCAAGGATGGAAAAATCGAAGCCACCCCGATGGGCAGGACCTATTGGGTGAATGCAAAAGTTCCGGCAGATATCGACAGTGCCATGAATAAGGACACTGATATCAAGTTCAAGAAGTACTACACCGTGAGCAAGTCCAACTACATGGTGGAGGACTCATACCTGCCAAATCCGGTAGAAATCAGCACGGAGGGGGAGTTCTAAATGCAGGTCGTAAAGTTTTCCCTGAAAAAAGCCAACAAGATCCCTATCGAAGCCGACACGGTAACCCCGGACAACTTCGCAGGCAAGACAAAGGAAGAAATCGAAGCCATTCTCGTCTGGTACGGAAACGGGCAGTGTCCGCTCGGAGACTTCTTTACGGTTGAAGTTGAGGGCAGTGACTCCGCAGAAAACACAAAAATCGTGTTTGAAGGAGACGTCTCCCGGGTCAAGAGAATCGGACAGGGCATGAGCACCGGAGAAATCGAAATCAACGGCAACGTGGACATGCACTGCGGGTTCGGCATGAAAGGCGGGAAAATCGTCATAAATGGCGACGCTGACAGCTGGCTCGGCTGCGAGATGAAAGGCGGAGAGATAATCCTCAACGGAAGCGCAGCCTACTATGTAGGATCCGGCTACCGTGGAGAAGCCTGCGGCATGCGCGGAGGAAAGATCACCATCAACGGGAACGCAAGGGACTACCTCGGCGAGCACATGTGCGGCGGAGAAATCCTCGTGACCGGAAACGTCGGCCTCCTTCCCGCAGTCTCAAACAACGGTGGCACAATCGTCATCGAAGGAAACGCCACCATGCCCGCAAGCGAGATGAAGAACGGGACCGTAATCATCAAAGGCAAAATCTCGGATATGCTTCCCTCCTACAAGGAAGACGGAACCGAGGAAGTTGAAGGCATAACCTACCGCAAGTTCGTTGGCGATGTCAACGCAGGCGGAAAAGGAATGCTACTGGTAAAGTGAGTAAGCCGGAAAGTTGGTAAGTGAGTAAATCAGAAAGTGAATTAATCAGAGTAACCTGATTGAAAACAAAACTCACAGCAAAGATGTATTCAGAAAAGTGCGTTTCTAACGTCCTTTTCTTTATTACATTTCTTTTGTACTTTTTTTATGTTTTTGGTATTTTTTTATATGATTTTGTACTTTGTCACATTTTCTTGACTCAGTTCCAAAATCCAGTGATTGATGTAAACTAAAAAATCACTGGATTTTGAAATTTGTTGTGGTCCTTTGAACACGGCCTCTTGATTGAAGTCTTTAGATGCCGAATATTGAGTTTGATTGAAGAACGAATTCTTCCTGCAAATTCATTGTTCCAATCAAAAAATGCAAAAATCACTAGATTTTGGACCAGAGTCATTTTCTTTCTGCATTGAATAAATTACACTTACTCAACTTCTTTTTGAATAGTTCCAGTTCATGATAATGTTGCAGTTTCTTCACACCTTCTACTCAAGTCCGAATTATTCAGTTAATCATTTTATGAAAGATTCTCCATACATGTGATTCAAATTAGGCTGAAAAAGATGGAATTTTCGCTCAAGTTTTTCGATATTTGACATATAAAAAAAATGAGTCTGGAAAATAAAAAAGAAAAAAAGGCGAGAAAAAGCAATAAAAAAAGAATCAGGAAAAAAACTCAAAAAAAGAAAAATGAGTCTGAAAAGGTAGTAAAAAGAAAAAGTGAGAAAGGATTTAAGCCCCATTCTCGAAAAAGAAGGGATCAATATCCGTAAACTCACTCAATAATTACTCAATATCCCGTAGCTTCTGCCAGTTCCTTAACCAGCGAAGCATCATCGGTGTTCCCATAGACAACGAACACGTAGTTTTCATGCTGCCAGATGTAGGAGTATCTGGGAACCTGTTCCCCACCTATTGTGGAGTACTCGGTAATTTTTGTCGCGAAATGCCCGTTAAAGGACTCTTCAACGAACCGAGAGCCGGTCCTCAACGATGAGAAGGAAGATTTGTATTCGAAGATAAGCTCCTCTGCGGCAGTACTGTCTTCAAATTCGAGAACATCTACATAAAAATCATTCCCGTCGGAATATTTGTACATGCCTTCGGAACCACCAAGGACTCCCGAAACATTGTCGGCTTCATAATCCTGTTTAATGTCCTCAGCAGAGAGCGGAAGGGATGCGAGATATTCAAAACCTGCGGGAGCGGGGTCAATTGCGCTCATATCAGCAGTGCCCATATCCACGCTGACATTTGCTTCCGAGGTATTCGTATCTGTCCCATTGACTGCTGGGTCATTACCATCCACACAGCCTGAAAAAGCCATCATCAAAACCGCAAGTACAGATAATAAAACCATACTTTTTTTCATAATTTCACCTTGATCCTTAATCGGAATATAGAATCCTATGGATGAGGTCAATTTAAAAGAAGCGCCTGAATTTAAGGGTATCTAAGAAAAAGCAATGAAAAAAAGGTAAAAGAAAGAAGGGTTAGGAAAACCCTTCATTCAGAAGATTTAGTTGTTCCTCCTAACGAGGTAGACTACTGCAAGAAGTCCGACAAGTCCGAAGGCGAATCCGAATCCAGGTGAGGGTTCTTCTTCTTCTTCAGCAGGTTCTTCTTCAACAGGTTCTTCGTCAACAGGTTCTTCGTCAACAACAGGTTCTTCGTCAACAGTTACGTTGTCGTCAACAGGTGTTTCGTCAACAACAGGTTCTTCGTCAACAGGTTCTTCGTCATCAGCGTCTTCTTCAGCGCCTTCGATGGTTACCTCAACGAATGGGTAGAACCTGACAAACTTTTCTGTGTTGTCAGCCATCTTGAAGAACATGCCTTCAGCGATTTCTTCGTCGTCATCCTTGTTCAGGGTGATAGAGTCATCGTTGGAAAGCTCGAGGGTCTTGCCCTTGAGGGTGACTTCAAGTTCGCCGAATTCATCGTCATTCTCAATGGTGAAAGCGTTCTCGTAGTCAATGAGCCAGAGACCTTCGATCTGAGCGATACTGTCGACTGCGCCCTGGAAGACCTGGTTCACGTGCATCCTCATGACAACTACATCGTCTTCATCCTCAACGTCATCAAGGTCAACGACCCAGTCGCCGGTTTCGCCTGCGACAACGGAGATGATTTCGTCATCAATGAATTCGCCGTCCTTGGTGAACTCAAGCCAGACCTTGTCACCTTCGACATCGACCTGCTTGGCTTCAAGGGCATAGCCCTCACCGAGGTCGAGGATTTCGCCGGTTCTCAGGGTGTACTTCTCGTCATCGTCGAGGACCAGCTTTGCAAGCTTGTCAGCGCTGACGGGGTCAATTGCAACAAATTCCTCTGCAAAGAAGCCGAGTACAGGGTACTCCTTGGTTGCAACGTCATCGTCACTGGCAGTGAAGCCGGGAGCGAATTCGAAGTCAACCATTTCGATGGTGGTGGTGTAGACAAGCTGGTTGTCACCGATTTCCACGGTGTCGGTTCCGGTGGAAGAGAGAATCTTAAGCTCCTCGGTACCTACATCGTCATCAATGTCGTAGTAGAAGCCAGCAAAGGTGGAAGAGTTCCATTCCCAGGTGCTGACGCTATTGTTGTTGTCAACGACGCTACCTCTGATCTCATAGGTGCCGGGTTCGGTGAATTCCTTGAATACATAGAACCTGAATTCGTCGTCAGGAGTGTCAGCGATAAGGAAGGACATGCCTTCAGCGATCTCTTCGGTGTCATCCTTGTTAAGGGTGATATCGTCGGTGCTCTCAAGGTTGAGAGTGTCTCCAGTGATAGTTACTTCGAGCTCTCCAAATTCATCGTCAGACTCGATGGTCATTGCGTTCTCGAAGTCAATGAGCCAGAGACCTTCGATCTGGGCAATGCTGTCAACAGCTCCCTGGAAGACCTGGTTCACGTGCATTCTCATGACAATTACATCGTCTTCATCCTCGATGTCGTCAAGGTCAACGACCCAGTCACCGGTGTCGTCTGCGGTTGCGACGGAAATGATTTCGTCGTCAATGAATTCGCCGTCCTTGGTGAACTCGAGCCAGACTTTCTCACCGTCAACATCGACCTGCTTGGCTTCAAGGGCATAGCCCTCACCGAGGTCGAGGATTTCGCCGGTTCTCAGGGTGTACTTCTCGTCGTCATCCATGACCAGCTTGGCGAGCTTGTCTGCTTTGTTTTCATCCAGTGGGATGAAAGCCTCTGCAAAGAAGCCGAGTACAGGGAACTGGGTGGTTGCATCGTCTTCGTCACTGGCAGTGAAGCCAGGAGCATATTCGAAATCGACAAATGTGATCGTGGTGTTGTAGACAAGGTCACCTTCAGGGATTGTGTCGCTGTCATCAGCGGATAAAACCGAGAGGGTTTCTGTCTGGGTACCTTCGTCAAGGTCATAGTAGAATGCTGCAAATGAGTTAGCATCCATAGTAACAGGAACAATATCTGTAAGATTTGTTCCGTTGTACACTGGACCGCGGATCTCAACGGAATCTGCTGCACTTGCGCAAGATGCGAATACAGCTAAGACCATGAGGGCAGCCAGTGTTACTGCTGCAAATCTCTTCATTTGTTGTTTCCTCCGTATTTATTAAAATATACTGTATGTAAGAAGAAGTGTTGGGATTTAACATTTTAAGGGTTTCATCAGTCTTCACCAAATTAGACGGATAGGAATTCGTCGATTGACGAAGAGGAGTCGTTACCCTCCTTATCCCTTCAAATTGGATTACAAGTGTTCTATAAAACAATTGCATTATTAAATCTTTTGTGGTCAATATATGAGAAATTAAACAGGAAAAGCGCAAAACAACGATACAAATGACGGTAAATGTCGAAAGGAACGAAATAGAATAATCTCAGGAGGTAAACATACAGATTAAATTCGAAATACTTATAAAATACTATTGAAAAAAGGTTGTGTGCTTGAGGGGAGTAGAGCAAAAGAATTTGAGGATATACTTGTTTTTAAAATTTGTAAGCTGTGAAGACCTTATGCTGTTAAGGTCTTATGCTGTTAAGGTCTTATGCTGTAAAGTTCTCATGCTGTGAAGGGGCAAAACCTGAACTGAAGAAGATGGGCCTGCGGGGATAAATTAGGAGCTGCAGAGTACACTCCATAATTACACCGGGAACGGCACACTGGATATTAGAGTATCCGGAAGATCAAGGGCATGCCCATACGTAATTACAGTATGCCGCCTATGAGTGTGCTTCTTTGTGTATTATGTCTGTATCATATCTGTATTATGTCTGTATTATTACTGCATTATTCTGAATATTCCTTGACAGGTCAGGTCCGAACTATCGAGATGCGGTAGAAATAACCGGCGAAATATACGGAATACAACCTGAAATCAAAGCATACTGAATTTGGATTTTATAGCATAAATTGAAAAAAAGAAAAACGATAAGAGAAAAAAACCGAATTCAGATTATAAAAACAAAAAATGTTTTAAATGCAATTATTTACACAGTTTGGAACTGGAAGTATTGTCGTTAAAATTTCGGAAATTGTCGAATTAATGCGGTTATATGGGAGTTCAGAGAAAATATTATAGAAATGAATAAATGAATAAGTTGATGAACTTGAGGTAAGATGAGAGAAAAAATATAATATATTCGTAATAATAAAATCATGAGAACTGTAGTATAACACAATGCATCCAGATGCAGTAACCGAAAGTTTCAGTAACCGAAAGGTGCAGCAACCTAATGTTAATATATTCAAAAATTATATTAATAGCATATATCGAATACCTCTATTTAGAATGCCGTTATTGAATACCTCTATTGAATACCTCTATTGAATACCTCTATTGAATACCTCTATTGAATACCGTTATCGTATACCTCTATTGAATACCGTTATCGTATACCTCTGAATCCATAACCAAGTTAAAAAAACAAGGGGACCTAGATATGGAAAATAAAGAGATCATAGAAGATGTCCAGTGCAAAATAAAAGCCATTAAAGGTGTAGAGGACACATATATTGTTACGGAGAAGGACAGGGATAAAATTCTCGCACTTGAAAAGGAAGCCGAAGGAGCAGTCCTGATGGGCCTCGGGATAGGAGACAACCGGGGAATAAAGGAGGTCTTCAATCGCCAGGTAATCATCGCTTTCACAACTAACATGGACTATGTCTGGCCGGAAGGGTCCAACGTTGTGCTCATGCAGTACGGGGAAAAGGTCGGAGAAGACATTTACGACCCCGAAAAGCTTGAAGAATGCAAAAAATGTAAAGATATGATGGTAATGGGGAATCTTGTGCTCTACAGAAATGCAGTCCCCAAACCAAAAGAGGCAAAGAAAGAACCCCTCACCGTGGTCCTCCCTCCCCAGAAATGCCCGGAGGTCGAGTGTGCCTGCGGTGTGACCGATGTTGTACTCGGATCGCCTTCCACACCCACGGATGAATACATAAGAGAGCAGATGAACCTGCAGACAGGAAAAGGACAGGGCACATTCATAATAGGGTTCAACTTCTGTTAAACATCCAGGTATTAACAGCAGATTTGCAGAACACACAATATTGAGTACATAATTGGATTTATTTACACATTTACGGGGTACTGCCTTCATCCGGAAGGACAATACCCTGGCTTTTTTGGAAAACGGTAGGGCTGTTTGCGGCATATACAAGAATTGGCTAGCAACCACTCATATTAGCAGCCAGCAACTTTTATTAGCGGTCAGCAAAATCTTAAGTCAACAGAATATTAAGCCAGGAACCTGAATAAATGGCATTAAAGTACTATAGTCAAAAACCCAAATTCCTTCACCAATCTCAATTGAAAGTTTAACCACAGAAAGCACGGAAAACACGGAATAAAGGAAATAGGGGCACAATACGCCCGTGTTTTCCGTGTTTTCCGTATCTTCCGTGGTTAGTAAGTGTAAATATTTACTTTCGAGACTTAAATAGTGGAATCAGAATCACCGATAACTCCTAAATAAATGCTTCAAAATGACTTTTCTAATTAATCCATGAAGAGTAATTCCTCAAAAGTAAGATGTAAAAAAATAGGGGAAAGGTAATGGAAAAAAGACCCACTTTCCCTACTCATATGAAGGTACCCCTGAAACGGCAATTACCGAAAAAGGAGTGAACCGGGAATCCCGGAGACCGGAAAGATGATATCTGAAACGAAAAAGAATGATTTTAACAGAGCCTGTCGGGAAGTCCTTGAGATGGTGCTGGCAGGCAGGATTAAAGACGAAGAGCAGCTGAATAGGGCAAAAAAAGACGTCAGCAAACGTTACCATCTGGCAAGCCTGCCCCGGAACGGGGATATTATAGTGCAGGGCACGCCGGAAGAGCAGGCCGTGACAAAGGAATTTTTAAGGCGGAAACCTGTAAGGACCATCTCAGGGGTTGCGGTGATTGCAGTGATGACTTCCCCCGCCCCCTGCCCGCACGGAGTCTGCCTGCCCTGCCCGGGGGGTCCGAATTCCGTATTTAAGTCACCCCAGAGTTATATGGGCAAAGAACCCGCCGCCATGAGAGCGATACGGCATGGGTTTGACCCTTACATGCAGGTACATTCCAGGCTTGCCCAGCTTAAGGAAATCGGGCACGACGTGGAGAAAGTAGAACTAATCGTAATGGGAGGCACGTTTTCGGCACGCAGCCTCGACTACCAGGAATGGTTCACAAAACGCTGCCTGGAAGCCATGAACGATTTTATGGGAACGGAATGGAGAGAGAAAGCAGCTGCCATCGGAACGGCTGTCCCTTACATCCCGCTCGAGGAAGTACAAAAGGCAAATGAAACTGCGGCAATCCGGAACGTGGGCATTACCTTTGAAACCCGCCCGGACTGGACAAAGGAAGAGCATGTGGATGAGTTCCTGAGGCTTGGAGGGACGAAAGTTGAGATAGGCGTCCAGAGCGTATACGATTTCGTGTTAACCCGTATGCAACGCGGGCACGGCGTTGCGGAGATCGTAGAGGCAAACCGAATTTTGAGAGACAGTGCCTTCAAGGTCGGCTTCCACATGATGCCGCACCTGCCGGGGATGGATACGGAGCGAGACCTGAAAGGGTTTAAAAGGCTCTTTGAAGACCCGCGCTTCATGCCCGACTACCTGAAGATCTATCCCACCCTTGTAACAGAGGGAACGCCTCTTTACAGGCTCTGGGAAGCCGGGGAATATGAGGCGCTTTCCGACGAGGAGGCCATGGAACTGATTGCAGACATAAAAGCAGTCCTCCCGAAATGGGTAAGGCTCCAGCGCATCCAGCGCGACATCCCCGCTCAACAGATATTTGCAGGGGTCCGGAAGAGCAACATCCGGCAGCTTGCAGAAGAACGGCTGAAAGAAAAGGGTGGAAAATGCCGCTGCATCCGCTGCAGAGAAGTCGGGCACAACATCCTGAAAGGAAAGCAGGTACATGAGAAAGACATAGAACTTACAGTGGAAACCTATGAAGCCTGCGGAGGCAAGGAGCACTTCATAGCTTTCGAAGACCTGACAGCTGACGTCCTGATAGGTTTTACTCGCCTGCGTTTCCCTGCGGCACCCCATCGCTCGGAACTGGAAAATGCTGCCCTGATCAGGGAACTGCACGTCTACGGCTCAATGGTGCCCGTGGGAAAAGGGGCAAAAGGGGCCGACTGGCAGCACAGGGGATACGGAAAAGAGCTCCTCGAACATGCAGAGGAAATCGCATATAACGCCGGATACCGTAAACTGTCCATCATAAGCGGGATAGGAGCCAGGGAATATTACAGGAAATTCGGATATGCCCTTGAAGGCAGGTATATGTCGAAAAATCTTAAAATCTGAAACAGTACGGAGGAATCCGGCCCCTGTGCCTTTACTTCACAAACTTTAGGGGATTCCACCCCCATATTTTCAATATATAGTTTATTGACTGGAATACATTTTTCTTTTTTCTGCTGCAAAATCCTACCAAAAAATTTATTAAGTAATTTTTATAACTATAAATTGTTATTTAGTTTGTGGAAAGATGAAAAAGTCTCAGGAATAAAAAGAATTTCATTCCAAAGATTCAAAGGATTAAAAAACCAACACCTGTTGAAGGGATAAATCAGAGAAATGAGGAGAAATGCCTCTCCACTTACTGAAAAAAATTTCAAATATATAAGATTTATCAAAAATAATTGATGTAAAAATATAAATAGTACTTTGCAAATAAAGTAAGCCAACATATCAACAATATTACAAAAATAGAGAAAAAATCTGCGCCAGTGTACAATGCTGGTTACTGCGGGCATACCAACCTGAGTAACAATCTGAAAAACGATCTTAAAAAGCCCTCGAAACCCGAGTAAAGTTGCTGAAAGCTCCAGAAATGATAGAAGAAGCCCTCATTTGTGGAACAAAAGCGTCAGAAAGAACACGAAGCAGCTTTACCAGAAACAATTCTTAAACACGAGAGAATTCCCCGTCCCACAAAATCATAACTGCTTTCTTTAATAGAAAGCAGTACAGAAAAATCTTAAATAGTATGATATGATATGGTAGACGTACTTTCACAAATCATATAAAATAATTATGAAGTTTATGGGAATTCCCGTATAAAAAAACTAGAAGTCTGGTCCGGAAAAGACCACAAATCTCAGGAAACGAGACGTGAAAATGCGGACTCGAGAATTGGGCACTCCGGTTTAGGACTTTACAATCTCTCAAAAACAGAAGTAAAAAATGGGTAAGAGGTCTCGGAACTTCAAAACCTGAAAACCCGGAACAGGCCTATGAAACCCCAAAATTAAAAACAAATCTAAAAAGGATATTAAAACCCATAATGTCCTTAAAAACCTAAAAACTCCCAAAATAAAAAGAAAGAGCTATTAAACCCTTAAAACCCTTATAGCTCAAAAAACATTAAAAAATCCAAAAATCCCTAAAACCCAATAAATCCCTAAAATCCCTAAAACCCAATAAATCCCTAAAATCCCTAAAACCCAAAAAAATTGAATAAACCCAAAAAACAGGAAATCCTGGAAAGAACGGTGATAAAAATGAAGATTAGAGTTGTAAGTTCAAAAGAAGAAATTGACACCTTAAAAAACGATGAAGAAATTGTCCACCTCGCATTCAGACCGTCCAACAAGGACATTTTCAAACTTATCATGAAATGTCCTGAAATAAAAGCGATCCACATCCCCAGCTCTTACAAGAGAACAATCTCCAGCTCTGCACAGATGTACCTCTCAATGCAGGGAATTTCGTTACTCGAAGGCGATGTATGGGGCCACAGGAAGGACATCAACGAATACTCCGAAGTTTCCCAGCACGTCTTTGACCGCATCGGCGAGCTCAAGGAAGAAGGCCTTTCCGACGAAGAGACCATTGAGAGGCTTGTCAGGGAAACCAGGCTCAGCCCGGACTTCGTAACCTTCATCATGTCAAACTGAATGAAAGGTTAGAATTAAATTCCGAAATTAAAAATAAAGCCGGTCATTCCTGATCGGCATCTTATTTCTCTTTTTAAACGGAACTTTAGAAATTTTATATAATATTGCGTTCAAATTTTGTGTTCAAATTTTGTGTTTAAATTTTGCATTCAAACGGATTTTTTAAAGACATAACCATAAAGGTATTTTAACATCTCGTTTGGATTTACATGCAATTTAAGGCCCCGATTTCAAAAGTTTGCATGTCCGGTCTGAAGTCGGAACCGAAATATTTAGAATTGGCATAGTTATCGATGATGCCCGAGGGGTCCATTACGGGAAAATTTCTACTGGAGTTTGCCTGCCCATGAATATGGAAGAAATTAAGAAAAATCCAATGTACAATTACCTCCTTCTCCTTGCACTTTTCTCGGCAATAGGGCTTCAGGGTTGGCGAACCATTTTTAATAATTTTGCAGTTGATGTGGTTGGAATCAATGGTTATCAGGTAGGAGTAATCCAGTCGGTCCGGGAGATTCCCGGCTTTTTGACTTTTCTTGTAATATACGTACTTCTTGTGATAAAGGAGCACAGGTTATCGGCTATTTCGGTGTCCTGCCTGGGAGTGGGAATTTTTCTAACAGGCATCTTTCCTTCGTACTATGGGCTCATATTCACGACATTCGTGATGTCCGTCGGATTCCATTATTTTGAGACTACCAGCAACTCCCTTTCGCTTCAATATTTTACAATGAATGAGGCCCCACTGGTCATGGGGAAACTAAGAAGTTACAAGGCTGTCGCAAACATCACTGTCGGAGCAGCCATCTGGTTACTCGCAAACCAGCTCGGGATTAAAGAGAACCTCATGCTTCTTGGGCTCCTCGTGATTGCAGGAGGAGTCTACGCATCCTCCATAAATCCTGCAAAAAAAGCCACAACTCCCCAGGAAAAGAAAATAGTGCTCAAACGCAGGTACTGGTTATTTTACGTACTTAATTTTCTGAGCGGGGCGAGAAGACAGATCTTCGTAGTATTTGCCATTTTTATGCTGGTTACAAAATACGGTTTTGAGGTACAGGATATCACGGTCCTTTTTATCATAAACAACATCATAACTTACCTGCTGACCCCATACATAGGGAAAGGGATAAACCTGCTTGGAGAAAGGAAAATGCTCTCGATTGAGTACTCCTCCATGGTTATTATCTTCCTCGGCTATGCCTTTATTGAAAACCGGGGGGTCATATCATTACTGTATGTCCTTGACAATATCTTCTTCCATTTCGCAATGGGAATCAATACATATTTCCAGAAGACCGCCGCACCGAAAGACATAGCCCCCTCGATGGCTGTTGGTTTCACCATTAACCACATTTCCGCAGTCGTGATCCCCGTCTTCGGGGGGATGCTCTGGATGCTAAACTGGAAAATTCCCTTTATCATCGGCGCAGTACTGAGCGTGACGTCCCTTCTTTTCGTACAGATGATAAAGACAGAATCTACAGAAGAAAATGAAACATATAATAGAGTGACTGATAAAGCAAGCAATAAAGAAAACGATAAAGCGGATGACAAAGGCAGGAAACTCCCTCATGATGACACGGGCATACAGGAAACGGATACCCAGAGTATAAGTAACTCCTAAATAAGTATCCTCTGGATAAGTAACTCCTGAATAAGTAGCCCCTGGATAAGTAGCCCCTGGATAAGTAACTCCTAAATAAGTAACTCCTAAATAAGTAGCCTCTGGATAAGTAACTCCTGAATAAATAGCCCCTGAATAAGTAGCCTCTGGATAAGTAACTCCTGAATAAATAGCCCCTGAATAAGTAAAATCTAAGTAGGATAGTACAAAACAAAAAAGGGAATTTTATGACAGAGTTCGAACGCGTACTTGTACATTCATTTAATACTTTTATCGAAGAGAAAGGCATAAGAGCCATTTCTTACCGGCTTAAGCAGCACAGGTTCACCTCTCAGTTTCTGGACGTACTTGTAGATTCCCTTAACCCGGATTATTACCTGGGGATAGAATGCAAGAGTATCTCCGTGGAGAAGGGAGCAAACGCCCTCTACTTTTCTCAACATTTTACAGTGGATAAAAATGGGGCCCACCAGATCCAGAGGATCTCCGACTACCTGAACAAATCCGGAAGACGGGGATACCTTGCAGTAGAACTACGCTTCGGGGCAGGGAAAGGCAGGAAAGCCTACATGATCCCCTGGGAAGAGTTGAAAAAGCGTTTCCTGGCGAAAGAACTCAAACTCACTGTCCGGGAAATCCAGGAGTTCCCGGAAATAAAAAGAGAGGGGAAAAAATACCGAATCGAACCCCTGGAATGGGAGAGGAAAGAGACCTGAAAGGCCTCACTAAAAAGAGGACTAAAACCCTTCAGAAAAATGCAGAGGAAAAATAGCAAAGAGAGCACAACAGAAAAAATATATCAAAGATGAAAAACAAAAAATAACAAAATCCAGAGAAAAACCCCATAAAAAATGCAGCAAAAAGAAAAATACCAGAAAGAAAACGGCAAAAAGAAAACGGCAAAAAGAATGAGTTGAGAGGAACGATGTCTGAGCAAATGGAAGTACTCCGAAAAAGAGCCGAGAAGTGCGCTGAAGAAATAAAAAAACACAGGGCAGTCCATGTGGTATCCCATATCGACGCCGACGGGCTGACCTCAGCAGGTATAATCTGCACTGCCCTTGAGAGGGGAGGATTCGAGTACAGTGCCCGCTTTGTAAAACAGCTCAACGAAGCAGCCCTGGATGAGATTGCTGACGAAAACCACGAACTTGTCGTCTTTACTGACCTGGGCAGCGGGATGTGCGAGCAGATAAAAGCCCGCGGGATCCAGGCTATTGTCTCAGACCACCACCAGCCCCAGGGAGACCTGGAGTTCCACCTGAACCCACACCTCTTCGGGGCAAACGGCTCCTATGAACTGAGTGGCTCGGGCAGTACCTACCTCCTGGCCTCGGCCCTGGGAAAAAACCGCGACTTATCCACACTCGCAATAGTTGGGGCAATCGGGGACATGCAGCACATGAAAATGGGCCAGCTTGTAGGGATCAACCGGGAAATCCTGGAAGAGGGAGTTGGAGGAGGCTGCCTTAAGTTCATGAAAGACCTGACCCTTTTTGGAAAACAGACCCGCCCGATCTTCAAGCTGCTCCAGTATTCCTCAGACCCCTACCTCCCCGGGCTTACAGGTAATGAGGAAGGCTGCATCGGGTTTTTGCACGACCTGAATATCCGCTTCAGCCAGGACGAGCGCTGGAGACGCTGGATCGACCTGGAAACCCCTGAAAAGCAAAAAATCGTCTCAGGGCTTATCCAGTACTGCCTGAAAGCCGGGATTCCCTCCTACAAGATCGAAAGGCTGGTTGGGGAGGTCTATGTCCTCCTGAAAGAGCGGGAAGGCACGGAAATGAGAGATGCTTCCGAGTTTTCCACCCTCCTCAACGCCACAGCCCGCTACGACCATGCCGAAATAGGGCTTGCGGTCTGCATGGGCGATAGGGAAGAAGCCTACGAAAAAGCCCGCGAACTGCTTGCGGAACACAGGCAAAACCTCGTGAATGGGCTTGTCTTTGTCAAGGAGAAGGGGATCACTGAACTTGAAAACATCCAGTACTTCGACGCAGGCTCAGAGATAAAGGAAACAATCGTAGGAATTATTGCCGGGATGAGTTCAACCATTGTCCGGAACCGGAACCTGCCTATTATTGCTTTTGCAAACACCGAAGGAGGCGTCAAGGTCTCGGCAAGGGGCACCCAGGATTTGATCCGGCGGGGGATTAACCTCTCGGAAGCCATGACAAAAATCTCTGCAGAGGTCGGCGGGGCCGGGGGCGGACACGACATTGCAGCCGGGGCAACGATTCCGGAGAGTTCAAAAGAAGAATTTACCCGAAAACTGGACCTCTTTATCGGGGGGCAGTTGAAGGAGAGGGCAAATGCCAGGTAAAAAATAGCCCTGCTTGCCCTGAAAACCAAAAAAGAATTAGGCAAAAAGAACTCAAACGAGGTCTTCGATCCTGCTCATCTCCCTGAAAGAGATGAGTTGGGACATTGCGCTGGTATCAATCGAAATTCCGTACTCCTGGACCACAGCCATCGGGTTTGTCCCGCCTATGACAACTATCCCCAGGTGGTCCCTCTCAATAGGAACGTCCAGAACACGGGTATTGGGTTCCCCGACTTCAAGGATTCCGCTAAAGCCAGCATCCATTAAATCGGAAAGACGGCTTTCGATCTCGTCCCTGGCAACCATGGGGGCTTCCCTGAGGTTTGCAAGGATCTTACCAGAGCCTGTCCTGAGCATATCCGACACGGAAGTGACTCCCTGGGACATCAGGAGTTCCAGGGGGTCCACAGTGGTGCTTACGTAAGTCAGCACATCGGTAAAGCGGACAGGGGTCCCGTTCCGGATCTGGACAACTCCCCCCAGCTTGGGGTTTATGGGAATTCCCGCCTTCAGGAGCACGCCGTCAATGGTTATGCTGCAAACGGTACCGACCCCTACTTTTCCTTCCCCTATGGTCATCTTTCCGATGGATTCCCCTTCCGAAACTATTTTTATGTAAGGGGTCACCGAAAGCCCGCTGGAGATAACCATCTTGAAGATCCCCAGCACGTCGTCCAGGTCTTTTTTGTCGATGATCGAGAGGTTAAGTATGACATCCCCGTCCATTGCCTTCGGATCAAAGGTTGTCTTGTACATGAGGTCCTTGATTCTGGATGATGTGAACTGAATACGGTATCCATTTTTTTGCATTTCATCCCTCCGGGTTATTCAAAGCATTTATACTTATTATAATTTATGTGCTAGTAGCCGATTCCCTTATGCTCGACAATGAAAACACTCTGAGGCCTTGTAAGTGCAGGGGAAAGGAAGAAGAGAAGGAAAACAAACCCACCAGACCTGTTTCGTCCCTGTTTCAAAACACTCTTTCTAAAGAATATCTAAAGTCCTGAGGGGCTGTCAAAAACCTGAGCTTTTCAATATCATGAACCAGTTCATACATTTCTTTTCCGGAAAACAACCCAAATTCGGGCAGGTCACGGGGCTTCAGGTAGCGGATAGGGGGCACGTCCCTGTACAGGGGATTTTGGAGGAAACCGGTTTTAAGGAGAAAGTAAGCAGCCCCTGAAAGCCTCTTGATCGGCTCATAAACCGAGGAAAAGTCCCTGCAGACCCAGTTTGCCATCTCCAGGGTTTTCTCCGAAGCGTTTATGGTCACATGTCCGTAGCCAGGAGGAACGAGTACGCAATCCCCTTCTTCTGCCTCGACCACCACCACATCCAGAACCCTGTCCTCCACCCCGGGATCCACTTTTTGCAGGAGATAGGTTGCAGACCCCTCAAGTACCTGATAGACCTCAGGGTAAGTAATGTCCGTACCAGGGACGTAAGGATGGTAATGCCCTACGGTTTTGATATACTCCGAACCGAGCATGTCCGGAGGGATGCGGGTAATATCGTACCTGAGCCCACTAGCTTTTATTAGCTCATGGTCCGTATCATTTTTTGAAAGGTCCCGGAACATATAGTACATGTCCAGGTTCCGTTCTTCGGCCTTGTCAAACCATTCCCGATCAAATATGACATATTCCATATCATGGAGCTTTCTTACATCCGCAGTAGTGGCATTCTCCCCAAACTTGAGTGTCAATTCCATTGAATTCCCCTTATCATCGATATAAATATGCGAATAAAAGTGAATTGTCTCAATCTAATAACGATACATAATTTACTTGATTAGAATATATATGTGATGTCTAACCTGCTCTTTAAAGTGATGGATGGCCGGTTTGTCAAATCTGTTGTCCAACAAATAGCATAACCTGTTGTTTAACCTCCTTTTGGAAAAGCTTCAACGACTGCAGGATCCAAGAGCATTTTCAACCATTTTCGGGTAAGTAAGTTCGATAATTGTTTTCAAATTAACTATATCCTCCTTGTTATAATTGAGAAGTGTGTCAAGAGCAGCCCGGTTTCCTTTCTCATACTGTTTCCAAAGCCTGACCGCATCGAATCCGCTTAGACCTTCCGTGTCTTCACTCCGGGAGATCCCGAGGACCTTTTCGATATGCTTGAGCCCCCCACTGTACCCGATGCGCCGGAGGGGATACATAAGGTCAATATGAAGCTGGCTGAACTCTAGATCCGGGTACTCAGATTTTATGAAGGGGAGATCAAACCGGGCTCCGTTGAAGGAAACCAGCAGCTTGTATTTTGAAAACTCTTCCATGATCTCATCGAGATTTATCCCTCGAACGTAGGTTTTGGCTTCCTTGCCATCATAGATCCCCACAACGGTTATGTAGTCCCTGTCCGAGGAAAGGCCGGTTGTCTCTATGTCCACAAATGCCACGGAATCCGAAAAAAAGGGATATGCACGCCAGTGTTCGGAAGAAGGCAGACACTTTGAGAAATAGCAACAGTCGTTTGCCTCCAGCCGCTCCGAAGAATGCCTGATCCCTTCAAGGATCTTCTCCTTCCTGGCAGGGGAAATGGAGACAAGATCCTGCTTTTCGAGAAATTCTTCCCAGCTTCGAATCCCCGAAGCCCAGATTTTCTGCTCCACCGTCTTCCCTACGCCGGGAATATGGATATACGTACTCTTTAACATGTTTTTCACCTGAACCATTGGGATTAATGTTTAATAAAAATACTGTATGGGGACTGAAAGTGTTAGGGTGCGTAATATCGCAATTGAGCAATCCGATCATAATTAAGCAACCTGATCATAATTAAGCAACCTGATCATAATTAAGCAACCTGATCATAATTGAGCAATCCGATCATAATTAAGCAACCTGATCATAATTAACAATTAGACAATTCCAAAAAAATAGCCGTGATCAGCATAATTAAACTTCCTCTGTTGCCCGATTATTATAAACACCCCAAAGAAAATAATAACAAAAAGATAAATATCAAAATAATAGTCTAGCAGATTGATAATTCGAAAAAACACATTATAGAGAATTTAAACCGGATTTGGGGAGACATTAATAATATTATTAAATTGGATTGGGAAACACATAAATAATATTATTAAATCGAATTGGAAAAACATTGTTGATATCCTTAAACCGAATTGGAAAGACATTGTTGATACACATAACCCGAATTAAGAAAAAATTAATGATATCTTCAAATTTAAGAAGGAAAAACATAGATAATATTATTAAACGGAATTAGAAGAAACATTGTTGATATCCTTTAACCGGATTCGGGGAAACATTACAAATATTCATAAAAAATGGATTCCAGAAAGGCGTCCTACAAAAATATTTTCAAACCACAGGTGTTCAAATAAATGGCTAAAATTTCCGTGATTGGTGCAGGAAATGTTGGTGCGACCACAGTTCAGCGGCTTGCCGAACTGGAACTTGGCGAAATTGTCATGACCGATATAGTAGAGGGGCTGCCCCAGGGAAAAGCCCTGGACCTCATGCAGGCGGGAGCCATCGTTGGCTATGATACCGCCATCAGAGGCAGCAATGACTACGAAGACATTGCCGACTCGGACCTCGTGATCATCACGGCCGGGATCGCCAGGAAGCCTGGTATGAGCAGGGAAGACCTGATCAGTACCAATACTAAAATAATAAATGAAGTTTCGAAGAATATTGCGAAATATGCACCGAGCTCCATCGTGATGAATGTTACGAACCCGCTAGACATAATCACTTACACTGCTTTAAAGGCGACAGGCTTTGAGCCTGAAAAAGTCTTCGGGATGAGTGGAGTCCTGGACGCGGGGCGTTTTGCAAGTTTCATTGCAGAGGAACTCAGATGTTCTAAAAAAGATGTTGAAGCCATGGTTATAGGAGGGCACGGAGACCTGATGGTCCCGCTTCCCCAGTACACCACGGTCTCGGGGATCCCACTCACAGAACTTCTTCCGGAAGGAGAGATCACACGGCTGGTGGACAGGACCGTGAATGGTGGAGCCGAAATAGTGGGCCTGCTCAAACAGGGAAGTGCTTTTTACGCGCCTTCGGCAGCCGTTGCCCGGATGGCAGAGGCGGTGCTGAAGGATTCAAAGAGGATACTTCCCGCTTCCGCTTACCTTGAAGGGGAATACGAGCAGGAGGGGATCTACTTCGGAGTTCCTGTAAAACTCGGGGCATCGGGAGTTGAAGAAATTCTGGAACTCGAACTCAGCGAGAAACAGTATGAAATCCTCAGGAAGTCAGCAGAAACCATAAGGAAGGTAATCTCAGGGCTGGGGGTCTGAGATTTCCCATCTTTACCTGCTTTTTTTTCATTTCCCTGTTCGGCCCTGCGTCAAGTTAAATACATAATAATTATAATAAACAACTAAAGATTCACCAACAACTGAGTAAAAATACTCACAAATACAGAAGACTCTTCAGTTCCGGGATAAATGTAGAAGAAAATTTGGCAAAACTATAACATATATAAGTATGTGTTTCATATAGAATAAGAGAGAAATATTGAAATTAATTTACAAAGCAGGGATATAATGCGCGCAGAACTTACATCACTCTTTGGCTTGAACATATACACCAACGCTGGTGTTTATGTAGGGAAGTTGCAGGACGTTGTGATTGATGTTGAGAGTCAGAAAATCAGCGGGCTTGCGGTTTCGGACATCAACAGGGACCTCTTTGACCTGAGCAGCAAAGGCGTAATCATTCCCTACAGGTGGGTAATAACAGCAGCAGATATCATCATAATCCGGGATGTCATCCAGAGATACAAAAAACAGAAAGAAGACTGAAGTAATTTTTACAAAATTTCTATGAAAAACCGGGAAATCTATGCTGAGATGCGCTGTGTATCTCCCGTGATTGTGCGCGCTGACGGTAGAAATTTCAAAAATACGCTTTTGAACCTGGACATTAGAAAGCCCTATGACGAAAGGTTTGCCAGGGCAATGGCGGATACTGCAGAACTATTTATTAAAAAAAGCGGCATAAGCCCCCTTTTTGCCTACACTTTTTCGGATGAAGTTAACCTTTTGTTCTTTGACCCCCCTTTTGGCGGAAGAGTCGAAAAAATTGATTCGGTCACGGCAAGCTATCTGGGAAGCGCACTTACGTTATCCCTGGGACTTGAAAAACCCCTGGCTTTTGACGCAAGGGTTGTTGCCCTGCAAAAAGAAGAAATTCAGGAATACCTGCACTGGAGGCAGCTTGAAGCCTGGCGCAATTGTGTTTTCTCCTACGGGTACTATACCCTGAGGAAAGAAGGCATGGGAGGGGCAAAAGCCTCGAAATTCCTGAGAAGGAAAAGAGAAAGGGACATCCACGAACTGCTTTTCGAAAGGGGAACCAACATTGCGGCAGTTCCTGCCTGGCAGCGGAGAGGAATCCTTATTTACAGGACAGAGTATGAGATTTCCGGTTTCAACCCCGTGCTCGGGAGGGAAACAGGGTCCCTGCGCACAAAAATCATCCAGAATTGGGATATCCCGAAATTCAAATCCGAAGAAGGGAAAGCGCTATTAGAGAAACTTATTAATAGAAACTGAGTTTTCTGAATACGAAGAAGATTCACGACCATTCGCTCCGTATAGTACGGATGAGAGGAGTTCCGGGAATCCAGGATACCGAATTCCGGAAAAAATAATGGTTAGAATTAAGGCTTAGAAAAAAATTACAAGATAAACGTCAGGAATGTAGAGGCAATGGACAGACTTGAGCTTATAAAAAGGAATGTTCAGGAAATCGTAACTGAGGAAGAACTGGAAGAACTTCTCAAGAAAAAAGAAGCCCCCTGCGCATATGTTGGATATGAACCAAGCGGAAAGATCCACATGGGACATGTCCTTACCGTTAACAAGTTAATCGATTTGCAGAATGCGGGATTCAGGATTACTGTTTTGCTGGCAGACGTGCACGCTTACCTGAACAAGAAGGGAACACTCGAAGAGGTCAAGAAGGTTGCGGATTACAACAAGCGCTGTTTTATTGCTCTCGGGCTTGATGAAGAAAAGACCGATTTCGTATACGGGTCGGACTACCAGCTGGGATCCGAGTACATGTTAAACGTGCTCAAGCTTTCCCAGGCAGTGACCCTTAACAGGGCCACGAGGAGCATGGATGAGGTAGGGCGTGCGATGGACAACCCCATGGTCTCCCAGATGGTCTACCCCCTCATGCAGGCAATTGATATTGCCATGCTAGAAGTAGACGTTGCTGTTGGCGGAATTGACCAGAGGAAGATTCACATGCTTGCCCGTGAAAACCTCAAAGCTCTGGGTTTCCCGACTCCGGTCTGTATCCACACCCCGATTCTCCTGGGCCTCGATGGGACCAAGATGGCTTCTTCAAAGGATAACTTTATTTCTGTGGACGACACTGAAGAAGACATATACAAAAAATTCAAGAAAGCGTTCTGCAAGATGGGAGATACAGAAGAAAACCCGATTCTTGCCCTTTTCCGCTACCACATCTTCCCGAGATACGAGAAAATCGTAATTGAAAGGCCGGAAAAGTTCGGAGGGGACCTTAAATACAACAGCTACTCCGAAATGGAAAGCGCCTTTGCAGCCGAAGACCTTCACCCGATGGACCTTAAAAACTCAGCTGCAAAATACATAAACGAGATCCTGGACCCTGTAAGGAAAGTTTTGCTCTGACAGCTTTTAAAAGTTAGGATGTGGGCCCGGGACACTCCTGGAAAATATAAAAGCCCGGGGAAGGAAAATACTTTCATAAAATAACAACAACATTTAGATAAAATATTATATAGACATACCGCATAGAATATTTGAAGGGTTTGTTTAGATATTCAGGGTGCTCTTATGAGATATACATATCAGGACTCTACGGAACTGCCTGTGCAGCGAGATTTCATTGAGGATCTGAAAACGTTCATGGAGGTTACGGCCAGAGTGATACCTTTGGAGAACTCCATAATAGAAATCAAGTGCAAGAACAAGGAATTACTCCTTGCACTGAAAAACAAAATAGAACAACTAAATCTATTTGAAGAACGTTTCAATTCCCTGGTGAAAAAGCTTGCCGAAGAAATCGACACAGAGGAGACCCGCCCCTGTGTGGACGCAGTCCTAGCAACGTGCAACGAAAATATCGGGAAAGAGCGAGAAGTGTTCGAAACAGAAACAAAAAAGGTTGAGAGTGGAGCCTCCCTTGAATATCAAAGAATTGAGACCAACATACTCGATATACTTAGTAAGTTTTTAATATCAGGTGTTTACGGAGCCGAAAAAAGTTTTGAACTTTCCACAAAAGGAAATACTCTTTCCGGACAGATGGAAGGTTCGGTTTCAGGGCTGCAGTACAGGTACAAACTGGGCTTTGCAGAAGAAGGGTTAACCGTTGAGAAACTGATAGGCAGTCTGAGCCTTCCGGGCTGGACAAAGACAGGGCTTCTCCGGAAGGAAGAAAAGATAAAAATGCAGGAGCTTTCTGCCCTGCTTGTAACTTCCCTGGAGTATGACAGCCAGAAAAACATCCGTCTGAGCCTCGAAGACAAAAAAGCAAAAAGGAAGTTCAGGATTGAAGGCGGAGATAACAGGTATTTTGTCTACGATGAAGACAAGGAGATCACAGCCGACAAGGAACTGGGAGCTCTGGTTGACATTGGAAGCCTTGCAAAGATCCCCGGAAAAATCCAGGCTTACCTGAAAGCAAACATCCGCACCTATTCCCTCTCAAAGGTCCTCATTGACGAAGAAGATGCCATTTCCAACAACCAGGTCTTTGACTGCCTGAAAGTGATTGCCGAACAATACGGGACAATAGTCCATGAATGCCTCACAAAAGGGCACAACAAAGAGGAAATCACGATCAAGCTTGAGGAAGCCGACGGAACCAGAACAGAAAAATACATCTCCAGAGCTGAAATCTACAACCAGCTTTCCGAAATAGGAAGTGAAGGAGTAGAACTTGCCGGAATCCTGGGAGTCGACACCAGGGCACAGGTCAAGGAAAGCAAATACCTGATCGTCTGAACAGGTTTTTGCTTCTATTTTTTTTAATTGCCCTTCAAATGGAGCTCATTTTTGCCCCATGCTTTTCCAACTGCTTTTTTTCCAGCCCTTCTTCTCCGCCACCCGCTTTTAATTTATAGTTTTTAAGTTACTGCTTTTAAGTTACCGCTTTTAAGTTACCGCTTTTAAGTTACCGCTTTTAAGTTACCATTTTTACTTCAACTTTTCACTTTGTGTTCCTGTAATTTACTATCTTTTCGCCCCGCAGGTCTTATTTCCTTATCCTCACGACTTTCCCACCATTTGCCCTCTGTAGTTCTTCTGGCGGGACCCTGAGAAGGGAAGTCTCAGAGCCTCCCCCGGCATATACAAGCTCTTTTTCCGTAACCTTCGGGTCAATAAGGAAAAGGGCTTCAAATCCAAAAGGAGGAGTCCCTCCGCAGGGATACCCGGTTTTTTCGAGGATTTCTTCAGGGAGAGCGGTTCTGGGCCTTTCGATCCCCAGGATTTTTCCGACCCTTGAAGTGCTGACCCGGTCCTCCCCTTTGACAACACCTACAATAAGGTTCCCATCCGGGTCAAGGAGGCAGATGCTCTTTACAAAATCCTTGGGGGATGCCCCGACGGTTTCAGCTGCTTCTTCAACCGAGTGACAGGAAGCATTGAACCTCAGGTGTTCAGCCCCTACACCGTTTGCAGAGATGTAAGTTTTCATTTTATCTTCATACATCAAAAAGACCTCAAGAGTGAAAATTCAAAAATATCTTAAAATGACTCAAAATGACTCATAACTCAAAATACCTCAGATGATTGAACTAAAATACACACGCCGGAAGAAACTTAAATAAACTTCGATATTCCAGTTATTTGGGGGTGCTCATGGAAACTGAAGATATTCTGGCGATTTTCAAGTTCTCAGCACAGGAAAGAAAAATCCTTTCGAGCTTCGGGATTCAGGAAGACGTTTTTCTGCCTCTGCTCCTTTCCCTGAAGTCCGGCGGTTCCTGGAGTTACGCCGCGGAGGAAAGCAGAAGCATTGCAGTAAAGGACGTGACAACCTATTATGACGAAGAAAACAAAGCCGGCTATACCCTTGAAGAGATTTACCTTTTTATTGACCCTGAAATCTTGAAGCAGGAAGGCAGCGTATACAGACTCGAAAAATGCGGACGAAAAGGGGAACGAGAGCTTGTTATAAGGCCTTACCGCATGATCCTGAAGGCAAGGAAGATAGTCCTTGCACAGGTGGACCCCGGGAAAAAGAAGATCTTTATCCGGGAAATAGAGAAAAAAAAGATCTCACTTAAGGGCACCCCTGCATACAGTGCGGCACATGAGCTTGAACACCTGGAAAAAGGGGAAGTCCGGGGCCTACCGCTATGGAACTTCGAATATATCCCGTAGGCCTGAACCTGAATATCCGGACTCATATAAAAAACCCTGACATCCGGCAAAAATCCTGAAATCCAAAACCGATTAAAAAAATAAAGACCTGCATATATAAATCTCAGGCAAGCCAATCTACTTTCATGGGGGAGCAGGAAGAGGGAGAACAAAGGAAGGACGATGCAGTAATTGCATTCGCAGGAGGATGGTTAGTCGGAAGCGGAATCGGAATCATCTTAGGAGATGTAAAACTCGGGCTCATACTGGGGGCGGGGCTTGGAGTTATTCTGGGACTGCTGAGGATGAAATACGGGAGCAAAACAGAGGAGTTTTGAGAGATTCCCGGCTGCCATTTCAAGGCAGACTCCCAAAATTTCAGGTGGGAATTATGTCCTGAAACTTTATTCAGTAAAAAAAATGAGAAATTTTATTTCTATGACTTATATAATTACCAGATTTATAAGTTATTGATAGACCAGACGTTTCCATTTCTGGCTAAGGGGGGCAAGGGATAATGAAAATGAAGGTCACTATTTAGTACCCATCTATCATAGTAACGCTGGTAACTCTTGTATTTATTTCAATGATACCCGGAATAGTATCTGCAGGAGAAGAGGATTACATAAGTTCCGGAGACGGAAATAATTCGTCCATAGAAAACTTACCGGACCTTGTAATCGAAACGCTCACAACGGAACCGGAGAACCCGGAACCCGGAGACATGATAACTATAACGGCAATTGTAAAAAACCAGGGGACTGAGAGATCGATTAAAACAAACCTGGCGTATAATATTGACTTAGTAGGAATAGGGGAAAGAGAAATACCGGAACTTGATCCGGGGTCAAGTTCTCAGATCTCGGAAACGTGGACACCGAGTACTGAAGGAAAGGTGAATATCCTGGTATGGGCAGATTCAGAAAATTATGTTTCCGAAAGCGATGAGTGGAACAACGAAAAAACAGCATCAATAGAAGTGAAAAAACAAACGTATCCTGACCTGGTAGTCGAAACAATTTCCAGTAACCCGACCGAGCCGGAGCCAGGCCAAACGGCAACCGTAACAGTGACTGTAAAGAACCTGGGAACAGAGAAATCGGGGCCGACAAATCTTGAATTCTACGTTGATGGAGTTTATACGGGAGAAGAGGAGATCCCGGACCTCAACTACTATGATAAAGGTAGTTATCTCGGAACTTATGCAGAGGAAGGAGATGTACCCGAACTAACTCCAGAATCAAGTTCAGAAATATCATTCGAATGGACCCCGGAAACCGAAGGGGAAACTGAAATAAGAGCGGTAGTGGATTCCGAAGATATAGTTCCTGAAAGCGATGAGGAAAACAATGAGAAAACATTGAACATAACTGCAAAAAAGAAAATGTCTCCTGACCTTATAATAACAGCATTCTCGGTGGAACCTGACAACCTGGAACCGGGGGAGACAGTAAACATAGCAGTAACGGTAAGAAACCGGGGAAATGAGAGATCCGGGCAGACAAATATCGCATTCTACGTTAATGAAGGGTTTATCGGAGAGGTCCAGTTGCCGGAACTCTCCGCAAAATCAAGCCTTTCCAGGTCTTACCAGTGGGTCCCGGAAACCGAAGGAATCAAGTGGATAAGGGCAAGGGTAGATGAGGATAACCTGGTTTTTGAAAGCAATGAATGGAACAACGATGAATCAGATTACGTCGTAGTGGAAAAACAAACATACCCAGACCTGGTAATCGAAGATTTCACAGCAAATCCGTCCAACCCGGAACCTGGAGAGACGGTAATTCTAACAACAATTGTAAAAAACCAGGGAAACGAAAAATCCGATGAGACAGACCTGACGTACTATATTGCAGGAAGTGGGATAGGAAAGGGAATAGTACCGGAACTTGAACCGGAATCAAGTTTGGAAATATCATTTCCATGGATCCCGGAGACGGAAGAAACAGTGAATATCCTGGCATGGGCAGACGCGGGGAATCAGGTTGAAGAAAGCAATGAATGGAACAATGAAAAAACAGTATCATTAGAAGTAACAAAACAAACATTTCCCGACCTTATAATCGAAACACTCACGGCAGACCCGTCCAATCCGAAACCTGGAGACACAGTAACTGTAAAGGCAATTGTAAAAAACCAGGGAACGGAAAAATCCCCAGAGACAGACCTGGAGTACTATATTGATGAAACCTGGACTGGAGAAAGGAAAATTCCAGGGATTGAACCGGGATCAAGTTCAGAAATATCATTTGCATGGATCCCAGCTACTGAAGAACCAGTGAATATCCTTGCAAAGGCAGACGCGGGGAATCAGGTTGAAGAAAGCAATGAAGAAAACAACGAAAAAACAGTATCAATCGATGTAATAAAACAAACATTCCCGGACCTGGTAATCGAAGATTTCGTAGCAGACCTGCCCAATCCGGAACCTGGAGAGACGGTAATTCTAACAACAATTGTAAAAAACCAGGGAACAGAAAAATCCCCAGAGACAGACCTGGAGTACTATATTGCAGAAAGTGATATTGGAGAGAGAATAATACCGGATCTTGAACCCGAATCGAGTTCAGAAATATCATTTTCATGGACACCGGAGACGGAAGAAACAGTGAATATACGGGTACAGGCAGATGCAGAGGGGCAAGTTACCGAAAGTGACGAAGGGAACAATGAAGAAACGGTATCGATAAGAGTAGAAGGACAGAATTATCCGGACCTTGTAGTCGAAGACCTCTCCTGGGAACCTTCTGACCCTGAAACCGGAAAACCGTTAAATTTCACCCTGAAGGTGAAAAACCAGGGGCTGGCAGTTTCCCCGGAAAGCATTGCAAAATATTATATCAACGGGACTCCCGTGGGAGAAATCTCCATCCCACTACTTCTCGCAGGGTCGGAAACAAACGCAGAATTTTCCCTGACCCCCGACAAAGAAGGAGTGATGGAGGTAAAGGTGCACTTAGACTTTGAGGATAAGGTGCCTGAAGGCGATGATACAAACAACGAATTTACAAAAGAAGTAAGCGTGAAAACAACGCTTGTTGAGTACCCTGACCTGGTTATAGATTCACTTACCTGGACACCGGAAAAGCCCGAACCCAATGAGAGCGTAACTTTCACGGTAACGGTGAAAAATACGGGCACTGCAGGATCGGAAGAAAACGTTCTTGAATACGAGATTGACGGGGCAAGTGAAGGGAATCTGACAGTACCGGCACTTTCTGCGGGGGAGACTTTTGGAGGAACTTTTTCCTGGGTAGCAGGAGAGGAAGGAAAAATAGAAGTCAGAGCAGTTGTAGACACCGGAAATGAGGTGCTTGAAGGAAGTGAAACAAACAACGAAATCACAAAGACCATTACTGTCGCCAAAGAAACCGTAGTTAGTTCAGGCGGAGGAGGCGGAGGAGGTGGAGGGTCTTCAAGCTCTTCGAGTTCAAGCAGTTCAGGAGGCTCAAAAGAACCTGCACGGAACGTTGAAGTAAAAGAACTTTCCACCAGGCACATAATCAACGGCTACCATGTAAGGTATGAGTTCCCTGAGAACGTCACATGCATTACCATTATAGAATTCGATCCAAAGAGGACTTTTAAAAAGACAACCACCACTGTAGAAGTACTTAAGGAAAAGTCAGCCTTCGCCTCAAACCTTCCACCCGGAAGGATATACAAAAACCTGAACATATGGGTAGGGGACAAAGGAGCCGGACTTCCGGAATATCTCGATAACGCATATATCGAGTTCAGAGTGGAAAAAAGCTGGATTGAAAAGAAAGGGATCAACGAATCCCTGATAACCCTGCTCCACTACGACAAAAAATGGAACCCTCTGGAAACCGAGAAAATGGGAGAAAACGAGCAATACGTCTACTTTAAGGCTACAACTCCCGGTTTCTCTCCCTTTGCAATAACCGAGTATACGGGGGAAGAGGAAGAAACAATCGGAGACCCTGAAGGAGAGCTGAAAGGAGTTCCCAGCAGTCTCGGAGGATTAGGAGAAGACGGAGTCGTTAACGGGAGTGCGGAAATAGAAGAAAATGCTGAAGAAAAGAAACCAGTCGGGATGAAAAAAGTGCTTGTGGCAATTTCCCTGCCCATATTCATGATCCTTGTCCAATTCCTGGTTTTGAAGAAAAGAGACTAAAGCCATTCTCTTTTCAATTTTTTCATTTTAAAGCGAAGAAAAACTTAAGTTAAATCAATCGAGAGCTACAATTTTCCAGAAATCGGGTTCAGCCTTTTCCTTAACGATTTTTGCCTGGTATACACCGGAGGTGGAAGGGTTTTCAAGGTTGAAAATGTTCCATTTGTTCAGCGCCGGAGGCCCGAAACATATCCTGGTTTCCCCTGTGGTCAGATCAAAGATAAGGGACCTGAGGGTTCCGAAAAATTCGTCATAATAGGAACAGCAGACTCCATCAGGGTACTTTTGCGTAAATATTCTGCTCAATGTTCCCGGCCCGATTTCAGGGGATGCCTCCTGAAGGCTTGATTCGAGAATCTCCTGCCTTAAAGCAGAATTTTTCATCGCATAGGGGATGTGCGGGACCATGCTGGGGATAGTAAGATGGTTGGTTGAGCACAGGAACTGTTCTTCAGAAGAAGCGTCGAGAAGCTTAACAGCCTTCTCTGTCCCCGAGATTTCAATCAGGGCCGCCTTTCCCCTCCGGTCAGCCACAATCAGGTTAAGGTTGCAACAGAGAGGCATTTCATCCATAAGCGCAAGCGCCTCTTCCACATTCTTGCAGTAATCAAGCACTGCCCTCAGAACTGCCCAGGACTGGAAACCGCTTTGTGGGAGCGGCTGCATCCCCTCCCCCACCCCGACCGGAACTCTTGCCGAGGACATGGTCGTGGAAAGTCCGTGCTCATTCATGCCCTCACTCCGCCCGAAAAAGAAGGTCGAAAAACCTATATGATCAGCCTTTCCCTTTATGCGGGTGGTGCAGAGCCGCAAGTCGTCTATCCTGTCGCTGAATTCGTAACTCCTTCCGACCAGAACATGCTCGTTTTCGGAGATTGAAGGCAAGACCGCCATATGGCTGCAGTTCCCACTTTCTTCGGGAGAAGGTCCTGCTTTCAGGTAAGTACTCGCATAGTAAATGGCCTGTTCGGGAGACACATCCAGGCAGTCAGCAAAGCCTTCGATTTCTTCGTTCAACCCGGGACAAAAATCATCAAAAAGATCAATTACACCTGCAAACTCGAGGTCGGAAAATAGACCCTCCCCCGAAGTGAAAAACTCCACAGCCTGCGGGTAATCTTTGATCGCTGCTCCCTGCAGGTACCCGACTTCGTAAGAAGTGCCTTCGAGAACCGCATGGGTAAAAGCCAGCTCTTTGGTGGCGGAATTACTCATGTAAACACCTTCCCCCAAAATCCGGTATCCAATCCTATATAGCAGGCAATCCGGATGCAGAGGGTATAAATAATCAACATAAACTGATCATCAACATAAACTGATCATCAACATCAAGTGACTTATAGTATTATTTTAATAATAATTAAAACTAGCTGAAAGCATACCCGGAAAAGGTAACCCGCTTTACGACCCTCCTCTCAGAAAAGAGCCTGGAAACCAGGGATGAATTACGAGGGGAACGCTGAACTTGAGAACAAAAAAGGAGAACTTTTCGGGATAGAGAAGGACAAAATACTGATTTGAAGACCTCCCGTACAGGGGCTTTAACCAGTTTATCCTTTCAAATAGGCTTACCATTTTTAACCTGTTCACCAATTAAACCTGTTTACCAATTAAACCTGTTTACCAATTAAACCTGTTTACCAATTAAACCTGTTCACCAATTTAAAACGGTTGTTGTCTCAAACCAGTTTTCTTTCTGCAAGAATTGCCCCGATTGCCGAACCGATGATACCTATTATGGCAGTATGGGCCACCAGAATCAACGTAATTATAACGCCGGATACCGCTACAAATCCCCCCAGAACGGGAATATCACTGAGCACGGCTCCGAGAAACCCTGCCAGAAGGAAACCCGGGATCACCATAAAAACAGTCATCAGTACCCCTGATTTAAGCCCCCCTCCAAAGCCCCCGTCGGCCACATAGCCGCCAAGAAGACCTCCGAGGAAAGGAGCGATTACATTCACGCCAGGAATGAAATAAAAGATAGTGGTACAGACTAGGCCGACAAGTGCACCTTTTATGCTTTCACCCATTTATTCTCAATCTCCAGATTTATCTCAATCTTCAGATTCATTCTCCGGGTACGGACATTATTTTCCGGATATAGGTATTTTTGGCCACAATGTGTTAAATCTATTTCTTACAAAAGGAGCTGAAAAAGAGCTTTTAGCAGGAACCCTACCAGGAAACCGAAGCCTGATATAAACGAAGCCCACAAAACTCTATGGGGGTACAATTCATGACAGAAGACTGCCTTTTTTGCAAAATCGTATCAGGAGAAATACCTTCATACAGAGTCTATGAAGACGAAGCCGTGTACGCATTTCTTGACATAAATCCTGCAAGCGAAGGGCACACGCTGGTTGCCCCAAAGAAGCACTTTAACAGTTTCACGGACCTGGGAGTGGAAGACATTGCAGCACTTTTTGAAGCTGCAAAAAAAGTAACGCTTGCCCTTGAGAAGGCTTTTTCGGCTAACGGGATGAATATAGGGGTCAACAACGGGGAGGTTGCCGGACAGGAAGTCCCCCATGTCCACGTCCACGTGATCCCCAGAAAGAAGGGAGACGGAGGAAGAGGGATCAAATCCATCGTCTGGACAGAGCCAGATACCGCCAATCTTGAAGGAATGGCTGAAAAAATAAGGAAAGCATTCTGAGATCGGAAGAGTTCTGAAATAGAAAACATATTGAACCAGGAAGAGTTCTGAAAAACTACAACTTATTTTAGAATGTTTCCGCTTTCCGGAGGAGATGATCCATTAGAAAGTATGACAGTCTGTTCACTGGCAAGATTTTGACTACGAAACCATAATATATTTTTTGAAATATAATGAATGTAGGGGAGGAACTGAATTCTTATTGCAAACCTTCCTTTTTTCATTGCTTTTGGGGAAAGAGCATGGCAGAAATGGAAATCGACGTCAGGGGGGAGACCTGCCCGGTCCCGTTGGTAGAGTGCCGAAAAGCGCTCAAAAAGGCCTCGCCCGGAGACCTTGTGATTGTAAAAGGCACGCATCCCGCATCCAAAAAAGAAATACCCATGGCCTGCGAGGCAATGGGGCTTGAGGTGCTGGGGATCGAAGACAAGGAAAAAGGAAAAGAGTGGGAGATAAAGATCCGGAGATAAAACCGGATAGGGAGTGAGCATGGGGGGAAAGGCAGTCCTTGTCCTGCACAGCGGGGATATGGACAAGGTGTACAGTGCACTCATAATAGGAAACGGAGCCCTGGCTATGGGCATGGAAGCTTCCATATACTTCACCTTCTGGGGGCTCATGCGGCTGAAAAAAGGAGGGCTTGAAAAAGGCCCACTTTCCAAGATGCACATGCTGGGCCTGGGGAAGTGGATGGTCAAACAGAGGATGGACAAAGCCAACGTAGCTCCCCTTGAAAAACTCATGAACGACTTCAAGGAACTCGGGGGAAAGATCATCGCCTGTGAGATGACCATGGAGATCATGGGTATAAAGAAAGAAGAGCTTCGAACGGACTGGATAGATGAATGGGGGGCTGTGGGTTCCTATGTCTATGAAGCAAGGGATGCCAGCATAACGCTCTTTATCTGAAGCTTTGGGCCTCTGAAGCCGGAACCTGAATTTCCGATAATTCCGGTATTCCAATAGTCCCGGCATTCCAATAATTCCGGTATTCCAATAATCCCGGTATTCCGATAATCCCGGTATTCCAATAATTCCGGTATTCCGATAATCCCGGTAATATCTGAGATTTACTCTTAACCTTAATTTTATCCGAACTTTATCATATCCGAGGAGGGGTAAAAATATTTGAAGAAATAACCTATCTTGACAATTCCGCCTGCACCCGGCTGGACGAAAGGGTGCTTGAGGTAATGAAACCGTACTTTTTTGATACTTATGCGGTGGCAACGTCCGAATTCGGGTACTCGATGGGAATTGAAGCAAAAGAAGGACTTGAACAGGCCAGGGAAGGCATCGCTTCCGGACTGGGTGCGGATCCTGGGGAAATTATCTTTACCTCAGGGTCTACGGAATCGAGCAACATGGCTCTAAAAGGAGTGGCATCGGCCCTGAAGGAGAAAAAAGGGAAGCACATCATCGTCTCAAAGATCGAGGACTTCCCGGTGCTGAACACGGCAAAAGCCCTGACAAAGCAGGGGTTTGATGTAACCTTCCTGGAAGTGGACTCGGAGGGTTTCGTAAACCCGGAAGAGCTGGAAAAGGCGATCACTGACGAAACGATCCTTGTCTCGGTCCAGCAGGGCAACCAGGAAATCGGGACCGTTCAGGACCTGAAAGCCGTTTCCGAAATATGTGAAACAAAGGACGTGCTCCTGCACACCGACGCTACACACAGCTTTAAGCGGCTTCCCCTGGACTTAAAGGAATTACCTGTGGACCTTGTCACCACAGCCGCCCACACCATCCACGGCCCGAGAGGAGTGGGGGCCCTTTACATACGGGAAGGGACCCCCATCCACAAGTTCATGGACGGCGGGTTCCAGGAGTCGAACAGGAGGGCTGGAGTTGAGAACATCCCGGGAGCCGTTGGCTTTGCAAAAGCCGACGAACTGGTAACCCCGGAAGAAACCCGAAAGCTCGAAGCTATGCGGGACAGGGTTATCGAGCGGGCACTTGCCGAAATCCCCAGAGTCACCCTGAACGGGAGCAGGGAGAGACGCCTGCCCCAGAACGCGAACCTGACCTTTCACTACGTGGAAGGGGAATCTATTACCCTGCACATGGACATGAGGGGCTTTGCCCTGAGCACGGGTTCTGCCTGTTTTTCCCGCTCCCTGGAAGCCAGCCACGTAATCATGGGCATAGGAGGAGACCACGAGAGGGCACACGGTTCGGTGCGCTTTACTTTCGGGCGCTACAACAGCATGAAAGATGCGGATTCCGTAGTTGATGCCATGAGTGAAGTGGTAACGAGGCTGCGCGAAATCAGCCCCCTGGCTGAGAAATAAGCCGGGAAAAGAAGATCGGAAAGAGGAATAGGGAAAAAGGAAGAAAGGAAAAATGAGAGGAAAAATGAGGAAGAAGGGCGGAGAGAAAAGGTGAGAAAATGAAGTTTCCGTATAGTGAAAAGGTGCTTGAGCACTTCAGAAATCCCAGAAATGTGGGAAAAATCGAAGATCCGGATGGGAAAGGGCTGGAAGGGAGTCCCGCCTGCGGGGATATGGTTGCCGTTTACATTAAGGTAGAACCCGAAACAAAAGTTATCGAGGACGTAAAATTCGAGTCCTACGGCTGCGCCTCAAACATAGCCACAGGGTCCGTGATAACCGAACTTGCAAAGGGCAGGACCCTGGAAGAAGCCAAGAAAATAACCTGGAAACAGGCTTCGGAAGAACTGGGGGGACTGCCCCCAATAAAAGCCCACTGTTCCGTGCTTGCCGTAGAAGGTCTCAGGGCTGCAATCCGCGACTACGAAGAAAAGCACGGGCTTGTGACAGAACAGGAAGAGACCACCGAAGAAGTGGTCCGCAGAAGGTTAAAACACGTAATGAACCCACTTACGGGCCTGGACGTCGTAAGGACAAACCTGATCCTGAAAACAACCGTGGAAGACGGAGTGGTAAGAGTGGTGGTTGACCTGCCCTCGGATCATCAGTTCGCCTCCGCAATCAAAGAGGACATCACAGAAAAACTGGAGTCTTTGTGGGACGTGAAAAAGGTTGACGTAGTGTTCACAGAATGAAAAATGAAAGAACTAAAAAATGAAAAATGGAAAATGGAAAAACAGGAAAAAAGCCTGAAAACGGTCAGAGGCCTCAGCCGGGTTGAGATCCTCAGCCGGGTTGAGATCCTCAGCCGGGTTGAGATCCTCAGCCGGGTTGAGATCCTCAGCCGGGTTGAGATCCTCAGCCGGGTTGAGATCCTCAGCCAGGCTGAGCATTTAGTTTTTGCTTCTGTTTTTGCTTTTGCTCCATAGTTCGGTCTTTTCCCACGTTTTCAGGTCTGATATGACAGCACTCTCCCGAGGCTGTCGCGGGGTCCACATGAATGGTAGTTCCCGAGATGTAGGAGAAATTTTCCAGAAGCCTCTGCCTGATTCCGTCGGCAATCACATGGCCGTCCTCGACCGAAAGGGAAGGGTCAACTGCAGCGTTGATTTCCGCATGGATCCGATGCCCAATCCAGCGGACCCTCACATCCGTCACTTCACAGACCCCATCGGCACACTGGGCCACGTCTTTGACCTTATCGAGAATCTCAGGCTCGACTCCGTCCAGGAGACGGGTGAAGACCAGCTTACTCGAATCAAGGACAATCTTCAGGATGGCGACAGTGATAATAATCCCTATCAACGGGTCAACGATCGGGTACCCAAACCAGACCCCGAGAGCCCCGATGAGGACCGCAAGGCTGGTGAAACCGTCTACCCTGGCGTGATATCCATCAGCAACAAGAGCCGCACTCCCGATTTCCTTTCCCACCTTCATCCGGAACTGGGCCACGACTTCGTTTCCGATACAACCTATAATCGCGGCGATTGCCACGGCTCCTACATGCCCGATGGGCTGCGGGTTAAAGAAGCGGTGAACTGACTCATAGCCCGCCACTGCGGCACTGAAAAGGATCAGCAGAACAATGATCACGCCTGCAAGGTCTTCTACCCTGCCGTAACCGTAGGAAAAGCTTTTACTCGGTTTTCTCCGGGCTAAAGAAAAAGCGATTGCAAGCGGAATTGCCGTTGATGCATCCCCGAAGTTGTGAATGGTATCGGCAAGGAGGGCAACACTGCCCGAGATGTAAACGATGAAGATCTGCATAATGGCTGTAATCATCAGCCCGACAAAAGACCACTTTACTGCCCATATACCTTTTTCAGTAGCAAGGATGGAAGGGTCCACAGATCCGTGGGTATGACTGTGCCCTTTGGAAGTCCCTTGAGAGGAGCTGCCAGAGTGCTCATTGGAATGATCGGAATGTTTGTGGAAATGGAAAAGCCCGTGTTTGTGGGATTTAGTTTCACCGGCATGTTCTGAATCAATGTTACTGTCATTTTCATGAGAATAATTATGAATATGTATTTCAGACAACTTTTTGGACATGCTGCCTCCCTTGAATTTCATTCTGTTCTTAAGCCAAACTTGGAAGCTATTTTATAAATAGGTAGTTATCTTTAAAAAATAATTTATTATGCATCCATTCATACATCATTTCAGGATTATAGCATGGAATGAAAAAATATCTCCCCGCTATAAGCTGGAAATTACCGGGAAGAGTCAAAAAAAAAGTATTTTTATTACTATGAAGGTTTCCTGCACGACCCCATCTATATAAAACAGGCTAATGGCAGGGTTTTTTACAAGAAAAAAGTTGGAGAGAATATACATCAGCTTTATTTCTGCATCAAAATTTGAATTTTCAATAAATTTTTTAACTCCAGTTTTACGAATTCTTACATAAAAAGCCAATCGTATGAGAAATTCAAACAAGAAAAAAATAAAAAAAAATATAACGGGATAAATCTGCCAGGAAGTATGAGCAAATAATAAAAACAGCGGAATTCAAAAAGTCAAAGTAAAAGGAATAGATAGAGTGGAACACCAAAGAAATGAATAGAGTAAAAAATCGAAAAAACTTGCATAAATAAGAAGAGAAAAAGATCCCTGTTATTCAGCCAGGATAACCAACATGTCAACTCCATATTAGCTCGTAAACTAAGATCCGTTATCCGAATCCACAACCTTACATAATTTTCAATTTTTATTTAAATGGGATAGAATTCCCGAGACCTCCGACCTTTGATACAAAAGGCACTTTTCAAATCCAACATCGCTCCAGGGACCTATAAATATCCCTGAAAAACAAACCGAACAAAATGAAAGAAGAATTGGGAGAACTAAACATGATTCAAGCAAAAGAAGTTGGCAGAAAGCCCGAAGTCGTGTGGGCAGTTGACATCAAAGAAGACGGGAAAACATATTGTGAGAACTACATGCTCCTGTTTCCCAAGTATGACAGTGCAATAGATGATGAATAAAAATTAATTATCTGATAAACAGAAAATTAAAAACGAACAGGACCCTGTTCAAAAACTAAGCCTGGGAAGCATCTTCCCGGGCGAACCTCCAATCAAACTTACTGCTTATTCAGCAATTGTGCTATAACCAATAATTGTGCTACTATCAATTAGACTTATTCTGGGATTCTACTTTAATCAGCAATTTTACTTATGCAGCTCCTCCACCAACCAGCAACTTTCTTATTCAGCTATTTTATCAATCAACAATTTTACATATTCAGCGATTCTACCAATTAGCTACAGCATTAGTCACCTATCCCTCGGCAGTTTCACTTACATTTTACTTATCCCTACCTTTATTCCCCGCCCACAACGCATAAAAACACTTCAGGATATATTTAAAGACGGAAGAGAAGAACGTATTTTAACGCAGGTAAAAAAAGGAAGTGAAGCCGTGAATAAAGAAGCTACTGAAAATATGGAAAAAACGGTCCTGAACAGCCAGCAGCCGCACTGGGAAAATGTTTTTTCGAACAGCTCTTCCAGGTTTGGGGATGAAGCAAGCTACCCGGCCCGGAGAGCAGCCGAACTTTTCAAAAAGGAAGGAAAAACAAAAATCCTGGAACTTGGAGGCGGCCAGGGTAGAGACAGCTGTTTTTTTGCAAATGAAGGTTTTTCCGTCCACGTGCTCGATTATACCGAAAGCGGGGTCAGGTCGATAAAAGAGAAAGCTGAAGAAACCGGCTTATCAGGGTTCGTTAAAGCCCTCAGGCACGACGTCCGAGACCCCCTCCCCTTCGAAGACGAAACATTTGACGCCTGCTATTCCCACATGCTCTACTGCATGGCACTTACCACCGAAGAACTGGAGTTCCTCTCCAGCGAGGTCAAAAGAGTGCTCAACCCCAGGGGTGTGAACATCTACACCGCAAGGCACACCGGGGACGCCCACTACGGGACAGGGACCCTCCGGGGAGAGGACATGTACGAGATCAAGGGCGGTTTTATCGTGCACTTCTTCAGCAGGGAAAAGGTTGAACAGCTTGCCGCAGGGTATGAGAGCTTCGAAGTAGAGGAGTTTGAGGAAGGAGAACTGCCGAGGAAACTGTACCTGGTAACAATAAGAAAAGAAGATTGAAGGAAAAAAGTTTCAAAGGGGAGTTTCAGAGGTAGACAACTGCCTGGACCTCTCCTTATAATAGAGGAACAGTTCCTCACCCCATTTTAATGCCCGAGCTTCGGATGCCATAAGGACCCTGTTGGTTGACCGCCCCTTTTTGTCAAGCAGGGAGAGGAAAAAGACCTTATCAGTCACGATCATCGACATTGGCATCTTATCGCCCTCGTACACGAAAAGATTCGAATTCTCACTTGTTAACATATGCTTGATTTCATTTTTATACTCCAGCAGGGCCTTTTTAAAAATAGGATTACTGCTTTTGAGAAGAGGAAGGCCGGAACCGCACTCCTCCTGAAGCATTTCCAGAACGGGGTTCGTAAGAATCACTGTAACATCAGTCCCGCATTCCAGGTATTCGGAAAAGAGGAGAGGAGAAGAAGGATGAAATACCGAAACAAAAGTCATAACCCGGTTCGAATCCAGAATGTTCCGCAAAATATCTTCCGGGATTCTGAAAGCCTGGGAAAGGTCTTGCTCCAGGACCTTGCAACAACCAAGCTCCCCGACTCTGGTCAGAAGGTGGAAGGGAATCGAACTCAGATCGTGTTCGGACCAGAACTCCCGGTTTTCTTCGTATACCGCCAGGCTTTCCAGCAAAAAGCGGGCGTTTGTGGCAATCACTCCCCCCATATCTGAAAGTGCGTACATATCATCTTTCTGAACCACTAGGTCCCAGTCCATCAGCTTCCTGATCTGGGGGATCATCGATTTCCAGGGAAAATCAAATGCACTTTTAATTTCTTCACTGCTTTTTGGCCCTTCTTCTTTCAGGAGGAGGAGAAGGTTCTTTCTTTTATCGGAAAGGAAAATCGTATCAAGAAGAGAAGATTTACTGCCTGCTCTGGAATTCATCTCACTAAAATTATACTTTAAAGGGATGTATATAAACCCACTGGAAAAATCCCGATCGTTTGAAACCTTGGAAAGCCCCTGGAATGTTCTAACGGTGTTTGCCCGGGCAAAAGCTGCTGGAATATTCCAGGCAAAATGTAAAAGAACACCATCGGTTTGGCTATGTATTATCAAAATATAATGAATAAAAAGAGCCTGTTTGTCGGGAGTCCCGAAAAACAGCTCCAAAAGAATTCCATACAATGAAACAGCTCCATCAAAAAAAATATTCCAGGAAGCAAACTTCGGCGCGCATGAAGTTCCAGGCTTTCTGGAATATATCCCGGAGAGTATTCCTCATTTTTCCGGGAATATATTTCTACCCGGTCATAAATATTTTTCAACTTTTTTGCAAACGGTTTTCAACTTTTTTGCAAACGGTTTTCAACTTTTTTGCAAACGGTTTTCAACTTTTTTGCAAACGGTTTTCAACTCTTTTGCTAACGATTTTCAACTTTTTGATTGGATGCCCCCAAATTTTTTGACACTTCCCTTCGAAAAACAGGGTTTATTCCTCATTTCTAAAAGTGAAACCTATCCTGTGAGAGTTCAATTCATCCCGGAATTTTGTTTTCAATCTTCTGCTCAAAGAAATGATCAGGTCCTTGAAAAACTGGAAACCTCAGCAAAAATCCCAAATACAGAGGGAAAAAGCCAGAAAAATAAAGTTCCCGGACTGCTCAAAAAAGCCATTACTTTTTGAAGATTCCAAAGATATTTGCCGCAGCAAAACTCTTTGAAACATTCCAGTAGGAAGGAGAAAAACAGGCAACGGTTGGGCTATATACAGACATGACCTAAGATATATACTGGTATTCCAAACTTGTGGACCTATATCCCCCTATATCCCTAATGCAGAAAACTGGAGGCTTGAAATGAAAAACTATAATAAACCCATAATTCTGGCCCTGCTTATGGTGTCAATCCTGCTAATGTCAACAGGTTTGGCAGCAGCAAAAGGGCCGGCGGTACATTCCGTTAATGCCGCAAACCCCACAAACAAAATAGTTATTTACAATACATTTACTCCTGAGACAGTCGACATCAACGCCGGAGAAAGTATTACCTGGATCAATTACCAGAGACCTAAAGGGCCTGTAACACTGGTTAGCGAGGACGGTCTGTGGGAAGAAGAGGTCCTTCACTACGGAGGAAGCTTCTCATACACATTCGAAGAGACCGGGACCTATACCTTCACCCTTGAAGAGACCCCCGAAATAAAACTCACGGTCAACGTAAATTCCGCTAAAACACAAAAGACCGGTTATGAAACTGCAACGGAAACCGGGATTTCTGCAGCCGAACCCCAGCCCCGAGGAGCAGAAACGTCAGCCGGGGAAAAGCTCGTGAAAAACAATGAGAATGAAGAAAACGGCCGGAATGACGAGAAAAAGCTGGTAATATACGGCACATTCGTACCGGAAGTCACCGAGATAAAGGCAGGCGACACTGTTACATGGATCAACTTCAGGAGGCCGAAAGCTCCTGCGGAACTGGTAAGTGAAGACAGCCTGTGGGAAGAAACGTTCCTTCACTACGGAGGAAGCTTCTCATACACATTCGAAGAGCCGGGAACCTACACAATCAGCCTCAAAGACAAGCCGGAAATAAAATCCACAATAATGGTAAAGTAAAGACGTTCTCTCAAAAACCGGGGTAAAAACATCCCCCGGAACAACCCCTAAAAAAACAGCCTCTCTACTCTGAAACAACCACGGAAAAATTCTAATAAACATCTCCACCCAATAAAATTCCAGGAAGTGAAAGGATCCCTAATTCCTGAGTATTCCTTCCTGGAATACCCTCATGCAAATAAAAAACAGGGAGTGCATAGAAAATTATTTAGACGCTTCTCTGGATTTCTAACCAAAAATTTCTGACCGAACAAACCACCCGACTCACATCAAAAAGCAAAGATCTCATCAAAAAGCCATATATGAAAAGGGAGTTAAAATTCCGTGCTCCAGGAATTTTGCTTCCTGAAATTCAAAAAGTAAAAGACTTCCGGGGAAACGTTTAGAAAATTTTCTATTAATTCCAGTAATCCTCTAAATGAAAAAACGAGAAATCGTTTCAATAAAATAAGCCTTTTGACAAAATATCCTTCCTTAATAAAAGTTCAGGAAGTAAAAACACATTTTTCTGCGGATTACTTCCTGAAATATTTTTTTGATGCAAATTCGAATTTTATTCCAGATTATGCATTAAAGGGAGCATGGAAAAATTCAAAGGCTCCCCGAAAGCCCGGTCTCCGGCATCGCCCAGACCAGGCAGGATGTAACCTTTTTTATTCAGTTCCCGGTCGATCTTTGCCACAAAGATTTCCACATCCGGGTGAAGTTCCTTGATTGAATCGATCCCTTCGGGAGCTGCAAGGACGCCCATGATCACCACACGTTTGGGTTTCCCGCACTGCTTGATCCCTTCGATTGTCCTGATCAGGGTGGAACCCGTTGCAATCATGGGGTCGGCAATGATAAGAGTATCTTCAGGCTTGATCTGAGGGACTTTTATGTATTTCATCTCAATGTTAAACTCGGGGGCATGTCCTCTGGATGCCGAGACGATCCCGACACGCGAACATTCCAGAGTCTTGATCAGCCCTTCCATCAGCGGGATTGCAACCCTGAGCACGGTAATGATCAGGACATGCTTTCGGTCCCCGGCTGCGACCCCTTCGGTCGTTTCCAGGGGGGTCTCGACTCTTAACTTATCGTAGTCCATAGTCCGGGTGAATTCGTAGCCCATGTAGCGCCCGAGCTTTACGAGCCCTTTTCTGAACTTGATAGTGCCTGTTTCCTTGTCCCTGAGATTAGATAAAATTTCCATAAGGTAAGGGGAATCTTCAAAGGAGTACACCCCTTCCCACCGTTCATCTTTGATCATGTATTATACCTCAAATAGCCTTTTTTTCAAATTTATTTCTTCAAATAGCCTTTTTTGTCGAGCTAAATTGTAAATAATAAACACAAAATAACCGTTCTTATTTATTTCAGTAACTGATCCATGATAATGGCCGAAATCGCGCCGACTGCCATCCCTGATTCAAGGATGCTCGCAATGATCTGGGGGAAATGAGCCAGAAGTTCGGGGGACAGCTGCGGGGCACCAAGCCCCAGCACCAGGGAACTCGCAAGGATTAATGTGTTCCGGTCATTTAATTCAACCTTGTCCTTGATCAGCTTGAGTCCGGTGACCCCGATCATGCCGTAGAGAGCAGTTGTAAGCCCACCCAGCACAGGGGCGGGGATAGAAGCAAGAAGCCCGGCAAACTTGGGGATCATGGACATGCAGATAAGGATAGCGGCCCCGATCTGGACCACCTGGACACTTGCAACCCTGGTAAGAGCCACAAGCCCGATATTTTCAGAATAACTGGTGGTGCCACAAGCCCCGAAGAGTCCTGCAATAGAACAGGAAAACCCTTCGGAGGCAATGCCCCTGTTGATCTTCTCGTTGTCAATGGGGAGGTTTGCAATAGCTGTGATTGCATGGTAGTCTCCCACACTCTCAATTATGCTGACCATGAAGGCAAAAAGGATAATGATGATAGCGTTTGCGTCAAAGACCGGAGTGCCCCAGGGAAGCAGATGCGGAAGGCTGAAGAATTTCATTTCATTCACCAGCCCGAAGTCCACAAGCCCAAACCCGATGCTTACAAGATACCCGACAGCAGCCCCGGCAATCACAGGCATTGCCTTGAAAGTGCCCTTAGCCTTCAGGGCAACAAGAATCGTCGTGACAAAAGTAATAAGTGCGACAATGGAAGAGGGAAGAAGGGTGGTCCCGGCGGCATCCGCAAAAAAGTTGAACGTATACATAACAGCAACGTTGGCCAGAGAAAACCCGACAAGCATGATGGTAATCCCGGTCACGAGGGGAGAGAACAGCTTTTTTAATTTTCCGATCAGGCCAAGAGCCCCGGTCAAACCTTCAAGAATACCTCCGACGATCAGAGCCCCCTCAACCGCAGCAAGCCCTGCAGCCCCGGAACCGATGGAAATCAGCCCCGGAATAAAGGCAAAACTCGAACCCTGAACGATTGGGAACTTTGAACCGATACCTGTTTGTAAAAGTGTGGCAACGCCCATAGCAAGCAGCACCGCCTGTATAAGGAACGCTATGTCCGAAATAGGCAGCCCAATGGCAGAGCCTACCACCAGGGGAACGGTGATGGTAGCCCCGAACATCGCCAGGACGTGTTGAAAACCTAAGACAATTCGTTTCATTTTTCGTCTCCGAATGGGGTGAATCAAATGTGTTATTAAAGAATTCATTTGGGAATTCATTTGGGAATTCATTTGGGAATTCATTTGGGATTTATTTAAGAACCAAAGCTTCGTACCAGAGAATGATATTGCGTATCAAAGAATGATATGTACTTTGCAACCTAATTCAATAAAAATTAACAAAGCTAAATCCATTTCTTACTGAATCCATCCCTTAAAATAGCTCATCATTTTTATTTCTTATTCATTTGAACCGATGACACACTTTATAAGGTGAAGAAAATGAAGATCAGGAAAACTCCAGGAAAAAACCTGATCTTTGAAACCCATCCTGATGCAGAAGGAGTTTTCAAAAGCCGCCAGAACAGGTTTCCCGAGTAGTCGAACTGGTTATCTATACTTCAAAAGAGAAGTTACTTTCTGCAGAGCTTAAAAGAGAATTGCCCGGGAAAAATTAATCCGTCACCAGTGAACCCGTCACCAGTTGATCCTGAAAAAATTCACAAAAAAGAAAAAAGAAAAAAAAGGGAAAAAGAAGAGGGAAACACCCTCATCCGGCATTCAGTCTCTTCTCATGAAAAAACCGACTGCAAGCCCGATAACACCTGCAAAGATGCCGAAGCCGGGAGATTTTTCCTTATTTTCTTCGGGTTTTTCAACTTCTGATGCGGTTTCTTCCGCAGGAACTTCACCATTGACTGAGGGCTCGAGATCAAGCGTACCGGACCCGCCTTCTGCGACAATGGCAAAAGTGGAGAAGCCGGGCGTCAGAGCACTGAAGTAGAAGTAATCTGCGTCTTCGTCTTCAACTGTGGTTTCGAGTTCCACCCATTCCCCGTCGTGGTAGCGCAGGAGTTTTACGTCCTCGGCGTCCAGACCATTTTCTTCGAACCAGGCTTTATCGACTTTAAAGAAGATACTTGCTCCTTCAATGTCACAGTCCCCTGAAACGAACTCCATATCCATGTATTTGTAGACAGTGCCTTCCGGCTGTGGGACCCCTGAAGGCTGACCTGCATGGTTCTTTGTCCTGAAACGGGCATTGGAGAAGGGGTTTTTGGAATTGACCTCAATAGCATAGATGGGTTCTTTATCGAACTTGACGTTTGCTGAATCAGCCGGTTCCCTGAAGGTAACACCCTTTTCTTCCCATTCGGAAGGCTGAGGCTGGTAATGTGAAGGGCCGTTACTGTTACTTCTGCTGCTGATGCTCACTGCTGTGTGGGAATCGTAGTCATCAGGCAGTCCTTCAACGTTTCCGTAGACGTCCGTGGCGACGGTGTAGAAATAGTAGTCACCTGCTTCACTGGTAGAGAACTTGAAAGTGCCAGTGCTGCACTCTCCGTACTTGCTCCAGTCCCCACTGTCCTGTCTGTAATAGAGCTCAACCATGTCTACACCGACACTTGCCGGGTTGGTAAACCTGGTACTTACAGTAAATGAGACCGTGCCCTCACTGCTGGCTTTGGACGGGGCATTTGCCTCGGAAAGAAGAACAAGCGGGTAGGAATCGGTCTGCCGATCTCCCGAATAAGAACTGGAAATGGAGGAAATATAGCTGGCAATGCCGTATTCACTGTCTTCATCATAGCTGGCAATGTCATATGCACTGTCGGCAATGCCGTCCCCGTTAGCATCATAACTGCTCGAAAGAGTTCGGATAACCGGAGTGCCGAACGAGATTCCGTTCACGTACTGTCCTGCCCTTGCAGCATGGACAAGCTCCTTTGCGTGTACGGACGAGTTGTTGCCCAGATACAAACCACTGTAGAGGGAAGCATCAAAGTAAGAATATTCAATCCTCTTAAAATTAAACCTGATGGTACCGTTTTCATACAGCAACACCTGGAATTCGAGGGGGGATTCGCCATAACCACCGTTATAATACGAATCCTCGTATGTAGCCAAGTGATAATCGATCACCGTCAGGTTAACGGGGATTTCATTTCCTTCGGAATCATTGTCTCCTGCCAAATACCTCGTGTACCCATACCACTGAACATCCGGGAAAGTACTTTCCATGAGGGCAGTTTCAATTGGACCGGATTCCATGGTAACCTGAACATCCTTTACCTTGTCCTTGTCCTTGTCCTTGTCCTTGTCTTTTTCTGTTACAGCTTTTTCATTCAGAGTTTCAAGTTCTTCAGAGTTAACTACGAAGGTACTTTCAACCCCATGTTTTTCTGAAGCGGCTGTATATTGATGTAAGTCTTCTTCAGATCCTTCTGCGCTAAGGTCATCACAGAGAGCAAATATGAACGTTTCGTCGGGATATGTTTCAACCCAGTATTTGTGACCGTCATAGGAAGAATCATTAAGTTCCCCGGACCCTGCCGAAATCAGCTGGATCACGCCGTTGCTCACTACCTGCATGTGGGTATAGTTAACCCCATCAAGAGTGAGATTAAAGCCTATGGGAACCTTTTCTGAATAATCGTCATCTGACGTATCATTCCAGGTTGCATCGTTCCTGGTAGTGTTGAACCACTGATAAGCGGATTCAGTCAAAGAGTATTCACGGTAAACATCCCCGTAGTAGTTTCCGATGTGAGCGCTGGAAACAAGGGAGATGGGAGTGCTAAAAGACGTCTCATTTTCATAGTCTCCGGCCCTGGCTACATACATAAGCTCCTTTGAATGTTCGGAGGAATCGTTCCCGAGATACAAACCGCTGTCCAGGGAGTAGTCGAAAGAAAGATAGTCAATCCTCTTAAAATTGAACCTTAAGGTCCCGTCTTCATACAGCACTACCTGGAAATCATTGGGGTATTCACTGTAACCGTAGTCGTCATAGGTAGAAACATGATAATCTATCACCGTCATGTTGCAAGGGATCGCAATGCCCCCGGAATCAGTATCTCCTGTTAAATAGCTCTTATAACCGTACCAACCATCATCTCCTGCATAAAGGTCGTCGGAAAGGGCGAATATGAACGTTTCTTCAGGGTACCAATCTGCCCACTGCGAAGCGTAATCATAATCGTCATCATCCAGTTCCACCCCGCCTTCGGGGATGAGATGAATAACACCGTTGCTCACGACTTCCATCCGGGTATAGGTCATTCCGTCAAGAGTGAAGTCAAAACCTATGGAAACGCTTTCCGAACAATAATCATCATTCGAATTACTCCAGTCCAGGTCCTCCTGCGTGATGTTGATCCACTGGTAATCGGCTTCATTGAGGCAGTATTGATCGGATATACACCAGGAGTTGTCCGAATCACCGCCGTAAACGGGTAAGGTGAGGTTTCCACAAATAACGTTTCCGGAGAAAGTGTTCATCTCACAATAATCGTAAAGGATAATTCCATAACAATAGGAATCCGAATTACCGTTATTGATCAAAGTGTTGCCTGTAAACTCGTTGGAGTTGCAATAATCATCAAGGTAAATTCCACAACATTCGGCATCATAATCACCGTCGTTGCTCAAAGTGTTGTCAGTAAACACGTTGGAATTGCATTCATAGTAAAGGTAAATTCCGTAACAGTCGTAATCGGAATTCCCATAATTACTTACCATGTTGCCTGTAAACTTGTTGGAGTTGCAATAATCATCAAGGTAAATTCCACAACATTCGGCATCATAATCACCGTCGTTGCTCAAAGTGTTGTCAGTAAACACGTTGGAATTGCATTCATAGTAAAGGTAAATTCCGTAACAGTCGTAATCGGAATTCCCATAATTACTTACCATGTTGCCTGTAAACTCGTTGGAGTTGCAATAATCATCAAGGTAAATTCCACAACATTCGGCATCGGAATTTCCATCATTACTTACCATGTTGCCGGTAAACACGTTGGAATCGCAATCTTCGTAAAGGTAAATTCCATAACAATCTTCATCGGAATCACCGGCATTGCTCAAAGTGTTGCCGGTAAACACGTTGGAGTTGCAATCATCGTAAAGGTAAATTCCGTAACAGTCGTAATCGGAATTCCCATCATTACTTACCATGTTGCCGGTAAACTCATTAAATCCTGATTTATACAGGAAAATTCCGTAACAGTCGTAATCGGAATCACCGTTATTATACACCTTGTTGTCGGTAAACGTATTGTCGGAAGCGTTGTATTCGAGACCGGAATCATAGCCTTCAAAAAAGTCATACCCAGAGGCATCCACATAAAAACCATAGGTTTCGGAACATACGATATTGTCTGAAACCGTATTACCACTCGACGCCACCCAGACCCCGACTTCGTCCGCACCGGTCACATTGAACCCCTCAAGCGTACAGGTATCTTCGCTCAATTTGATGCAGAAATCTCCTCCAGTTCCGTTAACCACAGGAAGGCCAGAATCCGTATCCATGCCCTGCAGGATAATCCCGGTTTTGTTCACATCCACATTTTCATAATATGTCCCGCTCTCCACAATGATCGTATCGCCGGGACTGGCGGCGTTGATGGTCTCCTGAATGGATCCACTTTCATTAACGTAATGAGTCAGGGAATCTTCAGCAGCAAACTCGATTGAAGCTTCTGCCGCAGCGGTACAAATGAAAAACATTAGTAAAGAAATTGCAATAGAAATTTTTAAAAAGTTATGCTTTTTTCTGTTTTCCAAGAAGAATCGCCTCTTAATAGTCACAATACCTATTCTGGATGAAAAGCAAAGAAACAGCGGCATTTCCAAACAATAACAGGGCCGGGTGAGAGAGATATTGCTTAGATTTGAAAAGACAAAATTTCCATTTATCAACATGTCCGGTTTACTTCCTCACCTTATAGTCTTCTGCCTGCCGTCCGTCTACCACGATCTTACCCATTCACCCAGAAATTATCCAAGATGACTTTTGATATAAAAAAAACAAGTTATATAATTTAAACATAACTACAGATGCACAGAAAAATCATAAAAAAATTAAAACTATGGGCAAATATATTCAAGTAAGATATGCAGATATTTACAAATTGAAAAAAAAACTGAGAAGGAAATACAAAAAGAAATATAATATTATCTTTGCAAATTCAAACTGTTTGAAAAAAAGATATTTCAAAAATATTTGAAATAAACTTAAATAGCAAAAATGCCATAGTGAATAAGAAACCTACTTAACACCGTTAACATCAGAGCAGCCAACATAAAAAAGGAGCGAACCCAATGAGAATGCTGGAAGAATTTTTCCCGGAATTCACCGAGAAACTTGACGAAATCGATCAGCTCTACACAGAAAAACGGACGATTGACGAAAAGACCTACCAGTTCATCTGCTTTGCCCTCTCGATTAAGGGCAGGTCAAAACCCTGCGTCCTGAAGCACTTCAAAGGTGCCCTCGAAGCCGGGGCCACGGTCAAGGAACTTTCCTACATCTTTGCCCTGGTCATGCGGGAAGCCGCAGGCGCCGACGACTGCTGGACCCATGACGTTATCGGGGACTGGAAAGAAATTTTGAAAGGAAACGTTTCCTGCGGCTGTGCAGGAGACGAAGAGTAAGAAGCCCCTAACCAAAAATCAGACCTGATCAAAACTTCAGATCTGACAAAAGATTCCTTAGTTGACCAAAACTTCAGACCGGACCAGAAAATTCCTTAGTTGACCTTGAAATCAAGAAATAGCGATGGGAAAAGTAAGTCACCATTTAATGCATTCACCTCGCAACTCCTTAACCCATTTGCTATTTCCTGGATCAAATCCATTTGTGTTCAGTTATTGCAGTGAACTTCTTAATCATGAAAGTGCTGTGTGTACTTCCATTTATTTGAACCTGTTATTCAACAAATTTAATGTCCTCTTTTTCAGCTCTTTTTTCAGCTCTTTTTTCCATATCTCCCTAATTGTTTTTCTCCGAAAAACTGGCTATCAGGACCCCGGAAATAATGAGGAAGCTCCCTATAAGATGGTAATACCCGAATTCCTCATGCAGCACAAAGACCCCTGCAACAACTGCTATAACCGGGCAGAGGTTCATGAACACGGCTGACCTAGAAGCTTCCAGTTCCCCAAGGCTGTAAATGGTCAGGAAAGATGTTCCAACCGAGGTAAAGAGACCCAGATAAAGTATCCCGAAAATGAACTCCGAATTGTACAGCAGGGATAATGTATCTTGAAGTGTCAAATGTTCAAGCCCGAGGGCCAGCAGCAAGAACACGAAAGCCCCGTTTGCCATCATCCCGAAGGTAAGGGTCATGGGATCAAAACTTTTTGAAAGCTTCCGGCCCGTAATTATGTAAAGAGAAGTGGAGACCACGGACAGAAGGGTGAAAACCACGCCTGAGGAATTGAAATCCCCGGCATCTCCATTCATTAAGAAAAGGAATACGATCCCGGCTATGGATATGAAAAAAGATCCTAACTGTTTCGGGGTAAGTTTCTCCCCCAGGAAAAACATCCCGAAGATCCCCACGGATACCGGGATTAAGGCATTAATGAGCCCTGCCTCTGAAGAGGAAATATACAGCAGACCAAGCGCCTGGAAGGAGAAAAAGAGAACCGGTTGAAAAGTGGACAAAACAAGCAGGTCTTTAAGCTGGCTCCTGTTCAGATCAAGCTTTACGTTTATGAATTTCAACTTGAGCAGCAGGGACATAACAATGAAAGAGAGCACGAACCTGAAAGCCAGGGTTGTGAAGGGAGCTGCGAAAGCCAGGGACTGTTTTGTGAATAAGAAGGTGAGGCCGATAAAAACGGCATTAAAAACTGCTGCAAGGTATGCTAACGTTTTTTTCTCCATGGTGCAAATTCAGGATGAAAAAAAGGGTATATAATTTTATTCCAGAATAAGGGAAAAAAGAGGTTGAAAAGGAAAGAGGGATGAAAAGGAAGGAGGCTGAAAAGAAAGAGGGATGAAAAGGAAGGAGGCTGAAAAGGAAAGGGGCGGAAACCTCAATTTTCCGCTGCCGATTCTTCAGGTATGGCCCCTCCACCCGGAGCGTATGCAAATTCCGTCCTTTCTTCCGGATCACCATCAACCCAGGCTTCAAGATAGTAAGCGTCATCCGTTTCCAGCTTTTCCGGAACACCGTTTTCTCCGAAAGTTACCGAAACTTCCCAGTACCCGTCCTGAACAACGGCACATTCCCCGGAAGGCCACCAGCTTACCGGTTCGTCCCCGTAAAATAACCGGGTGCGTATACAGGTCCCGTCCGGAAGAGTGCTGACCCCGTAAAACCTGAACCTATTGTCCAGAGTCCCTCCCCCGCTTATAGCCCTGATTTTAGCCCCGTTTTCTTCCCGAAGCCTCTTCAATTGTTCTTCAACGTGCCTTTTGCGGTTTTCCTCTTCATTAATTATTGCTTCTTCGAGATACTTTTCCTCTAAATAATAGGGCAGCTCCTGAGAATTCTGGCCCCCTTCAGGGGAATATTCCCCGAGAACCGCATTATCGACAGCTTCTTCACTTTCATTAATTCGAGCCTCGTCGTTTTCTTCACAGCCGGAAATAAGGGTTATAGCCGCCACCATTACCAGCATGAGCAGAAAATGGGAGAATTTAAAGCCTTTAAACGACACAGAAAATCCCTCTAAAGAGAATGGCAGGATAATGGATTATATAAGTCTTTCATTTTCAACACAAAAATAAAATTGAAAAGCCCGATAGGAAAAAAATAAAGATGAGAAATAACCTGGAATCCGAATAAACAATAAAAAGATTTATCCATCTTTAGGAAGAAACACTTAGTTTCTTACAACTTGATAAGTACGCAGTTTCTATATTCCCTCTCTTAGGGGCAAAACTTATTAAATAAGATACACAAATTATTTAATGAGTCCCATATGTTTTTCAGTCACTTATAATTTTAAAATATGTTGGGGGATGAACATATTAATCCGGATAAAGAAAACTTTTTTTCACCACCTCCGATTCTGAGAGGGTACATGTACGGGGCAAAGGAAGCCTATGAAGCCAGGGACTCGGGTCGGCTTCTGGCGATACGCCTTGAAACAAACACTTCATGCAACCTCCGCTGCCGCTACTGCTATGCGCAGAGCGGAGGGGATTCGGTAAAAATAGCTGATTTTGATGTGTTGAAACGGGTTATTTCCGAAGCAAAGGAACTCGGGATAAGGTCCGTGGTCGTGATCGGGGGAGGAGAACCTACTCTTTACCCGGATTTCAGGGAATTGATTGCTTACATCGACTCCCTCGGGATCATACCCATGATGTTTTCAAATACTGTTTTGATGACGAAGGACCTTGCAGAGTTCCTTTACGAACACAACGTCTCAGTAATGGGAAAACTCGATTCCCTCAAGCCTGAAGTACAGGACTACCTGGCAGGCCGGGAAGGTTCGGCAGTCGATATCCGCAGGGGGCTTTCAAACCTAATGGATGCCGGTTTTAACGAACCTGCCGAACCGGGAAAACTCAGGCTTGGGATTTCCTTTGTGAGCAACAGGCTGAACCTCGAGGAAATAGAGGATATCTGGCACTTTTGCCGGCGGAACAACATTTTCCCGAACATGGAGATTCTAACACCCACGGGCAGGGCAAACGAAGAACTTGCGGACAAGATGCTCACCGCCGATGAGATTCAGGCCTACAAAATGAAGCTGCTTGACATCGACCGGAAATACTACGGATATGACTGGCTGCCCTATACGCCGATCACCGCAAGCGGCTGCCTGCAACACCTCTACAGCCTCTATATAACCATAGACGGAAGCGTCAGGCCCTGCGCCCCGACCAAGCTGGATGAGCACCCTGCCCTGAAGGTTAACGGGGAATATCCCTGCAACATTAACAAAATGAGCCTGAAAGAGATTTTCGATTCCGAACTCTTCAGCTACGTCCGGAATATTGACAAAGTCCTTGAAGGCAGGTGTGGGGACTGCAAACACCTGAACGAGTGCATCGGGTGCCGGGGTTATGCTTACAGCGTGGGGGTGAACAAAGGAATGAACCCCCTGGAAGCGCTCAGGATGGAATGTCAGCAGTGCTTTAAAGATTCACTTGAATGAGACACCTAGGGCCTGGCGGGTATCGTCAGAATTACAAAAGCCTGACCTGCAGAGAAGCTGAACAGTAAGGACTGAAAGGAAAAACTTAAAGAGAAGATAGGCTTAAAGAGAAAATAGACTGGAAAGGAAAATAAAGACGGAACAGGAGAAGAGACAGGATGCAGGGTACGGGACAATTAAGAAAGGATTCCGGGAACGAAACAAAGGTAGTAATGATCGACGAGGAAGGCCTTGAAGAAAAACTGTATGAAAGCCTCAAAAAGTATGAACTTCCCGACTACTTCCTGTACACGGGCAGCGGAGGAGCCAGAAACTGGTTAAATCTGGACGAGTCAAAGACATTTCCCATAGCCCGTAAGCTCAAAAACCTGCTTGAGGAAAATCTTATCTCGATAGTGAAGTTCATTCCCACAGGGATGAACTTTGTAAGCATCGGAGTAGGAAGCGGGGAAAAGGAAAGAATCATCCTCAATGAAATGATAAAAAAAAATGAAGAAGAGGCTAAAAACAAATCCGAAGAAGAAGTCTTCGGATCCGGGAAAAAAAAGCAACTCCACTATTATCCCATCGATATAAATTCCCGGATGGTCGATATAGCCCTCGAAAAAGTGCAGGACCTGCCTGTGGAAAAAAAAGGAATCGTAGGTTTTATAGAAGATATGCCGCTCCTGAAAAAACACTGGCACCTTCCGGTCCTGTTTTGCATCATGGGAAATACATTTTGCAACTATGAACCGGACTTTATCCTGAAACTGGTTGGGGAAAACCTGGAGTCAGGAGACCTCTTCATGTTCGACGCACACATCTTTCCCGCCATTGACGGAAGCGATGACGCAAAGTCCATGAGAAATAAGGTCCTGGCTACATATTCTTCAAGGGAAAACGCTCTCTTCAACGTGTACCCGCTGCTCCACTACGGAATGGCCCCTGAAGACTTTGACTTCGAACTACTGCTCTCTCGCATAGAATCAGGGACAGAAGGATCCCTGTACAGGACTCGCAAGACCCTGCAAATCCTCAATGATACCGAGATAAGGGTCGGCCCCGGCACTGTGAAATTCAAAGAAGGGGATGTCATCAAGATGGGGTTCACCTACAAATATACCTTTGAACAGATCTGCGCGTTCCTGAATAAAGAAGGATTTGAAATCCTCAGGAAGTTCCTGAGTGAAGACCGGACCAATGTCATAATCCTGGCAAAGAAGCGTACCTCGTAAACATAGAATAACAAATCTAAAAAACACATCTAATGAGAAACTCTGATTCTAATAAGCACACCTTATAAGCACACCTTATAAACACAGCTGATAACACACCTGAAAAATCAGAAAATGGGGAGTTGAGAATGGGTTGTCAGATAGAGAAGATTAACAGCGTGAAAAAAACAGAATCATGTATCGCCTATGGCTGCGATGAACTGGGGAGACTGAAAAGCGTACTTTTGCATACTCCGGGAGAGGAACTCTCCCTGATAAACGAATCGAACTATAAATACTGGCTTTATGATGAAGTCCCGGAAATGTCTGCGTACATCGAAGAACACCGGCAGTACAGGGAACTGCTCGAGTCAAACGGGGTAAAGGTCCACGAACTCTCCGATTATGTGGAAGAAAACAAAGCTCTGATAGGAAAAATGCCCAACCTCACTTTTCTGCATGATACCGCGGTAATCTCCGAAAAAGGGGCCATGATTTCAAAAATGCGCCCTCCGGCCAGGGAAAACGAAGAAGTTGTCGTAAAAGAAGCCCTGGACAACCTTGGCATACCTATCCTGAACGAGTTCAAAAGCAGCAACGGTTTTTTCGAAGGCTGTCTCCTTCTTTCAAGGGATACCATATTCGTTGCGGAAACCGAGAGACACACCTATCCTTTTGTCAGGGAATTCGTCTCAAACATCCTCAACGAGTTTAAAGAAGTGATCTATGTCCGCACCCCCAAAGCCCGCCGCTACATGCACCCGGATACCATTTTCAACAGGATAAGGGAAGACCTTGCCCTGGCATACCTGCCCGCCTTTGAAGAGACCTGCCTCTTCACCCGGGATTCCAGGGAAAAGATCGATTTCAAGGAATTCATGCAGCAGAGAGGCATGGAAATCATCCCGGTCTCGGGTTCCGAACAAAGTCGTCTTGCCTGTTCCTTCGTACCCCTGGAAAGCGGAACTATCTTCCACTACGACATAGCCCTTGACGGCAAGACAAAAGAAGCCCTGGCCGAAGAAGGAGTGGAAATCATTTCCTTCCACCCGGAAGCCATCCTCGCAGGAGGGGGAAGCCTGCGCTGCCACACCCTGAGGCTTTGCCGGCGGAAGGATTAAACGAGGTAGGGGAAACGAAGTAAGGGAAAATAAGAAAAAAATTAGAACGCATAGTCAAGGATAATCGAAACCGCATAGACAAGCAGTGAGGCGTGATAGAGGGGGAGGGCAAACAGGCCCGCCTTCGGACTCTTTTCTTTCAGGAGCTTATAGTTAGCAATTACGATCAGGCCAGCGCCCAGCATAAAACCGTAGATCGCTGTTGTCCCGAGCTGCCCCAGGAACGGGACCGCTGCAAGGAAGTGCAGGAGCGTAAAACCTGCAATCCAGTAGAGAGTCCCCTTAGCCCCGTAAAGCACGGTTATTGAATTCATGCCCCTTGCCCGGTCATTTGCGATATCTGCAAGGTCGTTTACTGCCAGGTGCGCCATAGTCCAGGGGTAGAAGAAGAGCATGTAGAGCAGCACGGTCATGTCAGGCTGCCCGTAGCAGAGGTAGCCTGCAACCGGGAAAAGGGTAAAATCCGTCCTTCCCAGGAGCTGGGCTATCGGGTATTTCTGGTCCCTTTTTTTCACCTGGTAAAAGGCTTCGATCCCGTAAGAGTAGAGCATGATGGCAAAGACGTAGAGGGAATTCGGGAAAGGAAGCGTAAAAATCAGCGCGGAACTAATCCCTGCGAGCAGGAGAAACGTCCGGAGGGCGCTCTTGGAAGAAATCTGCCCTGAAGGGAGGGGTCTCTTCTTGAAAGGCCTCCAGTACTTTGTAAGGGTATGTTCCACGTCCAGCTTATCCCGATTCTGGTCCACATAATCATTGAGAACAAAACCGGCTTCAAAACCGAAAATTCCTATCAGAGCCGCCTTTATGGTCAGAGGCCAGGAAAAGCCCCCGTAGTTCTCAAAAGCAAGGACCAGGCCCGAGCAGAAGATCAGGGGCCAGGCCGGAAGGAAGTGGGCGCGGATGAGGTCGATGTAGGCTTTAAGGGTGTTTATCATTGGGCGTCCTCGTGGAAAAAAGAATGCGAAATAGGAAATAGGAAAAAGAGAGATCAAAGAATCTTACTCAAAAACGACTTTGTCCTCTCGTTCCGGGCGTTGCGGAAGATATCTTCTGGTGTTCCTTTCTCCACAATTACACCTTCGTCCATAAAGAGCACGCGGTCCCCGACTTCCCGGGCAAAGCCCATTTCGTGGGTCACGACGACCATGGTCATGCCTTCTTTTGCGAGGTCTTTCATGACGTTCAGGACTTCCCCTACCATTTCGGGGTCAAGAGCCGAGGTGGGTTCGTCAAAAAGCATGACTTTCGGGCGCATGGCAAGGGCTCTTGCTATTGCGACCCTCTGCTGCTGGCCGCCTGAGAGGGAACTGGGGTAGACGTTGGCTTTGTCTTCCAGACCAACCTTTTTCAGGAGATCATAGGCGCGGTCGTAGGCTTCCTTTTCGGAAAGACCCCTTACTCTCATAGGAGCGAGAGCCACATTTTTAAGGGCGGTCATGTGGGGGAAAAGATTGAAGCGCTGGAAGACCATCCCGACTTCCTCGCGGATCTTGTTAATATCCACTTTCGGGTCCGTGACCAGTTCTCCTTCGATCCTGATTTCTCCTGCAGTGGGGGTTTCGAGAAGGTTCAGGCAGCGAAGGAAAGTGCTTTTTCCGGAACCTGAAGGCCCGATCACACAGACGACCTCCCTTTCGTCAACCTTTTCCGTGATCCCTTTCAGGACCTCAAGCTTTCCGAAATGTTTGTGAAGATTATTCACTTCTATCACTTACACCAAGCCTCCTCTCGATATATGCAAGTATACGGGAAATTCCCATGGTCAGTGCCAGATATACAAGGGCAACCGAAATGTATGTGGGAAATGCCGCAAAAGTCTTTGAGACATAGAGCATCCCGTTCTTTGAAAGTTCGTGCACACTAATGATTGCAAGCAGGGACGAGTCCTTCAAAAGCGCAATGAACTCGTTTCCGAGCGGGGGGATAATCAGTTTTACAGCCTGAGGCATGATGACATCCTTCATCGCCTGCCTATCCGTCATCCCCAGGGAACGGGCAGCTTCCATTTGCCCCCTGTCAACGGACTTTATGCCCGCACGTACGATCTCTGCGTTATAGGCTCCACTGTTGATACTGCAGACCACGATCCCGGCAATGATCGGGTCGATCCTGAAAATCTGCCCCGTAGCAGCAGTTATCAACCCCGGAATTCCGTAATAGAAAAGCAGGATCTGTACGAAGAGGGGAGTCCCCCGGATAAAATCAATATATACGATACTGGGAACTTTGAAAAACGATCTTTTAGAAAGTTTTCCAAAAGCTGCAATTGTGCCGAGAATGAGTCCAAAGCAGATTGAAAAGGTTGTGACCTCTACGGTAATTACCGCACCCCTTAACAAACTTGGAAATACAGCAGCGGCATGTTCAAGGTAAGAAACTAAAAGAGACAAAACTCCGACCTCAACTTTTTATAAATTTTTAATTCCGTTACGCAAACTGGACCTTGCCATAAATAAGGCATCTTTTGCGGCATTAGCTGTTATGGATAAGATTTCCGGGACCATGAATCTCGAACGGGCAAAGCACCCTTTTCAGAGCCTAAATCCCGTAAAAACACAGCAACACCTATTAATTGAAAACTTTTCACTAAACTTTTCCACTTTCACAAATACCTGTTTTACAGAAATATATAGGTGCTTTAGACTTTTCAATTATATAAATTAAATGATTTGAGGAAAATCGACATTTGAAGCGAATAACAGGATAAAAAGGAAAAGGTAAAGAGAGCGAAATAAAATGGAAAGCAAAGAGAACAGAATAAAATGGAAAGCAAAGAGAACAGAATAAAATGGAAAGCAAAGAGAACAGAATAAAATGGAAAGCAAAGAGAACAGAATAAAATGGAAAGCAAAGAGAACAGAATAAAATGAAAAGTAAAGAGAACAGAATAAAATGAAAAGAAAAAAAAGTGAGCATAACAAAAAGTTATGCTTAAAAAAATTACTCGGTAACGTTCTCTTCTGCAACGACTTCTTCAGTTACGTTCCCTTCTGCAGTGTCCTCTTCTTCCATGTACATCGGGAGATCAGAAATGAGCTCGTCGTACTTGCCGCTGTCCTTCACGTTCTGAAGCCCTGTGTTGATCTTCTCAAGAAGTTCGGTGTTGCCGGTGCGGACTGCAAAACCGTAGGACTCACTGTTAAGGGGCTCGCCTACGACCTTGATTACACCCGGCTGTGCAGCAATGAAAGCGTTGGTCACGGGTATGTCGTTGATCATGGCATCTGCTCCGCCGATCTTAACCTCTTCGATGGCTTCGTTTACGTGGGGGAAGTCCTTGATTTTGGCAATGGTTCCGTTGTTCATGAGTTCTTCTGACTTAAAGTACCCGGTGGACCCTGTCTGAACAGCGACGGTCTTGCCCTGGAGGCCATCAACACCCTGGATATCTTCATTGTCTACTGCAACTGCGATAGCCAGCCCTGCGTTAATGTAAGGTTCACTGAAGTCGACCTGTTCCTCACGGTCTGGTCTGATGGTCATCCCGGAGGCGATAATGTCAATGTTTCCAGTCTGAAGAGCCGGGATAAGGCCTGAAAAGTCCTGGTCCTGGTAGATAACCTTGAAACCCTGGTCTTCTGCAATCGCATTCATAAGGTCAACGTCAAAACCGATGACATTACCTGCATCATCCACAATTTCGAAGGGAGGGAACTGAGCTTCCGTGCCTACATAATAAGTAGACATCTCCTCAACTGCACCTTCTTCACCCTGTTCGGCACAGCCAGCTGCAAAGACAACTGTCGTGATGACGAGGAGAAGTGCCAAGATCTTAAGCATTTTTTTCATAATCGTACCTCTGAAAATCTCTTCTTAAAATATAATAATCTTTAATAAAACTACAAAATATATATGTATAAGTAGTTAATTAGAGAAATACACCTTTATTGTATAATTATTTTATTATTTCGGACGGTTAATAAGTAGGTGCCGAATGACGGTTATCCTCTGATGGTTACCTTCTTTTGTCGGGACTATTCACCCGGATTGTATATTTCCTCAAGAAATGAAAACATACAGCTGATTCTCCAATCTCACCAAAAGGTCTGAGAGAAAAACCTGAGAAATCGCCGTACCTCTCATTGAGATTGCAACAAAGCTTACAATAATTACGGAGAGGATTGCCCCCAGCAAACCCCACTTTTTTTATTAATTGTCACACCCACACCCATTTTTATTAGATAATCGAGTTTGTATCAAGTTTTAAAATGATGCAAACAGCAAATTACAATTATTTTACATAGTACTTATCTTCCTGAGAAACTATGATTACTATAAATACGACACAATGCCTTATTTAAGAAAAGTAAGAATACATAAAAACAGACATGATAAAAGAGGATCAATAAAAATAGAATCAATAAAAATAGAATCAATAAAAATAGAATCAATAAAAATAGAATCAATAAAAATAGAATCAATAAAAACGAGTCAATAAAAATGACGCCGATTTTCTAAAAAAGAAAATTGTAGCCATAAAAAGGCTACCTGAATAGCGATTGTATACTTTTCTTCAGTTGCAGTTTATTCTGCCACTTCTTCTGCTGCATCTTCAGCGGCAACGTCTTCTGTTACGTTTTCAGTGGCAACGTCTTCTGTTACGTTTTCAGTGGCAACATCTTCTGTTACGTTTTCAGCGGCAACATCTTCTGTTACGTTTTCAGCGGCAACATCTTCTGTTACGTTTTCAGCGGCAACATCTTCTGCTGCTTCTTCAACTACTTCTTCTCCACCTTCTTCAGCCTGTTCGGAACAGCCAGCTGCAAAGACAACTGTCGTGACAACAAGGAGCAGGGCCAAGATCTTTAACATTTTCTTCATAATCAAACCTCTGAAAATTCTCTTCCTTTTATTTAAACGACTCAAAAAATAAGGGACACTTAGGCATGAGAAGTCGATTACATTAAAACTTTTCGATTTTTATCAGTGAGAAGCCCTGGTGCGATTAAATAATGAGGGAGAAATAATAAAATGGTTAATAATTTTGACTTAGATAATATTACACTTATTTATTCCATAATTCATTTATATACATCGGATTCGTGTCGAGAGCGAATACTTATCCATAATTATTAGAGGTCCATGGGCATACCAGCTATATAATATAGAATAATTATGAGGCCCATCAATCTTGCTTTTAATAGATGCTCACCCTCAAATTGGAACCTGATACTCTCCGATCCAGCAGCACAAAAGACTTAAATGAGGATTCATGCTTGGCCAGTTACAAAACACTGAAAGAACCTGGAAAAGTCCAAAAAGAATTCAAAAACTCCATATTCATAGGTTACGCCAGGCCCGTGAAAAGTGAGGATGAAGCGAAAGCTTTCGTCAAAGAGATTAAAGAACTTCACCCCAACGCAAACCACAACGTTTCAGCCTACCTCGTAAAAAATGAGAACTTCTTTGCCCTCAAATATGATGATGACGGGGAACCTGCAGGGAGTTCAGGAAAACCCATCTTCAAAGTCCTGGAATTAAAAGAAATCCGGAATGCCGCCGTCGTTGTAACCCGTTATTTCGGAGGGATAAAACTTGGCTACGGGGGGCTTTCAAGGGCATACAGGGAAACGGCAACCTCAGCAATCGAGGAAGCAGGGACTATGGAAGTGTTCGAAAAAGTCCGGTTCAGCATATGCACAGGGTATCCGGAAATCCAGAAAGTAAGGAATCTCATAGGAAAGTATGGGGAGATTTCGCGAGAAGAGTATTCGGATGTAGTAGAATTCACCTTTGAAATAATACAGGGGATGGAAGAAGAGTTTTTAGAAAAACTGGGGAACCTGACAAAGAATAGGGTAGAAATCAAAAAACTGTAACTTAACAAAACTGTAACTTAATTATTAAGGTACACCTCTAACTTCGACCTGAAAATTATTCTGCAACTCCAAAAGCTTTTACTTCCGACAAAATTTGAATATCGTTCCAGTTATATTTGGGAAATTACTAAAAAGTATAGACGGAATATACTACTAAGGTATTACTTTGCCCATTGGACATACCAGCTATAAAAACTATCCAGTGGGAATAACGGAGTGTTTGAGTTGAGTCGGAATAGAGTTACATTTATGCTAATTGCACTTGTTTTTTCGGGAATCGTATTGGCCGCGGCCTCAACTTCCGCTGCCGGAGCAGCTCTGGAAGGAACGGAAACTGAGATCATTTCAGAGTACGGGAACCAGTTTTACCCGGTAATCACGGAAGATTACATTGTCTGGCAGGATGAGAGAGAGGACAATTTTGACATCTACATGTATGACCTTGAGTCCGGAAGAACGGAAGTCCCCGTATTTTCGGGTTCCAGGGATGAGATCGACCCTGCAGTCTCAGGCACGCACCTGGTTGTTGCGGATGACCGACGCAAGAACTTTGATATATACCTGTATGACCTTGAATCCGGAAAAGAGACCCAGATCACCACAGATAGCAAAGACCAGACAGAACCCGCAATATGGGAAAACACAATCGTCTGGACAGACAGGCGCAACCAGCACCTGGACATCTACATGTATGACCTTGGGTCCGGAACGGAAACCCGGGTAACAACAAACACCGATGACCAGACCCAACCTGATGTAGGGGAAAACATAATCGTCTGGACGGACACCCGAAACGGGAACGATGATATCTACATGTACGACATCTCCACGGGAAAAGAAAGCCCTGTGGTGACGGACACTGCGGACCAGTCTAAACCGGCAGTTGACGGGGATTATATAGTCTGGGAAGATAGACGTAACGGGAACCTCGATATATACATGTACGAAATTTCCACAGGGAGAGAAATCGCAGTTTCAACCCATTCATCCGCCCAGAAAGACCCTGCAATATCAGAAGGAAGAATTGTCTGGACGGATTCAAGAGGGGATGGCACCAATATTTACATTTATGACATTTCCTCGGAAACATTAAAAACCGTCTCTACAGCTTCCGCATACCAGAGCAACCCGGCAATTGACGGCAACAAGATTGTCTGGCAGGACAAGCGCAGCGGGTCAATGGACATCTACCTCTTCACGGCAGAAGAGCCTGCGGGAGGAGAAGCCTCAGGAGGGGAAGCCTCAGGAGGGGAAACTCCTGAAAGCGAAAGCGAGGCAAAAGAATCACCTCTCGGAAGCTTTATTGCAGCCACTTCCATAACAATGGCATACTTCATTGTGGCAGGGAGAAAAAAGAAGAATTAAAGGCAGGATAGAACTAAAGGCAGAATAGAACTGAAAAGCAAAAAAGGACCGGTCCCGGAAAATGACAGATTTTTTACAGGGGGCCCTTTATTTCATTCATTTTTACTATTTCAGTTATCATTCTGCAGGAACAAATTCGTTTCAAACCCACCACTCTTTTCTTTCTTTTTTACCCTTATTGCTTCCAGTTCTTCCTTTGAGAAGCCTTTCAATTCAGCGATCCTGTAAATAACCTCGAGGAGATCAACAAGCTCTTCCAGGTCCTTGCTCTCAAGATATTCATCCAGTTCTTCAGAGAGCTTTTTTTCAAGTTCAGGCAGGAACTCAGAATCAGGTAAGGCTTTAGAAGTGCATTATAGACCTGAACTTTTAATAATTTCGGGGGCCCTGTCCCTGACCGCTTTGAAGTGACTTCCTGCCATCTGTTTCTCCTGTTTTATCCCGAATCAACCGGTTTGAACTGGGCCGGCCACTTTTTACCGGGATAAGCCATCATTGCTGAACGTTAACCGACAATGAACACTCTTCCAACAGATATATAAGTGCTATATGTATATTCATCTAAAATGTTCCTGGAGAGCAAAAAGGCACACATGGCAGTGCTTATCGGCTGTGTTTTTTACAGCATGAACGGACTGTTCATTGCCCGAATCCATGACATGTCCATATATTCCACAGTCTTTTACAGGCTGCTCTTTGGCCTGCTCTTCTTATTCGCCTATATAGTGCTCAGGGGAAAAACCTCCGACCTCCGGCTGAAAAAAAAGAAAAAGAAAGGCTATCTGTTCCTGCAGGGGACTCTGGTCGTAGCCTGCATGCTGCTCTACTTTACCTGTCTTAAGATTACCTGCGTATCCATTGCAATCCTGCTCCAGTATACGGCCCCCATCTATGTGATGCTGGCTTCTCCTTTTATCCTGAACGAAAAGATAGGACAGGAAAGCATAGCTGCCCTTTTTGTTGCAATTACAGGGGTCTACCTGATAGTAAAACCGGAAGGAGGCTTTTCAGGAATCGAACTTACAGGCACCTACATGCTCGGAATGGCAGCCGGGATGCTTTCAGGAATCGTTTTTGCAGCCATGATTATAAATGTAAAAATCCTGAAGACGGAATACCCGGAACTGGGAATGGTCTTCTGGCCTATGGGAATCGCTTTTTTGCTCCTCAGCCCTTTCGCATTCAACGTTTCCCCCGCTGTCCTTTCGGACAATGTGCCCGTACTCATGGCCTTCGGGATAGTCTCCATAGGCCTTGGGGAGATCTTTACCATAATAGGGTTTGCTAACCTTGAAACCCAGACAGGAAGCCTGCTTGCCCTTATAGAACCCGTAAGCGGAGTCTTTTTTGACATCGCGGTGCTGGGCATAGCCTTATCCCCAAACACCCTTATCGGGTGCATCCTTATCATGGCATCGGCCTCACTGGTGAGCCTAAAAGATTCCGGAAAAAGGGAAAAAGGAAGCCAGGAACCTCTGCCCCAGGAAATCACTCCCGAAAGTTCAATTTGAAAAGATCTTCAAAGTTTCCAGGGTTCAGGGTTTACGGTTAACCTGATCTCTGTTTAAAAGGGCACCAGGTATACAGTTTAGAGGATCACTTTTAACAGTTTACTTTTAACGGATTACTTTTAACGGTTCACTTCAAGTAGTACTCGTCCCGGGCTCTTACAAAAGCTTTTATGTTTTCCAGGGGGGTGTGGGGAGCAAGCCCGCATCCGGGAGCCAGGATGTCAATCCCGTCTTCGAGACAGGCCCTGGCTTCCATGGCAACGATATCCGGTCCTCTTGTCAGCAGGGTATCCGAAGGTGAGACGTTTCCGATAAGCCTCGCCCGACTTCCCACTATTTCTTTTGCAAAACTGACACCCACTTTCTCCTCTATGCTAATTCCCTCAAAACCGGACTCTGCCAGCGTGCCCAGAACAGCGGTAGCATCCCCACACATATGGATAATTTTCAATCCTTCTACCCTGTTGCAGAATTTCCTGTACAGTGGGTATACCGAAGTTTCGAACATCCTGGGAGCAATAATATCGGGACCTGCTTCAGAATCGATCAGGACAACTGCATCGGCACCCCGCTCAAGGAGGACGTTTGCATATTCGATGCAGGCTTCCATCAAAACAGCAAGAAGGTCTTCCACGACTTCGGGTTTGCTCACAAACCACATCAGGTAATTCTTCATTCCGGCAAGCATGGAAGCAAGCCCTGCTGGCCCCACAAGACCCGCGATCACAGGCACGTCCTCACCTGCTTTCTTCGTCATGATTTCAACAGCGTCCAGAACTGCGGCTGTCCGCCTGCTTTCGAGAAAATCGGCAGGAATTGCAAAATCCTTCACATCAGCCTTCTTCTGTATGGGGAAATCCCTCACGAAAGGCTGGATGTCCACAGTCCCCTCGTCCACGATGCAGCCAAAGGTCTCCGCAAGCACGGTCGTGCAGAAGGGACAGCGTACATTTTCAAACCCCGCGATCTCGTGCCCTGCAAGGGCCAGGGCAGCCATCTTTTCGGCATCGTAGTTGGCCTCAGGCCAGTAAGCTCCGGTCATTTCCATGAGTTCGACAATCCCTGTCTGGGTTACGGAACAGACAGGAACCTTATCCACTGACTCTCCTTTTAGCACTTTTTCGAATCTCTCTTTCAGGGTAAACTCGTTCATATATCCTCCTGAGAAATAAGATAAACGGGATGCTTCAAAAAGATCTTTTCAGACGATCACGGTTTTCAAGTATATGTTAATAGCTGCAAAAACATATAAATAAAGACACTCTCAAAAAAGTAACTTACAAAAATAACTCACAGAAGTAAATTAGAATCAAATGAGCGGGAAAAGGGAAAAGGGAAAATGAAAAACCAGAATGAACGGGACCCAGGCAAACCGGAAAAGCCACAGTGGATGGTTACGTCTTTTGCAGCATGTACAGCCCTCGGGCTCCTCTACGGACTGTTTATCCTCGGGCCTTCCATAAGCAGCCTCCCGGAAGGGGTAGCAATAGGCCTTTCGATCGGGGCAGGCGCGGGCGTAAGCATAGGAGCAATTCTTGAAGTGAGAAAGAACCCTGAAACAACTGAGAAAAAACACAACAAACTTTTGATACTTGTGGTGGCATCAACAGCACTTCTGGTCCTGTTAACATTCCTATATCTTTGAATTGATAAAGCTTGATTTTTGAATTACCTGGACTCTCTGTATTTGAATTAATTGAGGTTTTCAGCAGTGATTCCAGTGGTGATGCCAGCGGCGGTTTTCAGATCAGGACTGACTTGCCGCCAGTTTCCGGCAGGAATGGTGATTTCAAACTTCGCCCCTTCCCCTTCTTTGCCGGTTTCTTTAATTTCCATGCCCGTGATAGAGAGAATTCCTCTTACCAGGAAAAGCCCAAGCCCGGTGTTTTTCCCCACTGATTTCTCAAAGATCAGCTCCTTCATATCTTCCGGAACTCCCACGCCGTTGTCCCGGATTTCGATCACAATGCCTTCCCCTTCCATCCGGTAACTGCAGGAAATCTCTGTTACCGATTCCCCGTGAGCCCTTGCATTGTCAAAGAGATTGTAAAAGGCTTTCCTTAGCAGGGGGTCAGCATACACTTCCAGAGAGCTGTCCTCTATGGAAAAATTAATCCCCTGGCCTGAAAAGGCAAAAGCAGCTTCTCTAGTAGCCCCGGCTATGCACTGCCAGGTAGGGGAAACAACCCCAAGGTCCTGGTAGTCCCTTGTGAAGATGATCTGGTAGTGAATTGTTTCGATGCCCTTATTGAGGTTTTTCAGGTACCTGCTGATCCGGGGGTCCTCCTTAACATCCGGAGGCAGCATCTCGGAAATAAGCTCGGTGTACCCGGAAAGCACATTAACCTGGTTCAGGATATCGTGCCTGGTGATGTTGCTCATGAGGTTGATCTTCTTGTTGGCCTGTTTCAAAGCTTCCTGATACCGGTAGATCTCCGTAATATCATGGATCATGACCAGTCTGCCTTCCGAAGCATCCTTGTGCTCGAGAGGGGTTACGGTGAGAGTGAAATACCCTGGCTGTGCCCCGCCTTTAAGGGAAAATTCCCTGCTGAAACTGCCCTCAGGCACGTCTCCGGAAAAGAGGGTAATTTCTTCCCCGAAAAATTCATCCAGGCTTTTCCCAATTGCTTCTTTTCTCGTTTTGCCCTTCAGTACAAGCGCAGCTTCATTGATATCGACAATAAAATTGGAGAGATCCACCACAACGTAGCCATCACTCATTGATTCAATAACGTTTTCCCTCGCAATCGGGATAATGTTCAGGAACTCGTGCTGCATTGCCCCCCAGAAAAGAATCATTCCGGTGATGGTAAAGGAAAAGGGGGTGGGGTCAAAAAACTCAAAAGGACCGATATCTGCGATGTGGAGCAAATTTCCCAGAACCGGGATACAGGCTGCAGTAAGAGCTATTGCTGCCTGAGCCCGATAAGGGACCGTCAGGCGGACAAACTGCCTGACAAAGAAAAGAATTCCCAGGGAAATTAAAAAGAAGGAGTAAATGTAGAAAAACCAGAAAAAGGGTCCGTGCTGGAATACGAGCAGGGGAAAACCCCCGGAGGTATCCAGGGAATAACTTGTGAAATGAAGCCCGTGCAAGCTGTTCGTGAGCATAGAAAGGATTGTAAAAACGGGGATCAAAAAAAATATTTTTTCGTGCCTGTGCGTAAACGTCCTGAAAATCCCGGAATACTCAGCAGCAAACAAAAACCAGGCTACAGGGGCAAAGGCCATTCCTAAATATTCCAGGCGGGCAAAAAAGTACTTGTATTCGATTTCAACGAACCCGACCTCAAAAGCATAATTAAAAGACCATATAGCCATGCTGAGCATAATCAGGATAAAATATTTGGCAAAAGGCATCCTGCGGTAATTGAAGGCCCTGTAAGCTTTTACAGCAAGTGCAAGGGACAGGAAACCTGAAAAAATAAGTGCTCCCATGTAAGGAAGTGCAACGGGGTGGATTTCCAGACTTATAAAATAACCTTCTTATTTTCAATATGCATTGGCCGACATTTAGTGCCGGAATAAATGTGGGAATTTAGAACTACAAAATGTTTTATTAGTTACATAGGACATTTGTATATAAATTTATTTCTCACAGTATGTCTTTCCGTACATATCGATCCTGAAAAGAGAAACGAAAGCTTAAATGTTCAAAATTATGTTGGGGTTATTACCCTGCATTTTGAGGAAAAATTCAAGATTCTAAAGCTGAAGGAGTGTATATGGGCAATAACTCGGTTTAAAGCCTTAATGAACAGGAATTTTCCTGCAAGCCTTGAACCTGAAACCCATTACTTGCCCACATTCTTAACGTAATTGCGGATCCTGGAGAAAAAATTCAAACCTGATCCGGAAGTCCCGGAAGGATTTGAAACCGCAGCCATTTCCTGCAGGCTTCGGACCTCATTTATTTCGGACACGGGATCGGCACGCCGGGCCAACTGCTCGTTCCCGGCACCTTCTTCAAGTTTCCGGAATGCAAGCCTCTTGCGCTCAGCTGCCCTTGCATTGACCGGACCGTACTCAAGGAATTTTTCATAGCACCTGAGGGCTGCGGAATAATTCCCGCTTTCAAAATAAGCATCTCCCATATGCTCCAGGGCCTCAGGGTAAACGGGTTTCAGTTCGAGGGCATGCTCGTAAGCCAGGACTGCTTCTTCATATCGCTGCAGTTTGTGCAGGAGGAGGCCCCTGTGGTCCCAGGCTGAAGCATAGGCGGGATCAGAATTTAGCGCCCGGCCAACGTAACGAAGGGCTTCTTTGTAGTGCTTCTGCCGGTGCAGGACCCGGGCTTTCCCGTTGAGGGCTGTTGAGCGGTTGGACTCGATTTTAAGAGCCCGGTCAAAGCAACGCAGGGAAGCTGAGAAAGATTCAAGCCGGAAAAGAACCCAGCCTTTCCCGTCCAGGGCACTGGCATCCTTCCGGTCGGTTTCAAGTGCAACGTCAAAACAGGAAAGAGCCGCTTCATAACTTTTAAGATGGTAAAGGGACCATCCCTGTGCGGAAAGCACCTCTGCTGAACTCTCATCCCTGGAAAACAGCCTGGAAAAACAGGGTACTGCCTCATCATAACGCCCGAGCCTGTACAGGGACCAGGCCTGCCCGGAAAGAGCGGTCACGGACATGGGGTTGAGCCTGACAGCATTTTCAAAAGCAGAAAGCGCTTCCTTATACCGCTCGAGGTTATAGAGAGCCCAGCCAAAGCCCGTAAAAGCGTCCTCGATGGAGGGGGCCACCCTGACCGCCCTGGAAAAACAGGACACGGCAAATTCATATTGCCCGAGGTGGTAGAGGCACCAGCCCTTCCCGTCCAGGGCACTTACGTCCCGAACATCAATTTCAAGCGCCCTGTCAAAAAAAGGAGAAGCTTCCTCGTATTTCTCAAGGAAGTAGAGGCACCAGCCCTTCCAGTTCAGGGCAGCCAGGTAATGGGGATCGATTTTGAGCACCCGGTCGTAGCACTGGATTGCTTCTTTAAAACGCTTCAGGTGCCGGAGAGCGTTGGCTTTGTGCTGCCAGGGGAATTTGTCGCGGGGGTCAAGCCCGATCGCCCTGTCATAGCAGTTTATAGCTTTCTCGGGAAAGCCCCGCTGAGCCCAGTAGAGCCCTTCGTTGTCCCATTCCTCCCTGCTTTTTTCAGTGAGCCTTTTTTTCTTCCCTATCATGCTGAACCCCGCCCTCCTGGCGGGACCGAACCGTATTACCGGGGCTGCTATTTTCCGGAATAACAGCTTTCCAGTCCTTCCCCTTTTATTCGGCAAGCACCGATTGACTCCAACCAGGTATAGAAAGCAAAAATCACACAGGTCAAACGAATAAATCATCCGAATGAACCGGGTGAATAAACCATGTAAATACCACATGGATATGAATATATATGGAAATTATAATACTAAAATATTCTTAATAAATTCATATAATATACTAAATGTCTGTATAATAAAAATAAAAAAATAATCACCAGGTTTACGGGGAACAGGATTCCAGAATATTCAGAAAACATTATTTAAAGAGCTTATCCAGAGAAAAATATTTGAAAATAAAAGCTTAAAAAAACTGAAAAATATATAAAAAAATAAATCACTTGAAAGTAAATATTTTTTTGAACTTGGGCACGGGAAAGCGCCCTGCACGCCCGGGGGGTAAAAAAGATATCCGAGTATTATCCGGACCTTCAATGCAGGTTAGAAAATTTCAACCCAGAAGGTAGAGGCTCAGGGCTACCACAGCCATCCCGGAAACAAGGCCCGAGAATGTCAGGTGCTCGTCCCCATATTTTATGGCAATGGGCAGCAGCTCGTCAAAACAGATAAAAACCATTATTCCACCTACCGCTCCCAGCACAAGGGAGAGTATTTCAGGGCTCAAAAAGCGAAAGAGAAGCAGATAGCCAAGCGCTGCCCCGAGAGGCTCGGCAAGCCCGGCAAGGAAGGAATAGGTAAACGCTTTTTTCCTGTCCCCGCTTGCATAATAGATAGGGACCGAAACCGCAATTCCCTCGGGGATATTATGTATTGCGATAGCCACAGCCACGGAAAGCCCAAGGTAAGGCGAACTCATAGAGGTCACCAGCACTGCCATGCCTTCCGGGAAATTATGCATTGCAATTCCCGCAGCAGTGAGCAAGCCGGCCTTCTGGAGTTTCTGGCTTTCAGCCTCAACTCCCGTTTGAAAGTTTCCATCAGGCAGGGTATCCAGATGGACGTGCCAGACAAGCCGGTCCAGAAACCCCATCCCGAGCACCCCCAGGAAAAATGCCGCATTCCCCCGGAAAAATCCCGCACTTTCCACCGAGTCTGCCAGGAGTTCCGCAAAAGAGAGGTAAAGCATGGCCCCGGCTGCAAAGCCGAGAAGAACCGATAGATGGGTCTTTTTCGGGCACGGGATAAAAAAAGCGATCAGACTCCCGATTCCAGTGGAAAGACCGGCAAGGGTTGTAAGGATAAAAGCGGTGGTTGCACCATCCATAATTCTCCCCGATAAAGAAATGAGAGCTTATGGGCTTTAAAGGAAGTAGAAAAACAGATCACGGGAAAAGAGGGAATCACAGGGTTAAGCATTAAAAAAGAAAAAGCTGGAAAGGGTGATTAAGCCCTTTCCTTTTAAAGAGTTTATCCGGTCTGTTAGCAGTTACGGTGCAGGCACGAACCAGTTTTCGTAGCTTGAATCCTCAGTCTGATAGTAGTCATCGAATTCAGGATACGGACCTGTTATGGTTTTTGATTCATCAGGGGCCGGCCAGTCGGTGTACGGCACGACAACTATGTACGGGACATTATACCCGACTTCAGGAAGTTTTGTAGTTGCTGGCTGCATATCAGGGATGTGGCGTTCAACATTACCGATTGAGCGGTCGTTCATCCAGGGGTCATAAAACGCAAAGAGCGGATCAAGATCAAACCTGGGAGCGGCCGGGTTTTCGTCATACATGTCGTCACTGGAAGTGATTTCGATCATAATGCTGACATTGTCATCTGCAGTGAAGTGGAGAGTGTCAAAGAGCACTGCGTCAAAGTCTCCGGCTCCGGAATAGACACCCTCTGGAGTTTCTGAACCCTCTTCAGCGGTGCTTCTGCTAATGGTGTAGGTATACTCGGTACTGTCGGAGAGTTCACGGAAGATGTGGATGTCGTGCTTATCCCCGGCTTTGTGGGCAACAGCCTCAAATTCCATGTAAATTGAAGAAAGTGCGCTTCCGGTATACTTTTCCTCAACCTGCATGTTCATTCCAAAGTCGTTGTAGTCGAAATCGCCGCCCTGCCTATCTTCATACCCAACATATGCGTTGCCTTCAGCCGGGAAGGAAACAGTGGTTTCAATGTCATATGTGAAGTACATTGCCCAGTTTCCTTTCTCAAGGAAGGGAGTTCCATTGCCCCAGGCAGTTTCCTCCGTAACTTCAATGCAATCTTGCAAGGACTGTATAGCGTTCAGGTCGTACCCGTCGGCGTTGGAGTTATGTTCAGAGGGATCGGAAGTGTCAACTATTTTGATGTATCTTGCTTCTTCCAGGCTCCCCAGGTCGAATTCAGCAATGGTGTGGATGTAATTAACCGGGTCTCTCTGAGTGTTGTTGGCTTCACCAAGATATGTCCACACCTCTCCATCCGGACTGGCATAGACTTCAGCTTTTTCAACCGGGTAAGATCCCCAGGTGTCTTCGATGATCTTCAGGTCATTGCCTTCACCATTCCTGATCGGGCATGCGAATTCAACGGTGATATTGCCGCCAAACCCGAGGCTGAAGAAATTTGTTTCATCCCGCCCGGTTTCATATACCAGTCCCTGTTCCGGAACAGAGCGTGCAACTGAGACATTATTGCCGTTCTTCTGAAGTCCCTGGTTATAATCAATAACCCTGGATGCATCATAGGGAGCCGGAGTAATAACTTCGGTTTTCTGAACTACTGCATGGGTGGCGATGAAGAGAGTATCGTCATCCTCAACATCATTCGGATCGATACCGAGCTCATCCAGGCTAATTGTGTAAGTATACTCTGTCACCGCAGGGTCATGGGTGTCGGTGAGAGCAAATTGTCCCGGAATAGGACTGCCCTTTTTGGTAGTTGGGATCCCATCAAGGCTGTTGGCAACAGCGAGATGTGTTTCGGTAATAACCCAGCCGTCTTCTGCGGCGTACTTAACTGAAAGGTTTTCCAGGTCGTTCCATACTGTTATGTTTCCGGCGTCTATGTTCTGGCCTGCAACCAGGTCGACTTCTTCAAGTGCTGAAGCCGCAGGGACCAGGGCTATCAGAACAAGAGCCATTGTGAACAGACTATTCAATTTTTTCATTTCATACCTCCTCATAGGGAAACAGGGAGAACTCCTTGTTAATAGGGAAACAGGGAGTACTTCTTGAGTTTAGGAAATTTTAATCAATTCACTCTTGACAGAGTGAAAATATAAAGATACTTTAATAAAGTGGGATATATACAGAGATGTTTATAAATAGTAAAGAATGAAAAAGCTTTTAAAATTAATTTAAAGCTTCACAAACCTTCATGTCATTAAAAAAAGCCCATAATTACCCGGAAAAACAGATTGAACAGATTATAAAGTTTTTACAGAATATAAGATGTCGAAATCGATAAAATATAACAAAGAATATAAAAATAGAAACATATGGTAAAATGAGAGAACAAAGTAAAAATAAAAGAAAGGTAAAAATCGAAAAACAAGGGAAAAAGGAGAAAAAAGATAAAAGAAAAAAGAAAAAAAGAATTGTACTTCCTTTATTTACTTACTTTGTTCATCGGGTCACGAAAGTAGCCAGCCCCAGCACAGCAAGCAGCAGCAGACAGGAATCGGCATAACCGCCAGCAGGGGATGTTTCGGAAACTGCCAGGCTTCCTCCCCTGACTGTTGGAAGGACCTCAACAAGGTCAAGGTTGTGCACGGAAACCTCCTCAAAGGTGAGCGGGGACGAACTGCCTGCTTCCCCTTTCATAAGGAAAGAGACAAGCACTACTGAGCCGTCTCCGTTTATTCCCGAAGCATCGGCAAGGGCTATTACAACTTTCCCGGGGGTTTTGGTTCCGGACTCGATAAATGCGTTTTTCCCCAGATCTCCGGCTTCGACCCCGGTCGCCTGGAGCACAGAACTGTCATATGCAAGCACGATATCCATGCTCCCGATATTATCGGCGCCCTGAAGTTTGATCGGGATCATTACCGTGTTCCCCGGTGCGGCTCCGGCATCTGCGATGCTTACAGTCAGGGAGGCTGCACATGCAGGAGAAATAAAGCAGAGCAGGGCTGCTCCGAACAGGAGCATTTTCATAGGATTCATTTGTCTCATCTTTTCACCTCAGACAGTGCCGACTGCCTGCTAGCGACACAGATGCTGCAGAAACTACTGAAGTTGTGACAATAACAAAAATAAAAAACAAAAGAAGAAATATTCCAGATGATCGGGTATTTCCTGTACTCACGTCACCACAACCTTTAACGTTAAAATATAATTGGTTTTGAACCTTAATAAATACTGACAAAGTAGAAATAAAATATAGTATAAAAACTTATGAAGAAAATTAAACAAATGTCCAAAAAAACAACCCGGGTGTGAAAATATAAAAAATATTAAACCTATGAACAGAAACTATCCCTAACAGAAGCTATCCCTTATCCGGAAAAAAGAACACAGGAATAAGTCAAATTAAAAATCAAGGAGATACCAGCTTTCTGCCCGGCTTACTTCGAAGGTGAAAAAAATGAATTTTGAAAATCCAGGCCTCTTAGAAAAAATAATGGAAGAAATCCTGGAATATCGGATAATGTCCCATGCACCCATGTACAAAAAGTATCTCATGAAACTTCCATTAAAAGGAAACGAAAAAGTGCTGGAGTTCGGAAGTGGAGGAGGAGTCTGCTCAAGACACCTTGCAAAAATACTTTCAAATGGAGGAAAACTGACCTGCATAGACATCTCCGAATACTACATTTCAAAAGCCAGAAAAAGGCTGCAGAAATTCAATAACATCGAAATCCTGGAAGGGGACTTGCGAAAAATGGAGATACCAGCTTCCTCTTTCGATGCCATACTCATCCACTTCGCCTTTCACCATGTATCCGAACATGAAAAACAGGATATCATGAATACCCTGGCATCCAAACTGAAAAAGAGCGGGACAGTTTTTATAAGGGAGCCAATTGACGAAAAAGGATTCGAACTTCCCGTAGAAGAGATCAGGACCCTGACGAAAAAAGCGGGACTTGAAGAAGTGGAATTCGGGATGGGAAAAGTGATGAGGATGGGAACGGTCTATGAGGGAGTTTTCAAGCCAGGTCCGGGAAAAACTGAAAATTGAAAACTGAAATAAAGAAAAATGGAATCCTGAAACCCGGAATTCTAAGATGATCGAAACTGAAAGATTGGTCATCCTGCATTATTCGATTGAATCTTTAAGTAAAAAAGAGTAAGGGCTTGCTCTGAATTCCCGGTTATGCCCTATACAACTTGAACTGGTTATCTCACGTCGTTTTTGTTCCGGGCTCCGAAGGCGGCCGGCTTTTCCAGAAAAAAGTCTAGACAGAATAAAAAGAAGAGAAAAAGGCAAAATAGAAGTTAGAAGAATAGAGAATACAAAAAAATAAAATCAGTGAGAAAAAAGGCAAGAGTAAAAAATCAAAACAAATACGATCTGTAAAACAATCTGTAAATATTCTTTTCAATAATTCTTTCCAATATCTCTTTTCTTTTTGTGAGGACCGCCGGGCAAGCTGGCGGAGGCACTCCTATGAAATTCTAATTGAAAAACGGATTTAAGGGCCAGGGAAATTTAAGACAGTGAAATATTTCTCGGACCAGGAAACCATTCCTCGAGCTTGTTTCAGCTTCAGGTCAAATCAGGACTTAACTCCGGTTCGAAAACAGGTTCAAAACTAAGTTCATTTTCTATTGGCCTCAAGTCCGGGCTAAGGTCAGTTCCGGCCGGTCTCCAGTTTCCAGGCGGGACGGTGATCTCGAACCTTGCGCCTTCTCCTTCGCACCCTGTTTCCCTGATTTCCATTCCCGTGATTGAGAAGATGTTTTTTACGAGGAAGAGCCCAAGCCCTGTGTTTTTCCCGACGGACTTTTCGAAAATGATTTCTTTCATGTCCGCGGGGATGCCAACTCCGTTGTCCAGGACTTCGATTACAGCGTTTTCCCCGGCTTCCCGGAAAGTAACAGAAATCTCTGATACGGATTCCCCGTGGGAAAGGGCATTGTCAAAAAGGTTATAGAATGCTTTCTGGAAAAGGGGATCAGCGTATACTTCCATATCCCCTTCCTGTATGGAAAATTTAACCCCGGCGTTTGAAAAAGCAAATGCGGCTTCATTTGCCGTGCTGCGGACAGATTGCCAGACCGGAGACTCGACTCCGAGGTTCTGGTAGTCCCCGGTAAAAAGTATCTGGGAATGGATCGTTTCAATGCTTTTTTTGAGGTTGTTCAGGTATCTTTCGGTTTTAGGATCGTTTATTAGGTTTGCAGGCAGTCTTTCGGAAAGCAGTTCCGTATATCCGGAAAGCACGTTGACCTGGTTAAGGATATCGTGGCGAGTGATGCTGCTCATGAGGTTTATCTTTTTATTAGCCTCCTTCAAAGCTTCCCTATACAGGTATGCCTCCGTAACATCCCGGATTATGACCAGTCTTCCCTCTACACGGCCCTCAAAACGGATAGGAGAAACTTTTACGTTAAAGAAGATCTCATTCGAGCCTTTTTTTGTTGAGACTTCCTGAGAAAAATCCTCTTCCCAACCATGCCCTGAAAAAGAGTCCACATGCTCCCCTAAAATTTCCATCACACTTTTTCCGAGAGCGAATTTCCTGCTCTTGCCTGCTATGTCCAGAACCGCGGAGTTGATATCAGCGATATTCCCTTCCGTGTCCAGCACAATATATCCGTCTTTCATGGTCTCAATTACATTTTCCCGGGCAATAGGGACAAGGTTGAGGAACTCCTCCTCCCGGGTCCCCCAGAAAAAGAACAAACCTGCAATGGCAAAGGAAAAAGCGGTCGGGTCAATGAAGGCAAAGGGACCGATGTTCTTTACATAGAGCACATTGCCAAAAATTGGCAGAAGAGCCCCGGACGTAAGGATACCCAGCTGGGGCTTTAAAGCCGGACTCGAACGGATAAACTTGATGGCAAAGAAAAAGATTCCGAGCAAGCTTAAAGAAAAGGAATAAACATAAAGTATACGGAAAAGTGGCCCTTGTTCAAGTATGAGTATGGGAACTTCCCCAAAAGTTTCAACGGAATAACCGCTGTAATAGAGCCAGTGAAGGCTGTTGGTATTAACTGCAAGTACCGACAGTACAGGCTCGATAAAAAAGAACTTTTCAAACCTGCGGGTGAAGTTTCGGCCCATGTCACAGTACTCGGCCGCGAATAAAAACCACATCACAGAAAGAAACGCATTCCCCGGGTATGAGAGTCGGGTACAGAGGAACTTGGCCTCCGCACCGATGAAGCCCACCTCTCCTGCGTAAAATACCGTCCACTCAGCCATGCAGAGCATGAGAAAAATGAAATACTTTGCAAAACGCACCCTTCGGTAGTCAAAGGTCAGGTATGCCTTATAGGCCAGGAGAAGTGAGACAAAAGCCGAAAAAATCAGGGCGCCCATATACGGAACTGAGGCAGGATGGATTTGCAAAATTATACGTTTTCCCCCTTTTTCCTTTTTTTATTCATTCATAAGCACCGGCATTAAGCCCCGGGAAATTGAGACCAAACACTACCCAATTAATATAAGTGTTATACGGAAACGACGTATATAAAAGCTTTCATATATATAGAAAGCACTAAATATTAAAAATGGAGCGGGAGGGAAAAAATAATAGAAGATTAAAGAAAAATGAGAGAGAATAAAGGAAAAAAGGGGTAAAGGGAGGGAATAAAGAACCTTAGTTCCCAAATTTTAAGCGCATATAAGCATTATATGACCTCAATAGATGCCGATTTTGAGATCCAGTCAAAAAAAATAATGTGCTTATAATTTAAGCACATAATTCAACATCTGAAGGCCTTTATGCGCCTAAAAATACGGAATGCAGGAAAGAAGATTAAAGAAGAAAAAAGGAGATAGAAAGGCAAAAAAGAAGAATAAAGGAGAATAAAAAAGATTAAAGAAGAATAAAAAGGAATACAGACACATGGGATCTGAGGAGAAACTGGGAGCCCTGGAAACAATGGGAAGAATCCTTATATTCACGCCTCTGATTATGGGCCTTATGAACTTCATAATGGAGATATGGGGAAAAGGACCTGACCTGGGATCAGAAGCCGGGTATTCTGTGATCCTGATGATCAATACAGGCATTATAACCCTCCTGTATGTCTCGGTCCACCGCTTCAGGGAAGGGATACGGCAAGCTGAATCTGGAAAAGGTTGAACGGCAATAGAGAAAGAAGTCCAAAATCCAGAAAATGGGTGCAAAAGGAGTGAAAGAAGATCTTCCGGGAAAACTCCCGTTGAAAGTAATCAGAGGAAATGGTTAGGGAAGGAGGAAACCCTAACCGGTAAAAATCCCCGCAGCAAGGGGACTTTATTTAGCGTCTTTATTTAGTGTCTTTTTTCAGTAGCTCCGGCTTGTTTACGGGAAGCTCATGAGGTCGGGAAACCCGACGTCAAGCCTGCATTTTTCGAAATCGCGCGTGCCCAGAAGCTTCTGCTTTATGCAGTGCATTGCAGCCAGCAGGCTTCCGTCGTTTTCAAATTCCATGCCACCGGCAAACGGGTGGACGTTTTCCTCCAGGATTTCCAGGAAGCGCAAGGACGTGTCCTTTCCGAGATAGGTGTCCATGACCAGGAGGTTTGCGAGTTCTTCGTAGAAACCTGTGAGTTCTGTGAGTTCGTCAAGCCAGCCGGAATTTTCGGCTTCTTTCGCCGCATACTGCTGTCCGTGGAGGTAAATGAGGTAGCTGGAAAGCGTACTGACCAGGTTTTCAACGCGACTGTCTTCCGGGAATGCAATAGGGAAGCGCTTCAGGACCGCAGGGGTCAGGGAGACCGGATACGACATTTCATTTTTGCAGAGCGAGGGGAAGAGCTTTGCAAGCGGACTGTTCAGGACTGCCGTTACGTAGAGGTACTTTTCAGGGTCTTTGAGGACAATCCCGCAGCCTTCCCTGAAAACGTGGTTTCCGGTGGGATCGTAAGCAGCCTGCAGGCGGTAGCCTTCGTTAATGATGATTTTCGGGGTGTTGAGGTACTCCATGACCTTTCTTCCCCTCACGCTGTAATAGTCAGCAGAATCAAGCGGGGAGGCGTCATGGTGAAAAAGCTTCTTGAAATCCATCACCTGATAGTAAGCCAGCGGATATTTTTCCTGCAGTTCGGAAGGAGGAATTGCCCTGCAAGCCTTTCGGACTCCACTGCCTGAAAACTCGTAAGGCAGCATAAAACCATAAGGTGAAGACCGGACTGCAAATTTTCCGGCAAGGGTCCCGGAAACATAGGGATAGACCAGTTCCGGTTCTATGTTTACGGCCACACAGAGCCCTTCGCACATGAACATGGCCTGCGGGTCGTTATTCCCCGGGAAGCCCACCTTGTGTAAAAAGATGTTACCGGTGCTGATGCCTCCGAATACGTCTTCGGAGATGTCTCCAAGTGTCAACGGCGTTTCACGAATTTTTTCGACAAGACCGTTTTTTTTCAAGAACATTTTGATACTCACTTCGGATAAAATATATTAATAAAGATATATGATAAAGGACATTTTACGGGAATTTTTAGTTGGGATTTTATTGAAGGAAACGAGGGGAGGAGAAAACTCCTCTTTTTAGGCTATTTTTGCTACGGATAGGATTTTGGAACAACCCGAAAGCCCGGGGTTTTCTAAAACCTTTACCATCCGGCCTGTTGAGCACAGGAAACTATTGTTCTGTGCAGGGGTTACTAAATATCATAAGTATATAAATATATTCGCACTGAAAATAAATTATAAATATAAATCATGACAAATTGGATAAAAATAACTCAATTACAGAAAAAAGGGGCCAAAACCCCGGGAAATCCGGACTAAACTCCCTAAGAATATCACGATTAATAAGGCAAAACCCGGAGTTTCCCCTTTCTCCGGATCGAACACGATGTTTAAAAATTAAAAAATCGTTTTTCAATCAACCTTAAAACCCTGATAGACCAATATCATCCATCAGAAAGCTCCGCTTACAACGCTACAGGCGAGACAGGCATTCCAGATACGTATTCCATAAACCCGTCCGCAGTGTATGAAACCGGATCTCCGCCTATCGTCCCGTTGACCTGGTAGTTTCCGATCATTCCCCAGAGAACCCGGAATTTGACATTCCCGCTTTCATCGACTATTACTATCGGGACAAGTACGGACTGCTCCGTGTTGAACCCGATTTCGAGATTATTGGCATCAGGAGACAAGGCATTTGATGCGCTTATGCTCGTATCCACGGGAAGAGGGAAGGAAGCTATGGGCAGGCCAATACCCTGGTCCGGTATCGGGAAGGTTTCATTGAAGGATGTCAGGTTATGCTCTATTTTCAGTTCATCCCCGCTGAAACTGGCAGTTATGTTTTCTCCCTTCCAGACACTCAGGAGAGAGAATGCAGATTGCGTATGGGAAGCGTTGGTAATGTTTCCGAAACTGAGGGAATATTCCCCTACCTCACTTTCATTCGAGCTGGAATTTAGCTGGATGACCTGACCCCTTTCCCAGCCAAAGTCCGAATCCCAGGACCAGTAGCCCCAGTTGTGGTCATGGTATCCTCTCCTCTGATCAAAGGCGTATGTCTGCCCGTCAACAGTAAGTGTCCCGTTAACCGTCATTTTCGCGGAAGTTATCAGCCCGTTGGTTTCCGTTCCCGGCACAGGCACCCCTGATATATTGTATGCAGGACTGGGCTCCACCTCAGGTACGAAAAGCGCGTCAAAAACCTTCGTCCCGTCATCCGACTCAACATACACGACGTATCCCTGATCCGTTAACGTCACCGAACTGTTAGAGATCGTAACGTTCGGGGATTCGGAAGAATACTCCACCACTCCCGGAACGAGAGGATAAACTCCATAAAACAAGCCAGTAGTGACATTAGTGGCGTTAGTGGCATTAGCCGAATACCCAAGCATGACTTCGGAAGCATTGAGAGCACCGTTCAATTTAAAAGTGCACGTTACTGAGAGGTTCTGTTCCTCATCGATGACGTTGAAATAGTGCCATTCGTTGTAAAGGTTTACAGGATCCCCCTCCCCGGGCGGATGGAATGCATCTACCACAGAGAGTTCTTCAATCAATGAACTATTCAGGGCTCCAAGACCCACATTCGAAACAAACAGAAGCAAAAAAATTCCAGTAAGTATCGGTTTCAATATTTCTTTAGTTTTCACTCATTAACCCCCACCCAATATCAAAAACGATGATCGTTCTTGCTTTCAAGATAGCATCGGGTTTAAAAGATACCCTTTACTATGCACAGATAAATTAACGGGAAATTATAAAAACATATTTATAAACAAAATGGAGAGACTCAATTTCTTCAATTCTTAATTAAACCCTGTAAAAAAATCAGGGCCATTTCAAGCAATTGACAGGATTTCTACAAAGCCAACGCAACCTTATTAGCCGTCCTCACGGGTTATTTCCCCGCGCCTTGGCGCGGCTTTTCCACGGCAGACAGGGAGAAAAGATGCCTTCAATATATCTTCCAGGCAGCCTGACAATAAGCCTACCCAAAAAACCCAAAAATGCTCTAAGTTACCAAAAGAAGCCCAAAAAGTAAAAGCAGGATAAGTTATCTCCATATCATTCCGCTTCAAGGCAGACCTGAATAGCTTCCTCTACACGCTCCATAGCCTGTTCCAGGGTTTTTCCCTGCGTGTAGCAACCGGAAATGTCCGGCACTGTCGCTATGTACATCCCGCCTTTATCCTGCTCAACCAGGACTGTGAAACCTGATTTTTTGAATTTCATTTTGAACCGTTTACATATTGATCCGGGGGTATTTAAGGAAAATGCACCTGTAAATGCACCTGTAAAATTGACAACTTCAGAAGAAGAAATTCTCGGACTGATCAAAAACGACATCAATATCACTTATGATACTATCGCAGAATCCCTTGGAAAAAACCGAACAACAATAATGAGAAATATCAAAAAACTGAAAGACGGGGACATCCTTACAAGAATCGGATCAGACAAAACAGGACACTGGGTAGTGACCAGAAAATAAGATACGAATAAAGTATGAGAAACTGGGGAAATCGGCTGGTTGCGCCGCGGTTTAGAAGTTAATATAGTTTCCAAAATAACTGTTTTATTATATATTCCAGCCAGCCAACCGCCCACCCTCAAATCAGCAAATCGAAAAACGGGACGCTAATATTCATTTCAACCTTTCGAAGTACGCAGCAGTAAACATTAATTTTCATCAGAACTTTAGAAGAGATGCCAGTCTGAAATTCAAATTACAAGAAATAAGAAGGCGTTCCAAAAACCAGAAAAACATTAGCTGAAGCGAGATCAAAAAAACAAAGGGCAGAAATTTAAGTACTCGAAGAACTCTTATGAAAACTGGAAAGCAGGAAAAAGAATTAAGCGAATGTTGTAGGCCACCCATATGAATCAGAAAGAGCTGTTGGATAAACTGGAAGAACTGGAGTGGGAAGACTTTGAGGTAAAGGAAGCAAGAACCTCCATTCCAAAAAGCAGCTTTGAGACGGTCAGCGCCTTTTCCAACACAAATGGCGGCTGGCTGGTTTTCGGGATAAAAGAATACAGAAGAGGGTATAATATTACTGGCGTAGAAGACGCCGAAAAAATCGAACAGGATTTTACAACTGCTCTAAGAGGAGAGAAATTCAACCAGAAAATAATAGCCACCTGTAAAAAATACCTGATAGAAGGAAAAAACGTGCTTGCCTTCTATATCCAGACTTCCGAAAAAAGACCTGTTTACTTCAACTCCAGGAAAAACACCTTCATAAGAACCGGAAGTGGGGACCAGCGAGCCACGGACGCGGAAATCGATGCAATGTACAGGGACTCCGCTTTTGGGACAAAAGACAAGGAACTTACGGACTTCACAATTGAAGATCTCAACCCGAAGACAATTGAAGATTACAAAATCTACCTCGGGAACGTAAATCCGGAACACAGGTACAACAAGCTTTCAGCTGAAGCTCTTCTTGAGAAACTGCAGGCCATAGTTGACGGGAAAGTTACCATTGGAGGTCTCCTTGTTTTCGGCACCGAAGACAACATCAACCGCCTGCTTACCGATTTCAGGATCGACTACCTGGAAATCCCTGGCACCTCATATTCAGATGCCCCAACCCGCTACAGCTACCGACTCTCTGAAGAAGAAAACCTCTTCCGCTTCTATTTCAGCATATTCGAGCGCCTGATAAAGAAAATAGACCTGCCCTTTACCCTCCGGGCAGATGGCTTTGCAACCGACAGACAGCCCCAGCTAACAGCAATCCGGGAAGCCCTGGTAAACCTCCTTATGCACTCCGACTACTTCAGCCCCATGAAACCCAGAATCCGGGTCTTCCTTGACCGGATCGAGTTCATGAACCCCGGCGCACTCCCAAAAGACCTGGACTCAATCATGAAAGAAGACTTCACAATGCCCAGGAACCCGACAGTTGCGAGGATCTTCCGGGTAATCCGGCTCTCGGAAAATGCAGGTTCAGGATTCGATAAGATGTTCGGAGGATGGAAGTCCTATTATGAAGTGGAACCGAAAGTTTCAGGAGAACTTGATTACTACAAGATAGTTTTCCCGTTATCGAAAGAAGAAACTGTAAAGGAAAGCACCCGAAAGGTTCAGGAAGAACTTAAAACCGGGGAGAAAATAATCCTCCTGATTAAAGAAGAACCTTCCATAACTACAAAAGAACTGGCAGGTGAACTGGGAGTTACAGTAAAAGGCATTGAATGGCAGCTTAAAAGCCTGAAAGAAAAAGACATCCTTAGAAGGGTAGGCCCCGATAAGGGCGGACATTGGGAAATAACTGAAAATTGGACAGGGGAGAAAACTAGGGAGAAAACTAGGGAGAAAACTAGGGAGAAAACTAGGGAGAACTAAAAAATCACCGGAAACCCGGATTATTTTTCAGTCTCAAACCTTCTCCACCCATCCCCTCAAATCCTCAGATTTCACCGCTGTTTTGAAGTTTATTTAGTTATCCAAAATAACTGTTTTATTATATTTTTCAGCCAGCCAACCACCCACCATCAAATCGGCAGGTCGAAAACTGGAACGCTAAAATCCCTATCAACCTTTCGGAAGCTTAACGCAGCAAAAATCCATTTTTCCGTAGAACAATTGAAGGCTGGAACTAATCCGAGCAACCGGAATAACTGTTTTATTATATTTTTCCGCCAGCCAACCACCCACCCACAAATCAGCCAAATTCTATCAAAGCCGAATATCTCCCAACATTAAAATAAATTATATAAGGAGAAAGAAAGTTAAGGTAAGTAAGTACTCTGAAAAGAGAAGATATTATAGGGAGTGCATAGTACGTCAGAAGAACCAGGGCTGCTTGCAAAGATCGCATCTGTCACCATAGTTCCAATCATTATTTGTGCAATCTTTATTGCTCTGGATAACGGGGAGTGCATTTTTGCAGAGTACATATCAAACGAATCGGAGTTTCAAGTAAATCTTAGTAAAAATACTAAATATGAACTCTGGGTTGTTGACCTGATAGGCCCCGAAAAAATCAACATATCAGTGAGAAAAGATTCCTACGTTGCATATGAAGACACGTTCATGCTAATGCATCCTGAAGGAGATTATCTTCCCTATCATCCGGATTTCACAGTAAAAGAAAACGGAACTTACAAAGTACATATCAAACCACAGGACCCAGGTACTGTCAAGATAGGAATCCTGGAATATCCATCAAAAAACGGCGGAATCATAAAAGAGAAAAGTGAGCAAAAAAAAGAAGTAAAACTGCTGACACCCTCAAAACTTAAGGAAGAATTAGGGATCTAATCTTATCCGAGCAACCGAAATAACTGTTTTATTATATTTTCCGCCAGCCAACCGCCCACCATCAAATCAGCACGTCGAGAAACGGGACGCTAAAAATCCACTCAACCTTTCGAAAGGATGCAGCAGTTGACACCTATTTTCCATCAGAACAACGGAAGGACGGAACTTACCCGAACAACCGAAATAACTGTTTTATTATATTTTTCCGCCAGCCAACCGCCCACCATCAAATCGGCAAGTCGAAAAACGGGACCTTAAAATCACCTTCAACCATTCGAAAGGATGCAGCAGTGGACATCCATTTTTCAGCAGAATAACGGAATGACGGATAGAATTAGAAAAATAGAGCCGGGTAAGAACAATTCCTCCATCAGCTATTCACTAAAACCTTTTTTCGATTTGCATTCCAGGTACCGGCGCTCTCACCGGTCGGCGAAGACGACCGGCTTTTCCAGAAAGTAAATTAAAATGAATAAAAATAATGAGTAAGTTCCCAAAAGTATGTTTATAATTAAAAAACAGAATATCGACATAAAATGAGTTGAATGAAAAGAAAAGCTAATAACAGAAGCTTATTTTTCAATACCTTTTTTCAGAAATTAAGGAAAAGGCCGTTTGCTCACGCAAACGGTGAGGGCCCTAGTTATCGAAATAAAGAAAGAAATTCCCAAAATTGGAATCAGTAGTAATCTCCGTAACAAAAACCAGGGCCATCTCAAGTAATATGCCAGGGGTTCTACATTTCCAGTTTTAATTGGAACAACGGAAAGCTGGAACTTAGCCGAGCAACCGAAATAACTGTTTTATTATATTTTCCGCCAGCCAACCGCCCACCCTCAAATCAGCAGGTCGAAAAACGGGACGCTAAAAATCCATTTCAACCTTTCGAAAGAATGCAGCAGTGGGAATCCATTTTTCCGTAGAACAACGGAAGGATGGAACTTGCCCGAGCAATCGAAATAACTGTTTTATTATATTTTTCCGCCAGCCAACCGCCCACCCTCAAATCAGCAAAAAGTTATCAAAAAATTAATACCATTAAATAATCTTACTTCATCTTAGAAAAACTGAAAGTTGAAAAGAAAAACTCAATTTGATAAAAATAGATAATTATTTAACCACCTTTTTAAAAATATGGTGAACTGGACGGTACTTAGAATATCAAGGAGAGAAACTGAATATGATTGGCTCTGCTTATGAAATCGTAACAAATACCATAAAAAATGGCTTACAATCATCGAAAAATAAAGATGAGATAAGGGAATGTAAGGAGAAAATAGAACACTTAGAAAAGAGCCACACTATTGAAGAAATAAAAGACTGCAAAGAAAAAATAAGAAAACTAGAAATGGAAGTTGCTGGTTTGAACGCATTCCAAAGAATAGTAGAAGGCTCACTGGAAATCAACATAAGAGGGGGAAACAAATAATGGAGTTATCACCGGAAAAACGCAATGAGATATACAGACTCAGAGATAAAATTGCCAACAATCAAGCAACTAGCGCCGAAATGAAGAGGTACCTTAATTTAATTTTAGAATCCAGTGACTACAACCGAAACGTTGTGGAAAAATACGTTAGAGAAATTGGTTATGACTCTATAGAGGATTACGAGGATCATTTGGACGAAAAGAACAGCGACGAATTTGTTGGTGGATTGTTACTAATTGGTGGAGCTGTTCTTGTTGGGTACCTTATCAACAAATTATCAAATAAATGAAGTCCTGCTTTTTTGGCGAAGTGCCGGCTTAATGTCGATGTGATGAAATATAACGGTTTTATTATATTTATCTGCTAGCCAACCGCCCACCATCAAATCAGCAAGTAGAAAAAGGGGACGCTAAAAATCCATTTAACCTTTCGAAAGCTCAATGCAGAAAAAGATCCATTTTTCCGTAGAACAACTGAAGGATGGAACTTAGCCGAGCAACCGAAATAACTGTTTTATTATATTTTTCCTCCAGCCAACCGCCCACCCTAAAATCGTCAGGTCGAGAACTGGGACGCTAAAAATCCACTCAGCCTTTCGAAAGGATGCAGAAGTGGATACCCATTTTTCAGTAACTTTTGAGGGGCTGCTTATATGTTTTTCAAATCTACAAGAAATCTAGAAAATTGAGGGCTAAAATATGTTCCACCAAAAAAACAGGGGTATACTTGTCATCAATTTAATATTCGAGAAGTAAAAATTTTAAGTATCTTTTAATCATATACGTAATCATGGTCAGTAATGAACTTCAATTAATCATATGGCTTGAAGAATTACTACAAAACAATCAGAAATTTTTTTATTATCTATCGATACTTTCACCATATGGTTTCATTTATTGGCTATACCCAGAAGAATTTTCGTTTTATAACTTTCTTTTCTCATTTGTGTTATTTACACTCCTAATCCATTTCATTTACGATAGGTATCTAGATGAAAAATTAAAGATTATAATAAAGATAAGGGATCGTATAGGATTAGAATTTGTAAAGGACAAAAGCACACTTTTAGAAATACAAAATGAGATGGAAATTTCACAAAAAAAGTATGAGCTAAAATCAAAGAATTTCAATGAAACAGATGTATTAAATCAAAAAGTGAAAAACCGAATTACCGTTTCATACAACAGAAAAAATGAAAGAATTGAAACTCTTATTAATGAGATGAAGAAACTTGAAGAAAAAATCATCAAACAAAAAGAAAATAAAAATCTACATGAATGTTTAAAAAATTATCAAGAACTTGATTTATTTATTATTTTTACTGCTTCATGTTTATTTATATTAATGTTTTTCCTCAAAAATGAGATAGCTCAGTCTTACCTTAAGATAATCTTTTTCTTGTTTTTTATCATACTTTTATCAATAGATATAATTCACAGAAATGTTAAGTATATTAAACTGTGGTTTAAGTATTATATATTCAAAAAAATTTGTTTATTTGCAATAAAATTTATTAAATTCCAAAATGAAAGATATGAAAAACATGACACATATTCAAGCAACATTTTGCGAAAACAATAAAATATAAGAAACTATCTATAATTAATTACTGACCGAAATTATAGTCTTGAACGCAACTATTTACACTTCATTTCTCATAACGAACTAAAAACACAATGTTTCGGACTAAAAAATGGGTCAGTCCAATCTCAAGTGTAATTCTTTGCGTAAATGACTATAGTCTAGTTTTTTGACATATTTTTCTTTTTCACCAGAACTTCTCCATTTTCACATACTGCCTCTCACCCTTCAGAATATCCCTTAAAAATACTTCTTCATCCACCATTACCTTTTAACCATCCTTGATATCATTTCATATCCAACCTACTCGGTCTTTCAAACTCCGAAAAAAAGTACTGAATAATCAAGAAGTTTCCAGCAAAAAATGAGAGTATGGGGGTCCAGGAACTGATGAAAAGAAAGTTAAATAAGAAAATTTTAAATATGTGACAAGAAATCTTATCTGTATGAAATTTAAAGATATTGAATTTGGGAGAATTGCCGCAGAGTATGAATTAACTTATTCTCCTAAACTCATTATCGACGGTTTTTTAGATGCATATGGATATATTGACTCCATAATCAATAGTGAAAAATTTTTAATTCTGGGTCCAAAGGGTTCTGGCAAATCAGCAATTGGATCCAAACTGGAAGTAATCGCACAGGAAGAAGGCGATATTTGTACCAAAAGTTATTATCTTGACAACTTTCCATATAATCGATTTTCAGAAGTAATTCCGTGCAGAGAGGCACCTGAAACAAAATATCCAGACAATTGGGAATTCATTTTGATGGTTGCGTCTCTAAATTCTTTCATCGAAGATAAAGGATTTCGCTATCCAAACACAAAAAAAGCAAAAACTGTTTTAAAAGCACTTTTTGATCTCGGATTGTTATCGGTAAAAGAAGATCTATCCTTAGAGAACATTGTAAAAACTACTACAGACAAAAACTTTAAAATTGGACTGAGCAAAGTTGGATATGAATCATCAAAAAAACAAGAAAAAATTACCAATGTAAAAAAATTATATAGCGCACTACAAGAAATTTTCTACTTAGTGGAATTACAATCTAAACATTTCATCATTATAGATGGACTAGATGACGTTTTGACCCAGAGGGAGAAACAGTATAAGTCCCTTTCTGCACTTGTTGCAACTGCAGATAAGATAAATAAAAAGTTTTATCAAAAAGGTATTAAGGCAAAAATAATCACAATGTGTAGAACAGACCTTTTCAACAAGTTATCAGAACCAAATAAAAACAAAATTAAACAAAACTCTGGAATAGTACTTGATTGGCACCAAGATAAAATAGATTTGAAATCCACAAACTTAAGCAAACTGGTAAATTTACGTGCTAAAATATCACTGGGTGAGGAAATAGATGTCTTTGAAATGTATTTACCTCCAGATATTTATCACGGGAATCAAAACAAAGAAATTGAACAAGTTCTTTTTGACTACACAAGGCATTTACCCCGAGATATAATTCAGCTATTCAACGAAATCCAAAAACATTCAGGAAACAACGAAAAACCCTCAAAATCCAATGTTAAATATGCATTGACAACTTATTCAAAAGATTATTTCGTTGGAGAAATAAAAGACCACTTGTGTGGATTTTTAAAAGACGAAGATATAGAAAAGACGATTCAACTCCTAGTAAAAGTAAAGAAAAATAAATTTGACATATCCCAATTAGAAGAAATTATAGAATCCGATGATAAATTCAAATCACTTAATTTAAATGACATTTTGAACTTTCTGTTCGACTCCAATGCAATAGGTAACATTGACAAAGAAACTAACTTTGTGACATTCAAATATCGAAATCAATATGCGGAATTCAATCCAAACCAAAATATATTGGTACATTATGGTCTCAGAAAAGGATTGAATTTGAGTAATGCAACTTAACAAAATTAAAAAATATATCAAAAACTTACTAAAATATAGAACATAAAATTTGTCAACGACAATTGTAAAAAACTTATATTAAGATCATAAATGTGATTTATTTCCTCCCCTCACCAGAACTTCTTCGTCTTCACATACTGCCTCTCAGCCTTCAGGATATCCCTGTAAAACGCCTCTTCATCCACCCTCAACTTCGCAATAACCCTTGAAGCCGTCTCAGGCCCGACTCCCCTGCTCGCAAGTGCAATTACTGCCTTATTCCCCTGGGACATCACAAGGCTTGCGTTCCTGTAGACCCGCTGGACCCTCTTTTTCTCCTCGTTTGAGATGGGGCTGCCTTTGCCCTGTTTTCTCACCAGTTTGATCTCCTCTTCTTCCCAGGGCTTGAGGGCTGCAATAGACCTGGAATCGCAGACCGGGCAGACGATTTCTTCGGGGACGTTCTTGACCTGGCGGCGGGAGGTCCATTTCTTGCAGGTCGTACAGAAGAGGATCACCCGGTCGTTCATGATCCGTTCCTTTAAGGCAAGGACGATTGAGCGGTCCGCCTTTTCGGGGGCTACCAGGTCCTTTTTCATGGCAAAGCCCGCAGAGCCGATCGGGGTAGGGCCCGAGACCTCGACTGCGATTTCCCCGGAAGCAATCCTTTCCAGCACCTCCTTTGCCCGTTCCACGTCCAGCATATCATGGAAAATCTCCCGGACCACCTCGTCGTACATGGAAGAGCCCTCGTAGATGTCCAGCAGCTTCTTCATGCTGATCCGGTCGTACTCTATGTCCTTTGAAAGGGCGCCGAACTTCCGGGCTACGTGGACCATCTTCCACTTCATCAGGGTCGTGTTTTTAAGCGTCATCTCGATGATTGGCTCCACATGCTCCGGACGGATCGCAAGCAGCATGTCCCGGATCTGCACAGCCCCAACCCGCCTTGGAAGCGTAAGCCTGATCCGGTACGGGTCCACCTCCTGAGCCACACTGCTCCCGAAGCGTGCCGAAAGAAGCGAGGTCAAAACCCGTGCCAGCGTCCCGTTGGTATTGTGCCCGAAACAGGCGTTCAGGGTCACAGCCTCCCCCTCGTCCTCGATCACGATCGTGTCCGCGTCCGGAAGCGGAAAGCCCCCTTCCACGTGTTCCCGGACCAGCCTGACCAGCTCAAGCACGGAACGCACGTCCACCGGGTACTTTTCGCGGAGCTTTTCAGCAGCCTTTTCATCATCCAGCCCCTCAAGTTCATCAGGTTCTTCAGATCCAGCCGATCCACGGATCAGCTCCGCAATCTCAGCCCTGAGCCTCCCGACGTCCTGAGCCACCTCAAAAGGCACCGGGATTTCTTCGCCTGTCCAGCTCGGGACCTCCCCCATGCCCTCCACGGGTTCCACCTTTATCCGGTCCCTGCCAGGCTCCCGCTCCTTATCCGGCATCTCCACGACCCGCCACATGTCCCCTTTCGTAATGAAAACGGCGCCGGGGCTTGCAAAGTTCACTACAAAGGCTTCGTCCAGAGTCCCGACGGACTTGCCGCTCACTATGTCGTAGATCTCGTACTTTTTCTCGTCCGGGATCATGGAAAGGTTATCGTAATAATATTGCCAGCTCTTCTTCCGCTTCTTGACGGAAGGCGAACCCTCGTCCCGCCAGACCAGCCTGTAATCGGAGACCTGGTCCACCACCCGCTGCAGCTCTTCCGGGCTGAGGTCCTTGAAAATATACGCCCGCCGGAGAATCGAATAGATCTTTTCGACCTTCACTTCCCCGAAGTCCATCACCATCCCTGCGATCTGGTTTGCAACAACGTCCAGGGATTTGGCGTGCGGGAAAATCTTTTCCACCCTTCCTTCCAGGGCAGCCTTCGTAATCGCCATGCTCTCGGCAGTGTCGTCGGCTTCAATAGAAAGAATCGTCCCCCTGGAAACCTCATGGATCCTGTGCCCGGCTCTCCCGACCCTCTGGAGCAGCCTCGATACCTGCCGCGGAGACCCGTACTGGATCACCCGGTCCACCTTCCCGATATCGATCCCGAGTTCCATTGAAGACGTGCAGATAAGGCCCCGGAGCTCCCCTCCCTTGAACGACTCCTCAGCCTCAATCCGCGCCTCGAAGGAAAGCGAGCCGTGGTGCACCCCGATAGAAGCCCCCATTTTCCTGAAACCCGATGCCAGTGCCTCCGCACTCTGTCGCGTATTCACAAAGATCAAAGTTGACTGGCTCTCCTCCACAATATCCCGGATACAGCGGAGCTGGGAGGCAAATTCCGGCTCACAGCCAACCTTCCTTACAATCTCCAGGACCTCCCTTTCCATGCCCTCCCTATCTTCGGCTTCCCCCGAGACCTGCGGGCTGACTACATCAAATTCCAGCAGCTTGAGCAGGGGCACCATTACAACCGTAAAATCCCTTTCGGATCCTGCCAGGAACTTTCCAATCTCCCAGGGGTTTCCCACCGTCGCAGACAAGCCGATCCTCTGGAACTCTCCCGAAAGTTCCACCAGCCGCTCGAGTCCCACAGCAAGCTGGGCTCCCCGTTTAGAGCCTGCAAGCTCATGGATCTCGTCCACAACAACATGGGTCACGGATTCCAGGTTCTTCCGCAACCGGGAACCCGTAAACATCGCCTGCAGGGTCTCAGGCGTTGTAATCAGGAAGTCAGGGGGATTTTTCGACTGCCGCTGGCGCTCGCTCTGCGGGGTATCCCCGTGCCTGACCTGCACTTTGATATCGAGCAGCTTTCCCAGTACCTCAATCCGGGAGAGCATATCCCGGTTGAGAGCCCGGAGAGGAGTGATGTAGAGGGCGGAAATCCCGCTCCGCTTTTTCTGCTTTTTCTTGAGAATCGCGTGGAAGACCGGCAGGACAGCCGATTCGGTTTTCCCGGAGCCAGTGGGTGCAATCAGGAGAGTGTTCTTTCCGTCAAGGATGAAAGGAAAAGCCCGTTCCTGCGGTTCGGTGGGTTTGGTGAAACCCAGGGTCTTAAGGGCTTCCTGAATCCTGGGGTGGAAGGAGTCGAAGGTGTTGTTGAACGTCATTTTTCAGGGATCTGGTTTTTGGTTAGAATATTTAGGATAGAATATTCCTGTTGTTTCTGCTTGTTTTGTTCGTAAGCACAAATATAAATGCTTGTATTCAAAATGCTTGTATTCAGGAGTTGAAAGCAAAGGGTACAAATAAAGAAATGAAACAGTGAAAAAGAGTAGATATTAATAAAAATAGAATTGTTTTCGAAGAAAAATTGCTCCCGCAAGCCTTGCCGCAGAAGTAAGCTCTGCTTATTAATTCACAGGGTTTATGGGCTTTCCTCTACACTGAAAGTGATTCTGAATTCTGTCCCATGGTTTCGCTTAAGCTCGATATTTCCTTCCAGCTGGTCAATAAGGATATTTACTAACTGCAACCCCAGGGATTCAACCCTCTCCATGCCTATACTTTCAGGAATTCCTTTTCCATTATCTGAAATTGTCAGGCTAAAAAGAGATTTGTCTCTTTCCTTATTCTTTTCTTCCCTGCAAAATCGGATTAGAATTTCCCCTTCTTTTTCAGTAAATGCATGTTTGAGAGAGTTTGAAACAAGTTCATTAACAATTATTCCTAACGGGACAGCAACATCCATATCAAAGAATGTATTTTCCTCAAGGCCCATGTTTAAGCTGAGATCAGCATTTCCAAGGCTGTATGTCTGAAAAAGGTTCTCAACGAGTTTCTCAATATACGATGAAAAGTTCAGTGTGTCGAACCCTCCACCCTTATACAGTTCCTCATGGATAAGAGCCATTGATATTACTCTGTCCTGACTTTCCCTGAAGGCTTCCAGAACTTCCGAATCCTTAATATCCTCTCTGTTATTGAACTTTTCAGCCTCAAGATCCAGCAGTGAGGAGATTACCTGCAGATTATTCTTGATTCTATGATGAATTTCCTGTTTGCGGGCAATTTCGATATTTGACAGAGCTTCTTCAGCTTCTTTTCGCTTGGTGATGTCAGTTAGCATGCTTATCGAGCCCATAAACCTGCCATCCATATCAAAAAGGGATTTAGCACTTATGAGCACCCATAAGGATGATCCACCCTTACATATTAATTTCAATTCGTAGATCTCATTGATACCCTGCCTCCTCCTTTCCAGGTTCAGTTTGACAATAGCCTTGCAATCTTCACTGACGAAGTCCCATATCGCTATGCCAATAACTTCTTCCAGAGTGTATCCGAGCATATCCGTCATTTTCTCATTAGCGTAAGTGACTCTGGATTCAGCATCAATTATGAATATACCTTCGTTGGCGGTCTCTACAATGTTGCGGTACTTTTCCTCACTCTCCCGAAGTTTTTCTTCTACTCTTTTTCTTTCGGTTATATCCCTGGAAATGAACGAGATCGCAGTCAGCTTTCCATGACTATCAAAAACCGGAGAAAGAGTTATTGAAACATCTATTATCTGCCCGTCCTTTCTTAACCGTGAAGTCTCATGGTGGTGGATCTTTTTCCCCTGTTTAATCAATTCACTTAATTTTTTTGTTTCTTTATCTAAATGGGGTGGAGCCACGATTGATGTGTGATTCCCAATAAGTTCTTCCGCGGAATAACCATAAACTTGCTCTACTTCTTCATTGCAACTTGTAATAATGTCGTCAAGGGATATAGTGCCAATAGCATCATTTGACGATTTCACAATATTAGCTAAGACCTGAATTTTCTCTTCTGATTTTTTACGCTCAGTAATATCCTGAACTATTCCCTTTATTCGAACAGGGATTTTTTTATTATTCAAAATAAATTCCGATTCCAGGTGAACTGTGCGTACTTCCCCGTTATCCCGGAAAATCCTGTAATCAATACCAAAGGGACTTCCGGTTACGGCTTTTTTAGTGGCATTACAATAGTAATCCCGATCATCGGGATGTATGTAAGACAAATATTCATTGTAAGAAGGTGCCAATTCTCGGGGGTCACGTCCGAAAATACGATACATTTCCTCGGACCAGTATGCTTCATCAGTTGCAATATCCCACTCCCAATTACCAATATGAGCCATTTTTTGAGCTTCAGCAAGCCCTTTTTCACTGTCTTTTAAAGAGTGATAAGCCTTCTCAAGCTCTGCTGTACGTACTTTAACTATTCCCTCAAGATTTTCATGTGCTCTTTTTAGAGCTTCTTCTGCTTTTTTGCGCTCAGTGATGTCCCTCGCCGCTCCTATCAATCCTATGATGTTGCCCTTTCCATCGTAGTAAGGTGCTTTTACGGTCTGGAGGACGCGCAATCCATGTGATGTAAATATTCTCTCCTCCAAGGTTGTCCCTTTTCCAGTCTCCATGACTCGTTTGTCATCCTCCGCTAGCTTCCTGGCCATCTCAGGAGGGTGAAAATCGGCAACGGTCTTATTGAGGACCTCTTCAGGGGATTTGCCCATAAGCCTATAGTAAGCTGGGTTTGCCAGGATCATCCGGGCATCTCTATCCCTGACGAAGATGGCGTCTGAGACGTTTTCCATGATGTCTCGGAGGAATGCCTCGCTCTCCCGGACCTCATTCTCGATGCGACGCAGCTTCATAATCTTGTGAAGCTCATTAGCCACCAATTGGAGCTGCATGACATCGCGGTCGTCGTACTCATCCACCTTGTTGCCCACACCCAGGATGATCTTCACCTTGCCGTTCTCGGTGACCGGCACGCTCATGAATCGCTTCACTGTAACGTGTCCGGACGGCAGCCCTTTTTGGTTCGGTGAGGAAGGAAAGTCGTTGTAGACCACCGGGCGCTTGAGCCGGGCGCAATCGACCCAGTTACCTGCCTTTTCAATAGGGTAGTGCCCTTCCTTCCCTGCCGTGCATGACCTCAATGCTTCCTGGTTCCAGGTGGTGAGGATGATCTCTTTTTCGTCCTCGGAGACGAGGTGGAAGAAGCCGATCGTGCTATCGGTTATCTTGATGGCTTGATTGAGTGCGAAATCGTAGAGTTCGCGGTCTGATAGGTTCGATGATCGGGTATAGAGTTCGTATAAGCCGGTCGCTCGCGCCAGTTCGTTGCTGAGCTGGTGCTCCGCCCGCTTGCGCTCGGTGATGTCACGTGCTGCAGCAAATACACCAATAACTTTGCCATTTTCGTCTTTATAAACTGAAGCATTATACAAAACAGGGGTTATATGCTCATCCCTATGCCGAATTTCAAGAGGATAGTCTCGAACTTCACCATTTATAAATGCTTGCTGATATCCTGCACCAGCTTTCTCAGGCTCAGTGAAATAATCTGAAAAATCAGTCCCTATCAACTCATCTCTGGAACATCCGGTAATCTGTTCAGAAGCACTATTCACATCCTTAATCTTACCATCACGCCCAATGGTTACTAATGGATCCAGGTTTGCTTCAATAAGGTTGCGGTTATAAATATATGATAACCTGAGAGCTTCTTCCACTTTTTTGCGCTCCGTAATATCCCTGATAATGATGACTGCCCGAGGCTCTCCATTGCCATCCGTAAAAAAGGCGCTGCTGATCTCTCCGGGGAACGTAGTTCCGTCCTTGCGGGTGTAAGTGAGCTGGGCTTTTGTTGATCCGGTACGCATAAGTTCATCCAGTACGTCGGATACCGCCGGGTCTTCAAGGTTAAACATCACATCGCGCCCCCTTCCTATCAATTCTTCTTCCGCCCATCCAAGCATCCGGCAGGCAGCTGGATTGGCTGAGAGAATTTTCCCCCCATCCCTGGGGTCACTCAGGATAAGAGCGTCCATGCTATGGTCGAATAGCATTCGACACCTCTTTTCGCTCACTTGCAGCGCATCAACCAGGGCATCACGTTCCACCAGCGACCGGGCAAGCATGATATTGCTGTAGCTCAGCTGTGAAATCATGTGAGCAAGCTTCGTTAAGAAGGCCATGCTTGTGTCCACAGTCTCCCTGCTCAAGCGTGGAACTTTTTCAAAAGCTGCCATGTATTCCTCCTCATCGAAGCCATATTTCCTGGCCTGGGACCGGAAAAGCTCATAGTCCAGAGGCTCGTCTTCAAAAAAGAACTGCCCTAAAAAGAGATTGCCTACGTGCTGGTTGCCCACCATGATTGGGGTCGCGAGGTCCCACATATTGTTCTTGCACCTGTACAGCTTAAACTCTCCCGGGGAAACACCCGCAGATAACTGTGTGTCACTTTCTATGCAGTGTTTACGGGCTTCAGGGTGAATCCTGTGGAATCTGGTACATATATCCCGCCATCCAACGCCCACCAGAACATTGCCTTTGAGATCGATCAGGGCCATGGAAATGTTTGAAAACTTATAGAAATCATCCATGAGGGACTGGATAGCCGGGGCATCAATGATATCAGCAAGCTCCAGCCTGGTCACTTCCGGGGCAGGCGAGAGAACATTTCCCGGCTTAGCCCTGCCTTGATGCTCACTCCGGCACCACATCTCCTCAGCCAGCTTTCTCTCGAGAATCTCGGCACGTAAAGCCTGATTGGCTTTTTCAAGCTCAGCAGTCCGCTCCCGCACACGAACCTCCAGTTCGTCCTCACTCAGACTCTTAGAAGTCATAATTCTCCAGCCCTGCTCCAGAGAAAAGAAACAGTATGTCCTCCAGATCCTTTTTTCATTGGATAGGACCGGCAAAAGTGCGCTCCATGGCACATCTCCAATGGACCGATAACAGGACTTTTCAGTTTTTCCCTCATTCCATCCCCTCAAGTCACCAAAAATAATTTAAAAGCTTGATTATTAAAAGCTCACTTATTCGAATCGTCTGCAAGTCATCATTGTGTGAGACCCGGAACTTTTTTGGACTCCTCCATTGCATTGACATTAACCAGAGTAATCATTTGATCGCTTTTCAGGAAAAACAGATTCAATCTGTATGGAAGATGAATATTATGAGAGTATTAAAATAAATATATATTAACGTTTCTGAGACCCTTTGTTATTTTCTATTTTCAGATATTCTCCTGGAACCATTAAAAATTTTATACTAATGTAAATAATACACCTCCGACGTCATAAAAACATTTGGATCCGATACAAAAATTTTAACTACGGAGACTCCGAAAAGAAAAGTTAGAATAGAGAGTTGAAAACAATACTATTTGCCGACTGAAGCTTGAGGTTCTGAATGAAGTTTCTCTTGCTTCACATCAGATCTTCATCTGATCGTCTCATTTCGGGCTTTCAGGATTTCTACGTCTTCTGCCCCCGGACCTGTTTCTAACTCTTGTGTGCTCCAGTTTCCGGAGGTTCCTTATCACCCCGAGCCTTGTCCCGTCCAGCAAATAGAGTTCGGCATCCTCAAGTTTGACCCCGCCGGAGGAAAACACGGGACCAAGCAGGTCTTCCCGGGTCGATTCGTTAAAAGGCACACCTCCGCAGAGTTCATTAAAAGCGGGCACAATGAAAACCTCGGGATCAGTCCAGATCGTTTCGTCATCAAAATTCAGGTTTTTGAAATGTTCCCTGAGAACTTCGGGATTGAAGCGCGTCCTGATCCAGGCGGGGTCGCTTGTAGAATAGCCGAAGGAGTCCGTAAACCGGACCGTCGGGTGGTTGTGGGCTGTGACAACGGACCCTGCACCTAGAAGTTCCGGAGCAGGCCAGGTATGCCCATGGAAGTAGCCGACCCCATCCAGGACCGCGCCTTTTGCCGAATGGACCCTTATCCTAGCATTTCTGTTGAAAAGGAGCTCAATACCTCCGTCATGGTTCCCGGGCAAAATATCCACAGGAGCATGCGCTGCCAGGGCTTCCAGAAAGCGCGGGATTTCATCCCTCTCCTGCCAGGAGACCTGCGGGACGTTGTGTTTGATGTCGCCGAGGAGCACGATCCGGTCAGGAGCGGTTTCTTCGATATAGCCCTCAATTCTTATCAGCCGCTCTTTCATCCGGCTGGGAAGGGTTATCCCGCTCCTGTACAGGTCCCACTCGATCCCGAGGTGGATATCGGCTATGACCAGCGCGGTTTCGGTGTTTGTGACGGTGAGGGCGGGTTCGTTGAGGATTGGGGTGATTTCGAGAGCCATGGTTTCCGGGGAAGATTCGCTTCAGGATTTAGCAGTTTGCAATTTGTTGTCTGAGGGTTTATTGTCTGAGGGTTTTATTTTTCTTTCGACAGCTTCTCTACCTTCTCCGACAGGTCTGCCATCATCATTCGCATCTCGGAAAGCTCCTCCTGTACTTCAAGTAGCTTGTTATAGGTCGGGCTCCGGGAATCCTTGACCGCCTGTTCCTGGGAAAAGCGCTGCTTGCTCGGCAGGATGTAAGTATAAATAAAAAACATCGCAGTCAGCCCGACAAAGCCCATGGCTCCCAGGAAAAAAAGGTAGTGCGGGAAGACAGCCCTGATGTAAGAGTCTCCCGAACTGTAGTACTGCAGGCGACTGATCATGAGGAAGTTCAGGATCGAAAAGAGGAACATGGTCTCACTTATGAGGATCAGGAAACCGCCGACCCTGGTGGACATTTTGCGCTGTTTGGGGATGATGCGGGAAAACACGATTGTAACCTTTCAGTATTTATTTTAGCCGTTTATCGGAAATGCCTCTTCTATGATATTAATTTTATGGCATTTTAATAATATTAAAATATGTAGGACAGAAAAGACAACTTTTACAAGAATATCTCTTTCCAGTTCTTCAGGCAAGCAGTCCGATTTCAGGAAAACAGTTTCAGGACCAAAAAGTAAAGCTGAAAAATTACATTTTTTCCTGCAAAAAAACCTCAAACGGATTTGTAAAAAGTAGACAGTGGCGGCCAATGCACAACAAAAAAACCAGGGTTTTTTTAGAGCATTTAAAAGGATTACAGCGCATTGAAAGGATATAGTGCATTGAAAGGATATAGTGCGTTATGATGGTTTCCAGGTAGTTTAAAACCTCATTACCTTTTTTAATTATTTTAAGGGAGCTTGCTTACTCCTCACCCTTCCAGGTTAGTATTATTTTCATGTTGGTATCCTTTTCATTTTTAACTCTGGTCATTACTGCCCTTCCTTCGGCTGTAAGTTTAAGCCCGAAATTTACCTGAACCTGGGAAGGTCTATGCTCAGCATCGAGTTCCTCCACCGTGTCTACAACTCTTCTGGAGACCTGATGAATAATACGCATTGCATCTTTAAGAGCTTCCCTGGATTTTTCTTCAACAGACTTTGGAGATACCAGCACTACCTTTACCGGACTGTCAGCATGGCTCAGATCTACCATAATTGGCATTTCGTCTTCATCTTCGTCATCTTCGTCAATCACAGCAGGTTTTTCCTCTTTAGCCTTAAGTCCATACGTGAACAAAACCCCCTCAAAAGTGACCCAACAAACGTATCAAACAAAAAAGATACGGCGTTAAAATATTCCCATGTGGAAATAAATAAAATTTATATGAATAAAATTGCATATAATTAAATAAATAATTATAAGAACCATTCATCAGGATATATTCAATGAAGCCTGAAACACACTTTCGATTAACAACCCAATAACTCACCCAATTAATAACTCAACTAACAATCTGAAAATCACGTGAAAATAATCTGAAAATCACGTGAAAAGATCTGAAATCAAAATCACTCAACTTTCTTGAGATTCGGCCCTTCCTTTGTATCCTGGATGATATAGCCGGATGCCTTTATATCATCCCTGAGGGCATCCGCAGTTGCCCAGTCTTTTCTCTTCCGGGCTTCTTCACGTTCTTCGATAAGTTTCAGGACAGCGTCAGGGACCTTTTCTTCCTCCCCGGCAGAGGCGAAAAGCCCCAGGACATCCGCAAACCTGCGGTAAAGGGCACGGGATTTTTCCAGGACCTCCCTGTTTTTCCCGCTTTCGAGGTACCTGTTAGCGTTTCTGGAGAGTTCCCGGAAGACCGTTATGGCTTTTGGGGTGTTGATATCGTCTTCGAGGGCTTCCTTAAACTGCGTTTCCAGTTCGGGGAGAGTTTCAAGAATTTCCCTGTTCCCGGGATATTCGCCTCCATCGGCGCTTCGGAGGGCAAATTCCAGGTTATCCAGGGTTTCTTTTAGCCGGAGATAATTGTTTTTCGCGTTTTCGGCAAACTGTTCCGAGTAGTCCAGCTTTTTGCGGTAGTGGACCGAGAGGAACATGAAGCGCACAACCTCCCCCCCGTACTTTTCGACAATTTCGGGAAGGGTGAAAACGTTTCCTTTCGACTTGCTCATCTTCTCCCCTTCCACTATCAGGTGTTCCCCATGCATCCAGTAGCGGACAAAGGGTTTTCCAGTAGCTCCCTCGGACTGGGCAATCTCGTTTTCGTGGTGCGGGAAGATAAGGTCCACACCTCCGGTGTGGATGTCCAGCGTGACCCCGAATTCTTTCATGGACATAACCGAGCATTCCGTGTGCCAGCCCGGACGGATCTTGCCCCAGGAGCTTTCGTAGAAAATCCCCCGCTCGATTTCCTCCGGCGTTGAGGCTTTCAGGAGGGCAAAGTCCCGGGGGTTGTCCTTATCATATTCGTCCACATCAACCGAAGCCCCGATTTTGATCTCATCGAAATCGATTTTCGAAAGCTTCCCATACTCCGGAAACGCCGAGATCCGGTAATAGACCGACCCACCCTTTTCGTAGGCCAGACCCTTTTCGATCAGTTTCCGGGCAAGCTCGATCATCCCGTCAACATTGTCCGTAGCCCTGGGATAAAACGAGGCTTTCCGGATGTTCAGCATGTCAAGCCCCCGGAAGAACTCCTGCGTGTACTTCTCCGTGAAATCCTTCAGGGAAACCCCCGCAACTCCCGAGTCCCGGATGGTCTTGTCATCGATGTCCGTGATGTTCATAACAAGTGTTACTTTATAGCCCAGGTATTCAAGAGTCCTCACGATGTTGTCGGTCATCAAAAAAGTTCGGTAATTCCCGATATGGGGAAAATTGTAAACCGTAGGCCCGCACGCATAAATCGAGACTTCCCCTGCTTTCAGGGGCTTGAAAGACTCTTTTTTTCTGGAAAGGGTATTGTACACTTGCAGCATTCCGAACACCACATGAAAATTTGAATAGAGTTGAGATTACGAATTGAATTGATTTTATGACTCTATAATTAAGATAAAACCCCTATGATATAAAGAAAACGAAGCAGGCCCCGAATAGACCATCTGGTTGCAAATAAAGGAAAAGAAGGTAATTGTAGGTAAATAGAGCGGTTCAACGTACACAGAGGATTAACGCTCCAAATGAAGTGATATGATGTGATTATTCTTCCCCGAAAACTGACACTCCAAGCCTTTCCAGAATCTTCCCCAGCTTGAACAGGGGCAACCCTACCACATTGAAGAAATCCCCTTCGACCCTTTCCACAAGCACCGCCCCCTTGTCCTGGATTCCGAAGGCTCCCGCCTTATCAAGAGGTTCACCTGTCCCGATGTAAGCCTCGATTTCCTTTTCACTCATTTTCTTCATCCGGACATCCGTGACTTCGGATTCACTGATTTCCTCTCCCCGGTCAATATCCAGCACCGTGAGTCCAGTAATGACCTGCACAGTTTTCCCGCTTAACTTTTCCAACATCTCTTTAGCTCTTTCGGGGGTGTGGGGCTTACCCAGGACTTCCCCGTTGCAGATTACGGAAGTATCCGCCGCGATAATTATCCCTGATTCGAAATATTTCGCCACATCCCTGGCTTTTTCAAGGGAATGACGTATGAGAAGAGATTCGGGGGATATTTCAGGGATTGGGGTTTCCTCATAAGAACTGACATATACCTCAAAATTGTCCCCGATAAGCTGGTTTAACAACTCCTTTCTTCGGGGGGATTCAGAGGCGAGAATGATTCGGCGCATGAGAAGATCTCAGGGAAAGGTAGATTTAACCTTAATGGAGGCGGGCACCAGGATAATAAAATTAAACGCGGTTCTTAACCGCAGTTCCAACCCTGATAGGGATGTGCCGGTCAGATATCAAAGTTAACCTTTAATACCTCACACTGTGGCATATTTTTAATTTGTACGCCTTCCAGTGTTCCTGTTAGCTCCAGGCCATTAAATTCATTTGAACCGCATAGTACGTCCTGATTCGGGTGCGTACCAGGTGTGATATTGCAGCTTAAAACAGTCTTATTACCAGCTGACACTACAATCGGAAGCCTTGGTGATGCAGGATGGTTCTTCGGAAGAACTATTAATGGGGACCTGATTTCCCTAATCATGAAGAGAACGCATTTAAGCCCTTTCTCGGTTCTTTCATCCACCGAAAATGCAGAAGCCACAATCAGGTCATGGGGTTCCAGTCCGAGTACAATCTCTTCGCTATCGGTTTCCAGAAAAAACTGTCCATTCGAACCTGCTTTTACAATAACCACTGTTCCTGCTCTACCGCGCAGGAGAAGCATTTCACTCTCCTTCAGTGAAATGTCTTTAGAAATGTCTTTAGAAGAGCTCGATTTATTCATCGTAAAAAAATATCTAAAAAATCCAGTTGATTATTTGGATTCTTCTACATTTGCAGACTGGCAGGAAGGACACTTCACATTCTTGCCAATACCTTTGAATTTATTGTCACAGTCTTTGCACACATAATTTTTAGGCGCCAGCTTACCTTCCAACTCGATATCAAAAGAATCTCCAACACTACACATAATTATTACCTCGGGATTTATCAGGACCTGCTGTAATCAAATAACCCACATAATATAACTCATACTTCTCCAATTAATACCTTTGCATAGTTATCCAAGAGCAATTTCCGACTGAAGATTTTCACATACGGAGAACTCTTTTCCACAGAAGAATTGTGACGGCGGAGACTTTCTTCAATATCGCCTGCATATATAACCTTCAAGGACCGCTTACGACAGGATACCCTGCTGCTATCCATTCATTGATGCCGCCCCCCATGTTATAAACATCAGTGTAGCCGGCATCTGCCAGCATCTAGCTCGCAACAGCACTTCTGCGTCCGGTCCTGCAGTAGACAAGTATCTTTTCACCTTTGGGAACTTCGTTTATCCGGGCTTCTAAAAGCTGGTCAGGACCCAGATTTGACCCATAGCCATTTTCAAGCGGGATCAGAACTGCCCCTTCGATATGCGATTCGTTGAACTCGACAGGCGTGCGGACGTCAAGCAGGAAAAAGTCGTCTTTTTCAAGCATTTCCCTGGCTTCGTCCACATTCACAGTTTCAAATCCTGGCGGACTGGTTTCCGGCTTTGATACAAAAATCAATACTACACCCAAAATCACGAAAAAAAGGACGAGGTACGTCAAATTCTGTTTGTTCAAACTAGACCCCCCATTGCTACGTTTGAGACATGAAAAGCTATCTTTTTATCTGAAGCTATCTTTTTATCTGAAGCTATCTTTTTACCGGTGTTTCTTTTATCAAAAAGGGTTTCTATTAAAAAATGTTAATAAATCAAAAAATGTTTGTTAATCAAAACAGGTTTTGTTCCGGTTTTTCCGAAAAAGCGAGCAGTCACCCCCAACTTGTAAAAAGTCATTAATTCACTATTGGAGGGATAGGTACTGCTCGAAGATCCATAGTTCCTTGTGGTTTGGTTGCTAAAAAGAAGGAATTTAATTTCTCTTATTTTACCTTCTCTTATTCCTATTTACCTTATTCTTTCTTCTCTTCTTCTTCCGCAAGCTTTACTTTTTTACCGCAGAGGTCGCACTTCCCTTCTTCAGTGATACAGGGCTGTTTCGGAGCTTCTCCACCACAAATTCCGCACTTTACCATTCATTTCACCTCCCTTTTACGTGCCTTAAGAGGCAGTAGATGCCTCATGTCATCTATTAGTCAGTTATTGATATATACTTAATCGGCACAAAAATATACTTAATACAGTCCCGTGCCCCTGAGAGATTTAAGTAAAGAAATGACCTTGAAGGTTACAACAAAAACTATATCAAATAAAACAGGGAATTGTTATAACATGGGAAACAGCAGCAAGGTAAAGGCCCACTCCGAAGCTCCCGGAACCTTAGAAGGTTCCGAAATAGCTGAAATGAAAGCTATCAGGACAAAACTTTCCGAGATGCACAACGACATAAAAAAAGTTATGGAACACTCTAACAGGGTTACCCTCGAGTCAGCTCTGGAAAGTTCCAGGAACGAATACTCCAACGTCCTTCTCAGCCACCTTTTCGAAGATATTGATACGGGGCTTGACCGCGGCATGGTCAAAAAATGCCCTGAAAACGGGGACTGCAGATCCTCTTTCACAGCCCTCCTTCAGAACAACGCAGGGCTCATAAAACAGAAGAGTGTGGACGAAACCCTTGTTTCGAAAACAAGGAAGCAGATTGAGGAAATGAGGACCGGAGCTCCTTACAGCAAATGCGAACGCTGCTTTTCCGAAGTATCGGGTCTCTTTATAAAACAGGTAAACCTGATGCGCTCCATGCGGATCTATGAGGATAACCAGGAACAGAAACAGGATATTTCAACCCTGGAAACGGACACAGTCATCAACCAGATCGTCGAACCCGTCGCCAACAACCAGCGCCTTGAAATCCTGAAAGCCGTGGCCTTCGGAACAAAGAGCTTTTCAGCCTTCTCCGAACTTACCGGCCTGCGGGGCGGAAACCTCCTCTTCCACCTCCAGAAGCTGACGGAAAGCGGACTTATCCTGCAGCAGCACGAAAGGGGAGATTACATGATTACCGAGAAAGGGTACAAAATCCTGAAAGGCTTGAACGACATTTCTTCTGCCCTGCTGGTAACGGCTGAAAAACTCACTCCAGCAGAAAAAGAGTGAAAGAATTGTTTTGCACACATAGCAGAGAAATAAAAAGCTTTCACAAAAACTTATTCCTTTTTTCCCGAAATCACGTTATAAGCGCTTAACAGGACAGCTAGCAAAGTAAAAATAATGCCCAGAGTCCCCATGCTGAAGCCTGTTGGGTCCTGGCCGAAAAAATAATACTTCGTGGCGGAAAAGTACAGCGTAAAAGCAATTCCCATCAAAGAAATCGTTATTGCCAGGGTGTTTATGTTTTCAGTCACAGACTTTTTTATGAAGTTGATACGTTATAAACGTGACCTGCAACTGACCGAGAATCAAGCTCCGAATTACCGGGTACTGGTTACCATATTTTAGGTATGAGCCTGTACGTTCTTTTTAAGTAATCCTCGTAACCTTTTACTTCCCGACTCAAAACCTCCTCTTCAAGTTTAAGCCGGTATAAGAACAGGAAAATAAGGACAGCAGAGATTGAAAGGGAGAAGTAAGCGTTCAGGATAAGGGGTATCCCCGCAGCCTGCAAAATGTTGCCTGCATAAGCGGGATGCCTTATGAACCTGTAAGGTCCTGTTTCGACCAGTTCGTGACCGTCACGGATCTCGATGTGGGCTGAGAAATACGTTCCCAGGGACCATAAGCCCCAGGCTCTCAGGCCCGTCCCAAATAGGGTCAGTGCCAGACCGAGGGTAACAATGGAAAAATTGTAACCCGGATAGAAACCGTATTCCGGAACCAGACTGTATTCCAGAACCGGCAGAATTAACAGCGGCCACCAGAAAAGTAAAAGCAGGTATCTGGTCCATTTCTTCGTCTGTTTTCCCGTATTGTCTGGCCCATTACCCAATCCCCGGTATGAGATTCTTTCTGCCAGCAGGTAGACGGCAAGAACTCCAAAGTAAATGTAGAGAGGCAGCTGGTTAAGGGAATTCCAGCTTTCGTCCAGGATTCTCCAGGTTTTAAAGAACAGTAAAAGTATCAGGAGACCTATGCTCCGGTAAACCCAGCCTTCGTTATCTCTGGCGGATTTTCTTCCGGATTCTTTTTCTGGTTCCTGCCCCGGGACTGTCATTTCCATCCCTATATTTTACATAGGGGCTTTATTAACTTTTTTGAAAAATATTCGGCACACTTTTAACAATACCAGCAAGTCATACTGAATATAAAAAGTATTAATGTACGGATGACACCAGGGTTAAGAGACTTAATAGAAATAAATATATTGTAATAAATGAAAGAAGAATAGTGTTCTAAAAAAAGAAGAATGTTGGATTCGTTTTTTATCATTAATTCCCTAAGTGAAAATTCCCCCACCGTAAGAAATCAAAATACCAGGATGTCGAAGCACAATGGACATTTCAAAACCTATCTGCTCTCGAAATATGCGTTCAATTGAGACGGCTTTAGTTATGGCCGATTTAGAGGGGGCACTCGACGACTACCAGTCGACAGGCTGGCAATCAGTCCACGTACTGGTCCCGGCTTACCTCAGGTCAGTACCCGTATGCCCCTCAAAAGGCCGGTATTTCCTTATAGAAGACGGAAGCGGAGGCTTTGCACCGGTCTGTTCCTATCATCATCCCGATAAAGCCGTGATTTATTCACTGGTAATGGAGGCATACATAAACCGCCTGCTCATGTATGACGGCACGGACTTCGTAATGGGCGCTCAGGGCAAGCGCACCGGGATCGATGACATGCTTCATATCATCTACAACGACGGCTTCGAAAAAGGCTGGAATGTCTGGATGAAAGGAAACGCTATAGACTGTTCCGCCCTTTCGATTGAGGCTATACGGGACGCCCTGGAAATCATCTATCACGATAACACCCTGATTCCGGATACAAACGCCCTTAACCTTGGAAAATACACGGGAAAATACCCGTACACCGAAAGGGTCAAAACATCGGTCAGACCCTCCGATATGACAGACCCCTGCCTCGAACTGAAGACGGGGGATATGTGCATAATAAAAAATCTGCCTCACACCACTATTTTTCTTGGCCGCTACAGGAAAAAAACGGGGGACAATACGCCGTACTGGATCTGGGCTTCTTCTTCCAAACACAAAGTAACGGTCTTTACACATGATGAATTTCGTAAAGCTTACAAAGGCTTTAAGGACCAGGCAGTTTCCCGGTGGAATCTGGAAAAGTACGTACCGTAAGAAAATCTACAACGATAAACAAAAGAAATCCGCAACGATGGCTGCAACGATAGCCGAAACGATAGCCGAAACGATACCCACAACAATACCGAGAAATAAAGGAGGAATAAAATGACCGGAAATAAAGAGAAGGAAATGGACAAAAAGCGCAAGCAAATCGCTGACAAGATAATTGACGACATGACCGTGAACGGAGCATCGCAAGGAGATATAAATAGGCAAAAAAAGACCAACAAAGAGCATCTGGGACACGAAGGCGAAGTAGATATGTAAAAAATAGGGATCCTGTCCGGAAATAAGCAAATCAAAAGGGAAAAAAAGGAAAATCAGGAAAGGAAAGGAAATAAAAAACTGAGAGTAAAGGGAGTAAAAAATCCTGAATCCCAGCCTGCCCACTTATCTGTGAAAGACCAGAGCCAGGAAGATCAGGATACCTATAATCAAAAGTTTTAAAGTAACGAGAGCCAGCCTCTTCTTCAGCCTTATTTCTTCTTCGGGCAAGTTCCGGTTAAAATACAGAAAAACCCCAATTCCGATGACAATCAGAAGGGCTGCAATTATTGAAACGACTATTAGAAAATCCATTATATGAAATTGATCTGTTCAAAATATAAGAGTTTGCATGAAATCAGAACAGTCTGCCCCCGAAAATAAATATCCTTTCAACGTTTTGAAAAATCGGAGAAACAGGCTGTTTTCAGGACTGCCCATGGGAATTCGGGATTATATACACCTTCCAGAGTCCGAATTTTGCTGCAAGGAGCATAATGGAAAAAAGAACTGTGCACTCTGGCTGACCCCCTGCGCATATCATTTGTTTGCCGCAAGCAAAAAAACCCTTATACTCTTGAATACGGTATACAGGTGAACTTAAGACAATTATTATATACAGAATATGATATTAATAGGTTGAGACCATCTAATAAACGTACATGATATTCTTTGAATAACAGACACAAAGAATGAAAGTACACATCTACTTTCATGCCAAATGAGTTTTTGGGGATAAATTTGGGGGAGAGGAAATTTCAGATAAAAAAGCTTCAGACAAACAGTATTACATAAGCTATATCGTAATTGCTTCCATTGTTGCTTTAATTTTATACGCTCTGTTTCAAAAGCCTGAAGACCCTACAAAAATAATAGACCGGGCTGCAGGCACATTGGGTTACCTATTCATATTTCTGGCAAGCCTGTCATCTGAGTACATTGTCCGGGCGAATAAGCTGCTCGGAGTGGGGTTCATAAAAGCTCACCATTCCCTGGCCAGGCTGGGGGTCCTTTTGATAATCATTCATCCGCTGGCATTTGCAGTCGAGGAACAGAGTATCCTGGTTTTCCTGCCTGTTTTTTACCCTTTGAGTGATTTCCTGGAACTGGCAGGAAGGCCGGCATTTTACCTTTTCCTCCTCGCAGCAGGCGTTGCGGTTTACAGGAAAAAATACAGGAACTGGCGAAAGGTCCACTACCTCAATTATCTGGCTTTTTTATTGGTTTCCGTGCATGCCGTGATGATAGGCACCGATTTCGAATCAAATCTCAGCAGAATCTTAGCACTTACAATGACAGTAATTGTTATGGGGATATTTGTCCACAAAAGGTTCCGGCTGAAAATTAAAAAATACTTAAACCAGACCGATAAAAGGTAAAAACTGGATTCCTGATTTATGGGGGGGTTGTATTTCTCAGGAGTACGTTAGAAAGCTGAAACCGGGAAATTCCTTCAGGGATTGGCTGGTCAGTGTACAGGGGCACAGGATACGGAATAAAAACTGTAACATCCGCGAGTTCAGGATCAGGCCTGCGTCCCACAGGGTCTGCAGATATGAGTTTGAGGGAGAAGGGGTCAGTGTTATTGCGAAATTCCTTGCAAAACCAACGGGGAAAATAAAAAACTATGACACCAAAAAAGCCATGCTGAACGAGTATTACAAACTCAAGAAGCTTGAAAAAATAATAGAGATTCCACACCCGATTGCAACAAACGCCCATTTCGACTGCGTGCTCGTAACCGAGTACATCCCGGGAAAACCCTTTTCCTGGTACCTGAAAAGGGAAAAAAACCTGGATAAAAAACTGAAGGATATAGCCCGTCTCCTGCGAAAACTCCACAGGAATACACAGAACCATTACGAAAAAGAAAAAGAATTTGCAAAAATCCGGAACATCCTGAACCGGATGCCTCTTCGCAGTTCTACCAGGAAACGGTATGATCAAAGGCTCGAAAAATGGCAGACAAACCCCCTCCTGGATACAAGGCACGGCTGTCTTATCCACCACGATGCAACCCCTGCAAACTACCTTTTCCACAGGGGCAAACCCTATGCTATAGACCTCGAACTGGCTAGCAAACACGGACATTGTGTCCATGACCTGGGAATCCTCTGCGCCGAAGTATTCCACCATTTCGCCCGGAAAGGCTCGGCCCATGCGTCCATCCCTCACATCAAACGCTTCCTCCGCAATTACAGCCGGGATGAAAAGGAATACCGACGGATAAAGCAGGTGCTCCCCCTCTACATGAGCTACGGCCTTTTGAGAGTCGCCTGGAGAATTAAGGACCCGAAACACCGGGAATACCTGATATACAAAGCTGTGGAAATGGTTGGGAGATCAGGCCTTTGACCTGCCGGTTGCCCCCCGGGAAGTAAAATATTCGCCTTCTTGAAGGCGACTGAAGAATTCCGGCAGATACCTTTATGTAGAAGTTTCTAACAAAAATCACATTGTGGATAAACGGACTGTAGACAGAATTTCGAAGTCTGACAGGACCTTCCTGGCCCTCGTCTCATTAATGCTGCTTGGAAAAGCTGTCTGGACATACCTGGGAGTCGACCATTTTATTGTAGAAAACTGGGCCGGAACCTGGGAAGCAATAATCCCGGCAGCAGTTTTCGGTTTTATTGCGATGAAACTGGCTGGGAAAACCGGTTTTCCGGACATCCGGGACGAAAAGATCTCAAACAAAGAGCGGTTTTTGTATCCTGTCCTCCTGGGAATCGCTTTTGCCATAATAGAGATCCTGGTTGGCCTGGCAATGAACCTGCCCAATATCCATGTGCCCTTTCCCTTTTCCATCCCCGTTTATCTAAGCGGAGGGATCTTCCTTGAGATTATCTATCACCTTATCCCAATCGTTTTTCTGGTCTGGTTTATCTCAAATGTCCTCCTGAAAGGAAAACTTCAGGACGAGGTTTTTGTAGTGGTCGCCGTCCTGGCAAGTTTATGGGAACCGGTAACGCAAATAATGGGAATGTACAGGATGGGAATTCTTACAAGCACGGTTTTTGGAGCAGGGCTCTTCATCTTCATATTTGCCGGAAACCTGATCCCAATTACCCTTTTCCGGAAATACGGATTCCTGGCCCCGGTGGTCTGGAGACTTACCGATTATAGCCTGTGGCATGTGATCTGGCCTATGATCTATTATTGACCGCTTCTATTTTTGGGAGAAACAGTGGACAAAAATGTTAAGAAAAGGCAATTCAGGTTGTTTCTGAATATTCTGAATAATATGAACTGATTGAAAGTGGAAAGCTCAATTCATTATCTCTTATTTTTCAGTTGCTTTCCAGCCAGCAATCCGGTTCAGTTGTCCTCCAGCCAGCAATTAATCTCTGACCACAACTCGGGAGAATTGTAGTCAAGCGCTATACTGCCGTGCCCCTGGTCATTCCAGATTATGGATGAAACCTTCTTATTTGTTTTTCCGACCTCGTTTTCGTACCACCAGGAACCGTAATTCCCAAAACCGCCCCCGAGTCCGACATAAAGCAGCGGGGAGTCAACTCCGGAAGAATCAATTTCGTATCCGTCCACATTGCCCATTAAACCGGCCATATAAAGGTCCAGATTTATTGGAGCATACGGAACCGCTCCTCCAGCCAGAGCTGCGCTGAGCACGCGGTTTTCGTCAACGTAATAGAGCCCGTCAAGGTCCCCGCTCCAGTAGTGGTAATCCGGGGTATAGGGGTATGCAGTGAACATGTATGTCTGGCTGGCCATAAGCCTGAAGACCTGCCTGTTCGTAAGCCCTGGCTGAACGGGAGATTCGGCATCGGGATCTGAGGAAGCCAGATAGGCCAGCTGCATCATGCCACCCATATTGTCACTGTTATACGTTCCATTTTCCATCTTTTCGGAAATCTCCTCAAATTGCAGTGCCTGCGCCTGTATCAGTTCCGGAAATGCGGGATCGTATTTGATGATAATCTCAACAGGCACCACCTTATCAACACCACCCAGGAACAAATCGTCGTATTCACTTGCCTCGTAAGCGGTAAGAATCAACGCCCCGTGACTATGCCCTATTGCCGTGACCTCTACCATTTCTGCAGGTGTATTATAGATGAGATTATTGTTATAATTATAATTATCAATAGAATTATCAATAGAATTATCAATAGAATTATCAATAGAATTATCAATAGAATTATCAATAGAATTGCGATTATTGCCGTTATTATTGTTATTATTCAGAAGAGCTGTGTGGATTCTTGATACTGCGACACCGTAATATGTGTCATTCAGGTATTCATCGACAGTCCAGTTTGCCATGTAACTGAAATCAGTCTCTGTTACCGGGACATTTGTTTCTCGCCTATCCAGGACGTATACACTGTATCCCTCCCGGGCATAGTATATAGCCATGTCAGAATAGAAGCTTTCAGTTAATGACTGCCCGGGCAGGATTATTAAATTCTGATTTGCCCTGCTTTTCCAGGGGCCTGTCTCCCTCACATAGTTGGTAAGAATTATGCTGTCATATTCCCCGGGTCCAACATTTATCTTAACTCTATATTTTGCCACATCGTCACAAACAATGCCTATTCTCTTATCTTCAGTTACAGTTTGATAGAACTCTAAAACCGCAAATACAGATGGTATGTAGGAAATTCCCAACCCGATAAACGGGTTAAACCCTGCAAACTGGTTATTTATACAATCTCGGTCCTCAGGCTTTACAGCCGAGACTGGTGCAGAAACTACTAACATAACCAGCAAAACCACTGTGAGTACTGTTCTAATTTTCATTTTTACACCTTTTTGAGAAAATCCCAATCAGGATTAGAGCTCAAAAATCCACATTTTTTCGAGCCAAACATCCCATTTACCAGCTTTTGAATTTTTTAATCAGAGCAAAAAAAATCGAGCTTAACAATTTCTGCGCATGTTGTTCATTAAATACCAAAGTATATAGAAAAACAATCTTAATAAAGATTTTCATTTCTAACTTAATATTATATATTAGGGAGAGGTCATTTAAAAAGAAAAATAGGTCATTTTCCGGAAGAAACAAAAGGAAATAAAAGCACCAATTATGTTTTATGCTCCGAGAATGCCTCTGAACCTCTCAAACTGTTCCGAAACTGTCCTGCGACTGTTCCGTAACTAATTAAAATAATTGGTTACGAATTTTTTAAGTAATATGTAATTAATAATCGTTATATAGGGGAGATGACGATGGTATTTCACAAATTACAGGTTTTTTTACTAATGCTATCGACAGGTACATTTCTATTTTTTGCAGGATTGTTGCGTAAGGACCTGTTTGAGGCATTGAAGCTCGGGCTTTACCCTGCTACATTCAATTTTTTATCCGGGAAAATTGGAGCTTACTTTGACCTGCAGGCTTCCGGAAACAGTGCCCTCTTTTCGGCGTCTGCCCCGATCAAAGTACTATTCGTTGCAACTCTCACCGAAACGGCTTACAGTCTACTGTGTCACAGCCATTCAAAACCCGAAATACCACCAACTTCCCCTCAAGCCGACTTAGTTCCGGTGCATGTGGCAATGAATAAGCCCCGGCTTTTTCATCCCGGTTTTTCGAAAAGTATGGCTGGTGGAGTCCGTACCGGTCAAACGTCAACTGTTGTTCATATTTCTAACATCCGGAGGAAATATGAGACGAACAAGTCTGTTACTAAATGACCTGAAGAACTTTCAAAACATAAACGGAAACAGGGGAGAAATTATGCAAGCGACAGGATTCAGGGACCCGCTCACACAAAAAGTACTTGTGGTGCTCGCGATTCTGGTCATAATTTTTTTGACTTTGTTTGCTAGCACCATGTAATTGAGACAACATGAAAAAAATCACTGGAAAAATCACTGGAAAAATCACTGGAAAAATATCGTCAGCTGACTGCCTGGAAGATCCGGAAGGCGGGAATATCAGCTGGCAGCCTGGACCATAAGTTAGATTTCACCCGTGAATTCAACTGGAGGATTCAAAAACGAGAAGCCTCCAGGGATATCTTTTTTAATTTATTTTGGCTTGCCGAGCCATGGAGAACCCGGCACATATTTTGGAAAAAGCCAGATATACTTGAGGTGTGGCAGGTATTATGAAAACTGTACGACATGTAAAATTTAACCAGCAGCGGATTTTTAATGTTGAGATAGAGAAATGTGAGGAAATATTGCTTAGTAGAACTCACTGTGTCTCCACTGCACCTTTAAATTTCATACAATTTAATAGTTAATAGTTATGAAAATTTTTTCACGATAAAATGTCCTTCTCCTTTTGCCAATATAGATGTCCTTGAAAGAATTCCGGGAGAAAATGAACTCCAATAGAACGCAAAAGTGGTACCATTTTTACATTTTTACCTGCCGAGAAATATCATTTATAGTCATCTAAATTTGAAATTTATTTCGGGCACACAATATAAAAATAATAATATAATAATGTTTAAATACATTCGAGGATAATATAAACAGGCTGATGAGGGGGAGAACGGTTTGTTAAGCTAGACAATAGCCGGATTCATACCCTGATCTGATTTTGACGAAAAACCAAAAAAAGTACATAAGGGGATAACGATTTGAAAAAAAGTTACATAACAGCTTTAGCGGTAGCTCTGGCTTTATTGCCTATTATGGCGATGGCACATACCGAGTCAGATCCGTACACGATTGACTTGATAGCAGGACAGAATATGGATGCCGGTGATGTGAAGGTATGGAACGACGGGAACTACCTCTACGTTACGTATGACACCGATGAGGACTGGTGCCTGACCGAAACACACCTGCATGTAGCAACTCCGGGGGAAGAGATACCAACGACAAGTAAAGGAAATCCCATTCCCGGCCAGTTTGAGTATTCCATGGAACACGACTGTGTTGATAGCTACACCTACAAAGTGGACCTATCCGAAGAAGGAGCAAATATCGGGGACGACCTGGAAATAGCTACACATGCGGTTGTAATAAAAACCGAAGTTATTACAGAAGCACCCTATTACGCATCCACGGTTATTGATTATAACCAGGGACTTAAAAAGGACGGAACCGCAGTCTTAGCCGCACGTTCTGTTCCTGAACAGGGCCTGGTATATGAAACCGGACAGGAAGAAAGCAATTTCTTCAGCCTCGGGCTTGGTGGCAATATCACCGTTGAATTCGCATGTCCAATCAGGAACGGTGAAGGCAATGACCTGAAGATCATCGAAGACACCTGGGGGACCTACCCGGTTGAAAAAGTTGCAGTCTATGCAAGTCCGGATGGTGGAGCCTGGACATACCTTGGCGAAGCCGACAACACCCAGAGAGACCCGGACTTTAACATCCACACTATTGCCGAATTCGACCTGGGAGACCTGGAAGAAGCAAGGTACATCAAAATCGTTGACACCACCGATCCCGGCCTGCATAACAACGCCGCCGACGGGTACGACCTGAACGCCGTACAGTCCCTGCAGGACTGTGTTGAAGTTACGGAAGAGACCGCCTGGGGTGCAGGCACCAGATTCGTAGATAAAGGAAACTGGGGTATGTACTTCCCCTACACGGTGCAGAGCGGCGGCACTGCAGGGGATGGAGAAATTCCTCTGGACGGAGCAGGAGAAGGTGATAACTACAACGTCGATAGGGATGGAGAAGAGATCACTTATGATGTGGTCAGGGATACCCCCGGCTGCACCATCAAGTTCGAAGGAGCAACCAACAGCACCGGAGGAGAAGATAACCTTGGAGAAGACGGAGCCGTTGAAACCGACACATTCAAGATCCGTACCGACAAAGACGTGAGTTCGGTCAACGTGACAACAAAGGCAGGGACAGGGGAAGTTACTACCACTCTTCCTGTAGGAGGATCAGCCACAGACGCCAATGGTTTCACCATAGATTTCGTCAGCAAGACGGATAACGGAGACGGAACCTACACCTACGCATTCACCGTGACCAGTGACAACAACAGCGGTACAGCAGCGTTGAGTAACATCAAGTTTGACTTCTGTATCACACCACCCTGACCAGAGAGGGCTTTAAGACCCTTTCTCTCTTTTTTATTAGCTGTGTTTTGACTTCAGCACAGGAAATACTTTTCAGAACAAAAAATACTTTTACCTAATTTTCCGTAACTCCCGGGAAATCTCCAACATTTCCGCGATCCCAACGATCTCAAAATACAATTAGTCAGGCATAACTTTAACAGAGAACATTTAAAATAAAGCATAACTTTACTAAAACTTCAGGAGCTACCCCATGGAAAATCTAAAACAATTTTTTAAAAAAGATAATTTTGCCGCACATTCGGGAATAGAACTGCTGGAAGTTTCCCCCGGATATGCAAAAACCAGGATGGAAATCGAGGAAAAGCACCTTAATGCTTTAAGAGCCGTACAGGGAGGGGCAATATTCACCCTTGCCGACCTTGCTTTTGCCGCAGCCTCAAACGCATACGGGAATGCTGCAGTCGGAATCAATGCAAATATCTCCTATGTAAAAGCCGGAACAAAGGGAACTCTCACAGCCGAGGCGAAGGAGACATCGATAAACCCCAAACTCGCCACCTGCACCGTAAACGTCACCGATGATGAAGGGGACCTTGTGGCTATATTCCAGGGAATGGTTTACAGGAAAAAAGTTCCGCTTGAGCTTTCGGATTAAAGATAAAAAGATTCTGTTCTCATTTTAGGAAAGAAGTTCATAGGAAAGAAGTTTAGAAAAAAACTAATGATGCGACCGCCGGGATTCGAACCCGGGTTCTAAGCTTGGGAAGCTCAGGTCATAGCCACTAAACCACGGTCGCTCAATATGTCGGTATTTGCTTTACATGTCGTTTTTTGTTCAAATAGTTTTTGGTAAAGGTAAATAGTGGTACATTGAAACTTCATGAATATATAGTGGAGTTTATCCCCGAAAATCGGGGAAAAGGTAATAAGGGAACAAAAATTCAAATGGGTACAGGTCCAATAAGCAGGAAAATTCGATAATAAGTAAAAGTCCAGCAGACAGAAAAGTCTGTCAGGACAGAAAAATTCGACAAAAGGTTATGATAATGGTTTCAAAGGCCCTGCCGTTCACTAAAGAAGAGATGCAAAAAATTATTGAAAAATACCCGACCCCTTTCCACATTTACGATGAAAAGGCCATTCGGGAAAACGCCCGGAAGATGAAGAAAGCTTTCAGGGACGTCCCCGGCTTCAAGGAATTCTTTGCCGTAAAGGCCCTTCCAAATCCCTATATCCTGAAAATCCTCAAGGAAGAAGGCTTCGGGGCGGACTGCAGTTCCCTACCCGAGCTGATTTTGGCGGAAAAGGCGGGAATGACAGGGGACGACATCATGTTCAGTTCCAACGACACCCCTGCCGAGGAGTTCGTAAAGGCAAAAGAAATGGGCGGCTACATTAACCTGGACGACATCAGCCACATCCCCTACCTGGAAGCACACGCCGGGCTCCCGGAAATCGTCTGCTTCAGGTACAACCCCGGCCCCCTGAAGGAAGGAAACGCCATCATCGGAAAACCCGAAGAAGCCAAGTACGGTTTTACCCGGGAACAGCTCTTCGAAGGGTACAGGACCCTCAGGGACAAGGGCGTAAAACGCTTCGGGATGCACACAATGGTCGCCTCGAACGAGCTTGACCCCAAATACTTCGTGGAAACCGCCAGGATCCTCTTCGAGCTCATCGTGGAAATCTCAAAGGAACTCGGAATCCAGTTCGAGTTCGTAAACCTCGGCGGCGGGATCGGCATCCCCTACAGGCCCGACCAGGAACCGGTCTCCTTCGATGTCATTGCAAAAGGCGCAAAAGAAGCCTACGACGCCACAATCACCGCAAACGGGCTCGCTCCTCTCAAGATCTATATCGAATGCGGGAGGGTCATAACAGGACCCTACGGCTACCTCATCTCCCAGGTCAGGCACCTCAAAAGCACCTACAAGGACTACGTAGGGATGGACTCCTGCATGGCAAACCTCATGCGCCCGGGACTCTACGGAGCATACCACCATATAAGCGTGCTCGGGAAAGAAAACGAACCCCCTGTCCACAAATATGACGTAACCGGTTCCCTTTGCGAAAACAACGACAAGTTTGCAATCGACCGGATACTCCCGGAAATCGAAATAGGCGACATCCTGGCAATCCACGACGCCGGCGCCCACGGGCATGCCATGGGTTTCAACTACAACGGAAAACTCCGCTCAGCCGAACTCCTCCTCAGGGAAGATGGAAGCGTCGTGCAGATCCGGAGAGCCGAGACCATCGAGGACTACTTTGCAACCCTGGATTTTGAAGGATTGAAGGATTTCAGGTGAAAGTTTAAAAGCTTAAAAACAGACCAGAAGCCTGAACCTTTCTATTTTCTTCTTTTCTACTTTTTCATTTTACCTTCTCTTTTTACTTTCGCTTTTCAAGATCCTTCTGTTGATTCGGAAAAACTTTGCCATATCAAAACCTAAACTTCCCAAAGTTCAAGGTACTTGATCATCCATTGAAACTTGTGAATTGTTTTTTAATTTAATTAGTTATCTGGTATCTTTCTGAAGTCCAAAAACTACATGCTACCCCAAGAATGAAGTTAATCCACAAGAACTTTAGAAATACAGGTCGATTGTGTTCCAGTTTTTAAATGTATCTACATGGATGTATATAAACGAGAGAATTTTAAACTCGTGACCCTTCAAATTTTTCCTTTTTTCTTCAATTTCGGTCTAATTGGGATCTTTATAAAAATAAAAATGACATCATGAAGGGTCGTGAATTTTTCAACGGTTCACACTGTTAAGTTGAAATTCATTGAATAATTTTGGGGTTGAATATTCCTTAAAAAAGGAATCATTAGACGTCATATCAGAATATAAAATACTGAAGATAAATTCCAAAATTATATTATTATATGGAATGAAAATGGGTAGCGTCACAGACCAATTATCATAGGGGGAAAAATTCGGGGGTGGTTAAAACAAAAATACACGAAATGCAGCAATTTATTCTGGGTCTTTAGTGGCTTTAAGGGATAAGTCAAAGATAACATCAAGTATTTTTGTTTACGATCCCTTAACCACGGAACACACGAAAGGACACGGAAGCCGGCCTGACGGCCGATGAGTACTCCGGGACTTTAAATAATCGATTCAAAACTCATTGTGAACAAAACGCCATATCAACCTTAATTGCCGTCTTCCACCCGTTCTTTTTCCGTGATTTTCCGTGTCTTTCCGTGGTTTGAATGCACACACCAAACGTCTCCACCAACAAAAACACAACCTGTATGAGTATAGAGCAATTCCCGATATGAAAATCTGAAGTTATATTTTCACCATTCCTAAGCCATATTTGCAAGACAAAACTTTGAAAAAAATATTGCATTTTCCAAACACAGGAAAACCGCGATTATTACTGATTCTAGATGGATATCAGTCTTTTTCCATACAGAAAATTTCAACAGCAAATCAGAGACATCAATAAGAAATTTCAATTTCCAAAAACTAAAAGGAGATATCAATAACATGATTACATCCAGAAAAATAATCTTTTTCTTAGCCATGGTAGCCCTTCTAGCTATGATGCCCGGGGCTGCTTCGGCACAGGAGCCATTCACCTGCGACGGCAAGGCATTCGTCGTCCAGGACCAACTAGCAAATCTCTACAATGTCACCCTGACGGACGGGTCGGCTACACTAACCCAGATCCTTCCCACCGCCACAATCGAATACAACAACCTTGGGTATCGGTCGACAGACGGACTGCTCTACGCCGCCCAGCTCCAGGGAACCGGGTATGGTGACGGGATTGTCCAGATTATTCGGATAGATGCCAACGGCAACATCGAAGGTCTCGGACTTCCACCGGGCCTGCCGACGGGAGTACAAACACGGTTCGACGCAGGGGACATCTCAGCCGACGGCAACACCATGTACATCACATTCGGCGCGAGAAGTGATGATCCACAGACTACACTCGGATACAACCTGAACCTCTACAAGCTCGATCTGGGAAGCTGGGCAGGGCCACCAAACCCGCTGCCCCCCGTGACCATTGTCTCCATCACCGGGGACAATGCCTGGGTCAACGACTGGGCCTACAACCCGAATGACGGGCTGCTCTACGGCGGCGACCAGTGGGGGACAAGTCTCAATTCCAACAGCCAGCTCTCGGTACTAAACCCTGCAACTGGCGTTCGAACCGACTATGATGTCGGTTTTGGCCCTACCACTGCATTTGGTGCAGCCTGGTATGACTCCGTACGGGGGACCATCTTCCTGTATCAGAATACAGGCACAATCTACGAAATCGACGTGAGTGATCTGGGAGGTGCGGGTCCATCGATTCTCAACTCCTGGTCAGCACCCGTTTCCACCCGTAATGACGGTACTTTCTGTGCAGGATTACCAGCAGCACCGGAAATTGATATCGAAAAGTCAACAAACGGGGAAGATGCAGATGCACCACCGGGACCGACAATTACGGCTGGAGAAACAGTCACATGGGAATATGTGGTGAACAACACAGGAAACGTGCCACTGATAAACGTTACAGTGACTGATGACCAGGGAGTAACTCCGGTTTACCAGTCAGGGGACGACGGAGACAATATACTACAGCCAGGCGAGATATGGATATACAACGCAACAGGAACCGCAATATCGGGACCGTACGCAAACAACGGGACTGTAACTCAGCTTTCAAAGAAACGCGATTTTCCCCTTGATTTTCCACAAAAATCAATAGCAAGAGAACGTGTTCAAAAAATGCGTTTGTAGAGCCTAAGTATCTAATTCACTTTAAAAAGTCTATTGATATTGTTTTTTTCAAAAAGTATTTATATATGTAATGCCTAAATAAACTATATGGTTTTTTTAAAACAGAAATTAATCAACGGTAAATCATACTGGTATATTGTTAAAACTGGTAGAGTTAATGGAAAAGTGAAAACTATTTTTCAGGTCTATCTGGGCAACGCAGAAAAGATACTTGAGATGAAAAACCTGTGTGAATCATTGCCCTATATTAAACTTAGATCCTTTGAATACGGCAAAGTTGCCGCACTTCTTCATGTGAATGAAGAATTTGGATTTGTTGATATCGTAAACAGTCACACTGAAAAAAAGTCAATAGATGGTTTGAGTGTAGGGGAATATCTTTTACTTGATATTATAGGAAAAAGTCATGGAGTTCTAAGTGAAAACGGTATCGAAGAATGGTTCAATAAATCCACCTTAGCTTTTATGTGGAACTTTCCACACAGATTAAGTTGTCAGAATTTCTTGAATCAAATGAGCTACATCGATTCTGACACAATGAAAAAAATCGAGGACGATCTGTGCCAAGTTCTTGTAAAAAAGGGGTTGACTCCCTCTGTACTATTTGTGGATGAATCAAACTGGTTTACCTATGCTACCAATCATGATGAAAAAAGTGAACTTCTTCATAAAGGGTATAACAAAAAGCATCGTAAAGACAAAAATCAGGTGTCTGTAGCACTGGCTGCAAATGATTATAACATCCCTTTTATTCACGAAACATATCCTGGAAATGTTCATGATTCAGAGGAATTTTCAGGCCTAATAGACAAAATAATAACTCGTCTGTCTGAGTTGAATATTTGTTCGGAAGACCTTGTTCTTGTTTTTGATAAAGGAAACAACTCTAAGGACAACATTGAGAAGGTAACTTCAAAGATGAATTTTGTAGGGGCTGTAAAAGCAAATCAGGCCGAAGAGCTGCTTGATATTCCCCTCTCCAAATTTAAACATTTATATGAGACTTCAAAAGACAATAAAATTTATGGATTTCGGACAACGCACCAGTTTTACGGGACCGAGTTTACAACCGTGATAACCTACAACGAAGGAACTTACAAACTTCAAAAAAGAACTTATGAATCAAATAAATCAAAAATAATTGAGAATTTGGAGGATCTACAGAAGAGACTGGAAAGCAACAGAGGAAAAGCAAGAAACAGAAGCAGCGTGGAAAAAGAGGTTGCTGACATAATTATCAAAAAGTACAGGACTGAAGTGAAATATGAAATAACTGATGTTCCGGAAGGTAAGAAAAAGCCCCAGTTAAAGTTCTGGATTGATGAGGAAAATGAAAACAAGTGTGAAAAATCATTTGGAAAAAATCTACTGTTTACAGATAAACATCAGTGGCATACCAAAAAAATTGTGCAGACATACAACAACAAAGGCGCTATAGAGGATGATTTTAAGCTATTGAACGATCACTTGCTTGTCCCTGTAGGACCTGTTTATCACCATAAAGACGAAAATATTAGAGTTCATGTGTTTCTGTCCATAATTGGCTTACTTTTCTACAGATATTTAGCCTGGGAAACCAAAAGATATGGATTATCTATGAGGAAACTCATTGAAAATTTGTCGGAAATAAGGCTGGCGGTTGTCCAGGAAAAAAAATCAAATGAAAGTAAAATAATTATGGAGGAGATGAGCACAAAGCAAGCATCATTATTCTCTTTCTTGAACCTGGGAAAATACCTGCCATCTCAATAAAAACGCTATCATTAGGATCATTCATTTCTTAGGCCTACACAAATATAGTCGCTTGATGACGGAAAATCATGCATCTTTGAAAGTCAAGTGTAAACGCAGATTACGACGGAATCACGGTAACAGACACAGACCCGAGCAATTACCTGGGCGAAGAAGCAGCAGCTCCAGAAATTGATATCGAAAAGTCAACAAACGGCGAAGATGCAGATGCACCACCGGGACCAACGATTACGGCTGGAGACACCGTCACCTGGGAATATGTGGTGAACAACACAGGAAACGTGCCACTGATAAACGTTATAGTGACTGATGACCAGGGAGTAACTCCGGTTTACCAGTCAGGGGACGACGGAGACAATATACTACAGCCGGGCGAGATATGGATATACAACGTAACAGGAACCGCAATATCGGAGCCGTACGCAAACAACGGGACTGTAAACGCAGATTACGATGGAATGACTGTAACAGACACAGACCCGAGTAATTACCTGGGCGAAGAAGCAGCAGCACCGGAAATTGATATCGAAAAGTCAACAAACGGCGAAGATGCAGATGCACCACCGGGACCAACGATTACGGCTGGAGACACAGTGACATGGGAATATGTGGTAAACAACACAGGAAACGTGCCACTGATAAACGTTACAGTGACTGATGACCAGGGAGTAACTCCGGTTTACCAGTCAGGGGACGACGGAGACAACATACTACAGCCAGGCGAGATATGGATATACAACGCAACAGGAACCGCAATATCGGGACCGTACGCAAACAACGGGACTGTAAACGCAGATTACGACGGAATCACGGTAACAGACACAGACCCGAGCAATTACCTGGGCGAAGAAGCAGCAGCTCCAGAAATTGATATCGAAAAGTCAACAAACGGCGAAGATGCAGATGCACCACCGGGACCAACGATTACGGCTGGAGACACAGTGACATGGGAATATGTGGTAAACAACACAGGAAACGTGCCACTGATAAACGTTACAGTGACTGATGACCAGGGAGTAACTCCGGTTTACCAGTCAGGGGACGACGGAGACAACATACTACAGCCAGGCGAGATATGGATATACAACGCAACAGGAACCGCAATATCGGGACCGTACGCAAACAACGGGACTGTAAACGCAGATTACGACGGAATCACGGTAACAGACACAGACCCGAGCAATTACCTGGGCGAAGAAGCAGCAGCACCGGAAATTGATATCGAAAAGTCAACAAACGGCGAAGATGCAGATGCACCACCGGGCTTGTCATATGTGGTTGGTGCACCCATTGAATGGACCTATGTGGTCACGAACACAGGGGACGTGACACTGACGAATATCGTGGTCACTGATGACCAAGGAGTTACGGTAAGCTGCCCGACTGACACACTTGACCCAGGCGAATCGATTACATGCACAGCCACGGGTACTGCAATGGTAGGGCAGTACGCAAACAACGGAACTGCAACAGGCTACTATGACGGCATGACAGCCACTGACACTGATCCGAGCCACTACTTTGGCATCGATGCACCGGGAGTCGGAACTCCGGGATACTGGAAGAACCACCCGGAGGCGTGGCCTGTGGATGAAATCGAGATAGGAGGAATAATTTACCCGAGAGATGATGCAATAGATTACATGATGGATCCGGTGAAGAAGGACAAGACCTTCACCATGTTCCCTGCTCTTGTGGCTGCCAAGCTGAATGTGCTGATAGGCAACGAATACGATAAATGTGCAGAGGAAGCAGGCATTGATTTCATTGCCGAGGCCGATGCATGGATGGAAGAAAATCCAATAGGCAGTAAGGTAAAAGGAAACAGTAAAGAATGGAAGGAAGGTGAACCGCTCTACGAGTGGCTGGACTGGTACAACAACGGGTATTGCTTCTGGGCACCGGAAAGGTACTGAAGCAGGATAAGAAATTCAGGGTTCAGGCATTGCCTGTGCCCTTTCTTTTTTGTGAAAAGCAGATATTGTCCCTCTTTAAACTGCTTTTTAGTTCATCTATTTCTTTAATAATTGATCCATTTCATCTAAGGAAAAGGTTAATAATCCAGGGTTTTCTTCCGGAAAACAAATATTTCGAGGAACCGAAGGATTTCAGGTAATGACAGTAAGTAATACCTGTCAGAAAACGCTGACAAGGTCCTGAAACTTTCAACTTTCTTTTGTACCTTAAATTTATACCTTCAACTTCCACCATCAATTTTCTTCTTTTTACCTTCAATTTTTAAATTTACCTTTTTTGTGGCTCATCCGCCGATACAGCGTTTTTATGTAGAGGAACCTGCCTTCGCCCCAACGTACCAGGGTCAGGGCCAAATTCCCGGATATAATGTTCATTCGGTGGGAAACAAAAAATTCCTTTTTTATATATTTGGGATAGAGAATCCACCATGGGATTCAAAAAATCGCATGCAACAGAGGCATTGTACATCCGGAATCAGGAAACATAAAACTAACATTGAAATTGTGCTTAATACACATTGATTTTTTGTGCATAAAAAAGGAAAAAATATGGAACTCCCGAGCTTGATAACTATTCTATTTTATCCTCATGCCAGGCCTTTTTATTATCTTCAAGAAGACCGGAAACGATGCCGAAGTCATATTTCACTTTTTTGATAGCTCCGGCTACAAGATAGAAATATTCAGGAAAAGTAGGGAGTTGAGATTACATCAAAAAAGAGATCAAGAGGCACATTTACAGAACAATTATTCCTGAACATGATTTCAAAAATTATATAATTAGAAAGAATTATTCAAACCCCAAATAACAGAAAAACGCCAGGTGGAAAAACACAGGGGAAAATGAAAATGGGAACTAAAAGAAATATAACAATTTGCTTCGGAGTTTTACTTGTCTTAACAAGTATGCTTTTGCCTGCTGCAAGTGCAACAAAGTATTGGGTAGTAGGTAACGAATTTAAGAATGTATTGGTTATCGTAGACATGGATGATATTGGTGGATACATAATTGATCCGCTGGATAGCAAGGAAATTGATCTGGATGTCTATGTCGACGATGGGCTTGAGAAAAGAGAATTAGAGTATTCCGATATACTGGTATCAGATAAAGAAATAATATTGGTTTACGATAAATCAGCATTTGAGGGAATTAACCTGGAACCAGGGGATGAATTAAAATTCACTTTCGACCTTGGCAAAGGGGGATTGAGCGATGACCTGGACGTAAAGATACTGGGATTAGATTCAGAAAGCTCGAAAAAAGATAAAGGATCTGAAAATGCTCCGGGGCAAATTAAAAAAGAGTGAGTAAAAAAAATTAAAAGAAAAAACGTTTTAACTTCCATTCATTATTTTTAACCTTTTTTAATCCTATTCAGTACTGAATTTATCTTGTGGAAGGCCTGTCAAAGAAAATGTTCTTTCCTTTCACACTCAGCGGAAGCCCCATTGCAACATCCGCATCTATCATTTTAAAATAGCAGGCTGCAGCCCCGGCAGAATACAGCACACGGTTATCGATGCAGAGGTCCTTTGCCTTCGCTGCGGCCGAGCCCACGGCAATCCCGAGGTCCAGGTACTTGATCATGCACTGGGGCCCGAGAAATTCCTTCTGAACCTTTTCATGCGCGAGCATCTCTTTGCAGGTCGCAAAGCCGCAGGCTCCGCAGTCCAGGCTGCTCACTCCCGAAGCCTTCAGGCCGATCAGGACAATGGCATCTGCACCCCTTACGTTCCGGGCGTCCCGGAGCAGGAATTTGAGGCTTTTGATTTTGCTCAGCTCTTCCATCTTGCCTGCGAGTTCGGCTTTTTCTTCAGGGTCAAGGAGGCAGGTCACGATGTCGTCTATGCCCTTGCCTTTCGGGGCGGTGCGGGCGGCGGTGAGGATGATTTTTGCAAGGGTATCCAGGGATTCAAGTTCGGGATTTAGCTTCATGGAAAGTAAAAAACCTTCAGGCTATTTATAAATTAAGCCAGATTGAACCCGGGGAATTAGGGAAAAAAATAAGGAAAAATCCGGAAACTCCATTGAACGGTTCGAATAATTAAAAATGTATATAATTGATCCTGCAAATGTATTACTGATCAGATATGGACACGGAAGAAAACGCCAGGAAAAAAGAAGAATGGATCGAAAGGATGAAGCGGGAAGGAAAGTTAACGCGAAACCCCACTGAAGACCACAAATTCGGGTTAAAGACTCTCCAGAATAACACCCGTAGAAACATCCTGATCACCCTTGGGAGCGGCAAGAAGTCTTATGAAGAAATAAAAGAGGAATTCAACCTGAACAGTTCCATGGCCAATTTCCACCTCAGCATGCTCGAAGATGCCCTTTACATCGAAAAGGAAGAAAAGGAAGGGACGGCATACTATTCCCCGACACCGAGGGGAGAAGGGTTCCTGGAAAACGTTGAGATGAAGAAGTAAGAATCAAGCTGGAAAGGCCAGCTTTAAAAAATAAAAGCTCAACTTTTAATCTTTTGAATTTTTCCATGTGACCGGAAAACGATGGTTACACGCAAGCAAAACTCTTTTAGCTTTGCTTATCTAAGGTTCATGGTTTAAAATAATTCCAGAAGCCATTTCCAGATTGGTTTCACCACAATAGTTTTGCCCCGGGAAACCTCTTCAAATTCATCACTTTCAGTCAGGATCAGACCGGAATCCAGGTCATAAGCTTCCAGAGCTTCAAGGAGTCCACCGTATTCCCGTTCCCTGTTATCATCCAGAGAAACGCTTACCTGGATGGCTTCCACAGGCTGCTTATTTTCGGTAACAATGAAATCACATTCCTGCTTACCCTTATGAAAATAGACCTCCCGGTATCTCCTTTTGAGTTCCAGAAATACCAGGTTTTCCAGCAATTTTCCCCTGTCCCGGGAAAACTTGAAGGATACTAGGTTTATAAAAGCCGAATCGATTACGTATACTTTTTTGGGAGAATATATCTGCTTTTTCAGGGAATAATCATACCTGGGTATCGTGAAGACCATGTAGGAGTTTTCCAGATAGCCAACGTAGTTTTTGACCGTGTTCGCACTGCCAAGGCCCAGAAGTTTTTGGAGTTTACTGTAGTTGATCTCGGAAGTATAGTTGGAGAAAAGGTAAAGAGCAAGTTCCCTGAAAGCCTTTTCTTCACCGAGCCCGTAGCGGACCAGAATGTCCCTGTACAGGATGTTGTCATAAAGGGTCTTCAGGAGTTCGGAATTTTCAAAACGAAGGTACTCAGGGATGCCTCCTTTTTCCAGGTATTCATTGAAAGCACCCCTTATCAAACCCCTCTCTTCGGTTAATGGCTTTTCAGGCACAGGAATATTTCTGAATTTCAGGAATTCCCCGAATGAAAAGGGAAAAAGTTCCACTCCGACGTAACGCCCGGTCAATTTGCTCCCGAGCTCCCGGCTTAACAGGGAGGAATTGGAACCCGTAATAACAAACTTGAAGCCCCTGTCATACATCCTTCTGACAAAGTGTTCCCAGCCCTCAATATTCTGGATTTCATCAAAGAAAAAGATCCGGTGTTTCCCGAAAAGTTCGATAAATGTCTCATAAAGAAGATTAAAGTCCCCTGCGCTGAAACCTATAAGGCGCTCATCCTCAAAATTAAGGTAGTAGACCTGTTCATCCCTAAAAAAATTATTACGGATCTCCTTTAGAAGAGTACTCTTTCCGGAACGCCTCATACCAGAGATAACCAGAACATGAGGGAGTTTTAAAAGTCCCGAAACCTTTTCAAGGACGTCCCTTTCTACAAGCCTTTCCACAAGTCCTTCAGGTCCCGGGGATTCAAAATCCACCTTTTGCTCACGTATAAGTTCTCTCAATATCCTTGCGTCCATAGAATTCACCCTCTGCCGGCGTTAGTACTTAATTCCGAAAATATTTTCAAAATATTTCTCATCAGGAATGATGGCAAGATTGACAATAGTCTCATTCTGAATGAAGGTACAGGTGATAGAGTTCCCATTGTAAATGAATGAATAGATAATAAAGTTATCATTATAAATGATGATATAGATAATAAAGTTATCATTATAAATGACGATATGGATAATAAAAATATCATTCAAAATGACAAAATGGAGAAAAAAAACCACAAACCACAAAAATAAGAAAAGAAAGAGACAAAAAATTCACGTTACCCGGGATTCGGCACGTTCGTATGGAACTGCTCCCGGGCTTCAAAAATGAATCGACCTAAAACAGGATCAAACGTCCTCGTATTTCTTGAGGATCTCCTCAAAGGAATCAACAACAACACCGAGCTTTTCCCTGCCAACCCCGAAGGTGCTGAGCTTGAAGTACCTGGTGAGTCCGGACTTGATGCCGTGGATTTTCCGGCTCTTGAGTTCCTTGTAGAGGAAGTACCTGCCCTTTTTGACTTTCTGGGAGATCTCATAGAAACCGGGCGCTTCGAAGAACATAAGGTCGTGGGAATGGGGGTTTTGCCCGCGCTGGATAAAGCCCATTTCCTGAAGCCTTGATGAAAACCAGCGGGCGTTTTCAACTTCCTGGTCCCAGTTCCGGACGCGTTTTACGACTTCGGGGAAAGAAGCGATCATAGTCATGATGGTGGCACCCCTGGCCGTGCAGCCGAGGAGTTCTATTTCCTTGGCTTTATTGTGCACGGATTTTCTGAAGACGGTGGGAGCATACTCTTCGCGGACTCCGAGAACTCCGACAGGCCCGGAAGCAGCCATGGACTTGTGCCCGCTGCCCACGACAAAGTCCGCCCCGATTTCTTTTCCGTTTACAGGCATCCTTCCCACGGCATAAGCCCCGTTCAGGAGCAAGGGGACATCGTAGTCATGGCAGATGGATGCGATCTTTCTTGCATCAGGAACGTTTCCGTAACTCCCGTCAGGGTAGGTGATAAGAGCAAGGACAGGGGGCTTTCCGCTATCCCTTATTACTTCTTCGATCGCTATCCCGTAAGCTTCGGGGTCCAGGCAGTATTCGGGGCTTCCTGAGTGGGGGACAGCTTTGATATTCATGCCTGTCCTCTCGGCTGCAACATAAGACGAGTAGTGGGCAAGCCCGTCAAGGACAAGCCAGTCCCCGGGTTTTCCCATGGAATGCATGACTGCAAACTTGGACTCCCTGGCTCCGTTCGTAACCCTGGCTTCGTCGCAGCCCAGGAATTCAGGAAGGGCGCCATGCACGAATTCCTGGATAGGAGGCTTTTTAACAAGGTCAAGCACCCCGCCGCAATAGTCACAGACCGAATACCCGTCCCCCCATTCCATGAGAGCCTGTTTGGCAGCTTCGGTAAGTAGCCCTCCGGTCTGGAGAGGGTCAATGTTAATTCTTCCCAGGGTATCTCTTTTAATAAAACCGAATTTCTGAAGATATGAATCGTCAAGTGTCATTTTCCCAATACCTCGAAACAAACTGATAATTGGTTGTACCTGCTGTACGCTGCTGATTTACCTAGTGATATACAGGGCACTCATAAAAAAGTATTGCAAAAAAAGTATTGCAAAAGCCCCAAAGCCGGTTGGAAAAAGCTCGACGGACAAAAACGGGCTAACTAACAGGAAAAAATAGTCAAGAGAAAGGTGATCAAGGAAGAAAAAACTAGACCGAAGAAAAGAAAACGGAATAAAAGAAACGTGGTCAAAGAAACGTGGTCAAAGAAACGTAGTCAAAGGAAAAGTAGCCGGAAGAAAAGATAGTCAGGAAAAAATCAGGGGCAAGGCTAATAAGCCAAAAGCCCCGGCTTTTCAAGCCTTTCAAGCGTTTACGGCCTTGCTGAAGACTTCGGTAAACTCTTCACACTCCGAGACCAGGGTTGAGGCTGCATCCCTTAAAACCTGGATCGGATCCGTACCGTCGGTCTTAATGAAGAGAATGGGGTCGCTGATGCTCACGTGCTTCATGTCGTAATAGACGATCTCAACCCTTTCATCCGCAACAAGGTTTGCTCTAAGCATATTGAGGAGGGTGTGAGTCTCACCTTTGAATTCGACTTCCAGCTCTTTATCTGTTTTGGAAAGAATGTTCAGTTCCATAGGTGATCACCTGTAAATGGTGAATAAATCATACGAATTTTCCCTAAATACGGTTCGGAAGAGAAAAGAAAACTTATTTAATTCCCTTCCCGTAGTCAACCGCAAGTTTACGGGTTTCAGTTCTATCGCAGACGGGGCATTTAAGCTTTTTCCTGTCTTTGTCTAGTACGAGTTCCCCTTTGCAGTTTGAGCAGTAGGCTTTCATGACACCCAGGGAGTTCTCGGCTGTTGTGAGGCGAAGTCTATCGAGGTCAATAACCCTGGCCCGAACGATATCCAGGGGCCTGAACTCGTTAGCAAGCCTCTTGACATAGGAGTCACGCACGTTAGAAACATGGATATCTCCAAGTCTTGTCGCATTAACAATTTTCCTGTCGGCTTTGCCTTCAATCCCTGCAAACTCAACCATTGCCCCGGATTCCCGGACATCCGTAATCTTCCCGAAAATGATGTCCCCTACCTTCATTATGTTAGGGGTGTTTGTGGAAGGCCGGACAGTGACAATCCGGGATTTTCTGTCAATGTATACGTACCCGGTAGCGCTGGAATAGATGTCACCCGTAATTACGGTTGTACCTTCTCCTGCCCTGAATTCCTCGGTAGTCCCGACAAGTTCCCCGGGTAAGACAAAAGCCCCCTTTTCAAGATCCTCTTCCCTTACTTTGGGTTCTTCCGGAAACCTTGGAGAAGGCCTCACATCCCTCTTTCCTCTCATATCCTTCTGTCCTCTCGAATCTTTTGAGTAGGGGAACCTTCTTTTTTTGCCCTGCTCCTTATTTTCTGTGGCTTTTGGCCCCGCTTTCTCGGCAACTGGCTTTCCGGTTTGAGGACCGGTTAATTTTTTTCTTGTAGTTTTATTTTTTCGGATTCTAATCATAATCCCTCATTCGAATGATAGTAAATAGTGACTTTCCCGGTATGATATTTCTCTCCTGAATGAGAGTTTAAAGGGAAATTCAGCGATGCCTGAAATATCTCTTCTCTGCAGGTACGGCGTCCGGGTAGGTATCCGGCAGGCATCGGGTTAGGCGCACGTATATAAGTCTCGGAACACCCTGGCACACATTGATATGCATTCACGACAGAATGCACGTTTCAGATATTATATATTTCAGAGATGGGCATCCCAGAGATATGCATTCCACATAACGCATCTGATGCCTCCACATTACACATCTGATGCCATATGATTTTGTGGATTTGATGTAATGTATCTGACTTTATGCATCCTATAGCACAAATTAAATACTCTACGTATGCATTCTATGTATACATTCTACGTATGCATTCTATATTATGAATTCATGCTGTATATTTTCGACCCGCATTCCCGTAAAACGGCTAAGAGAAGGGATTTTCGCATTATGGAACAGCAATCCTGTAAATCTCCACTTCGATAATTTCTCGCTCTTTTTTGTGGAAATCAAAAGTCCGTTTGATGGGAAACTTTGCAACGTAAGAATGTGTAATGACCGCAGGCTTAATGAACTTTTGGATAAAAGCAAAACTTCCGCGGTTGTGGATTGAGTATATAACCTCGCTAGTTCTTAACGCTGCCGAAAGAAAGGGCCTGTCCTTGCCTTTGACCCTGGCCCCGAAAGGAGGGTTCATAAGCGTTGTTTTGACATGTTCGGTCACTTCCGAAACGTCCGAACAGACAAATTCGACCTCTACTTTTAACTTTTCAGCATTATTTTTTGCAAGCTCAATAGCTTTTGGGTCCAGATCATATCCCACGGTCTTTTCCGTTCCCAGGAGCTTTGCCCCTATTGCCAGGATTCCGGTCCCGCAGCCCAGGTCCTGAACCGAAGTTGCAAGGTCCCCCTGCATATAAGCAAAATGCAGGATTTCCGCAGCCAGGAGAGCAGGAGTCGGATACTGCTCAAGCTCGAGTTCGGGCTTTGCAAAGCCCTCGATTTCCTCCAGCAGCATTTCAAGTTTTCTCTGTTTCATTTTGCGTCATCATACATTATAAATATATACCTATCCACCTGAAAATTAAGGATAAAATCCAGGTTCTGTTCCAGCTTCGATGGCTCTGTTTCAGCTTCAATGTTTCTATTTTAGCTGCAACGGCTCTTCCGTTATTTCATCCAGTACGAGATCTTCCCATTCCCGGACTCCCAGTACAATCTCAAACTCCTGGGGAGTTAGCATCGGGGCGGGAAAGCGTCCGACCTCATCGACAGCCAGCCTGGGACAGGCGGTATTTATGAAAGCGCCTACCTTGAACTGGAGCATCTGGTCGGGCGTCACCAGGTCGATCAGGATAAGATGAGCCTCTTTTCCATGCTTTTTTGCAAGCTTTTTAAGGGAAGTTGCAAGGTCCATTCTTGCCTGTCCGTTTTTGCTTGAAACGATTATCCCGAAAACTTTCGCGTCAAGGGATTTGGCGATAACCGCACTCCTCTGCCTGAGCACCCTGGAAGGGTCGACTTCCCGGACTTCCCCGGAGAAAGGGTCTGCAGCAAGAACGCGCTTTTTTGTGGAAAGGGCTACGCCAAGGGGGTGGAAATCCCCACTTCCTATATATAAGTACTCATCACAGGCTTCTGCCCTTGCAGTCGAAAAATTGCAGCCCAGCACCTGTCCGGGGTAGGCAAGCCTGGAATCCCCGCGCTCGAGCACGCAGGTCTTCCCCCGGGCTTCGAGCACTTTGCAGACCTCGGGAAGCTTATGGACATGCTGGACAGTGCTTATCAGCCCGATCCTCTGACCCCGCAACTCTAAAAGAGCTTTTTCAACCACAGGCAGGACGTCCACCGCAGAGCGGGCCTCGATGAAGTAGACCTTCTCGGAGAGTTTCGTGTCCTCAAGTTCGGCATGCCCGAAATGGAAGAGGAGGTCCACGTACCCAAGCAGGATCAGGTCCAGGTCGCAAGCCCCGAAACAGGGGTCTCCTGAAATGAGAATTTCCGCACCTGTGGCCTCTTCGACCAGCCTTGCAAGTTCCGGACCTTTGCGCTTGAGCCCTTCGGGGAACTGGAAGCCAACGACTTTTGCGCCCGTGTCCCGGATCACATCGATGAGATAATCAAGCCTGAAATCAAAAGCTTCACTTATCGCAACAGACATCCTTGATCTCCACACCTTTCTCGCTAACATCAATGGTGACGAGAATCTTGGGCTCAACACCCAGTTCCTTTAACTTCAGGAAACCTTCCCCACGCCCGATAACCGAGACAACGTCCAGGACTTCGACGCCCATCTTCTTGAGGGCATTAACCAGGGCAAGGAGAGTGCCCCCGGTACTGATAACATCGTCCACTATCAGGACCCGATCCCCTTTCTTTAATCCGTTGATGTAGAGTGCCCCTTTCGAGTATCCGGTACTCTGGGAAAGTTCGACCTCTCCTTCAAGGAAATAGGGACGCTTACGGACAATAGTTAGAGGCAGTCCCGTTTTCAGGGACAGGGCATTTGCCACCGGGATGCCCATGGCTTCAACCGTGAGGACGGTGTCCACGTCCGTGTTGGCAATTTCCAGGATATAATCGGAAATTTCTTCCACCAGAAGGGGGTCAATTGACGGTACGCCGTCCGAAATGGGATGGATGAAGTAATTGTATTCTCCTCGTTTGATTACAGGAGCATTCAAAAGTGAACTTGTCAGTCTTTCAAGCATGGTCTTAGCTCTTTTTGGCTGTCGGAATATTCCGGGAAGTAAAAAGTCCTGAAATTAGATCCTGCCCCCGAGATGATACTGCATCTCGATGCGGATACGGCTGAATAAACCCGCTTTCGGGAAGGATAAATCGAATTCAGAAAGCATTGAAGTACTTGATATAGCTTTGGTTTTCCGAATGTTATTTCCATTTACACCGGGATGCAGGAGAATTTGTAATAAATAATTAAGTCAGTGTTAATAAATATAAGGATAATAAAGGTAAGGGATAATTAAAGGTAAGGGATAATTAAAGGTAAGGGATAATTAAAGGTAAGGGATAATTAAAGGTAAGGGATAATTAAAGGTAAGGGATAATTAAAGGTAAGGGATAATTAAAGGTAAGGGATAATTAAAGGTAAGGGATAATTAAAGGTAAGGGATAATTAAAGGTAAGGGATAATTAAAGGTAAGGGATAATTAAAGGTAAGGGGTAATTAAAGGTAAGGGGATATTTAAAACCCACGAAAGATAAAAGAGAAATCAGGGTAAAAAAGAAATGGGTGAAAAAAACTTCAAAAGCTTTAAATCATCAGTTCCTGGCATATTACCCTGTTTTAGACGTATTAATCCAGCTCCCTATTTCAGAAACTCCATTTCAGGTGCTGGTGTTCCCTGTCGAGTTGAGCAGTCCAAGAACTTCATAGGGATTTGTATCTGCAAGTTCCATATCGGTAAGAGTATCCCCATCAATATCAATGACTGCGATTTCCGTAACAAGACCTTCCCAGTTATCCGGATCCATAAGCCAGACGTCTTTTAGATACTTCGAGACCCATATGGGATCACCATCTTTTGCCCTGCACTGCGCATTCGCAATATCAGAGTTATATCCAAGCACCACTGCCTTAAGAGTTCCGGCATTTCGATCCCTAACAACGAAAATTCCAGCAAGGGAGTCGTTAATTGCCTCAATTTCTTCATCACTCAATTCAGAGACCCAGATACCACTTTTTCCGGGAGTGGCATCCCAGCGCTTTAAGAAAACATCATCCTTACACCACTGAGGAGAGGAGAAAACAGTATAACTTACCCCTTCTTCAAGCGGGTAATTCTCTTCCATCCAGTTTGCAAGTACATAGCCGCTTGAAACTCCCGGACAGAAGTGATTGTGCAGTTCCAAGCACTGCATGAGTTCATAATCAAGATCTCCAGTGGCCCAAGCATTACAGATTGTAAGAATGGCAAATTCGCGCCCATCAAAAACTTTTGAGCTTACTTTTTCACTCCAGGCATCTATGGTCCTCTGGTTTTTGGAAAGGCCCTCAAAGTCTATATTTTCGATCACCTGATAGCTGATCTCATTCTCATCTCCGTATGAAACCTCGATATAAGCGCAGTTCCCGCTGGATTTGTCAAAGAAAGCAAACCAGAGAGGGGCGTTCCTTGCATTCTGGACTACAAGCAGGTTCTCCGTATACAGTAACTCCCTATCATAAAACTCCGAATAGAAGTAGTCCAGAAAAACATCAGAATCTGCAGGGGAACCAAGGTCCGTGATTATAAGAGTGTTTTCAGGCCCGAGAACTCCCAGCTTTGCTTCGGCAACGTCAAAGACCTGAGTCATCAGCTCCAAGTTACCAACTGAGGAATTGCCATTTCCTGTTGAGTTGAGCAGCCCGAGGACTACATAGGGATTGACACCCGCCATTTTCATTTCGTTCAGGGCCTCCTTATCAATGTCAATGACTGCAATTTCCGTAACAAGGCCTTCCTCATCCCAGTTTTCCCTGTCCATAAGCCAGAGGTCCATCAGATATTTTGAAATCCATGAAGGATCACCGTCTTTTGCCCCACACTGCGCACTCACAATATCGAAGTCAAATCCGAGTGCCACTGCCTTCAGAGTTCCGGCATTCTTATCCTTAACAACGAAAATTCCAGCAGGGGAGTTTCCAATTGCCTCTACTTCTTCATCTGTCAATTCAGAAACCCATATACCTCCCTTTCCAGGGGTGGCATCCCAGCGCTTTACAAAAACATCATCTTTACACCACTGAGGGCAGGAGAAAACAGTATAACTTACCCCTTCTTCAAGCGGATAGTTTTCTTCCATCCAGTTTGCAAGCACGTAACCGCTGGAAACTCCGGGACAGAAGTGATTGTGCAGTTCCAGGCACTGCATAAGTTCGTAATCAAGATTCCCTGTCGCCCAGGCGTTGGTGATGGTCACTATGGCAAATTCACGGCCCTTGAATACCTTTTCAGAGATCTTTCCATTCCACGCAGCTATGGAATCCTCATCAGCGGAAAGTTCCTCAAAGTTGATATTTTCGGTTACCTGATAGTTAATTTCTTCTGAATCTCCATAGGAAACTTCAATAAAAACACAGTTTCCACTACTCTTATCGAAGAAAGCAAACCAGAAAGGGCTGTTTCTGGAGTTCTGGACTACCAGAAGATTCTTCGTGTAAAGGAGCCCGTTTCCATAAAACTCTGAATAGAAATCATTCAGATAAGCATAAGATTCAGCAGGGGAACCAATGTCCGTTACAACAAGAATATTTTCTGCATCAAGCTCTCCGAGTTCTTCTTCGGCAGCATCAAAAACCTGAGCCATCAACCCGTCATCTCCTGCCGATGCAGGCAGGGCAAACAACAAGAAAACAAGTGCAGCAAGGCACATAAAATGCAGCATTTTCGTTTGTTTCATAATTACTCTCCAAATTTTCAAACGTCAAATCCACAGCATTAACTCTCACGATCCTGGAACCATAAAATGATATGAAACCAGGGACCACATATGAAATTAGAGCAAATTCGCAAATATGCACATTAAGAAATAACATAATATGCATATTTGTTACAAATGATTAGTAAAGTAATACATAAACATTACGAATTTATCCAGAAATATGTCACAGCGAAAAAATAAAAAATAGAAAATAGAGAAATGTGAATAAAAAGTACTAGAGCAAAACCCAGAGAAAAAAGGAGAAGGAAAAAGGAAAGGAGAGAAAAGAAAGGAGAGAAAAGAAAGGAGAGAAAAGAAAGGGAAAGGGAGAGGGAAAAAGGAAAAGGAAAAGGAAAAAGTGAAAAATAAGATATAAAGAACCTTTTCAGGCTTCAGCCCATTTCATCGAAGATTTCCAGCACAATCTCTGCAAGTTCCATGCTCTTTTCCCGCGAAGTCATAAGAGTATCCGCCCTGGAAGCCCGGCACCCGATCTTTTCGAAGGCATACTCGTCTGCGCTGTCCCTTTCATCGAAGATGAAGGCATCAAGGAAGTCCTGGTAGTATTCCGCAACTCCGACAGAGGAGATCTCAAGCCCGCAGGCTTGCATGAGTTTGCCTGCAGGTCCGCTTACCGGAGCGTTCCCAATTATAGGGCTGAGAGCAAGGACTTTTTTCTTTTTCAGGAGGTCTTTCATCCCGGGCAGAGAGATTATCGGGCCGATGCTCGTAATGGGATTGCTCGGGCCTATCAGGACCTTTTCATCGTTTTCAAAGGCTTCGAGCACTTTTTTCGGGATTGAGGCTTCGGAAACTCCCCGGATATCCACCCCAAGAACCTCGGGTTCCCCGTGCTTTCCTACCCAGAATTCCTGGAAATGCATTGTTCCTTCCGGGGTCTCGATGTAAGTGGAAACATGGTCATCCGACATTGGGAGGATTTTTGCCCCGATATTGAAAAGGGAGGTGAGCTTTTCGGTTGCCTCACTTAAGGTGGCCCCGTCCCTGAGCAGGTTTGAGCGGATAATATGGGTTGAACGGTCCCGGTCGCCGAGCTTCATCCCCTCATCTATCCCGAGTTCCTGCATGCGTTCGTGGGTCCGGAAAGTGTCGCTTTCGATTCCCCACCACTTTTTCCGGTCGATCTGGTCTGAGAAGAGGTAGAGCACTGTATCCAGATCAGGGGAAATGAGGTTTCCCGAGACCCAGAGGTCTTCGGCAGTGTTCACAACAACGGTCAGTTCATCGGGAGGGAGAAATTCCCTGAGCCCGTCAAGGAGTTTAGGAGTTCCGGTGCCGCCTGAAAATATAATCATGATAATTCCCTTATTCCTGTTACCATTTCTGGATTGGTTCAACTTTGGATTCAAAGCTTGATAAATCATGGAGTGAACTTTTGGATTTAATGATCTGCTTTCCGGGTTTCGCCTTCATTTTCGCCCGGGGCAAGAATCGATTGCAAAACCGATTGTACTAGAAATAATAGAAACGGCAATATATAATGACATCTGTCTAAAGAATGATGACGGTCGTCCTTGATCCCGTGCACGGTTATATCGAACTGGACGAGATTGTCCAGGAAATTCTGGCTACCCCCCAGATGCAGCGCCTCAGGAGAGTCAGACAGCTTGGCTATTCCAACCTCGTCTACCCCGGAGCAAACCACACCCGCTTCGAACACTCTCTCGGGGTTATGCACCTTGCCTCCATGCTCATGAAAAACGTCAACACCGTAGACGAGGAGAAGAAGAACGAACTGAGAGCAGCGTCCCTTCTGCACGATGTCGGGCACGGCCCCTTTTCCCATGTGACCGAGAACATCATCGACAAATACACCCGGCGCAGGCACGACGATGTGAGGGAAATCCTCGGGAAAGGAGAAATCAAAGATGTGCTGGACAAATACGGCCTCTCCTCCGGGAACCTCGCAAAACACATCAAAGGAGAGACCTCAATCGGGCAGATCCTGAGCAGCGAGATTGACGTGGACAGGATGGACTACCTGGTCCGGGACGCCCACTATACCGGGGTTGCCTTCGGGGTCGTGGACTACAACCGCCTGATCAACCAGATGCAGTTTTACGAAAACAGGCTTGTCGTGGCCCAGGGAGGGCTGAAAGCCGCAGAGTCCCTGCTGGTCTCCCGCTTCTGGATGAACACTTCCGTTTATTACCATCACGTGACCAGGATCTCGGAAGCCATGTGTTCTACAGCAGTTGAAGATATGATAGAAAACGGGGAACTGGATCCTGCCGGGCTCAGGCAGATGGACGACATTGACCTTGTAGCTGCCATGCGGAAATCCAGGGGACACGGGGGAGAACTTGCAAGAAGGCTGGATTCCCGCCAGCTCTACAAACGCGCACTCTACGCAGGCCTGGACGCGGTTGGAAAAAGCGTGCTCAAACACCGCGGCAAGACCTCCAGGGTGGAAAACGAGATTGCAGAACTAGCAGGCGTGGACCCGAAAGATATCCTGGTTGACATCCCTAAAATGCCGGAGATGCTGGAAATGCGGGCGCTGATAAAGACCGACAGCCGGATGGTCCCCCTGAACGAAGCATCTCATTTCATATCCATCCTGCAGCAAGCCCACATGGACAATTGGAGAATGGGAGTCTACACCCCGAAAGAGCACTGTGAAGCTGTTGGCAAAGCTGCAAGAGAAGTTTTTGACGTCAAAAAGACTATAAAACAGTTCAAACTGAGCGACCTCTAAGAAAGTCCTGAATATAAAACCGAACATGAAGCCGGAGATAAAACCATCCAGGATAAAAACAGGATAGGTCAGACTTTTTTGAAAGATTTATGCAACCAGGTTCTGGAAAGTCGGGTTCTCAGAGCCCTGAAAGTTCAAAACTCAGAAAGAGAAATAGAATAGAAATCTGAAAGCGAAAATCTGAAAGTTCAAAAATCTGAAAGTTAAGGACTCTTGAAAGCCGGGCCCTCAAAGACCCTGATAAACTTAATAACCTTTTGTGGTTAAGATTCCCTTAAAGAAAAAGATTGGAGGGGCAGATTTTTGATCCAGATTACAAGGAAAGTAGGCCGAGCCGAACTCATACTTGATGCGAAAAAACTGGGAAACGACTACCTGCTGACCCTGATGGGCGGAAAAGAGCATGCTGGGGCAGTTGCCGTAGGAGTTTTTGACGAAAAGAGCCAGAGAGCAAGCTCGTCCGTGATCAGCCTCCCCGGACACCGGGAAGAACAGATCGCCCTGCAGGGCGCCAGGCATGTGAGTAAGGCGACCCGGCAAACAACGGTGTTCATTGTCGGGATCCATCTGGACGACATTACCCCGGAAGAAATCAGGGATACGATATCGGTTTCGGACGAAATGGTAAAAAGCTTCATCACCTTCTACGAAAGATCAAACAACACAGTGGGGGAGAAGAAATAATGGAAATCACGGTAGGGATAAGCGGGGCTTCGGGAGTCCAGTACGGAATACGCCTGCTTGAAGTGCTGGCGGAAAAGGAAATAAAAACCCATCTGGTGCTGACAGAAGCCGCAAAGCAGATCATAGAAATCGAAACGGACTACTCTCCCGGAGAGGTAGAAAAACTGGCAAGCTGGAGCTATGCCCAGAAAGACTTTTCATCCCCGATTGCCAGCGGGTCTCACGTAACGGGGGGAATGGTCATCGCTCCCTGCAGTATGAAGACCCTGGGGGCAGTCGCAAACGGGATTTCGGACACTCTCCTGACCAGGGCTGCGGACGTCTGCCTGAAAGAGGAACGAAAACTCATCCTTATGACCAGGGAAACCCCGCTGAACCTAATCCATCTCGAAAACATGCTCAGAGCCAAAAGGGCAGGGGCAAGCATTCTCCCGGCCTGCCCTGGCTTTTATTCCAGGCCGAAAACCATCGAAGACCTTGTGGACATAATGACCGGAAGAGTCCTTGACCTGCTAGGAATAGAAAACGAAATCTACCGCCGCTGGGAATGATAGAAAACAGGAAAAAAGATGGTAAAAGAAGACAGGAAAGAGAGAAGGGAAAGGTAAACGGGAAAGGTAGAAGGGAAAGGTAAACGAGAAAGAAAAAAGAGAAGAAAATGGGAAAGATAGGGGAAGTAAAGGTACACATATGTCCTGAAGAGAACAAAAAAACGCAGGGAACAAACCCGTTTTCTAACGAAAGATATATAAAGGATAATATCCTTTGAGAGCAAGTACTCTGCGGGATAGTAGGGTAGCTTGGTCCATCCTCGAGCGTTTGGGACGCTTGGACTGCGGTTCAAATCCGCGCTATCCCATCAGATTTCTTATACTTTTTTAATAAAGCTGGAGCTCCAAAGGACGACATTATATATGAGCTGCATAATAAAAATAATTATATTTAACTGTTATCTTTATAAATGATGGATAATTTTAATACAGAAAACTTACTATCTTATTTTAGAGGAGTGGATTACACTCTTTCTCATTCATTGAGACCTTGTGCCATTTGGGCCTTTTTAACTAGGGGTAGAATACCATGGAAGAACAGATGAAAGCTTTAAAAGAAAAATTAGCCGACGACACCCTGAAATCTGCTGAACTCTTTGCCTTCATTGACAGGCTGAAAGCCAGCATGAGGGAAGGCACCCCGATTGTCAGGAATATCTCACACATAAACATCGAACTCCTCGAGACCTATTCTTTTGCCCTGCAGAAATATGAGATGACCACGGAGGACAAGGACAGCGAACTCAGGGCTGCGGACTGGAGAGAGAGAATCGATGACTTCAGCAAGCTCAAAGAGTTCGTGGACGAACTGCAGAAGAGTGAACTTATCATAAATGTCGCCTGGAATGTCGGAGGCATGGCGATTTACGACATCCCGAAGCCGAAGGCTTACAAAGATTTCGTCTACTGGAATATAAAGAACGTCCTGGATAACATAGACCTTTTCGACCAGGTTTGAAACAGATAAAAAGAAAGAGAAACTGAAAAGTCAAAAATAAATAGCTGCGTCGAAAAAAACGTTGAGAAAAGGACGCGAAAAAGGAAGACAAAGCACATGCCTGTTTTCATTCAGGCAATGTGCAAAACCTTCTACCAAAATTATATACCAAAGTTGATTTATCCGAAACTGCTTCATCCAAAACTGCTTTTTTACTGGTTCTTCGTCCTGCGGACAGTTTTTTCAGAATTTAACTGGTGTTTCACAATCACTGGTGTTTCACAACGCATTTTGAGAGTCCGATAATTTCCACGATATCGCTGTTGTCAGGGCTGTGCACCACCATCTGACCCTTCTTGAGGTAGGGGATCCTCCTCTCGTATTCTTTGGGGACTTTCAGGGAGCTGATGGCTGCATCATTGTTGAGGTTCAGGATCAGTTTCGTGTTGACCTGCTTGAAGACCGTGTCGTCGATGTCCTGGGGGTCCTGGGTGATCAGGAAAAGCCCGAGCCCTTCTTTTCTCCCCTGCCTGGCTGCGTCTGCGAAGCGGGAGATGATCAGCCGGGAATGTTCGCCTCCGGCGCGGGAGAGGTAACGGTGGGCTTCGTCCAGACAAAGGATGATGGGCGTGTTCTTGATGGCATCAGTCCCGGTTGTACCGAGCTTGTTGTCCACGATCAGGCTCATGATGGTGAGCACGATAAGGTCCCGGATCCGGGGGGTGCTGATGTATTCGGTCGGGAAGACGGAAATCTGTCCGGGCTTGAAGATCCGGTCAAGTATCTCGGTGATCGGGGTTGCTGCCTGGTCAAAAACTTTCGAGAAGAAGCGGCTCTTGACCCTCCGCACGATCCCATCATAAGAGGCCTCATGGAGTTTTCCGCTGTCTACATAATAGGACCTTGTACCTTCGTTGTCTATGTGGGAGATGAAGTTCAGGTAGGTGTGCGGCACACTTGATTTGAAGAAGTCACCCAGGAGCAGTTCCAGCCCGATGTACTGGAGTTCGGACATCCCGGTGGCGGCAATCAGCCAGGAGTTGTGCTCCACAAGGGAGAAAGGAATGGTAAACTCGTGCTGTTCGGCCCTGGACTTGTCTCCCGGATAGGTCTGCCCTTCCACCTTTGCAACGAAAGCTTTCGTGGAGGGGACCCGGCCATAAGCCACCTTTTCGGACTCAAACCTGAACCTGTCATCCTCGGTCAGGGTCGCGTTGTCCTCAAAAATCTGGGAGTATTCGTCCTGGGGGTCCATGATTACAAGGCAGGGGTTTTTCCTTGCCCTGTCGTCGGGAGAGTTCCGGAGCCTGTATCGGTTGCTTTCGGTCATGAACTGGCGCAGGATGTTTTTGGTGAGGAAGGTCTTTCCTGTCCCCGTGCTCCCACAGACGAGCATGTGCCGGAAGACCAGGGGATCGCCCATGGAGTAGTCGTTTCGCAGGTAGTAAGCAACGGTTTCGGGTTCGGAGTGGGTCTTTACAAGCTCTCCCCCGACGCTCAGGTGCCCGAGGAAGATGCCCTCTTCAGGAATATTGAGCCCGGTCTGAACTTCAAGCCGGTCCCTGACAGGCAGGATCGGGGTGTTCGGGCGGGGGATCCTGTCTGCCATCCTGCGGGAGAGAGGGGTGTCTTGCCCTTTCCGGTAAAGGATGCAGAGGGGGTCAAGGTAAGCCAGAAACTTGTAGTCATCCTCATTTACCGGGCTTGCCCTGCCTCCAAGCATGCGCCGGGAATGGAGTTCTGTTGCGTCGTCCACTGCAAACTCCTGCCGGTACTGAAGCTTTCCTACCCTGGCAAAGAGCTTTTCTCCACCCTCATACGGAACGACTACGTAAGCCCCAAGCCGGATTTCGTTTCTCCGTAAAGAGGAGATGTAGCCGGTAATCGTTGCCCCGGCGGGGGTAATTTCCAGAGGATCGATCCCGGCGGTCACGATCCCGAAAGCTTCGTCCGCAGAAGCGGCAGGAGTTGCAATGCCTTCATCGTAGCCCCCAAAGTCCTCGAAGGGCAGATCTGCTGGTTCGGGATCGGAACCGGGACCTGAGACCGGATCGGAACCTGAGCCGGAACTTGAGCCGGAACCAGAGCCCGTACCACCAGCCCCACCGTAGACGGAAGCCAGAGGGTCTTCGGGAAAAGTGTCCGGGCCTTTTCGATATGAACCGGTCGGGGAATTTTCGCTCCCGGTTTTGGGTTCCATTCCAGTGCTTTTCTCGGCCCCTTCGTCCTTATCGGGAGCCGGAGTTTTTTTCGTCTTGCCAGAGGCAAAAGCCAGGATGTCAGCGTCTTCAAACTTCACTTATATTACCCCATCGCAGGTCATTGTAATCGGTATCTGGATTCATGTTTTCAAAGAATTTATCGATCTCATTCCGCTCCACCTTCCGGATTTTTGCCACGTGGTCTGCTTTCGTGAGGGTCAGGGGAAAGCCGTGCAAAGAGAGGTCGAAGAGCACTTTTTTGGTAATCTGCATCCGCAGGAAATCGTCTTTTACAAGCCCGTAAGGGGCTTCCACTTTGAAGACCACGTCCTTTGAAGGGACGTAGAGCATGAAAAAGCATAAAGCGTAATCTTCCGGCGGGAATTTGTGCCGGAGCCCGTCCCGGAGCTTGTCGCCTGCCGCCAGGGGAGAAGTCCCGTTCAGCAGCTTCTCATAGAACCTGTTGGGCTGCTGGAACCAGTTTGTATAAGCGATGTAAGCATTTCCGGAACCGTTATTTGCATGTCCTGTTTTACCATTCCTGCAATTTTCGGTTCCCTGCCCGAACCCTCCATTAGCACCTTTTTCCAGGGAGAGGACGTTCCTGAAGAACTGGGTATCGAGCATCCAGGGCAGGTCAAAGCCCGCCCCTTTTTTCCGGACCGTGTCCATAATCTGCATGTCGAGGGGATTTTTCACGAACCCGATTACAGGGACCCTTTTTTCCAGGAAATGGTCCATGATATCAATGTAATTCTGGAGAGCCTTCCGGGCATCATCATTCCGGCGGAGCTGGACTTCCTCGTCCCCCAGCACCACCCAGTACATGAGCTGCTTCGGATAAATCGGCCCGTCCATGATGAAAAAGCCCGCAGGGTCCAGCCGGTCCTTCATATGAAGGATGTGCTCGGACTCCGCAAGGTACATGGCCAGGCTGTGCACCATATCCGAAGCTTTCTTCTTCAGCTCATCCGGTGCAATCCTGACCAGCTTTGCCCGCCCCATCCCTTCATCAAATTCTTCCCAGCCCTCGGTCGACTGCATTGCCACCTTCTGGGAAGAAGAATAAGCCGCACACACGATAGTCCTGTACCGCTGAACGTCCAGGTCCGTAGGCGTCGCCGCCAGCGCACAGTGACAAAAATCAACAAAAAGCCCGCTGTCATATGTCTTGGGGTTCGTACTCCCGCTGTCGCACGCATAAGTCACCGGATACGGGTCCTCGCACTGCGCCATCAGCGCCGTCCTGACCATCCCCCGGAAAAGCCGGTCAACCGCCCTCAGGATAACCTTCCCGTCTATCTTCAACTCCTCAAGCAGCTTATAAATATCATCCGCCGTCTTCGGCTCCTCATACTCAAACGACCGGTCAATCCGTTTTGCCAGCTCCGAGATCTTCCGCATATGCACGGGCTCAAGGGTCATGGATATAAGGTACTTTCAGGAGTGATATATATTTATTGAGTGGTGCCGGGAAAAGATTAATCTGATTCCGGAAAAAAATATCCAGAATTTTGGGAGTTTAGAAGATCAAAACCCTGAAACCTTAGAAGAACCTGCAACCGTAGAAGAAATAATGAAATAAAAGAAGCCTCAGCCAGCTTGCCTGGCGATCCTTTTCAAAAAAGAAAAGAAGGAATGAAAATAGAAATACAGAAAACAAAGTTCTGATCTGAAAAATTACTTCAAAACCCCGTTTTTCCAGAAAAATTTCTTCTCCGGATCGCGCTCAAACTTCTCAAACACACTGGGATAAAGCCCCGGATATTTCGCTTCCTCAAGCGGGATACAGAACATTGTTTCAGGCCTTTCAGCAGACCCTCCCAATCCAACAACAACAAAGAAAGGAAGTCCGGTTTCTCTGGAAAATGCCTGATAACGTTTTAACTGCTGGGGGTTGGACCACTGGAGTTTACCTTGGTATAAATCAGACCTGAATTTGCATTCGATACAAAAGGATTCGTCTTTCAGCATGTAACGCATTGTAAGGTCCGGCCGGGTATCTGACTCGACATAACGGTCATGTTTTCTTCCCATATCCGTTGTCCATTCCACAATAGAATAATATTTGTCATCAAAAAGGTCTACAACATACTTCTCGAAATGATTTCCTTTTTCTACGGCAACATCTTCTGGAATTTTCTCAATATAATCGTCTTTTGGACTAATCTCTTCAGAATCATCTTCCAGAATAACATCTACAATTTTTCCAAGTTTATTTAGCAATCCCACAAAAAAATCTCCCAATGTTTAAGAAGTATAAATTCAGACGTACTTTTAATATTTAACGACCTTTAGAGCTAACTTATAACTCAAAATTCAAACTCTGAATATTTCCCTACACTCAATAAAATACTTACCCCTGAAAAGAAGCCTATATATTAAGGTAGAAATGAAAATGTAATTAAATAATTCCAAAAAATCGGGATTCTATGCCTAGGGGGTAAGGCAAGGAATTACAGAGACAAGATGATTTCACCTGAGCGGGCAGCGGAGCTCAGGGCTGAGGGCTGGAAATGGGCGGACCTGCACGTGCACACGACCTGTTCCTTTGACGTGCTGCCGGCAGAGGACCTGAAGCCTGAGAACCTCTACCGAAAAGCCCTGGATATGGGGCTGGACTTCATCACTTTTACCGACCACGACACTGTGGGGGCGTACGATGCCCTGGGCTGGGAGCGGGAGAGGCTGGTCACGGGGGCTGAGATGACGGTGTACGACCCCGAAAAGGTAGGGCATACGGTACACGTGAACGTCTTTGACTTTGACAGGGAAGAGTTTATCGAACTCAGGGAGATTGCGGAAAGGGAACAGAATATGGAGAGCTTCCTGGGCTACCTGAGAAAGCACAAGCTGCCTTTCCTGTACAACCACCCTTTCTGGGCGGATTTCCACCAGGACCCGGATCCTGAAACGGTCATGGAGCTTGCAAAGCTCTTTCCCGTGCTTGAGTACAACATGCACGAGCTGAAGCCGAAAAACGAGCTTACGATAGCCCTTGCGGAAAAGTTCGGGAAAGGGGTTGCAGCTACCACGGACACCCATACCGGAAAGCTCGGGCAGGTGTACACCCTGGCAGAAGGAGAGAGTTTCAGGGAATTTTTCGGGAATATCGAAAAAGGAAGAAATTACATAGTCCCTGAAGACCTGACCAGGGAGGCTTTGATAGAAGAGATGAACGAATGGATAGACCTGATCTTCGAAAAAAGCCCTAGACAGGAAAGAAAATCCTTCCTTACCGGGATAAAATCCATAGACACCCTGGTAAAAGTCTCCACAAGCGGGATTTTAAACCACTCCCCCAAACTCAACCGGACAACCGTAAACCTCCTATACTTTATATCAAAAAGCGGGCTCCCGGCATTCTTATATTTGCACTCGGAAGAGTCCCTGGCAAAGAAGATGCAGGAAAGCATGAAGCAGGGTATTAAGCTGGGGAAACAGAGATAAGGAAGAACTTATTTGAAATCTTTTATTACGAATTCATTTGGAATAATTTTTGAGACTGGGTCTGGAAGTCTCATTTTGAAATCTTTTTTTGCATCCCTGAATGTAAAAATTAATTTTCATTCGATGTGACAATTTCCCTTATTTTCTCCCGGATTATTTACACCTTAAAAGTGCAAATGTCAACCATGAATCTGCTTTTGGACATATTTAACAAAAAAATCAAAAGGTTTATATCACGAAATTGTTAAAACTCAGACACATAAAAAGATGAACTTTTGTATTATTTTTGACTATTTGTTGTACATATAGTATTAACGGGTGTAATAAAATGGAGAAAAAAAGAATTTTAAGATCGGTAATAATTTTTTCATTTATAATTTCACTTACTGTACTTCTCACATTTCCTGCGCTTGCAGAGGAAAGCGGTATAACAAGAAGTTTTTCAACGGAAAATCCGGCGCCGAATGAGGAATTTGACGTTACCCTCACAATTTCCGGGCTCAGGGCTGCAGGAATCGTGGAAAGTATCCCCGAGGGTTTCACCTACGTTGAGACAGAGTATCCCGGAGACGGAAGGGTCGATGTGTCCGGGCAGGACCTCGTTTTTTCCGTGCTTGACGACGGGAAAATTGTCTACAGGGTAAAAGCCCCGGCCTCAGGAAGCGGGACTTTCGAAGGCAGGTGGAATGACATCCTGAATCAGGAAGAAGGTATGATCCGGGCTGCGGAAGTTTCCGTAGATCCCGATTCGAAAGTTGCGGAAGATCAGAAAGCAGAAGCCGAAAAAAGCCCTGCGGGAATTCTTCCGGTGATCGCCGGAGTTCTGGCTGCTGTTTTTGTTGTTGCGAGGAATGGGAGACGCGGAAAAAAGAGGGGGCAGTGAGATGAAAGACGAGATCAAACAACCTGTAAGACAGAGATTAAAAAAAGGATTGAAGCAGGGGTTGAGGCAAGAACCAAAACGGGGATTGAAACAGGGAATGATCTTCACCGTACTCATCCTCATGCTCGTTGCAAACGTGCTTCCCGCGGGAGCAGCAGGAACCGGGGATGCGGGAGAAAGCCTCTCGATATCAAAAGCTGAGCTTTCGGATGCCATCATCCTGTACATGAAAGTCCTGTACCTGGGAGAAGAAGAAGGAGAAGGAGAACTGCCTGAAGCGGAGTTTCTTGCCGGAGCAGCAGCCTCATACCTGGAGCAGGCTGCGGAATCCGATGGCTCGGTCCTGAAAATAGCGACCCCAAGCGTGATAAAATCCGCATCCTTCATAGGGGATTCCAGCCTTGGGGTTTTCGCCCACCTCTCAAACCCGCCCCTCATGAAAATGGATGCTGACGGGCACCTTGTAGGGCAGCTTGCAGAAAGCTATGAGGTTTCGGAAAATAACACAAAGTGGACCTTTTACATCCGGGACGACCTTTACTGGAGCGATGGGGAAAAGGTAACCCCTGAAGACGTGGAGTTTTCCATCCGCTATTACGGGAAAGAGACCCCCTGGGCAAGGTGGATCAACGATACTTTGGAAAGCTCTACGGTTTCGGATGCCGACAACTCCGTGACCCTCAAATTCAACAAGCCTTACACCCGAATCAACCTGGAATTTGCGACCTATAATATCCTGCCCGCCCATGTATGGGAATCAATAGAGAACCCCATGGAATACGTAAACGAAGGTCCCTATGTGGGCTGCGGGCCCTACTATCTCAAACTGATAGACCTCAATGCCGGAAAACTTGTTTTCGAGAAAAACCCGTACTGGAAAGGAAAAGCTCCGGCATTCGGAAACGTGGAGGTCCATTATTACTCGAATGTGGATGTCGCCACCCTGGCCCTTGAAAAAGGGGATGCAGATACATATTACAAGTACGCAGGGTCCTACCCCTACCCGAACATCGAACAGCTTGAAAAGACCGGGAATTTCGACTTCCTTGAAAAAACAAACATCGGACTTGTCTTCCTAGCCCCGAACCTGAAGAAAGCCCCCCTCTCGGACCTTGAATTCAGGGACGCGCTTTCCTACGCCATAAATTACGAGGAGCTCGTCAGGCTTGAGATCCTCGGGTACGGAGACGTCCCTAACCGCGGCTTTGTGCCCCCGTCCATGGAAGCTTTCAAGGAAACCGAAAAGCTTGAGTACAGCCCTGAAAAGGCGAGAGCGGCTCTGGAAAAAGCAGGATATGCAGACAGCAACGAAAACGGCATCCTTGAAGGCAAAGACGGGAAAGACATCGAACTTGAAATCCTGATAAGAACTGACTATACCCGCACAGGAGAACTGCTCAAGGAATACCTGGAAGAAGTGGGTCTTGCCGCTGAGCTGAGGACAGTCGATAAGGACACCTGGTTTGCCCTCAAGGACAGCTATGCCTATGACCTGACAGTCACCCGTTCAACCCCCTGGGGCATGCTGATGCACGCAAGCTGGGGAAGCGGCTACTTCGATTCCAGAAGGACAGGGCAGGGAGTCATGCACAACGTGGACGACCCCGAGTTCCTGGAACTCTGCGACGAGATCCTGGCAACAACGGACCCTGCCGAGCTTGAAACCTGTGCCCACGAGCTTCAGGACTACTATGCAGAAGAGCTGCCCGCAATTCCCCTCTACTGGAACAACGTGGTAACGCCGTTCAACCGGGAATTTGATGGCTGGTATGCCGACCCCCTCTATGGGACCTATAACCTGGAAAACTTCGTGAATGTACATGAGGTCTGAGGCAGAGCCTGACCCCATGTTTTTTATTTTGTCATATAGCTGCATCTTCTTTGACGCGTATAGGTATGAAGTCAGGTCTGAGGTCAAGTATGAAGAAGGTGCAACTTCCAGATGACAGTACCTTGAAAACGACAAAACAATTTGAAAAAGGCAAGGAGATTTGAAAACGGCAAGGTGATAAAATGCGTGAAGTGGCAAAAAAAGTGCTCAGATATGCGATCTCCTTTCTCCTCATAGTCACCCTCAACTTTGCGCTCCCCAGGCTCATGCCGGGGGACCCCGTAAAGAACCTTATAGGAGAGGACGTCTACGTTTCGGAGGCTGTAATGGAGGAACTGAGAGCCGAGATGGGGCTGGACAGGCCGCTTTACGAGCAGTTTACAGCTTACATCGGAGACCTCCTCCACTTTGACCTGGGTTATTCCTACCACCTTCACAGCCCCGTTGCCGAGATATTGAGGGATAGGATTGGCTGGACCCTCCTTTTTGTGGGGGTATCCGTGCTCCTGGGAGCAGCCCTGGGAACCCTGCTAGGGGCATACGCGGGCTGGAAACCCGAAACGAAGGCAAACCGCCTCTTATGCTGCGGATTTATTGCACTTTCCTGCACGCCACCCTACTTCCTTGCCCTGCTTTGCCTGGAGATCTTTGCCTTCAAACTCGGGCTTTTTCCTTTCAAGGGTTTTTATGACGTCCCGACCCTGGAAAGTGTTATGCACCACATGTTCTTGCCGGTAACCGTGATGACCCTCTTTTCCGCCTCCAGGAACTTCCTGATAATGCGGGGAAGCGTCATACAGGAAAAAGGGCAGCTTTATGCCCTCTACGCCCGGGCAAAGGGCCTCTATGACATATCCATTCTTTTCAGGCACGTCATAAAGAATGCTTCCCTTCCGATCATTACCTTGATTGCCCTTGATTTCGGGTTTCTCTTCAGCGGAGCCCTTTTTACCGAGATCGTTTTCTCCTTAAACGGCATGGGGACCCTTATCTATGATGCAATAATCGGAAAGGATTACCCGGTCCTCCAGGGATCGTTTCTGGTAATAGCTCTTGCAGTCCTGCTGGCAAACATGCTTGCGGACCTGCTGTATGCAGTTGCCGACCCTAGAGTCAGGAGGCCGGCATGATGCAGGACGAAGCGTACATAGGGGAAAGCCCCATTCAGGAAAGCAAAATCCAGGAAAACAAAATACGGGAAAGTGCCATCAAGAAAAATATCATCCTGGAAAGTGCCCGGCAATGGAAAGATTTTCTATCCCTTAATTTAAACCTTGATCTCCGGAAATATGAAAGAAACCTGAAAAGATTCAATAGAGGAGGACTTTTTCTCTTTACTTTTTTCCTCATCCTTGCCCTTTTTCCCGCCCTTTTTGCCCCTTACCCCCCGACCGAACGCTTCATTCCCTATGAAGCACCATCAACTGCCCACCTTCTGGGGACAAACGATATCGGAAATGACATACTCTCGGAACTGGTTCACGGGGCCAGAATCTCGATGATGGTGGGCTTTGCCTCGGCCTGCATCTCAACCTTAATAGGGCTCATGATAGGGCTTTTTTCAGGATATTTCAGGGGGACGCCGGACGAGCTGCTTATGGGCTTTACCGACGTTGTCCTGATAATCCCGAAAATCCCCCTGATAATAATCCTGGGAGCCTTCCTGCACCCGAGCATCTGGATCCTGATCCTCGTCCTGGGGCTGCTTTCCTGGGAGTCAATTGCCAGGGTTGTCCGCTCAAAAACCCTGCAGATAAGAGAATCAGGCTATGTCAAAAGTGCCCGATGCATGGGCTTTTCCTCATTTCACATCATGACCTCGGACATCTTCCCGAACCTCTTCCACGTCCTGCTCCCCAAGTTCATGCTGGCGACGGCTTCGGCAATGATTTCCGAAGCCTCACTCTCCTTCCTGGGACTCGGGGACATAAGCATGAAAAGCTGGGGAATCATGCTTTCCTTTGCCTTTTCCAGAGGTGGCTTTATCAGGGAAATGTGGTGGTGGTACCTGCCTCCGGGGATCTGCATAACACTCTGTGTAATGTCCATCGCACTGATAGGGTTCGGGTTCGAAGGAAGAGAGAAAGAAAAAGAAAAAAGAGGAGTGGATGCGGAATGAACACCCTGCTTGAAGTAAAAGACCTCAATGTTTCTTTCCAGGGAAATGAAACCAAGAACAAAAACGAGAATAAATCAGAGAATAAAAAAGAAAATAAAAACGGGAATAAAGAAGAAAATGAAAACGAAACCGTGACCGCAGTTTCCTGCCTTTCAATTTCTATCAGGGAAAAAGAAACCCTGGCCCTCGTAGGGGAGACTGGCTGTGGGAAATCTGTTGTCGCACATGCGATTATGCGTCTGCTACCCCCGGAATCCAGAGTTAAGGGGAGAATAGAATTCGGAAGCAAAAACCTCCTCGAACTGAGCGAAAAAGAGATGGCAAAGCTTAGGGGGAAAGAAATCTCCATTATTTTCCAGAACCCTTCTCTTGCTTTAAATCCCGTATATTCCATAGGGCACCAGCTTGCAGAACCCCTCCGAATTCATAAGCAGGAAATGGGATGGAAGGAAAAGGAAGAGAAAAAAGAAAAGGGGAAGAAGAGAGAAAAACGAGAGAAAAAACAGGATAATGCCAATCTCTCAAAAGTCGCAAGAGCCCTTAAACGAGTGGGTTTTTCAAATCCCCGTGAATACATGGGATACTACCCCTCCTGGTGTTCAGGCGGAATGAACCAGCGCTTTTTGATTGCGGCTTCAACCATGCTTGACCCGGTCCTCCTTATAGCAGACGAACCCAGCAAAGGGCTAGACAGGGGCTGCGTAGCCGAACTGGAAAACGAGCTGAAGGGACTGAAAGAAAAAAGTGAAACAGCCCTGCTTCTGATAAGCCACGACCTCGGTTTTGTGCGGCGGCTTGCAGACAGGGTCGCCGTAATGTATGCAGGAGAAATCGTCGAGATTGCTGACCCTTCAAGCCTTTTTGAAAGCCCGCTCCACCCCTATACCCGGGGGCTCCTGAACAGCCTGCCTGAAAGGGGATTTGTGCCCATACCCGGTTCGTCCCCGCCCCTCAGCAGCCCGCCTGCAGGCTGCAGGTTCCATCCGAGATGTCCTCTTAAGGAAAAACGCTGCATGCAGGAACGTCCCGAACTCAAGGAAAGCAACGGAAGGGCAGTGAGGTGTTTTTTGTGTCCCTGAAAGCCGAAAACCTCTCAAAGACATACGGGTCCGGTCTGCTGGGAGGGGGGAAATGCATTTTCCGGGACATATCTTTTGAACTTGAACCCGGGCAAACCTTCGGGCTTATGGGCCCCTCAGGGGAAGGAAAGAGCACGCTCGGAAGAATTATTGCAGGCCTTGAAAGTCCCACTGAGGGTACGATTCATTTCAAGGGGAGCCTGCTTTCCGGGATGAAAAAAGTCGAATACGCAACTTTCCGCCGCCGCGTCCAGATGATGTTCCAGGACCCTACAGATGCCTTTAACCCCAGGAAGCGGATTCAGCATTCGATTTTCGAAGTCCTGAAGCTGCTCGACACCCCGGGAACCGGGCGTATCCGGCGCACAAAAGAAATGCTAAAGACCATAGGCCTCCCCGAAGAAGTACTTTCCCGCTACCCGGCCCAGCTCTCAGGCGGCCAGCTCCAGCGCCTTGCCCTTGGTAGGATCCTCCTGCTCGAACCGGAATACATTGTACTTGACGAGCCGACCTCAGCCCTTGACGTCTCGGTCCAGGCCCAGATACTCCACCTGTTGAAAAAGGTTCAGGCTGAGCAGGGAATCGGCTACCTCCTTATCTCCCATGACGAAGCCGTTGTCAGCTTTATGTCGGAAAGAATGGGAATGCTTGAAAACGGGAAGCTGAAAGTTTTTAATTAACTGTTTTTTATTGACTTTTTTTGCGAATGTTTTTTGGGTGACTGCCTTTCAAACCCACCCCTTCGTATCAAGACCTATACTACACCCTGAATTTCCATGCACATAATTAATAGTAATTTATTTACATTTGTTTTTAAAAAATAAAATTCTGTTTATTATATTATTTTTCAGATGATCTAAACAAAAAAATTAAATAAATAATACAAATAATATAAATAATAGAGAATAAACGGTTTTGATATAATAAATATTATATACTTGCAAAACAAATTAATATTAGGATTGGGGGAGACGCCGAATACAGATAAAACTGTATGAAGCTCCGGGTTTAGTATATATCTCAGCAAAAATTACGATTACCTGAAGAATAAAAATCGGGTATTTTTACCAGATACTAATTATTAATTTAAAGAAGATAACCCGGAAACTCCCCCATATCTATGAGAACTAGTGGTAAAAAAATCGGAGGGGTTTAAGAAAAATGAACCGCACGAATAGCGTAAGCTATCGTCAAAAAAGGCCCAGAAAAATCAGGCCTCTAACATATTTGACACTCTTGATAACGCTCCTTCTCTGTATGCCATCAGCTGCAGGGTTGGGATTTACGGGCGATGTCCCGGCAGACTTTACCGGAACAGGCATATTCACTATTACTGATCCGGGAGGAATAGATGTAGGGGTTCCCACGGCAGCCCCTGCAGGGACAACAAGCGGAAATGATATGGAAGATCTCCGCCTGTTTTACGATCCTGCTACAGATACCCTTTACGTGGGGATGAACACCTACGTAATTGCAGGTGACGTCGACGGGGACGGTGACCCTGGGGCCACCAGTGCATGGTTGGCAGGTATCACAGGTAATGATAATCCTGACTTCGGAGGTACCGAGTCCTTTGCACTGATGCTTGATATCGACGAAGACGGAACATATGATGCAATAGCCGGTGTTTCCGGTCTGGCCGATACCTCCGGGTTCTCTGTCAACCAGCACGCTAACCTCTTCCTGACACCCCCGGCAGGCCAATTCGCTGCACCGCTACCTGCAAACACGGGAAGCCTCTTTGCAAGCCCATCTGCAGGAGCACCGGATATCGAGTTCACCGTCCTCAATATCTCCGCTCTGCCGGTGTCTTCAGGAAGCGATCCTGACCCGAGCAGTTTCAGTGTTAACTCTTTTATGGGTTCTTTTGAAGATGCGGGGATCGGTGAAGACTTCCTGCCAGGATTCCCAACATCGATTAAACTTGCCTCCATCAGCGACTTTGTGTGGGAAGACCTGAACGGAAACGGTCTCCAGGATGAAGGAGAACCGGGAATACCCGGAGTTACCGTTAACCTCTACGACTGTGCCGATAACTTCGTTACAACTACCACAACAGACGCCACTGGATACTACGGCTTCACAGCAGGTCCCGGGGATTACTATGTAGAATTCATTGCCCCCGAAGGCTACGAGTTCACAGATCAGGACGAAGGGACTGACGATGCACTCGACAATGACGCAGACCCCACAACAGGAAAGACCGTGTGCACAACCCTTGAGCCCGGTGAAAACGACCTTACCTGGGACGCAGGCCTTTACCGGCAGGCTTCCGTCGGAGACTTCGTATGGGATGACCTTGACGAAGACGGAATCCAGGATGACGGCGAACCGGGCATTGCAGGCGTGACCGTAAACCTCTACGAATGTGAAGGGACAACTCCTCTTGCCACCACGGCCACGGATGCAAACGGGATGTACCTTTTCACAGGGCTTACTCCCGGAGAATATTATGTAGAGTTTGCACTTCCTGCAGGATACGATTTCAGCCCGCAGGACCAGGGAGCTGATGACGCGCTTGACAGCGATGCGGACCCTGCAACAGGAGAGACCGCATGCACATTGCTCGAGTCGGGCGAAGCTGACCTCACACTGGATGCCGGGGTGTACCTGCTCAGGGCAAACATAGGGGACTTTGTCTGGAATGACCTGGACATGGACGGGATACAGGAAGAAAACGAACCCGGAATCCCGGGAGTAACCGTCAACCTCTACGAATGCGACGGGACGACTCCAATTGCCAGCACAAGCACGGATTCAAACGGTTACTATAACTTCGAAGTTGTGCCCGGGAACTACCATGTGGAGTTCATGCTTCCGGCAGGCTATGTCTTCAGCCCGCAGGACCAGGGTGCAGATGACACTCTGGACAGCGATGCTGATCCCGTAACGGGACAGGCAGCCTGCACAAACCTTGAACCTGGAGAAAACGATCCCACCTGGGACGCAGGAATATTCGAAGCAGCACCTGCAATCGACATCGAGAAAGCCACTAACGGAGAAGATGCCGATGAACCCACTGGCCCATACATCCCGGTTGGAAATGAAGTCGAGTGGACGTACCTTGTAACAAACACAGGGAACGTACCACTGGAGAACATTAACGTTGTTGATGACCAGGGAGTCACGGTAAACTGCCCGACTGACACACTTGCCCCGGGAGAATCAATGACATGTACCGCAACAGGGACTGCAACAGTAGGACAGTATGCAAACAACGGTACGGCAACCGGATACTATGATCAAACAGAAGTAACAGACACGGATCCAAGCCACTACTTTGGGGCAGCGCCTGCAATCGAAATTGAAAAATCCACTAACGGTGAAGATGCCGATGAACCCACAGGCCCATACATCCCGGTTGGCGAGCCTGTGACCTGGGAGTACGTCGTAACCAACACAGGGAACGTGCAGCTAACAGGTATTGTTGTGACCGACAGCCAGGGAGTTGAGGTCAGCTGTCCGACTGATACCCTTGCACCCGGAGAGTCCATGACCTGCACGGCAGAAGGGACTGCAACAGAAGGACAGTATGCAAACCTCGGAACCGTAACCGGGTACTATGAAGACATGCGGGTATCGGATAAGGATCCGAGCCATTACTTCGGGGCAGCACCTGCAATTGACATCGAAAAGCACACCAATGGCTTTGATGCCGATGAAGCACCGGGACCTGCAATAATGACCGGGGCTCCGGTTACGTGGGAATACATCGTAAGCAATACAGGAAACGTGGAACTGGCCAGCGTTGACGTCTATGACGACGTGCTCGGATACGTGGGTACAATAGCCGTCCTCCCGGTGGAAGCCACGGAAACAATTACCATGGACGGAATTGCAGCCCCGGGACAGTACGAAAACTTCGGGAATGCAACAGCTGTCTATGAAGATGTTACCGTAGAAGACACGGACCCGAGCCACTACTTCGGGGCAGCACCTGCAATTGACATAGAGAAAGCCACTAACGGGGACGATGCAGACACGCCAACAGGACCAGTACTCGCTGTTGGAGACACTGTTACCTGGGAATATGTAGTGACAAACACAGGGAATGTGCTTTTGACTGACATAGTTGTCACGGACGACAGGCTCGGAGAAATTTGTACGATAACCGAACTGATGCCTGGAGAAAATGAGACATGCACTGCTACAGGCACAGCTGAAGTCGGACAGTACGCAAACCTTGGTAACGCAACCGGTTACTATGAAAACATGCCGGTATCGGACGAAGACCCAAGCCACTACTATGTTGAGCCTGTCCCTGCAATAGACATCGAAAAGTCAACAAACGGTGACGATGCGGACACGCCCACAGGACCGGTACTCACAGTGGGAGACACCGTGACCTGGGAATATGTAGTGACAAACATGGGGAACGTGCCGCTGACTAACATCGTTGTTACGGACGACAGGCTCGGAGAGATATGCACGATACCCGAACTGATGCCTGGCGACAATCAAACATGCACAGCTACCGGAACGGCAGAAGCAGGCCAATACGCAAACCTTGGTAATGCAACAGGGTACTATGAAGACATGCCGGTGTCAGACGAAGACCCGAGCCATTACTTCGGGGCAACCCCCGCAATTGACATCGAGAAAGCCACTAACGGGGAGGACGCAGACGCAGCACCCGGACCCATGATCGTGGCAGGCGGAACTGTGGAATGGACCTATGTGGTGACCAACACAGGAAACGTGCCCCTGGCAAACGTTGCAGTTGTCGATGACCAGGGCGTCACAGTAAGCTGCCCGACTGACACACTTGCCCCGGGAGAATCAATGACCTGTAACGCCACAGGTACGGCAATCCCTGGACAGTATGAGAACCTGGGCACTACGACCGGAGAATACGGGCAAACAACCGTTTCTGACGCGGACCCGAGCCACTACTTCGGGGCAGAACCTGCAGTCGACATAGAGAAACATACCAACGGGAACGATGCTGACGAACCGACAGGACCCTTCGTGATGGTGGGAGCCCCGGTTACTTGGGAATACATTGTAAACAACACAGGAAACGTGGAACTGACAAACGTTGAAGTCTATGACGATGTGCTCGGATACGTGGGCACAATAGCCGTCCTCCCGGTGGGAGCCACGGAAACCCTAACCATGGACGGAAACGCAACCCCTGGACAGTACGAAAACTTCGGGAATGCAACAGCTGTCTATGAAGATGTCACCGTAGAAGACACAGACCCGAGCCACTACTTCGGGGCAGCACCTGCAATCGACATCGAGAAAGCAACCAACGGTGAAGATGCGGACACACCCACCGGACCAATACTTGCTGTTGGAGACACCGTGAACTGGGAATACGTAGTAACAAACACAGGGAATGTGCCTCTGATGGACATAGAGGTGCTTGATGACAAACTTGGATCCATCTGCATAATACCCGAACTGATGCCCGGAGACAGCCAGACATGCAATGCTACAGGCACGGCTGAAGTCGGACAGTACGCAAACATCGGGAATGCAACGGGAACCTACGACGGAACGACTGTCAGTGACGAAGACCCGAGCCATTACTATGTTGAGCCAATGCCTGCAATTGACATCGAAAAATCAACGAATGGTGAAGATGCGGACACGCCCACAGGACCGGTACTTGCAGTGGGAGACACTGTAACCTGGGAATATGTCGTAACAAACACAGGGAACGTGCCTCTGACTGAAATAGTTGTACAGGATGACCAGCTCGGAGAGATTTGCACGATACCCGAACTGATGCCGGGTGAAAGCCAGACATGCACTGCTACAGGCACGGCTGAAGTTGGGCAGTACGCAAACATCGGAAATGCAACGGGAGCCTACGACGGAACGACTGTCAGTGACGAGGACCCGAGCCACTACTATGTTGAGCCAATGCCTGTAATCGACATCGAAAAATCAACGAACGGTGAAGATGCAGACACTCCCACAGGACCGGTACTTGCAGTGGGAGACACCGTGACCTGGGAATATGTTGTAACAAACACAGGAAACGTGCCTCTGACTGAAATAGTTGTACAGGATGACCAGCTCGGAGAGATATGCACGATACCCGAACTGATGCCTGGAGAAAATGAGACATGCACTGCTACCGGCACGGCGGAAGTTGGACAATACGCAAACATAGGGAATGTAACGGGAACCTACGAAGGCATGAATGTCAGTGACGAGGACCCAAGCCACTACTATGTTGAGCCAATGCCTGCAATCGACATCGAAAAATCAACGAACGGTGAAGATGCGGACACTCCCACCGGACCGGTACTCGCAGTTGGAGACACCGTAAACTGGGAATATGTAGTGACAAATACAGGAAACGTGCAGCTGACAGGCATTGTTGTGACCGACAGCCAGGGAGTTGAGGTCAACTGTCCCACTGACACCCTTGCCCCCGGAGAATCCATGGCCTGTACAGCCAGCGGCGTCGCAGTTGCAGGACAGTACGAGAACCTCGGGACAGCCACAGGCAACTATGACGGCATGCAGGTATCGGATACTGACCCGAGCCACTACTTCGGGGCAGCCCCTGAAATTGACATCGAGAAAGCCACAAACGGATTTGACGCCGACGAGCCTACCGGGCTCGAAGTTTCGGTGGGAGATGCAGTAGAATGGACCTATAATATCACCAACACAGGGAACGTGAACCTGACAGCCATCAGCATAAGCGATGACATTCAGGGAGCCATAACTAACCCTGTCAGCAAGGGCAATGGGGACGACATTCTGGAACCGGGAGAGTACTGGGTCTTCAATGCGACAGGCGTTGCAGTGGCAGGCCAGTATGCAAACAACGGTACAGCCACCGGGTATTATGGAGAAATGCCAGTAACGGACATTGACCCGAGCCACTACTTCGGAACCGAAGGACCGGGAACCGGAACTCCCGGATACTGGAAGAACCATCCTGAGGCATGGCCTGTGGATGAAATCGAGATCGGAGGATTGACCTACACAAAAGAAGAAGCAATAGAGTACATGCAACTTCCCGACGGGGACAAAACCAATACCATGTTCAGGGCTCTTGTTTCGACCAAGCTGAACATCTTTGCGGGCAACACGCACTCCTGCATTGACGACGTCGTCGCTGCTGCAGATGAATGGATGGAAAAGTACGGTCCAGTGAGCAGCGGGGTGAAGGCAAAGGAAGACGCCTGGAAAGTAGAAGAAGGAGAGCCACTGGCAGAACAGGGTGAGTACCTGTACACGATACTGGACATGTACAACAACGGGGAACTCTGTGCACCCCACAGGGAATGAACAATGGGAGCGTAAAAAATAGGACAAGAGAAAAGAGAAAAGTAAAAACAAGTAAGAACAAGCAAAAAACATAAAATAAAGGACCGGGTGAGAAAATTCACCTGAGCCTTTATTCCTTTTTTTCAACAACGAAAAGTAAAAACATCAGGACTGAAAACCCCGGACCTTCAAGCTTCTTCTGATTAAAAACCACCCTCAAATAAACAAAAGTTGATTTCATCATCAGATCTATGAAAAAAATAAAAATAAAATATGTGGTGCAGAAATCCGTTTTTTATTATGGTGGTGGAGATTTACTCTGGCAAACAAATCAAAATCAACTTAATTTGTTTTACTGAGGGGTAGTATAATATATTTATATATAAATATTTTGGTATTTTTATCGTTTATTTTCTTTTTTGAGGGTCTTGATTCTTCTGATCCAAAATCATTCTGTGCTAAAATTCTTCTGATTCAAAATAGCTCCAGGATAGCTTCCGGACTTTCGAGAACAGTGATTCCCTGAAGGTTTTTTACGGTTTCGACGTTCTTCATGTCCACGTCCCGGACCAGGACATCGACCGGCCCTCCTTTGATCGCGGAATAGGGACAGAGTTCTTTGCAGATCCCGCAGCCCTTGCACTTCAGGAGATCGATCTGGTCCGTCGCCCCGTTCCTTTCGGTGATGGCGCCGTGGGGACAGTTATCCCGCGGGGGACAGTCCTCACATTGCTGGCACTGCTTCCGGTCTATATTGTAAGGCATCTCAGAGACGATAGAACCCTCGATATCTACGGGCACAACGTAGACCGGGACCCTGCCTTTCACAGCCTGGGCAACGGCGTTCGTAACCAGGGAGTCTGCAATCCCGTAGGCGATCTTCGAAACCGTGTTTGAGGTCGCAGGCGTAATAAAGAGGGCATCGTACCTTTCAAGGAGGAAACGCCCCACCTTGGGGGAACTCGACCCCTGTTCACTTTCCCGGAAAATCTCTTCCAGGTAGTCCCCGCCCGAGATCTTAACTAGTTTCTGCTCAAGCCCGTACATCCGCAGGACTTCCTCGGCAGCCCTTGAGACATAGGTATTCACGGAAATATCCCTGTCTTTGAGCTTGAGCTCCTTGAAGACCTGGTAGCTCCGGTCCAAGAAATGTCCCGCACCGGTAATGCCCCATGCGATTCTCTGAAAACTCATGTAAAGAACTCATGCCAAAAGGGGATAATATAATTTTCTAAACAGAAAGCGAAAAAAATCAAAAAATCGAAAATCAAAAAATCGAAAATCAAAAAATCGAAAATCAAAAAATCGAAAATCAAAAATCAAAAAAAGATTAGAGAGAGCAAAGAAGGAGAGAGGAGAATCCGGGAACTAAAACAAGAGCCTCAGATTCCAAGCACCTCGTAAATCAGTTCCATAGCCTGCTTCTCTTTTTCGCCTCCGCATTTGGAAGCCAGGGATTCATAGTGCCGGATCCATTCCAGGTATTTTTCATCCCCTGAAAGCTGGTAACGGGTTGCGTGTACCGTAGCTTCCAGCACGGCATTAAAGCCGCGGTTAGGGGCCGGAATCGCCCTCCTGTTAACCTCACAAAAGCCCGCCCCGAGCGGGATGAGGTCGGATACCACGGCCTGTTCCGTATCCTTGAGGTTGGTGCACCTGAAAGCCACCCAGGAAATCGCCGATTTCAGGACAGGGAACTTTTTCCCACCAATATCCACAAAATCGAATTCGGAAGATTCGAGGTCGTAGAAGGTGGAGCGTACGAGAAGCAGAGGGTCGTATACCACGTTTGCTACAAGAACCCTTTCCCGGACCAGGTTTTCCCCGGTATGGCTGCCTTTGAAAATCCGGACAAAGGTCTTCTTGTTTTTCCTGATAATACCGATAGGGGCCGCATTGGGGGTATCAAGCCCCGTACTTACGATTGTCTCAGAGATACCTGCCGGAATACCGTATTCAGAGAGGTCGATAGCTGGTTTACAGCGATCTCCTGATTTTTTAAATTCCTTCAAAAACGTAGTCCTCCGAGTAAAGCGATAAACAGGCCTGCAATAATTATATCTGCGGTGGAACCCGGATTGATCCTTTTTTCAAGCAGTTCTGAATCAAATTCCCTTATGGAAGGGAGCAGAGCCAGGAAATCCCTTTTTCCGGATCCTGAATCCGAAACCGAATCTAAAACCGATCCTTTTTCCTCCCATTCCGAAAGGATCTCTCGAGCCCTGGAAGAAACATGGTCTGCAGTGTCGGCATCGAACTTTGTCTGGATAAAGGTGTCCCTGTGCCTGGAAAGCAGTTTAAGGAATGAGTATACCACGGCTTCATTGATCCCGGTTCCGGAACAGTCGGGGGAAGGATTTCCGCAATCCCCATTCCGGGCATGCATGAACCCCAGGATAGTTCTTGCTCCCTCAAGACAGCGCCTGAAACCTGTTGTCCACTCATTTGCGATCATGTCGTACCCCTCCGAAATCACCATGAGGTCGTAAAGGGTTACGGCCTTTTCACAAAGAGCCCCGGGGGATTCCGTGTCTTTAAGGTCAAATTCCTCCACACTGTTTACCCGGACACCTGCAGCCCCGAAAGCCCTGTAGAACTCTACCGCGTCCTCGCAGCCCGTCTCCCGGACAAAAACAAGAGCCCTATCGACCAGGTTTTCCAAATCCCCTGGTTCAAGCTTTTTGAGGCCGTTTTCAGGCTTTTTTCCTGCAAGAATAACCCCTGCAGCCATGGCAAGGGGAATGAGTAAAAGAAAAGCCCCGAAATGAGTGTTGCCTCCATTCTGCCAGGCGGCACTCTCGTAGACTGCCGCTTTTATGAGAGAACCGATCCCGTCCCTGCTCCTTGCAGCCTGTTCGAGGGCAGGGTACACGCCCACGGAGGAAGCCACGAAATGTTCAAAACAAGTATCAGAATAATCATGCTCCCTGTCCACGTTCCCGGGTTTGGGGGAAGCCGAAACCTCCAGCAGCATAGCAAGCTGGGCACAGCGGGCAATGTGACCGGAAACATGGGGAGAAGATCCCCTACCGGCCGGATAGCCGGGCAGATCAGCGTATTCAGGATTCATTTACCGGGATTTTGGCATGATCCAATATATATTTTGCCAGTTGTGCCTTGAGTTTCATATACTCGGCATCGGAGAGGTCCAGGGTATTTAATGCGCCGTCCCGGATCCAGCAGGGTTTCGTAACCTTGCAGCACCACACAAGGCTTCCGAAACATGTATCCTGCCCGAATTCAAGCATTGTACCTTTCGCAAATTCAAACTTTGTCCTGGCGAACTCCTCGGCGGTGTACCCCAGTTTCCGGAATTTTTCATGTACCGGGCAGGGTTTCACGGGCATGCAGCAAAAAGCAAGACCTCTGAAGTCCCCACTGCTGCAAACATGCTTCGGGGCGTTGTACCAGCCTATGACCTGCTGGTAGGAGGTGACACTTTCAACCAGTTTCCGGATAAGTTCGGGATCTTCCAGAACTCCCCTGGCAGCCGAAACCATATCCGCACCCCAGGAAAACATATCCTTAGCATCAGCGAAATCCGTTACCGAGTTGTTGCCTATGAGAAACTTTCTTGTTGAATCCCTGTACGTCATGATTGCATCAAGGTCAGTGCCAAAGCCTTCCAGCATGGCGTCAACGTGAATGATATCGGCACCTGCCTTATCGATAATCCGGGCAAGCTGGACATCGTCCACGATATTGGCCCGGACCTTTACGGAAAGCACGACCCCGGTTTCCTTGATGGCACGTATCCATTCGGAAAGCCTGGGGAGGTCCTGGAGAAGAGCTTCTCCCAGGCCCGCATCAAGCATCTCGGGCTGCCTGCAATGGGCGTTTAACTCGAGGATTGCACCCTCTTCTTTGACAAGCTTTGCAGCTTCGATCAGGGGGCCAAGCGTAGTGCTCCGCACGTTAACCGCAACAGCACTTCCGGACGTAACCGCCCGAATTTCCTGTTTTATAAACTCCATTGGTTCATCGGAAATGAATTCTTTTCTACCCCGGGCTGCAAGCTCTGACGCAACTTTCATGGAACCTTCGTCAAGGTTAAAAGCCCCCAGTATAACAAGCCCGGCATCATCTGCATGTTTGTTGGCAAACGCACTGTCGGCAATCCCTGCCATCGGAGCCAGTGCGATAGGATTTTTAAAACGGACATACCCAACATGCAGATTGAACAGATCATCACTCATATTTTACCTCTTCAAAAATAAGCCTGGAACTTAAGTACAAAAATGATAACTATAGTCTCATATTAAAGTAACGATAACGTTTTTTTCTGATAATATGGATAGGGGTTTAAAGCAATAAACCAAATTATCGATTACAATGCATATATATTAATATTTGGGCAGATGTCAAACACGCAAATATTATAAGAAGGACACGGAAGCATATCGCGGATCAGACCGAATACATTAAAAAAGATCACAGGCACTCAACCGACAGCCAAAAAATAGATATACTAACAAAAAGTATATAGAAGTTCCATATTAAATAAAGTGCGAGAGAGGTCGGACGGCTGCCGGACCCCAGGGTCTGAGGAAAGTCTCCCCTCCGCTCCGGACACACGAACACCTGTAAAGGGTGTCGGGCGAGAGCCCGGGCGCTGGCACAGAAACGGAACCGTCCCCTGTTAATGCAATGATGCGAAAAGCTGAGGTCGCAGGGGCTGCGGATGAAACGGTGAATCCTCGTGGGTGCAAGTTGGAAATCGGGATTATATGAGCAGTCCGGAATCACCCGATTTGTTTTGAAACGCTTAGCCGAATGCCGTCACTGCAAGAGTCCTAAAGGACCGTTCCCCTCACTGCCTGGTGTCGGGAATCATTGCAGGAACAGAAGGGAGCTTACGGACCTCACTCGCACTAAAATTAATAAACTGCTTTTTTAGTTTTATTTTTGGCTTTAGTTTTAGATTTAGTTTTAGTTTTAGATTTAGTTTTAGATTTAGTTTTAGATTTAGTTTTAGATTTAGTTTAATGAGTGGGCATTACTTAAACTTGAAATTCAGGAGTGACCATCGAAGGAAATCCTTATAATCCATACTTAGACCCACAACCTCAAGGTACTTATCGACCATTTTCTCGCTGGAGGCGAAAATTCTGAACGTCCTTTCAGGGAAACGGTGCATAACTTTTGAGAACATCAGGGAATATTTCAGGTGTGTCCCGAACTCAGCCTGGCATAGGGACTCGTATTTTTTGAGATCCTTTGCCTTTCCACATTCCAGGCAGATCCCGGAAATTACTTCTGCTGCAAGTTGTCCGGAGCGGATGGCATAAGCGAGCCCCTCCCCGGAAAAAGCATCCACGAACCCGGCAGCATCCCCGCAAAGGAGAATTCTCGAACCGACTATTTTCCTTTTAATCCCACCCCAGGGAATCTTGTGTCCATGAAGTTTGTATTCACCCTCAAAACCATTTTCCTTCAGGAATTCTAGCATGGTTTCTTTTGGGTGAGGAAGGTTTTTAACGACTCCGCCAATTCCTACAGAATAATAAGTTTTGTGTGGAAAGACCCAGCCGTACCCACCTCCGGCCACTCCAAAATGCAGTTCAATAGCCTTCCCCAACCTCTCTTCGATTTCCTTTTCCTCTGCCGGGACTTCGGCGACCACACAGACCCCGTACTCTTCTTTCGTGTCCGCAGGCCGTAAACAGGTCTTTAGGAGGCCGTGCGAGCCCTCGGAAATAATCACGAATTTTGCCCGGTAGGTATTTTCCTTTGTTTCTACCTCCACAAATTCAGGAGTCTCCCTGCAGCTGAGGACCTTTTCCCGGGTATGGACTTTTATACCGGTTTCTTTTGCTTTTTCGAGCAGGAGATTGTCAAAAACGTCCCTGGAAACAAGAATGGAAAGCCTATGGTCCTTGTGGGCTTCAATCATCTGCTCTTTGAAAATAACCCTTGCACCCGTGATTTCCCATTCAATGACCTCTTCCGGAAACTCGAAATCAAGAAAAGAAATCGCATGGTCCGAAAGCCCTCCTCCGCAGGGCTTGTACCTCGGAAAGTCTTCTTTTTCAAGCAGCAATGTATTAAGCCCGAGTATTCCTGCACGTCTTCCGGCCGAGGCACCGGATGGGCCGCCACCTACAATAATAACATCATACATAAAGAAACACCTTCAAAAAATATCCTTAAATGAATTCAAAGTCACCTATTAATTTGGAGAGGAACGTATTTAAAGTGTCGATTTGCAGACGGGAAAAAAGTTGCTTTTTACCCGGAAGAAGAAAATAGGGATCAGTATTTGAAAGTTTCAAAAGCATCCAGGACCTTTTGATAATCCACTTCTGTTCCGTAGCAGCCATCATTTTCCATCGGGACCCCATAGGTCACGACTTTTTTACCCTTGAGAGCGCGCATAACCTTATTGAGCTCGTAATCACAGGCTATAAGGAGCACTCCGTCAGCTTTTTCCATTTGCAGGATACGTTTGACAAAAGAAGACCCGGTCAGGATAAAAAGCTTGTATCCGTTTGTTTCCGAATCTTTTTTCAGCCGGGTAAACACGCATTTTCCACAGGACTTGCACTGGATACCTTCCCTCGTGGAATGGGCGGGGCAGTCAAGAGCCCGCATGCAGTGGGGAGCAAGAATAATCCGTTTACTGGTTTTTGCAAAAGCTGATTTATGAGCCATGTTTTTCAGAGAAGCCATCCATTTGTCCAGTATCCTGGAATCCGAAAACTTAACAAAAAGATGCCTGAGTGGAAGATAGAAAAAGTCAAGCACATTCGCAAAAAAGCCTGCCAGCCATACATGCCTGTTTAGGCTGACCCGGCTTACCATAAGAGCGGTCGACGAAATAAAAACCGAAAAAATGATGGTAAAGAACAGGACTTTTCCTATAAGATTATACATCGCACATCTCCATTTTTCTGATAATTTCTTCAACGTCAGCTTCGGTGTTGAAGCAACCGTCCCGAAGGAGAAGAACCCCCTGCACAGGAACAAAAGAAACTTCCTGCATATCTTCTGCAAGCTCATTGTAGCATGCAACGCCCATGCAGGCCTTAGGCCTGTATTCCTTGAAGATCTTTTTGACAAAACTGCCCCCTGGGATTACGAATACCTTAAAATTATACCTGTCGCCGGCTTCGTAAATCTTTGCAATATCGCAAAGCCCGCAGCGCTTGCATTCATACCCGTGAACGGGGTCACACCTTGCCTTACAATTCGGGTGGCGCATACACTGCGGCAGCAGGACAACCCTCCCCTCCTTCGTATGTACGAAATCATCCAGCATCATCGCATTCCGGACATCGATAAGGATATCATCAACAAGGGTTTCCCGGATTCGAAAGACCCTGCATATCCACCTGGAGGGAGAATAGAAAAGATAGAGCGTGAAGAGTGTAAAACTCGGAAAAAGTATCCTGCGTTTATTAAAAGAGTAAGCCCCTATAAGAAGCGCAAACAGTGTCCCGCATAAAGCCAGGAGTGTCAGGAATATGAACACTTTACCCAGGAATTCGTAAGGGATTTGCATATATTGATCATGAGATTTTTACAGTATTTATACCTACCCATAAAATCAAAGACAGGCAGGGAAATCAAACATGAAAATAAGGAAAGAAAAAAGGAAATTAAACCATTAAAGGTTTAATCCCCTATAACTTCGAGCCCGAGAGCTTCTGCGACAAGGACAATAATGTCCTCGACTTCCAGCTTGTCTGCGCCCGGTGTGTTCTTTTCATTGAGGGAATTCGTTCCGTCCTGAAGGTTTCTCTTACAGAACGGGCAGGCGCTTGAGAGGATATCTGCGTGAGTTGCAAGTGCATCTTCGACACGAGTTTCAGCAACTCCCAGAGCCAGGTCAGGGATACCTGCTTTCACACCACCGCCAGCTCCACAGCAACGCTGGAATTCCTTAACCCTGTCCATTTCAACGAACTTGACACCGGGAATGTGTTCAAGCACAAACCTTGGGGCGTCGTATACGCCTACGTGGCGGCCCAGGTGACAGGGGTCGTGATAGGTGATGGACTTATCAAGGGATTTTTCCCATTTGATCTCGCCTTTCTTAATGAGGTCCATGAGGAACTCGGTGATGTGGATAACTTCGAAGGGCAGTTCTTCTCCGAGCTGCCTCGGCCAGTCAATCTTGGAAGAACGGAAACAACCTGCACAGGCATAAAGGACCTTTGTTGCACCCGTAGCTTTGATGGCCTCCACGTTGTGCTCGGCAACCCTGCGTGCAATGTCTTCAATATGAGGCTGCCCAGTCCTTATCATGGCTGAGCCGCAGCACCATTCTTCTTCCCCGAGCATGGTGAATTCAATGCCCAGCTTGTTAAGCACCCTGGCGGTCGCAACAGCCAGTTTGGTCTGCCTGAGTTCGGCGGTACAGCCACCGAAATAGAGAATGTTAGCTTTCTCTGCGATCTTGACATCGTCAGGAATCCATTTGAGGCGGTCTTCGGGAGCTGCCAGGTAGGGGTTGTTGTACTGGTTGACCAGTTTTGGGAACATACTCTGTTTCCCGTAAGGACCGATTCCCTTCTTCACAAGGTTTGCCCGCATGGCTTCCCAGAGCTCTACGGTAGCGATTCCGGACTCACAGACAGTCCCACAGATACCACAGGTGGTACAACCGTGGACGTCATCTTTGAACTCTTCGAGTTCAGCGTCGGGGATCTCCGTCGGGCCAAAGAGCTTTGCCTTGACCCCGTAGGACTTGTTCATAAACTCCCTCCAGCGCAGGATCTTGTCTCTGGGGGCAAGTCCCGGTTTCTGGCCGGAAGCGGCGTAAGTGGGACACCATTTGACACATTCTCCGCAGCGTGTGCAGGAGTCAAGCTCCATAAGCTGAACTGCGGTAAGGTTTTTAGTGTCTATTGAGGGTTGTTTTTTTGCCATTTTATTCTCCTCCCTTGTTTGCTAGAATCGCAAGTGGAGTGGCTATTATATGGATGTATTTTGAATAGGGGATAAAAGCGATACAGAAAAGCAGGGAAATCACGGAGTGGAAGAGTGCTGCAGGGGGTGCATAGGCCATTGCGGTCTCCCCGGACATGCCAATATTCCAGACGATGTCTCCAGTCCTGATCCCGTCAGCGACGAAACCGGAAACGGTGACAATGAAGACAACTCCTATAAGGACCCAGTCATACATGATGGAAGCTTCTCTGACTTCCTTGATAAAGAGTCTCCTGGCAATGGCGATGAGCACACCAACGAGCAGGATGTACCCGAAAATGTCGTTCGGAAGCTGCAGGAATTCCCTGAACATTTCGGCGGTGAAAGGAAGCTCAATGAACCTTTCTGTCATTTCCACTGCAAACATCATGCCCGACAGGGCGAAAAGGGTCATCCAACCAACGAAAATCGTAAAGTGCATAAACCAGCGGACAGGGCTCCTTTTGAGAATTCGTCTCTGAAAGAGGATATCAAGGACAAGGATCTCAAGGATGGGCTTTCCATGCCCGTGAGGAGATACTTCCGTTACCTGTTTCCACCAGGTCTTTAAGAACCGGATTGCGCTTCCCTTGCTCCCGGCTTCGGGTTCAAGAGCATAGCCTGTGACGCCGGCACCCCATTTCTGTAAGTTAATGATCATGCCGTATACGAAAATCACCATGGCGATAAAACTGACTATCATCATCTGGACAAACGTGATCCTGAGAGCATCCGAAAGTCCAGAAAAATATGCCATCTCACTAATAATTTATTCCTCCTATGTATGGGTCAAAAACTGAAAACTGATACTGGTTTTTAGAATTATAATCGCTGTTACAGGAAATAAATAACATTAAAGATCGAGAGACTGCCGTAGCGACTGTCTGCATAAGGTTCGTTTAGTCTTTGTATCTATTATATTTAAACGTTATCTTTAACTTTTCATAGATCGAAAAGCATTCGGGAGCCTAAAAAGTAAGGTCCCAGTTAACAAAAAGGAAGAAAAGTGGAAGGAAAAAAGCAAAAATAAAGCCAGATAAATATAATACACCGTATATAAAGGTATGATAAATATAAATGGGAAGTAATGAAATTTGCTTAAATATAATATATTAGAAATGATGAAAATCTTCTGAGCGGACATAGAGAATAGAGAATTGAATGGAAAAAATTGAGAATTTAATGTTAATAGAGAAAATTAAGAAGAACACAAAGAGCTGGAAAAATAAAAAAAGAAGTAAATTGCCAGACAGAGTATAATATAGAAGGGAGAATATATTTAAAACTCTTCCTGGATTAAAGCCCTATCTCTTCCTTAAATTTATCAAGCCCCAGTTCGTCTATGACCTTTCCAAGCCTTTTGGCCTTTCCATAACCTTTGTAGAAGTTAATGATTTTTTCCACAAAGTCCAGAACCTCTTCCTCAGAAAGCTCCTTTGCTACTACATCGCCTATTCGCGGGCTTGGGCCTGCACTGCCCCCCACCATAAGAGTGTAACCTTTTGCCGTGCCCATGATTCCAACATCCTTGATGGCAGGTTCGGAACAGGAGTTAGGACAACCGGCAACTGCCATCTTGAACTTTGAAGGCAGCTCCATGCCATGGTACATCTCATCGAGTTTCAGGCCAAGCCCCACAGCATCCTGTTTCCCGCGCTTGCAGAATGTTGTTCCGGGACAGATCTTGATGCTCCGCACACAGAGCCCTATGGCAGCCCCGGGCTTCATGTCCAGTTCTCCCCAGGCAGCATCCAGATCTTCCTCTTTTAAGCCGACGATGGCAACCCGCTGGGCAGAAGTAAGTTTCAGGGCTGCAGCCCCGTATTTCTCTGCAATGTCCGCAATCTTTCGAAGAGTCTCCGGGTACACGATTCCCCCCGGAATATGAGGAGCAATTGCATAAGTTTCCCCGTCTCTTTGCACAATGGCGCCTTTCTCAGGAATATCCCCTTTCATGCTTTACACGTCTCCCAAAATCCGTTTCTGTTAAAATTTAGCTTGACCGATCTAGAACCAGTCAAAAAGTTAATTGATAAATCAGCAATCCGATACCGTAAATCAAAAGCCAGGTATGAGACTTTCATTTCCCGGAAAAAAGATTCCAGAATCCAGAAGCAACCTCTAACTATCCGGCAACGTACCCCCGATGTACCGACGCATATCCGGCCAATTTACCGGATAACCCAGTATAATCAGATATAATCCGGATGATATAAATTAATTGTATGTATCCCGGGCACGGCCCTTACAAATGAGTGCATAGAAGTTCAAAAGGAAACAAAAAAAGAAAGAAAAGGAAGAAAAGAAATGGATCGAAAGATCCATCTTCTTTCGTTCACTGCTGCTCTTTCAACCGCTTCAGGAAACCCTTAAGGCCTGCCTTGTGACGGGCTTCGTCCAGGGAGGCACGTTCAAAGAAGAGAGCAGCCCTTGTGTTGCCTTCCTTCCGGGCAATTTCCGCGGCTTCAGCCTTTTCTATCTCAGCTTTGCTTTCACCCTCGAGCATCATTTCGAGGTTTTCTACGGTAGACCCTTTGACCAGGCCCAGGATTTCGGCGACCTCGGTTGCGTGCCAGGCTTCGTCCATTGCGATCTGGCGGAGATAGACCGCAACATCCGCAAACCCTTCCTGTTCCGCAACTTTAGACATCGCAAGATACCATCCGACTTCGGTAGTCTCCCCTTTGAAGGTGTCCTGTAAAATCTTTTCAAGACTCATTAAATACCACTTCCTGATTAGTTAAGACAATATTCAATTTACTGACATATATGTAAATCTATGTCCAGACGTAACAATATAAAACTCTATCAGTTCTTACATCGGGTCATATTTAAGGCTGAGACCTGATTAAGAACTCAAAATTAATATAATAATGAAGAATAAATAAATATCCCCAGGAGAATATAATAAAAACAGCAGGTAAAGAAATCTATCCATTTATCAGGAAGAACAAATCTCCCGAAGAGAAATAGCCATATGAAGATTTATATTGATGAAGAGAAATGTACAGGCTGCGGGGCATGCAAAGCCGCCTGCCCGAAAGGCCCGAGGGTTTATTCCATCGAAGAAAAGAACGGGAAAAAGGTCTGCGTCGTAAAGGATGCATCATACTGCCTGGGCTGCAGGATGTGCACAACGGTCTGCATGGAAGACGCAATCACCCTCGTGAACTGATTTTTAAAACAAAAAAAGCGCAGTCAGGATTTGAGAAACCTTGTCACTTGAGATACGCGTAGTGCTTGTGGAGCCCATGTACCAGGGAAACGTTGGCTCGGTAGCAAGAGCCATGAAAAACTTTGGATATTCGGACCTTGCCCTTGTAAACCCCTGTAAACTGGAAGGACAGGCAAGAGCCATGGCCTCTCATGCCAGGGAAGTACTGGAAGGAGCCAGGATTACCTCGACGGTCGAAGAAGCCGTAAAAGGTGCAAACCTTGTCATAGGGACCACGGGAATCCCGAGCCTTAAGGCAGGAGAACATATCCGGCTCCCTCTTTATACACCCCCCCAAATCAAGGAAAGGCTCAAAGGATACAGTGGGACAGTTGCAGTCCTCTTCGGGCGTGAAGATAACGGTTTCCGGAACGAGGAAATCAAAAGCTTTGACATGCTTGTTACGGTCCCTACATCGGAAGAATATCCCGTAATGAATATCTCCCATGCCGTGGCAGTGCTGCTTTACGAACTTTCCGGAATTGAAAGCGGGGAAAACCCCCTTGCGGAAGGGTTTGACCTGCGGTTATTGTACGGGCACTTAGGAGAACTTTTAGAAGAAATAGGATATCCCCCCCACAAAAAGGACAAGACTTTCCTTATGCTGAGGAGGATCTTCGGAAGAGCCGGGCTGACCCCGAGGGAAGTCCAGACCCTGCGGGGAGTGATAAGGAAAATCGAAAGGAAGATCGACGACCCCTCCGGAAAAGTTCAGGACTCTCTGCAGGAAAACGAAGGAGAGGAAGACATAGAAAAGTTCATATCAGAATAAGCCTCTCTTACATTTGGAGCTTCAATGTACATTTTTTTTAACGCTTTTTGAGCAAACTGTTTTGAACGGAGAGGCCTGGTTAAGGAAATGAAGATTTTTTCAAAAATCCTAGATAATATTTAAGATGTCAACAGATCCGGGAAGATTATGACAGAGACAGAAAGCAAGTGGAACGAAAAGCTAAAGAAATTTTTTAAAGATTATTACTGGAACGAAATCCTCCAGCTTGCAAACGAGTACCCGGACTTAAGAAGCCTCACCGTGGACTTCACCGACATAGAGAAGTTCGACAGGGAACTCTCAAAGGAGTTTCTTGACCACCCGGGAGAACTTGTAGAAGCAGCCGAAGCCGCACTGAAAGAAATTGACCTCCCCGTCGAAAAAGACTTCGAGCAGGCTCATGTCAGGATTATAAAAGTCCCTAACAGAGTCCCAATCCGGGAACTGCGCAGCAAGCACCTGGCCAGGTTCGTTGCAATCGAGGGGATGATACGGAAAGCCACGGAAGTAAGGCCCAGAATCACAAAAGCCGCATTCCAGTGTCTCCGCTGTGGACATATAACCCTTGTGGAGCAAAACAGCTTCAAATTCGAAGAGCCTTACGGGGGCTGTGAAGAAGAGACCTGCGGGAAGAAAGGCCCCTTCAAGGTCTTGATTGAAGAATCCACTTTTGTTGATGCCCAGAAACTCCAGGTCCAGGAGTCCCCCGAAAACCTGAAAGGAGGCTCTCAGCCCCAGAGCCTTGAAGTGGACGCGGAAGACGACCTTACGGGAGATGTCACCCCCGGAGACCGGGTCCTTATAAATGGAGTCCTGATATCCAGGCAGCGTACCCTCAGGGACGGGAAGTCCACCTTCTATGACCTTGTCCTTGAGGCAAACTCTATCGAAAAGCTGGACAAGGACTATGATGAACTGGAAATCACCCAGGAAGACGAAGAACAAATCCTGGAACTTTCCAGGGACCCGGAGATATACGGAAAGATCATAGGCTCGATTGCCCCTTCAATTTACGGGTATGAGGACATAAAGGAAGCCCTGGCCCTCCAGCTCTTTTCAGGAGTCGTGAAAAACCTGCCCGACGGTTCCAGGACCAGGGGAGATATCCACATGATGCTCGTGGGAGACCCGGGTATCGCTAAAAGCCAGCTCCTCCGTTATGTTGTCAAGCTTTCCCCCAGAGGTGTGTTCGCATCAGGGAGAAGTGCTTCTGCAAGCGGATTGACAGCTGCTGCCGTGAAAGACGACCTGAACGATGGCAGATGGACCATCGAAGGAGGGGCTCTCGTAATGGCAGATATGGGAATTGCCGCCGTTGACGAGATGGACAAGATGCGGACAGAGGATAAAAGTGCCCTGCACGAGGCAATGGAACAGCAAACCATCAGCATAGCCAAGGCAGGGATCATCGCAACTCTGAAGTCCCGCTGCGCCCTCCTTGGAGCGGCAAACCCTAAGTACGGACGTTTTGATCGATATGAAGGCCTGGCAGAGCAGATAAACATGCCACCGGCCCTACTCTCCCGGTTTGACCTTATATTTGTCCTGCTCGATACTCCGAACCACGCCATGGACAGCAAAATTGCTACCCACATCCTCCAGTCCCATTACGCAGGGGAACTCTTCGAACAAAGGCAAAAACTTCCCGGCTGTGAGATAAGCGAAGAATTAGTAAACGCCGAACTGGAAGTTATCGAACCTGACATTGATGCTGAAATCATGCGAAAATACGTTGCATACGCCCGGAAAAACGTATATCCCGCAATGGAAGACGACACCCGGCAGTACCTGATCAACTTTTATACGGATCTCAGGAAAACCGGAGAGGGAAAGAATACCCCCGTACCTGTTACCGCCAGGCAGCTCGAAGCCCTGGTCCGCCTCTCGGAAGCCAGCGCAAGAGTCAGACTTAGCAATAGGGTCACCCTGGAAGATGCAAGAAGGACTATCAGAATCGTAATGAACTGCCTGAAGAACGTAGGCGTGGACCCGGAAACAGGAGCTCTTGACGCGGATATCATTGCGACAGGCACAAGCAAGAACCAGAGGGACAAGATAAAGCTCCTGAAAGACATTATCAAAAAAGTAAGTGAGAGACACACGCATGGGAAAGCTCCCCTGGAAGAGGTCTATGCCGAAGCGCAAAAAGAGTGCGGTATCGACAGGCCCCATGCCGAAGAACACATAGGTAAAATGAGGCAGAGAGGAGACCTTTTTGCCCCGGATAAAGACCACATAAAAATAGTCAACAAATGAGCGGGCACCAATTAGCAAATCCCGCGCATCTTTGGAAATTCCCGATAATTATTAAATAAACTTATTAATAATTAGAATTTGTAAGGAATATTTTGAGGGAGCTATGCATCCTGAATGTAAATTTACCTATAAATAAAGTGAAAATGGTTAAGCTGTAAATACTAAAAGGGTAAAATATGTACTTAAAGATCTATGAAAACGGAAAAAACTTTTTGGTAGCGGCTTGCGACAGCGAAGTGCTTGGAAAAACACTGAAACACGGCATGGCCAATGTGGAAATAGACCGGAATTTTTACGAAGGTAAAAAGGTTTCAGAACCCGAACTCCAGGAAGCCCTATGGAGAGCAACAACTGCCAACCTCTTTGGAGAAAAAACGGTCCAGTGTGCCATAAAGTGCGAACTTGTCGATCAGGGATCCGTGATCATGATCGATGGAGTACCCCATGCCCAGATTTTCAGGGTATGAAGCCTGAGAGTATATGATGCTTAAGGAAAAGGGCAAGGACAGCAAAAATGCGATCTTGCTACCTGATACACATATCTCAAAGGAAGAGAAGATTATCCTAGAATATATTTATAAAATTAAACTGCAAATAGTGATACAGTGAACGAAAGCAGCGAAAACACCGGAATCAGGACATTGCCATCAGGGGAACTGGTTGCCGGGGTTGTGGGTAAACACAGGCGATTCCTGGAAGAATACAGAAAGGAATTCGAAGAGCTGGAAAGCCGGCTGAACGAGATCGAAGGCGAAGTCAAGAACTCGAAGAACTTCAGGAGCCAGATGCTCGAGAGAAAGGAGGTTCTTAAGGAAAAAAGGCAGCAGTTCTACCATCAGGTAGAAGGACTGCTTGAAAAGGAGCTTTTTCCGAAAATCGACCAGATATCTACCGATAAACTCCTAGAAGAAATAAAGAAACTTAAGGCCCAGATAGAGCCGGGAGAAGAACAGGAGTTTGCTGGAGCGTTTACAGGAAGCTTCCGGGAGGCATCCAGGAAAGCGGACCTTGAAGAAAGCATTGTTCAGCAGGTTGGGGCTAAAATCGAAGAAGCAAAAAACTCTAACCAGGAACTTAAAAAGATTGAGGAATCAGAAAAACAGCTGGAAGAATCCCACGGCAGCAAGAGCGAGGAATTGTCAAAAGGCAAGCCCCAGCACAAGTTGCTCAAAAGCAAAATAAAAAGCCATGAAGAGGCGCTCAAATACTGGGAAACACTGGCAGTTTAAGAACTTCCGGAAACATGCGGGTGGTAGTACATGGACAACGACGTTTCAACAGAAGAAATTGCAACGGCCGACCTTTCAGACCTCAACGAACGGGAGCTGAAGAATAAGGTAAACGAGCTCAGGAACAGGATAGAGAAGAGTGAGAGGCAGTTAAGTTCGGTTTTCAAGGAACTGAAAAATCACAGGACCGATATCGACGAACTGAAAGAAAAACGGGACTCTTTGAACCAGCAGGTCAGGGAACGGGTCAGGAAAGCGCAGGAACTCAGGAAAAAGCGGGATGGAATTAACGACCTGATATCCGAGTACAAGGAAAAAAGAAGCAGCGTAAACTCCAAAACTCAGGGTCTTTTTACCGGAATTGCGGAACTTAAGGAGAAAAGGGACGAGTACAACAGGCTTTCCCATGGAAGCGTAGAATCCCTTTCCAAAGCCTACCTGGCCGAAATGGAAACATTTTTTGATAAAGAACTCCCCCTTGCCGTTGAGATAAAGATCTACCAGAAACTAAATGACCTGGGAAAACGCCTGGAGTCTGCCAGGAAAGCAAACGAGCTTCACGCCCAGATTCAGGAAAGCTACACGGAATCCAAGGAAATCCACCAGGAAGGCGATGAACTTCACGAAAAGATCCAGGCTCTTTCCGATGAATCCCAGGCTTGCCACCTTGAAATGCTGGAAAACTTCAAGGCAGCCGACGAAATCCGGAAAGAAGCAAACATGTACCATGCCCAGCTCACGGACAAGTTCTCAAGCATAAACGCAATCAAAGAAAAAATCGATCCCCTGAAGACAGGCATTGCCAGCGCCAGAAAAGAACTTTCCTTATATCTCGATAGGTTGAAGGATGTCCAGCTGGCAAAAGACGAGAACAAGGTTAGCCAGAAACACAGTACAGCCCGGGAAAAACTTCAGAAAAATGCCCGCATGAGTCTTGAAGACCTAAAACTCCTGATTGAAAAAGGAGATGTCAAGTTCAACTCAAAAGAGTGAAAAAAGCGAGGTAGCCGGAACCACCCGGGGAAGAGCCCGTCCTTAAGGCGGGTTTCGTCATTTTTCTTTTATTGATTTATTCGATTAATTTATTCGATTAATTTATTCGATTAATTTATTCGATTAATTTATTCGATTAATTTATTCGATTGATTTATTCGATTGATTCATTCGATTGATTTATTCGATTGATTCATTCGATTGATTCATTCGATTGATTTATTCGATTATTACAGTTCCTACTTTTGTTCTTTAGTTCGCCCTGCAAAAATGCCAATAAAGAAGAGCAAGCTTCCCAAACTCAGGAAGAAAATGGATGCATTGAAACCTTTTGCTTGATATTCAGGGCCACCGGGCAAAGAAGAGTTGTTTTCGGAGCTTTCGGGGAGAGGGGACGTGGGGGTTTGGGGCTTGGGATATTTAGGGTCAAGGTACTGGTAAACGGGGAAAAACCTGACCAGTGCTCCGTCCGTCCCTGCATAGATGGTATCCACAGTTATATTCAGGAATACCGTAGAGTTTCGGGAATAAACAAGACTGGTGCCTTCGGTGGCGATGGCATCTTCCAGGGAAATCCCTTCCCTACTGAGTTCAAGCCAGACACGGCTTGCATCGGGGTCCGCACCTTTCACGTAAAGCTCATAACCCTGATAAAAGGTGTGGGAGTCTCCGGACCTTACATAGAGGTCCTCCCCATCAATCAGGATAATGGAAAGCCGATCCTCTTCATTCACGGCAGCGGATGCCGAAGAGACTCCAGAACAGACATAAATAAGGAAAAAGAGGAGGACCAGAAGGAAAAAAAGGAAGATGGGGAAAAACTGCATTCCCCTTTTTTCGCTTCCCGAAGACCTCCATGGAGACTTACTTAGGCCGTGCATAGATACATCTGCCTGCAATGACCTCTTCTTTCGTATTGTCGGCTTTCCTTATCACAAGAGCTCCGTCAGAGGTGACACCTACTGCTTTGCCTTCGATAATCCGCGAAGGAGTCGTGACTTTGACATCCCTTCCGATTGTATCGGAAAGCGCAAGCCAGTCGTTGAGGATCTGGGAAAATGGCTGGGTCTTGAAAAGGATGTACTGCTGTTCCAGTTCAAAAAGCAGGTCCTGAAGGAACTGTACCCTCCTGATATGCCTGCCCAGTTCCGCCTTCAAGGTCGTGGAACCGGCACGTAAGGGCTCGGGGATGTCTTTTAAGTCCATGTTGGCATTGATGCCGATCCCCAGCACCACGTAGTCCACGCGATCCACTTCAGCTTTTGCCTCGGTCAGGATTCCGCAAACTTTCTTCCCGTTGATGCGTACATCGTTTGGCCACTTAATACGGGCATCGAGCCCAAGGTCCCGCATCACATTGGCAACCGCAAGCCCCGCAACAAGGGTCAGCCGCGAGGCATGCCTGAGAGGGATCCCGGGTTTGAGGAGCACGGACATCCAGATCCCGCCGTGCGGGGAGATCCATTCCCTCCCCATACGACCTCTTCCGCCCTTCTGCACCTCGGCAATCACAAGCGTCCCCTCTTCCTCGGACGCTCCAATCTCTTTTGCGAGGCTGTTTGTGGAGCTTACTTCATCGAAATAATGGATCTTTTTCCCCAGAAGGGTTGTTGTAAGCCCCATCTTGATTTCCTCAGGGTAGAGGAGCTGGGGCACGGATTTCAGGACGTATCCCCTCTTGGGAGACGATTCTATTTCATAGCCGTCAGCCTGGAGGGACTTAATGTACTTCCAGACCATCGTCCTGGAAATTCCAAGTTCAAGTCCCAGTTCTTCCCCTGAGACGGGGGTTTTCTGTGCGTCCTTAAGCGCCTTAATTATCCTAGAGCGTTTATCTCCCATCCGTACACCCCATACAAATGTATGATTTCCACAGTATAATACTTTAGTTCAAACATGTACTTCATACCAAACAGACCAGAGTTTCTGGCATTTTCACATTAATTTCCACGTTTTTTAGGGAGAAAGGCCAGATTATCGCTGAGTCTTCTTGGCCATGCTGACATAGCTCTCTACGGCAGCTGCAATCGCTGCAACCTTCTTGTCCTTTGCCTCCAGAGCAGAAGCCAGAGTAATCCCTTTTTCGGACTCGGACATGACAACCTCTTCCACGGCTTCCAGGATATTCTGCTCCTCGATAAAACCGGTTGTAAGGTCACCTTTCCTGAACGCCGGGTTTCGCATGACCGCTTTATGGAAAGGAATGTTGGTAGTTACCCCTACGACCACGTATTCGTAGAGGGCTCTTTGCATCCTGGCAATCGCTTCATCCCGGGTCCTGCCCCATACGCAGAGCTTTGAGATCATTGAATCGTAAAACGGGGAGATTGTGTAACCCATATGCACCCCACTGTCAACCCTGACGCCGGGCCCGCCTGCCGAACGGTATCTCCGGATCTTCCCCGGAGAGGGGGCAAAGTCGTTGAGGGGGTCTTCAGCGTTGATCCTGCATTCGATCGCATGCCCGTCAATGGTGATATCTTCCTGCTCAAGTTCGAGTTTTTCTCCGCAGGCTACCCTGAGCTGTTCCTTCACGATATCTATCCCTGTTACCATCTCCGTGATCCCGTGCTCGACCTGCAGGCGGGTGTTGACTTCAAGGAAATAGTAGCTGCCCTTCGAATAGAGGAACTCCACAGTCCCTGCGTTTACATACCCTATCGCCTTTGCGACCTTTACTGCCGAGTCTCCCATCTCTTTCCGGAGTTCGGGAGTCATGATCGGGGAAGGCGCTTCTTCGATGAGCTTCTGGTGCCTTCTCTGGATGGAACATTCCCTATCCGAGAGGTAGACAGTGTTTCCGTAAGAATCAGCCAGGATCTGGATCTCAATGTGCCGCGGCTCTTCCACATACTTTTCAATAAACACGGAAGAGTCTCCAAAAGCCGAACCCGCCATCTGACGGGTAGAGTTGAGGGCGACGGCAAACTCGCTTCTGGAGTGCACGACCTTCATCCCAATCCCGCCGCCTCCGGCAGAAGCCTTCAACAGGACCGGATACCCGATATCTTCCGCCACTTTCAGGGCTTCGTCAACGTCTTCGACGGCATCCTTCGTGCCGGGAACCACGGGGACCCCGGCTTTTATCATCAGGTTCCTGGCCCGGATCTTGCTACCCATTTCGGCAATTACATGGCTCGGAGGCCCTATGAAGATGATCCCTTCGTCCTCACAGCGCTTTGCAAAAGCAGGGTTTTCAGAGAGGAAACCGTAGCCGGGATGGATGGCATCGGTCCCGGTCTTTTTTGCGACCTCTATGATGGCGTCCATGTTCAGGTAACTCTGGCTGGTGGGTGCCGGGCCTATCAGGTAGGCCTCGTCGGCATACTTAGCAAAGAGGGCGTTTTTATCCGCCTCCGAACATACTGCAACCGTGGAGATGCCCATTTCCCGGCAAGCCCGCATAACCCTGATTGCGATTTCTCCGCGGTTTGCAACCAATACTTTTTTAAACATGATACCCTCCGCTCACTCATTTCACTCGATTGCCAGAATCAGGTCCCCTGGAGCCAGGGTGTCACCTTCGGCAACGAAAATTTCCTTCACGGTACCCGAATGCGGGGCATGGACCGCATTTTCCATCTTCATGGCTTCAATGACCGCGACGGTGTCTCCTTCCTCAACCGTGTCCTCGACCTTGACCTTAAGGGAGAGCACCATTCCCTGCATGGAACTGGTAACAGCGCCTTTGACGGACTCGGAAGTCGGCTTCGAGGGTGCGGATTCGGATACGGAAATCCCACCAGTGGGCTCAACTTTGACATCGAAGACCTCGTCGTCCACCGTGACTTTGAATTCGGTGGGGATCGTGTATTCCTGCGGGGAAGCGGGTTTCGGGGCCACAACCGCAAGGGCTTCTTCTTCCATCTCCCCCTGCAGGAACTTAGGAGCAATAGCCGGATAGAGGATGTAGGTCAGGATGTCCTCCTCGGACCTGGCAATGCCCAATTCCTCGGCTTCCTTCTTCCGCTTCTCATACTCGGGCTTCAGGAGGTCAGCAGGACGGCAGTGGATGGGCTCTTCGTCCCCGATAATCTTCCCGACCATTTCCGGGCTGATGGGGGCAGGAGAACGCCCGTAAAGTCCGCGCACGTAGTCCTTGACCTCTTTTGGGATGACCTTATAACGCTCGCCCATGAGCACGTTCAGTACGGCCTGGGTGCCCACGATCTGGCTGGTAGGAGTCACCAGGGGCGGATAGCCAAGCTCTGCCCTGACCCGGGGCATTTCATCAAGCACCGCATCGTACTTGTCAAGGGCATTTTGCTCCTTTAGCTGGGAGACCAGGTTCGAGAGCATCCCGCCCGGGATCTGGTAGATAAGGACATTGGTGTCGACCTGCTCGGAAATCGGGTCCAGAATCCCTCTGTACTTTTCCTTGAGTTCCTTGAAATACCGGACAACTTCCTCAAAAGCCCCCAGGTCAAGCCCCGTGTCGTAGGGAGTGTTCTTGAGGGCTGCCACGACAGTTTCCGTAGGGGGCTGGGAAGTACCCCAGGCAAGGGGAGAAATTGCGGTGTCAAGGATGTCCACTCCTGCCTCACAGGCTGCCATATAGCTCATTGGAGCCATTCCCGAGGTACAGTGACAGTGCAGGGATATGGGGATGGAGACCTCCTTTTTCATGGCACCGATAATACTTGCAGCTTCACTGGGGGCAAGCAGCCCGGCCATGTCCTTGATGCAGAGAGAATCGCACTCGAGTTCTTCGAGCTGTTTTGCGAGTTCAACATATTTCTCCACAGTATGCACCGGACTTATGGTGTAGCAAACCGTACCCTGAACGTGGGCTCCAAGACCCTTTGCGACCTTGATCGAGAGTTCCATATTCCGGATGTCATTGACCGCGTCGAAGACCCGGAAAATGTCAATGCCGTTTTCATAAGCTTTTGTAACGAATTTTTCAACGACGTCATCCGAGTAGTGCCGGTACCCGACAAGGTTCTGCCCCCTAAGAAGCATCTGGCCATAGGTATTGTCCATTTTCTTCTTGATATCCCGAAGGCGGTGCCATGGATCTTCATTCAAGTATCGGATACAGCTGTCAAAGGTGGCACCTCCCCACATCTCAAGGGAGAAATATCCTACCTGGTCCAGATGTTCGACCACTTCGAGCATGTCCCGTGTCCGCATCCTGGTGGCCAGGAGGGACTGGTGTGCATCCCGGAGGACGGTTTCAGTAATTTTTACACTCATGGATGAACCTCTTTAAGATTGAACCGAAACAACACCATATGTCATTTCAGTGGGGGTTTTCCGGAGCAAACAGGAATCTCCGGAATTGATAGTAATTTGCAATTTATTCACCTTTATTTGAAGTTAAAGTTTTAATTGCAATATTATCATAATTTTAATGTCGTAATTCGATTATTTAGTAATTCGATTATTTAGTAATTCGATTATTTAGTAATTCGATTATTTAGTAATTCGATTATGTTTAATTTGATAGTGAGTCAAACGGACCCTTGTTGTAGTGGGTCCCTGTTGCAGTGGATTCCAGATTAACAATGTTATAATTGAGTTCAATTGCAACTAGTTTAAATTAATCGCAGTTCTTAAGGCCGATTCAGGAATAATTGCGGCATAATCGCTCATTTGTAAGGGTAATTAAGAAAATCGGCATTTATGGGCATCACCCACAAAACTCGATAAATATTTGCGTTGTTCAGAAATAATGTATATTAGTATTGTTAACAAGTAATATACCTTTCGCTGGCGTTGACATTAAAAAATAAACGAAAGTATCAGGAGGTTGCTGCCGATTATGAAAAAAACCTGCTGATTTGTTAACAAATAAGCCTGTTAACGCAACAGCCTGAAAGCCCGGAAGATTTGAAGAGAAATAAGGAAGAGTTACAAAAAATAAAGGGGATTTATAAGGGGGTACACCCCGCCCTGTTTGATGATTTACATTTTCCGGAACTTAATGGTTAACATGATCCGGAGCTTAATGACCCATAGCACCGGGCCGGGAAATTAGTTCACTTACATAGGACTTTCTTACCCACAAAATACCACTGATCAAACACGCCATCTGCGTCCGTGTTGTCCACTATTTCCCCTTCGACTCCCGCCCTGCGAAGGGCTTCTGCCAGGATCTCTATTTCAGGCCTGCTTTTTACGGTGAAAAGCAAAAGACCACCTTCTGTTACGACTTTTGCAGCTTCATTGACAATACCTATCCAGAGATCCTTGTTAAATTCATAGACCAAGCCCAGCATGAAACCCACAACGACATCGAAACTCCCGGGTTCGAAGTACCTGGAAAGCTGCATTGCGTCCATTACAAGGGCTTTTTTAGGGTTAAGGACCCCATGCTCAAGCCCCTGGCAGACCGTACACTTGTTAAGCTCCATTGCAATGGGGTCCAGGCCTAGCCTGTAGAGGGCAAGTGTAGACATACCGTTCCCGCAGCAGACCTCGAGCACTCTGCCTTCAAGTGAGAAACCTTTATTCCCCAGGTCATGAAAAATCTCCGAGACCCTGTTGACCCGCTGTTCGGAAAAAATGCTTCCGTAAGACTCGGGCCTTGTGCTGCATTCCGAGCAGAGGTTTCGGTTCACAAGCATAAGGGAGTAATATTCATTTACTGCATCCCTCCAGAGTTCGGAAGAAACTTCAACTTCCCTTTCCGGAGGATTGAGAGAAAGAATGGAACTGGCAAAGGCTTCAAACTTCACTTTTTGGGATGCTCCCGCAAGGGCTCCCGTAAATACCGACCAGAAATCCACAGGAACATCCTCTTCCCCGGGGTTGAAGAGTAAGAGCCCCAGCGTCTGCTCCCCGTTCCGAACCCTGAGAAGCCGGACCTTCTGGTTTTCCAGGAAAGCCTGGACCCCTTCCAGGTAATGGAGAGTGGACCCGATATTCCGCTGGGAGGTATAGCTTTCTTCAACAAAATAAATTTCTTCACCGATGTCAAGGAGTTCCTGTAAAAGCATGTTTGTTTAGATTCGGATAATGTAATATCAAGATTTCGAAAAGAGGAACGCAGATATATTTCAAGGGTCTTTCAAAGAATTCAAGAATTTTTCCAGAATATTCAAGGATTTATTTAAAAAATATTCAGAGATGTTTTTCAGAGATGTTTTTCAGAGATGTTTTTCATGGAGATAGCGAAACTGGCGTCTGCTTGCGAAAAATCAAGAAAAGAACTTACCCAGATCCGAAAAAATGCATATAAGAAGTTCTAAGAAAAGAAAAGCCCTTCAGGAAATTGGGGGAGGGAATCAAAGAAATAGAAGAGCCTTAGTAAGTGAATAAAGGAGTAAAAAGGCATAAAAAGGAGAAAAAGCTCTGAAAAATACTCCGATATAAGCAAAAGTATATAAGGATTTAATTACAAAATCAGAGATTGAAAAGGATTCATATTACTAATTGAAGATAATCGGAGGATAATATGGCTAAAGTTATACCATTTGCACCAATAGAACGTTTAGTAAGAACTGCAGGAGCTCAGAGAGTCAGTGAAAGCGCAGGGATGGCCCTTACGGAGATTCTGGAAGAATACGGGCTTGAGATATCCAGAGAAGCTATAAAACTTGCAGAACATGCAGGCAGAAAAACCGTAAAAGCCGAAGATATAAAATTAGCAAAAGAAATGCTGTAAAAACAGCATTTCCATAATTTTCCTTTCTACCGATTTCTGCTTATGCGGATGCGGATTCCACTTCGACGACGGTAAGGGATTCCACAGGACAGATTTTTGAACAGGCCCCGCAGCGGACGCAGAACTCATCATCAATAACAGCCTTTCCGTCAATAATCCTGAGCGCGAGATCGGCGGTGTCGGGATCAAAATCATCTTTTTTAATCAGCTTTGCGTTCACGGGGCAGACGGAATAACAAATCCCGCACCCAATGCACTTTTCGGACTGAACTATTTTCTTGTTTTTCTTATCTGCCTTTGCCATCACAATCACCTTTAAATTCCCAATAATTTCCAGACAGCGGGAGGAATATACCGTAGAATTTTATAAGCAAGAATTAAAGACTAAATATAAAATCAAATTTATATTTGATCTGTTGATGATATATTTGACATTGTTAAGGTATATGAAGATTTCGAACATTCGTATAGGGGGAAGAAAAAGTAATGAGGGGAACCGCACTCGGGGAGTGGAGAAGGAGAAAATATAAGACCTTTACAAAAGGTGGGACCGGAAAGTTTTACCCGGGAATCCCGCTAAAAAGCAGGTCAGCAAGTCCGATACCCATCATCGTAAGAGTTGTTACGATTATCCCTGCAATCATGATCCCGGCAGCAATTGCCGGCAAAGCGTGCCTGAACTTGATCCCGAAGACGAAAGCTGCCGCACAGCCTGTCCAGGCCCCGGTGACGGGAAGGGGAATGGCTACGAAGAGAGTCAGGGCAAAGGTCCCGTATTTTTCAAACCTTTCACTGTGGTTGCGGCGGGTCCTTTCGAAGAGCCAGGAAAAGAAGAGATCAAAAATACTGAAACGCCTGAGGAAGTCCGAAACCGGTTCGAGGAAGAGCAGGAGAGGAACTACAGGGAGCATGTTACCAAGTACCGAGAAAAAATAAGCTGAAAGTGGGCCCATCCCATAGACTCCCATTGCAACAGGGATTGCCCCTCTCAGTTCGGAGATTGGGAGCGAAGCTATGATCATGGTTGCACACCAGTCGGGCACAGCCCTAAGCATTTCTATTAACGCCGCTTCTATAGACATTTTCACCTGCAATGATTAAAGGATAACTTTTCTCCAAACTTCCTTCAAGCTTATCTTCCTGCCTTCAAGCTTGTTTTCTGCTTTTCAAGCATATTTTCCGATATTCCAGCATATTTTCCGATATTCCCTGCTTATTCTCCGGAAAGTGCAAAATGTGCGAGCAGGGCTTCCAGCTGGATCTTTTCGCTGGCCCCTTCCGTGAGCCTGAAATCGATTTCTCCCAGGATGTCCACAAGATCAATTATGCGCCTCTCCGACAACCCGAGGTCCAGCATATCACGGTTTTCCAGACCGGAGATAACCCTGTAGATCTGCCCAACTATGTCTTCCCCTGAAAGCCCTTCTTCATAGAGCAACCTGTCGAGCTCTTTCTTGGCACCCTTGAAGTTCCCGAGAAGGGCAGTTTCGATCAGGCCTTTGATCTCCTCCGGGTTTGCGGTTGCCGTGGTCCTGTAGATAGTTTCCCTGGAAATAGGCTGGCCCCGGTCAATGAAAGCAGCTGCCTGCAAGGAGTTTACAGCTTTTCTCATGTCCCCCTGAGCCACATAGACAAGGGCTTCATACCCGTCTTCGGTGATGGACAGCCCCTGTTCTTCCGCAATGAACTCCAGGCGTTTCCGGATAGCCCCGTCCGAGAGCCTCCTGAACCTGTAGACAGCGCAGCGGGACTGGATGGGTTCGATGATCTTGGAAGAGTAATTGCAGGAAAGGATGAAACGGCAGTTGTTGCTGAAGCGTTCCATGGTCCTCCGCAGGGCAGACTGGGCGTCCGAGGTAAGGGCATCGGCTTCGTCCAGAAAGATAATCTTGAACCCGGACCCGCCTATGGGTGCGGTTTTTGCAAAGTTTTTGATCTTGTTCCTGACAACGTCAATCCCCCTTTCATCCGAGGCATTGAGTTCGGTAAAGTTTTCACGCCATAAATCTTCCCCGAAAATTTCCCTGGCAATGGAAACCGCAGAAGCCGTCTTTCCCACACCAGGCGGCCCGGAAAAGAGGAGATGGGGAAGGTTTTTCGTTGCCACGTAGGATTTCAGGCGCTCAATGGTCTCATCCTGCCCGGCAACCTGGTCCAGCCTTACGGGCCTGTATTTTTCAATCCAGATCTCTTCTTTAATCGTAAAGTCCTCCATTAATGCTTGCACCATAATTGGAGAAGGTAATATTTAACCTTTCGAATGTTTGAAATTGTCAGGAAGCCGGGTTTCCCCCCTAAGAACCCCATCACTCAAAAAAACGTAATCAAGAACAACTATAATTGCATGAGCCCCGATAAATACAAGCAAGGTACAAAGTAAAATGCGAAAGAAGAAAGTAAAATCTGGAACTAGAGATTAAATCTGGAACTAGAGCTTGACAGTGGGGGATTACAATAAAGTGGAAAACACCGGTTTACATCCTGATAGTACTGACCCTTATAAGCTTCGCAGCGGGATGCGTTTCGGATTCAGGAACAGAAACTGAAGCCGAAACAGAAATCGCAACAGAAGACGAAAAGGATGCCGAAGACCAGCCTCCTGAAACAGGGGAAGGCGTAGAGCCAGAGGGAGAGGACGCCGAATTCGAAGCCCTGATGCAGAGTGCAAACTCCAATTACGTAAAAGCCCTGGTCTCGACCAGCAGGAAAGACTATAATGCTTCAGAGGAAGCCCTTGATGGGCTCGTAGAAGACCTGGAAACGGTGAATGCAGAATATTCAGAAAACCCGCCTGCCGTCTACGCTGACGATGAAAAGTGGCCCGATACCCTCGATGAAGCCCTGGCAATAGCAGAACGTTCCAGAGAGCACCTTCGGGAAAACGATATCGAAGCAGCCCACGAAGCCCTGGAACCCATGCGGGACCTCTTCTTCGAGCTCCACCAGAGAAACGGAATAAACCTCATGGGCGACCGCCTGACCAGCTTCCACACGCTGATGGAAATTGCAATCGAGGACGCAAATAAAAACGACACCGCTGCTGTGGTAACCCTCATTCCCGAACTTGAAATCAGCTGGGAAGCCGTAGCTTCCGCCGAGCCTCCCGAAACTGCGGACGAAAACTACGAAGCCAGCCTTGAAGCCGTGGAGTTGAAAATCCACGAACTGGAAACCGCTGCAATCCTCAATGATGAGGAGGAAACGAAAAAGGTAGCAGAGGAAATGAGAAGGGCTTTTGCACTGGTTTTTGTGAAATACGGGGTAGTGATTGCTTAAAAAAACCCTGAATTTCTTTTTCCCTTTTTTATTTCTTTTTTTCGTATCCTCTTCAAATTTAATCTTTTTTCCCAAATTTCGTTCCTGTTCTTAAAGAGCATAATACTTGAATCAAAGACCAACTTAAGCAAGGTTATCAGGCTATACCTGCGGCCAGGTTGTACACTCCAATGCCGATTAAATATATATGAATGACCTTGCATAAATTCTATTGTAAACTTTATATGTCTCTAAAATTTACCTGAGGAATCGAAAATGGACGAATTAACCGAAACTCTCAAAGAGATGGCTCTGACCCTGGGAGCCTTCAAAGCGGGGATCTCAACAACTGAAACACTTGCGTGCGGCCCCCCTTCTGCCGACCTGACCTATGTACTGCCTGAAGCAAAGTCAGCCATCTGTTTCGCTCTGGCTTTTGACCAGAGCCTTATTGACCCTTACTTTAAAAAAGAGGATCATAAATCCCTTGAAACCAACAAAGTGCGGACCACCACCCTTGCCAACGGGATCGCCCTTGAAATGGCAGGGTTCTTGCAGCAGCTCGGATACAAAGCTGTACCCCAGGGAGCAAATTTCGTGTACAGGACGGACAGCGAAAACGGGCCCATGGACATGAACCCCCCGATTTCCCACAGGTACCTGGCAGTCCGCTCAGGAATCGGATACTTCGGGTATTCAGGGCACATTATTACGAAGGAATACGGGTCTGCGATTGCCCTGGCCTCAGTCGTTACTGACGCGGAACTTGTCCCGACGGATCCCCTGCCAGAAGAAGAAAACTACTGTGACGGGTGCAAGCTCTGCCTTTCAGTCTGCTCCACCGGATTCGTGGACCCCGTTGAAAAGGTCACGGTTACTCTTGGGGGAAGAGAGTTCAGTTACGGTAAACGGAGGAGCTACGCCCGCTGCTGCTATGTGTGCGGAGGAATGTCAGGCCTGAACCCCTCAGGAAAATGGTCAACCTGGTCTCCGGCTCGCTTTGAGATCCCCGAAAAAGATGAAGATTTTCCCGCTGTGCAGCTTCCTGCTCTGCAAGCGTACCTCGGAAGGCCGAAGATCAAAGGCGGATTTTTCGTCTCACAGATTCCGGGGTACAGGCTTGAATACAGCTGTTCCAACTGCCAGCTCGTTTGCCACCCGGATAAAGAGGTCAGGAAAGAACGCTACAGGATGCTCAAAGAAAGCGGCGTGGTCATACAGGAGCCCGATGGGACCCGCAGGGCAGTTTCACCCGAAGAAGCAAAAGAATATCTCGAATCCATGCCCCCGGAAAGGAGAAAACTTTACGAGTCGGTTTCAGAGGAATAATTCAACGGAATAATTCTGCAGAAGGTTGCGAATGTATTTTTGTGCAAATGACCATCTTGAATTAGAAAGGAATCTATTAGAGATGAGAGGGATTTAAATGCCCGATAATTTACACGTATTAATCGAAAAAGCCTCAAGTCTGGGCCTTAAAGCCTGCCCTCTGGAATCAGGTGATATTGCAGTGGAGAACCGGATTGCCCTCAAGTGCGCCCACGGCTGCCGGAACTACGGGGAGCGGTTGAGCTGTCCGCCCCACACCCTTTCCATTGACGAATTCAGGAAGGTCCTGCAGGAATACGGAAGCGCCCTTCTCCTTGTGGAAGAGCATGATACGTCAGGTGCAGAGGATATCCTCGAAGCCTGGGGAAAACTCCAGAAAGAGTCTTTCCATAAGATGTTTGAGCTGGAACAGGACGCTTTCAGGAAAGGCTTCATTTACGCCCACCTGCTCCGCCCCGGCCCCTGCAACGAATGCGAGAAGTGCAACCTGGAAAAGTGCGTAAAGCCCGAACTCAGGCGTTTTTCCCCGGAAGCCGTGGGGATCAACCTGCAGAAAGCCATGGAAAAAGCAGGTATCGAGCTTGAGTTCTGTAACCCTGAAAAAACTGTGTGCGTGGGGATTCTTCTGGTTGAGTGAAAAAGTAAAAAAGGAAAGCCCGGCAGAAAAAGCTGAAAGTTAAAAACAGCCGGAAAGAGGTTCTTACATGCCCATACTGAGTATTATCGCCTGCAGGATGTTTGAGGATGAGCTTGCCCATGTCCTTTCGAATGATAGGGAACTGGAGCAGTTGATTGTGGTAGAAGGCAGGGATAGTTTCGGGTTGCTCCGGAAACTCAAGTCCGAAAACTGTATTCATAGAACAGCGCCCCTGGATAGGGTTCCACTTCTCCTTGGGAACAGGCACGTATCCAGCTCTGGCTTCATGACGCTTGCAAAACCCCTGCTCAAGCTTCCTTTTTTCAGGGAAATTCATGAGAAGATGAAGCTCAAAGCGGCTCACAGGGTAACGGTAGTTGTAAACCCGCTCAGGTTGGGGCTTCATGACGATCTTGATCTCCTCAAGTCTGAAGTCTACGGAAAGATCAGGGAGATGGCAGCGTTTTCGGATGGAATCCTCATTTTTTACTGCAGCTGCGGGGAAGCCTTTGAGAGTCTGGAAGAGGACTTTTCGGGCTTTGAGTGCCCCATTTACTGCCTGAAAGACGGAAACGGGGAAGTCGTGGCAGATTGCATAAGCGCCGCTCTCGGGGGAAACGCTGCCTACGACGAAACCATGTACACCTGCAGGGGGACTGGCGCCCTTTACTTCACCCCCATGTGGGCTTCGGCCTGGAAAGAAATGGCAGAAGAAAGGAGAAAATCCCGGAATCTCGACGATAGTTTCCTGAAGGATCCGAGATACTCACGGCTTGTAAAACTCGATACCGGCCTTTCATATGACCCTGATTTCAATAAAAATGTCCTGGATTTTGCCCGCACTTTCGACATGGAAATTGTAGAAATAAAGGGAAGTGCGGAACTTGCAGAAAAGTCCTACAGGACTGCCAAAAAAGGTGTTATCCAGCGCACTCTGGAATGATTTACCAAAAAGAGGGCTCTGTTGAAATGTTTCCCTTATCCCCGAAAAGCTTTATTCCGAAAATTAAGGAAGGCTTCCACCAGCCTATCTGGTGGCCCTCTTCAAAAAAAAGATTGAAAATTGAAAAGGAAAGCCAGGCTTTCAGCCAGGAAAGGGACGTTCCTGAAAGGTGAATTACGGTCACTTCGGCTCGATTAAGGGTATATACGGATTCTGTATTTACACGAAGTCAGGAGTTTACGTTATTCTGATTCCACGATTTACAAAATCAGCCGGGAATAACACTCCACGACCATTTTTAAGATCTGGTATCCTTTGTCAGTTATGACATAGTCCCCTCTTTCGTTCCGCTGCAAAATCATGTCCGAATCCTGCAGCTTCCTCAGGTGAAAAAGCAGGTTTCCTCCGCGAAGCCCGGTCGTTTTCGAAAGTTCAGAGAAGCTTTGGGCCTGCGTAGCCACGGCCTGCATAATCATGAACCTGTGCTTATTCGTAATAGGCTCCAGGACCGATTCGACCATGACACCGGCAGAAACCTCCGAAATAGGGAGCGTGTACACACCGTCACCCACATATATGCCCAGAGAACGCATAAGGTCGATCTGTTTTTCGAAAAGCCGGGTGACTTCCGAAGTACACTGGCTGCAGTGCTCATAAGGAAGATTTTCCTTAATTTTTTCCAGGTTATCCCTGAAAGAATTTACCACCGAATCAGCAACTGAACCCGTTTTTATGCACTCTGCCGAGTTTACCAGAAATTCAATGAAAGCAAGAGAACAGCGAGAATTCATCGGGCAGTCCCTGACCATTTCCCTGCTCAAAGAGGTTTTTGCATCAGCAACCTCTTTCTGGAAGAATACTTCCGAATACCTGTCCCTAAGCCCTTCAAGCAGCGAATCCGTGTGTTCCTGATTTGAACGCTGTATGAAGTGGTTTAATTGACCGTTCAGCTTTGAGACTTCTTCTTTTAATTCCCGGAGCTCCGAAGAGTCCACCACAATGGAACCTGACATGTCCATACACCTTTTTTGAGAATTTCAAAATCAAGATATGACTACATTAGATTAACAATTAAGTATAGTATAATTACCTAATAATGCTTTCTGTCCTTTTAAGGCAAGGAGAAAAATGTTAAGTGAGTTAGGAGACAGCAATGGAACAGCAATGGAACAGCAATGGAACAGCAATGGAACAGCAATGGAACAGCAATGGAACAGCAATGGAACAGCAATAGAACAGGAAAATAAGAAAATCCGAGGAAGATGGAAAATTCAAGAAAACTAAGCCAGAAAAAAACTGCAAATAGAGAGTAAATCCAAAAAGAGAAAAGAAAGGGAATTGCCCTTGAAAAGGACAATTCGAATTCTCAGGTTAAATCTGTTTATCTTTATTCACCGTAGGCAAAGTCGTATGCGATCTTCCCGATGATGGGGATCTTGAACTTTGAGCCCCTGAACGCCATGTATGCGGGGATCACTATAAGCAGTAATCCGGGCATTCCCACACCGTCCGCAATGGCCCAGCCTATAACCGGAATCCACGCGACCAGGAAGATAAATAAGGCAAACGGTATAAAGATCAGGATAGACTGCATGGCATGGAAGCGGACGAATTTGTTATTGCGCTCAAGGAGCAAAAACAAAATCCCGGAGAGCCAACCACCCAAATAAGTGAGAGCCGCCACGATGTTTTCAGGTAAGCCAATGGAAGTCTTGTAGGACATACTTTCCACCTCTTGTTAAAGTGTTTTCAAAGCCAAAAGGGAAAATCGGGCCGGAGATTACCGGACCTCGATTATTCCCTGAGGACAGACCGCGGCACAGGCGCCACAGCCGGTACACTTCTCCTGGTCGATTTCGGCCAGGAAGTTCGTGACCTTGATAGCCCCTTCCGGGCATTCCTTTTCACATTTCTTACAGCCGATACAGCCGTTTTCACAGACTGCCTTGACCTGCTTACCCTTGTCGTGGGAGCGACAGAGCACATGCACTTTCTCCGAGTCCTTGGCAAAGGTGAGGATTTCGTTCGGGCAGGCTGCAATACAGTTCCCACAGCTTGTACAGAGGTTCTTGTTCACATGCGGAAAGCCGTCTTCTCCCATGGAGAGGGCATCGAACTGGCAGGCACGGACACAGGTCCCGAGCCCAAGACAGCCGTAGGAACAACCCTTTCTGGAGTCACAGAGCATCAGTGCAGCCTTACAGCCATCCACACCTTCATAATCGAAGAGGGTAACACAGCTTTTTCCGCCGTTACAGCGGACAAAGGGATACTCGGGTTCGGACTCCGTAACTTCCTGTCCCATGAGGGCGCCGATTTCCTTCGCAGTATCAAAACCGCCCACCGGACAGCTATTTATGGGAGCTCCACTTTCGACGATCGCCTCTGCGCAGGCAGCACATCCTGCATACCCGCAGCCACCGCAGTTTGCTCCGGGAAGGAGTTCCGCAACCTCATCGATAAGGGGGTTCGAATCGATCTTAAAGATCCTGGAAGCAGCGACCAGCATTGCGCCGACCGCAAACCCGAGGCCCGCCAGAACTGCTATGGAGTTTACAAGTACATCAGTCAAGCGGAATCACCCCGAAGAAGTTCACAAAGGACATGGACATGATCGTTGCGACGAATAAAGCGTATGTAACGCCTCTGCCCACAGCCTTTGGCACGTTTACGATGTTACTCCGCTCGCGGATTCCAGCCATCATGAGCATGGCAACGGTGTACCCGAGCCCTGCTGCAACTCCGAAAGTAACGCTCTGGATGAAGTTGTAGTCATTCATGACGTTAAGGAGCACCGCACCGAGCACCGCACAGTTGGTGGTGATCAGGGGCAGGTAGATACCAAGCGAACGGTAGAGTGCAGGCACGTGCTTTCTTACGATGAACTCCACAAGCTGTACGAGCGCTGCAATAACCACGATAAAGGCGATGGTCCGCAGGAACTCCAGCTTAAGGGGCACTAACACGTAATTAAACAGCACAAAGGACACGGTTGCTGCCAACGCCATGACGAAGACCACAGCTCCTGACATCCCTGATGCGCTTTTTACGTCCTTGGTCACACCCACGAAGGAACATAGACCCAGGAACTGGATGAGAAGGAAGTTCTTGACAAACACTCCTTCAAGCAAGATTGTAAATAAGGCCTTTTCAACCATTTTAACCACCCTTTGCAGCTTTCTGCTGCTTGCGATAGTTCACCATAGTCATCAGCACTGAGATTGTAAGGAAGGCCCCTGGAGACAGGATCATGAACATTGCAGGGTTCATGAATGCACTCGCGTCGATCACTGTGATCCCGAACGGGTCGATGATACCGGTCCCGAAGAATTCACGGATACCTCCAATAAGTATCAGCACGAGCAGGAAACCCGTACCCTCACCAAAGGCATCAATGGTTGAGTAAAAGACCCCATTCTTCAGGGCATAGGCTTCAGCCCTTCCGATAACAATACAGTTGACCACGATAAGGGGAATGAACACACCGAGCGATTCATACAAAGCCGGCGTAAACGCTTCCATAACCATGTCAACGATCGTAACGAAGGTTGCAATGACAATGATTTCAATGGGAAGACGGACTGCTCCGGGGATATGGTTCCGGATTGCAGAGACCATCACGTTTGAGCCGACCAGCACAAACAGAGTCCCCATAGCCATTCCGATCCCGTTTTCCACAGAGGACGTAACTGCTAAAGTCGGACAGAGTCCAAGCACGAGCCCGAAGGTCGGGTTGTCCTTGGTAATTCCACGTAAAAATTCACTTAACGGATTCATTTTCAACCCTCCTGTGCGGCTGCGTAATCCACCGCACTATGCAGGGCGTCCACCACAGCCTGTGAAGAGATCGTGGCTCCGGTAATGGCATCAATCTGCCCACCATTACTTTTCAGGCTCACGTCAGCCACCGGTTTGTCCACGAACTGTCCCTGGAATTCAGGAGTTACGATCAGGGCTCCGAGACCAGGAGTTTCGGAATGCTTCATCACCTGCAGTCCTGTTATTGTATTGAAATCCGCCGAAACTCCGCCAATCAGTTGAATTACACCCTGAGCTCCGACTTGATTTCTTTTAACCGCATATCCAACAACGTTTCCTGAGGAATCAACCCCGCGGTAGTAGAGCACTACCGGATCACCTGCATCGTCTACCTGGTCCCCGGTTACAGGCTCAAAATCCGCTGCTTCCGGGAGGATAACCTTCAGTGCCTCTTTCTGCTGCTCTGCCTGTAACTCTTTCAACTTAACCTGGGTTGGGGTATAGGTCGCTGCAAGAGCCGCAGCCGCAACAGCAGAAATCAGGACCATTACTACAATAACTTGCACTATTTCCTTGTTATCACTCATGTGCCACACCTCCCACGGGCTTTGGAAGGGTATTGACTTCAATGTACGGAGCTGCTGCATTTGCGAGAAGGAGTGCATACAGAGTACCCCACACATAGTTGCCCGAGAAGTATCCGTAAAGCACCGTCAGGACTCCGCAAAGGATTCCGTAGATGATCCTTCCGTTCTTGGTAACCGGAGACGTCACGGTGTCGGTAGCAATGAAAAGCACTCCAAGGAGGAAAGTTCCGGTCATCACATAGGAGACCGGATCCCCAAGAAGCACGGCCAGGATGACCGTTGTCAGGAAATAAGCAACCGGGATCCTCCACTCAATGAATTTCGTGGCTATGAGTGCAACTCCGGTGAGGAGCACCAGAATTGGGGAAACTTCTCCCAGGAATCCAGCTCCGGTTTCAAAAATCATGTCCGAAAAGCTGCTGGTAATTGGGGTAGTTCCCGGGAGCATGTCCTGAGCCCAGGAAAGACTCAGGAAAACCCAGGCTGCAAGCGCCGGATGGAAAACGTAGGACCCGATACCTCCAAACGCATGCTTACAGATTCCTACCGCAAACATAGCCGCCACGAAAATCATCCAGGCAGGCAGTGTCGGAGGGCAGATAAGAGCCAGTAAAAGCCCAATGTAAACAGCGTTTCCGTCCAATATCGTTAACTCGTATTTAAACGCTTTTTGAATAACTAATTCGATACCCACTGCACCTAAAATGGAAGCAGCAATGTTCCCGATTGCAGCGAATCCGAAGAAATAAATCGCTGCCAGACTTATCGGAACAAGGGCAGCGACCCTGCCCCACATGAGAGTCTTGATAGAGATTTTCGATCTCCTGTGGGGAGGAGGAGATACTGTAAAAGTTGTCATTCTGTCACCTCCGCGGGTTCAGCTTCCGCACACATTTTCAGAAGCTGGAGCTTAGAGAAGCGGATGAGCTGGACAAGGTGCTTCTTTGCCGGACAGACTGCTGCACAGTCTCCACACTCAATGCAGCTCAATGCATAGTATTCTCCGCATTTCTCGTACATCCCCTGATCCGCCATGACTGCAATCCTTCCGGGGAGCAGGTTCATGGGACAGACGTCCACACAGCGGGCACAGTGAATGCAGGCAGAAGACACGTCCCTGAGAACCTCGTCTTTTGTCTGGACAACAATTCCCGTGGTATTCTTGGCAACCGGGGAATCGTCAGTGTAAAGAGCTACTCCGACCCTTGACCCATTGACAATGACCTTTCCGGGTTCGCCTTTGTAACCGCCGCAGACCTCGATCACATCCTTGATCGGGGTCCCGAACTTAACGAGTACGCTTCCGGGACGATTAACCGCTCCAGTGACCGAGATCACATTCTCAAGGTAAGGCTTGCCTTCATAAACAGCATCGTATGTTGCTTTAGCAGACTTTACCCCGCAGACTGCCACATGCACATCCGCAGGTTCGTAACCCAGAGGGATCTTGCGACCCATTACATTGCCAGAGAGCAGGTTCATCATCGTTGGAGTATAGGTGATCTTGCCTCCGGCCAGCACTATGATTTCGGCATCCGAATCTTCGAAGTAGTAGTCAGCGTGCCTCTTTCCAATAATCGGGGCAACAGTCAGGGGCTTTCCCCCGACCTTCGCGTTCTTGAAAGCCTTGATGGACTCCTTGTCATCTGCCCGGATTACGATTGCGCCCCTCGATATCCCGCCTGCTTCAAGCATAAGCCTGAACCCTTCGAGAACTTTGTCAAGGGAATCCAGGTAAGCGTTGGTGATCAGAGGGAAAGTCGCATTCATTATCAAGGTGTCAATTCTCTTCCCGGGTTTCAGGGCAAGGTACGTGGGCTTTTGATAATATTCGACAATGCCCGCTTCCTGGATAATTTCCAGTAACCTTGAAGGAGTTGCATCCTTCTCAGGGACGAAATCAACGGATTCGGCACACTCAGAAGGACTGATTACTACACTTAAGACCCTTTTCCCGAAGGGGCTGGGCATCTCACCAACAGATTCCACAGTCCCGCAGTAGGAGGAATGAATGTAAGCGAGGTCGCTTCCCTCGCAATCCCCAATTTTCTGGCCAATTATAACTTCTTCGCCTTTTTTGACCAGAGGGGCACATGCAATCCCATCATGCTGCTTCAGGGGTAAAATTACCTTTTCAGGCAGTTTATCAAGTTTGATTACACTCAACGTTTGCCACCTCCTTACAATGCAGGTTCCCCTTCAACTTCTTCGGGTCTTGGCTTGTCATAGGTCACGCCAATGCTCTTGACTGCTGAAGAATCTCCTCCGGGGTCCTCCACATAACCAATGGACTCCCAGTCAATCACGGCTTCGCTTCCGTGGCAGTCCTTACAGGTCATCGGGTCACCCATTTCGCTTCCCCTGCTCACAATGTTGTGGGAAACCTGGTAGTAGAGTTCGACAGTCCTCAAAACGGCGTTCGGATAATCCGGCTGACCGTCTCCGTCGGCATCATAAGCCTGCATTTCTTCAACTGTGACCTCACCGTCACCGTCGGCATCCGCGGCCTTCACATACTGCACCGGGATCGGGTCTCCAGTGGAGATACTTGTATCCGGGTTTGCGAGCACTTCAGGATCGGTGCCTGCGTCCCACCAGGTTCCGGCGATCTTGTTGAAGGGGGTAAGCTTCACGTCACTGTCATTTCTGGTGTCCACGGAAGGCAGGACATCTCCGGAGATTCCGTTGTACCAGGCAAGGACGGGCTGGAAGTCTTCTTCCCAGTAAACGTCTTCCCGTTCTCCGTTCTGCCAGCTAAAGGCCTTAAGGGGCGTTCCTCCCGGCAGGTCTCCTCCAGGAAGCATGGGGACATGGCAGGACGTACAGTCAAGGAACTCCATGTGCGAGTCCGCGAAAGGCCCGTGGGAGATACCTGCATGACACCCTTCAGCGTCGCAGCTCCTCATGGTATCATCATAGCTCTCTCCGATATCAGGGGTATCAGAGACGTTTCCACGCCCGATCTGGTGATCGGAGGTTATGATGTACGCTTCCGTGTGGTGGCACTCAACACATTCGACACCTGCTTCTGCGTGAACGTCGAGTTCTTCGTAAAACTCTTCTGAACCCCATGAAACAGCCCGTGCTTCCACTTCTCTGCTGTGGCAGTACTGGGCACAGGAGGTATCTTTAGGAGCTCCATTCACACCGTCATGGAACACGATCAGCAGGGGATAGGGGGTAAGAATATTGCCACTGTACACAAAAAGATGCATTGCGTCAGTCTGGGCAGTGCGGCTTGAGACTTCCATTGCAGCCTTATTTGCATTGGCATAATCCCCACTTTCGATTTTTTCCGCCCGTTTTTCGAAGTCATAGAGCCCGTACTTTTCGTGACACATCATACAGTTGACATCAACACCGTATTCGGCAAGTGGTCCCCCACCCGGGTGATACTTTCCGAACTCGGCAACCCAGGCGTCCTCTCCGGACGTTTCAAGATCAAAGTTCGTGAGGGGAGACCACCGGTCCATGTCTACCTGTACATGATAAGAATTATTGACGTTTTCATAGACGCCGTAGTGACAGCCTCCGCAGACCGAATCTTCCCATTCTCCTTTGGTCATGTAGTGGGATGCAATAGCATCATTCCCGGAATAACCAAGAGAAGAATAGGCGCCAGCGGCCACAAGAAGTAGCACAGCGACTCCCGACACCATCAGATTTAACCTATTCATAACGACCACATTCTTTCTTTTTTTGTTCACATTGTTATATTCATGCTTGGCGAGTAAACAAAGTTTAAATTTTGAATAAATTCAATACATTATACAGTTTATGATAAAGTTTATAAGATCGGGGACGCCCAAAGCTGGATTCGTATACGGCTAAAGGGGCATACACCACCGTTCCCTCCAATCTTCAAATAGATATAAATCATGGAATTAACAGGAATTCAATAAAACGGAAACCTAAACTCGGAGAAGGAACTGTCATGGACAGCCATAAAGGTTCTATTCAGTATCGTTTGGCTTTCCTGAAGATTTTTTACGATCACCGGCGTCTCCATTTTTTACTGATATAGTCCATTTTATTCCTGAAAAACAAAGCTAAATTCGACTTCAATTGGAAATGTTTACCCGAGGTAATACTTATTTCTTTCGAAATAAGTTTGAGGGAATGGAAGAGACTTGTATAAAGTAATAAAAATATATACTTTATATATAACACGCCGTGTATATTATGAAATAATATAAAATATACACGATATAATTAAAATTTACACAATATTAATATATATACCTTTCTAAAGAAAATAACATGATTATACATTAAGGATGAAAAAAGGATAGATTCAACATCAGTAAAGCAAAAAGGAGATTAGAAAAAATCCCCGAAAAAGGAAAAAATGCCCTCATAAAGGGGACGTACATTAAATATATATAAATTATGAAAAAAATATACCCTAAAATATACCGTCTAAGAAAAAACCGACAAACCTGAAAAGAAAAACGTAGAGAAAAACCCGAAAAAAGCCCTAAAAAAGAAAGGTAAAGGAAAAAAATACCGGAATCTGATCTGAACAAAAAAATCTGATGCCAAAAAGAAAAAACCGGATTCAAAGAGAAAAACTATGATTCAAAAATCGGGAAAAAGTATCATAAATGAGACTAAAATGAAAAAAACCGTGAAGAAAAATTAATGAAAATAAAGCAAAATAAACGAAAAAAAAGTGAAATCATACCAAAAACTTAGATAAAAAAGAGATGAAGAAGAGATGAAGAAGAGAAGTAGAAAAAAATCAAACAAAAGTGATGAAGAAAATGAGTAGAAAAGAAAGAGAAAGAAATTAAGCCTGAAGCTAGAATAAAAAGTTACAAATAGCAGAAGCAAAAATGGAGTGAAAAGTGAACTACCCGCTAAATCTAAAGATTTAACGGACTTCTTGCTTCATTTCCCCTAGCATCCTAGACGAATCCACAAGCTTAACCCCACGTTCCATAGGGAAGATTAGATTACTATCAAATTTTGATCTTGCAAAGCAAACTTTTTAATGTTTATAGCTGCGTTTATATCCCTATCATGTTCTGTTTTGCATTCGGGACATACCCATTCCCTTATTTTTAGGGTAATGTCCTTGTTATGATAGCCGCAAACATTACACAATTTTGTTGATGGCTCAAACTGGCCTATTCTCAGAATGGTTTTTCCGTACCATTCGGCTTTATACTCCATTTTTGTAATGAAGCTTGACCATGAAGCATCACTTATAGCCTGTGCAAGACAGTGATTTTTTACCATGTTCTCGACTTTCAGAGTTTCAAACGCTATTGCTTGGTTCTCGCTGATTAATCTTGATGAAACTTTGTGCTGAAAATCAGTTCTTTGATTTGTTACCTTTTCATGGATTTTAGCAAGCCTTTTTATTGCTTTTTTCCGGTTATTAGAGCCTTTAACCTTCTTACTTAATTGTTTTTGAACTACCTTAAGACGCTGTAAAGAGTTTTTAAGATATTTCGGATTATCTATTTTTTCTCCATTTGACAAAACAGCAAAATCCTTTATTCCAACATCAACACCTACTGTATTATTTCCTGTGAATGTTTGTTTTTCGGGCAAATCCTTTTCATCATCCACCAATATACTAATGAAATATTTTCCGGTTGAAGTTCTGGATACAGTTGCTGTTTTTAATTTACCTTCAAAATTCCTATGCAGGACAGCTTTAATTTCCCCTATTTTAGGAAGTTTTATTATATTTTTGTCAAAATCAACTATGTAATGTTGAGGTATTTCGAAGGATTGAACTTGATTCTTTTTTGATTTAAAGTTTGGAAAACCTGCTTTTTCTCTAAAGAACTTAGTAAAAGCATTTTCCACATTTTTAGTCATTGCTTGCAATGACTGAGAATTTGATTCCTTTAACCATTCATGTTCTTTTTTCAGTTCTGGAATCATCTTATTAATGTCATATCTGGAAAACGATTTTCCTTCTTCTTGGTATGATTTAATTTTTAGTTCTAAAGCCCAATTAAAAACAAATCGACAGCTACCTATATGTTTTGCTATCATCGTTTTTTGTTCAGTTGTAGGATACAACCTGAATTTATAGGCTTTTAACATCATAGCACCATAAGCTTTAACGGTTTATATACATTCTGGTAAATACAGGAATGTGAAATATGAAAAAGGGA